>JBBDJE010000038.1:0-107155 GCA_040880065.1 Paracoccaceae bacterium | reverse complement strand
GCGACATTCATGCATCCCGCAGCGAGGCAAATTTGTTTGCAGGCGCAGCAACGCGACCGGCCCTGAGCGGTCATTCGTGGTGTCACGGGCACCGGGCGCGGAAGCACCTATAGCGGCGATCTCCCACATAGGGCGTTCAAATATGCTGACGAAAGTTGATTGTTTTCACACATGACTAGGAAAACTCAGCGTACTCGCGGAAGAGTGAAAGTTCTTCCGTGTCTGGGACTGGGTCGAGATCTTCAGGGTTACTGACAACAATTTTATTTACATCAAGTGCCCTTAATAAATCTGGATTACTAATCCAGTTATTGTTCCAGAGTTGCGCAGTTTCGGCATTGACTATCTTGCAGATTGGCTCGTCGCTATCAAAGGTGAGCCCAACGCCCTTCGCCTTTGTAACACGCTGCAGCCAAACTTCGAGATGGCCATTGTGCGGTATCCGCTTCATCTTTTTAGACACTCTTCCCCACATCTTCGGACGCTCCGATTCCGGTGCAAGCGAAATCAATTTAGCAAGAATTCCAGATAAGGCGGGAAAAGCACCCGGTGAAATCACTGCGATGTCGCAAACAATCGCCACCTGCACGCCCAGATCTTCGGGGGCCTCTGAGACCTTTGATATCTTTTGGAACGCACTATCCGCTAGCCGCTTGATTGCACCCGTGTTGGGGTAAAGACGCGAAAATGCGTGTAGTCGCAGAAGCTGCTTTTGAATGGTTTTGGCCTGGGAAATATCCATGTCTTCGAGTTGAACACCCGCCAGCTTCTCAGACTTAATGGAGCCCTCAATGACATTACCATTAACTGTAGTTTTTCCTACCCCGAGCTGCATTCCAACTTTCCTGAGGCAGTCACTAATCACTCTGACGATCTCAGATGCTCGCTGATCATTTAGAGTAAATATACTATAGTCGTCACGATACCTGAGGATATGAAAATCTTTATTTCCTTTAATATTATCGGTGATCAAGTGATCAACATACGCCAGCACCAGTTCAGCGACTATATCCATTAGAACGGAACCCTGAGTAATTCCATTTGTCTGGCCATAGCGACTGTTGCGGATGTGAAAATCGATTTGATTTCCGAGCAGGGTTTTGTCCGCTTGCGCTGCTTTGGCGGCGTCATACCCGTGCAAAGCCCATGCAATGCTGTGTGTGTAGACCGAACCGTAGCAATTAGACACATCCGTCTTCAATAGATGCGTATATTCCATTGATAGCTCTAGAGAACGCTGCTCGTATCGCAACCACCAATTTCGAACTTGAACGGCATCATGTTTGTCTTTCCCAGCAGATGCCATAGGAAAGCTTGTGCACTCAACCACGCCAGAGTGCAGCTCTGCAAAACGTTTTTGAATAAGCTTCCAGTTCGCGTCTTCGCAGAAAATCCGAACCAGAGTCATATAGATTGCTGGATGAATAAGCTCAAATGGTCGCCAAGCAAAGCGCCCATCTTTTGTACTCAGAAGCTCATAGTTGACGCCTGACATATCAACTGCGCGGTCAGGCTTTGGCTTTTGAAAAGCAAGATATGTATCCGCCCCCAATGCTGCAGCAGTGTCCTTCAAAATAACTTCGAAACTGATATATGGCGGAAAATCCGACCGAAAGTAGCATTCTGGCTTTTCTAGATACGCTTTTGCCGCAGCAGCCTCTAAGTCAATTATTCGCGTCACAATAATACCTCTCAACTCTGCAAAGAAAGCCATTTGACTGTAGCTGACCCTACAACAGCTTTTTGAAGCTTAAGCGAGAACAGCCAAGGACACTAGGGGAGCGTACCGCATTTTTCCTACAAACGCCGCGACTGTCCGCTCTCCGCCCTTGGTGTCGCTGATGCCGCAAGCGCGAACGATTTCTGCAAAATCTATCGAACGGCCGCAAGGTCCGCATAGCAGTCCTCCGCCCCTCGCTCAGTCGAGCCGGGACTTCAGGCGGCACTGTATCCGCTAGGGGGCGTAGGGTGGTTTGGCTAAGCTGGTGATTGCTTCGGCGAGGTGGGGGTCGGCGATGTGATGGTCGCCGCGTGCTGTGCGGATGCTGTGGGCCTTGGCAAGCACCTCGGCATGGGTGCGGCCTGCGGGGGGCTCAAAGCGCCATGTCGCCAGTTCGATCAACAGGCCAAGCGGGTCGCGGAAATAGAGCGAATCCATGAAGCCGCGGTCTTTCGGGCCAAAGGCGATGATGCCGCGCGCTTTTAAGTTGTCTTTTGCAAGCGTGAAATGCGACCGGCTGACATGAAAGGCGATGTGGTGGACATTGCCTTGGTCTTGCGGGGCCTTTGCGCCTTTCGGGCTATGCACGGGCTTGCGCGCCTCGTCGGTGAAAATGGTGATCAGGCGGCCGTCGCCGGGGTCAAAATACAGGTGGTTTTCGCCGGGGCTATCAAGATTTGGCTGCTCGAACACAAAGGGCATGCCCAGAACATCGCCCCAAAACTGCATGGAGGTCGCACGATCAGCCCCGGTAAGGGTGATGTGGTGAACGCCTTGGGATTGGATGGGGGGCATGAGGTGGCTCCTGCAAATGCGGTTGGTCAGAGCGCGGCGCGTTCATATCCATTCACGCGCCACGCTCTGACTTTCTGATAAAGCATGTTTGCTACGCAGAAAACCGGTTCCCACTTTTCTGCAACATGCTCCAAAGCATAGGGCCAGGCTGTGTAAGATCAAGCCGGGGCTATTCTGGCAGTTGGTCGAGCGCGCGCAACTGGTTGACCTCGGCCAGCAGGTCGGCGCGGGCGGCGCGCGATATGGCCAGCAGGATCTGGTCTTGCCTAGCGATCAGCGCCTCGCGGCGCTCGCCCTCCTTATCTGCCGCCAGCCCGTGGGCAATGGCCAGCAGCGCGGCGGTATGGTCGCCGGATTTTTCGGCCAGTGAGGCTTGCAAAAGGCGGGTCTCAACTGTGTCGCCCTGAAAGGTCAGGCAGGTTGCAAGCGCTTCTTGCGCAGCATCCAACTGGCCAAGCTGCATGAGCGCCTCGGCCCGAATGCGGTGCAGCCCGGGGGCCAGCGGGTTGAGGGTGAGGGCGAAATCGGCCAGCGCAAGGGCATCATCGTGGTTTTCAGCGGGAATAAGCAGATGCGTGGCGATCTCTTCGGCCAGCGCCCAGTTGCGCGGCTGCAGTTGCATGGCCTTGGTGTAAAGCCGCCGCGCCGCCTGAAAGGCATTGGCGCGCAGCATGTCGCGCGCGGCCTCGATCGGCAGGCGCAGGGCGCGCTGGCGCACCTCGCCGAATAACAGGTCCACCTCGTCAAGCAGGTCATCGGCGGCCCCGTTGTAAAGCACGCGGCTGTAAAGATAGCCCTCTTCGGCGGCGGGTTTGAGATAGGCGGCTTTGGGGTGGCTGGCGAAATAGCTGTCAAGCTGGTGAAAGTTGACAGCATGGGCCGCCGAAGCCCCGAAGCTTTGAAATTCGATGGTGTCGGACGGGTCGCGCGGTTCGGTCGTGCCATAATCGGCCACCAGCGCCAGCCCCGCAGGGCGCAGATGCGCGATGATATTTTCAAGGCAGGTCAGCGCGCCGTGGCAATGCATCATCGGGGTGTCGTCATCTTCCGGCACGGGGCCGATGGCATGGGCCATGGGCAGGGTGGCGAGGTTTATATCGACATGCCTGGTCTGGATGTTGAGCCGTTTGCGCAGCGGGATATGCCGGGCAAGGTGGTTGATGCCGGGCGTGGCCAGATCGGCGCGCAGGGCCGCTGCCGTGGCGGCATCATCGAGCATGCAGCGCATGCGCATTTGGCGGGTGCCGTTTGGCCCGAGCATGAGGATTTCGGCGGGCAGACTGTCAAGAATATACGACGCGAAAACCCCGTCAAAGCCGCTGGCAAAACTGTCGGGCCAGTCGCCGGCAGCATCAAACACCATGGTTTCAACATGGGCCGCATGGGCGGCCAGCACACCGTGTTCCGCCTGCGAGTCAAGCATGGTCTGGTTGCCATCGGTCAGAACATAGGTGCAGGTGGCGTAAATATCAGGGGCCAGTTCCTTGAGTGCATCAAGAAACAGTTTGGCAAACAGGCCGGAGCCTGCGCCGAGTTCCAGAAAACGGCAGGGCCGCTCGCCGCGACGGGCGGCGGATTTGAGCAAAAGCTGCACCGCATCACCTGAAAGCCGCCCCGAGGAGGTGGCACCATAAGGCACATCGAGGCGCAGGAAAACTTCGAGCCCGGAATCGAGCCATGCTGCACGCGCGATGCGCAATGCGGCGCTGTTCCAGACGGGCTGGAAACTTTCGACCGGATGCCCGGCAAAGGCGCCTTTCGCGACAATTCGGGCCGGGTGCCTGGCCGGGTGCCTGGCCGCATGGTCCAAAACGGGCTACTTGCCGCGCTTCTGGTCGTAGGTCTTGAGCGCCTGATCGACCAGTTTCATGGTAATACGCTCCTGCGCGCGCGGATCGGCCAGTTTTTCAAGCTTCTTGGTGCCCTTGTCCATTTTGGCGAACCGCTGCTCCATTACGATGACGTGCTTGTGGGTTCTGGAGTTGACAGAGTTCTGGTCGCGCAGGTTGCGGTCAAACCGCTTTTCAAGCGTGGTGATGTGCTTATGGGTCGTGTCGGCGAATTTCTGGATACTGTCAAAGGTCGTATCAACGCGGGTTTCCAACTTGTTCAGGCGTTTTTCAATATCATCAATTTGTGCCATAAAAATTTCCTGCCATGAGGATAATGGAACATTAATTTTGCCTGAACTGAGCGGTTCTGTCCAGAATTTTGCGTTTTCTGCGGCTAGGCAAGCTCGGCCAGCAGCGGCGGGTTGCAGCCTTCGCGCGTGCAGTTGATGGCCGCAGCTTTGGCAGCGCGGTGCAAAATTTTGGCAAGACGCGCGGTGCTTAGGGCGGCAAGCGCGCCGGGCTGGTCAAGCGCAAATTCCTGCATCTGCGCCAGCAGACTGCCCATGAAAGTATCGCCCGCGCCAACGGTATCGAGCAGCGGCGTGGCGGGGATGCCGTCTTGGCGGTGCGTGGTGCCATTGTGAAATGCAAGCGCGCCCTCTGCCCCGAGTGTGAGCACGAGAAGCGGGATGTCGTGCTGCGCTGCAAGTGCTGCGGCGGCCTCTTTCACTGGCAGATCGGGGGAGATCCAGGCGATGTCTTCATCCGACAGTTTGACCATATCGGCATCAGCCAGCAAGGCGGCAAGACGGTCGCGGAATGCTGGCTCGTCGGCAATGAAGGCCGGGCGGATATTGGGGTCGATCGCGCAGAACAGGCCGCGCGCCTTTGCAACCTTGAAACAGGCGGCCCATGCGGGGCCATCATGCAACCCGGCAAGCGCGAGCGAGCCAACCGAAAAGATGCGCGCCGCATCGGGCAGGGCGGCAACAAGGCTGTTGCCGGTGACAGCGCGCTCCGCCGTGCCTTCGCGGTAGAACTGGTAGGCGGGCTGGCCGCCTGACAGCGTGACCACGGCCAGCGAGCTTGGAACCGTGGCGCGGGGCGAGAGCAGGATGCCGCCGTCAGCGGTGAAGGTATCGGCGAGAATGTCGCCAAACCTGTCAGAGGAAACAGGCGTCAGATAGCCGGTGGGCTGGCCTTGGCGGGCGGCGGCGCGTGCTGTGTTATAGGGCGAACCACCCGCAATGGCCGCGAAATGGCCTGAGGGTTGCTGGATGAGGTCGATCAGGTTTTCACCGCCAACTACAATCATGCGGTCTACTCCGGTTTGAAGGCGCTGTGCAGGTCGGCCAAAGCGGCGACCAACACGTTTACATCAACCCCTACAGCCACAAAATTTGCACCAAGGTCAAGGTAGTGTTGCGCGCGCTTGCGCTCGGTGGCCAGAATGCCCGCCGCCTTGCCCGCCGCGCGAATGCGCAAAAGTGCGTTGTCAATGGCTGCCAGAACCGCGGGTGCGCCGGATTGGCCGGGAAAGCCCATATCGGCGGCAAGATCGGCGGGGCCGATGAACACGCCGTCAACGCCCTCAAGCGCGAGAATATCGTCAAGCGCGGCCAGCCCTGCACGGCTTTCGATTTGCAACAGCAGGCAGATGCCGCTATCGGCATGGGCCATATAGGCAGTATCGCGGCCAAAATCGGAAGCCCGTGCCAGCGCTGCACCGACCCCGCGCCGCCCATGCGGCGGATAGCGGGTGGCAGCGACCATATCAGCGGCTTGCGCGCCACTTTCCACCATGGGGATGAGCAGGTTCCTGCAACCGGCATCGAGCAGCTGTTTGATCAACCAAGCCTCGCCGATGGGAAGGCGGACTACCGGCGCTGACGGACGCGCCGCCATGACCGCCAGCGCCGCTGTGATCGAGCGCAGATCGTTCGGGGCATGTTCGCCATCAACCACCACCCAGTCAAAGCCTGCACCGGCCACAAGCTCGGCCAGATAGGGGCTGGCGGTGGCCATCCAGAGGCCGATTTGCGGGGTGCCGGAGCTAAGTGCGGCCTTGAACGGGTTATCATGGGCAGGCATTGGTCCATCCTTGGTTATGTGCTCTAGAGTGGCGCAAATCGCGTGGCGATGTAAGGGCGGTCTGCATGGAAATTTCGCATTTTGATGGTGGGTGTGTTATGATTCGCGCGGGCGCGACCCCGAAAAATCGGGGCGGGTCAAGCGTAGTTAACAACCATGGGGGATAGTATGCGTGGTATAGCGTTCGTTTTTTTCGTGACAGCGGTGATTTATGTAATTCTTGGTATGGCATGGGGCATTCAGATGTCGGCCAGCGAGGACCATGAACTGTCGGGTGCGCATGCGCATCTGAATCTTGTCGGCTGGGCCACCACGGCGCTGTTCGGGGTTTATTACCACATTGTGCCGAAAGCCGGTGAGGCGATGCTGGCCAAGCTGCACTATGTTGTGGCCACGGCGGGTGTGGTGCTGATGGTGCCGGGCATCGTGATCGCCATTCAGGGGGGCAACCCGATGCTGGCGATCATCGGGTCATTCCTGACTGCCGCCTCGATGCTGATTTTTCTGTATACCGTCATCACGACGCGGGTGCAGGCCGCCTAGCGGCGCAGGGACATCCGCGCCATGAGGTTGTCTTTCAGCCAGAACTGGTGAAAGAGCGCGGCTGCGACATGCAGCGCGACCAGCAAAAGCAGCGCGCCCTTCATCAGCTCGTGCGCATCGGCGGCGGCGGGTATATTGGCGAACCATGCCGACATGCCCGATAGCGGCAGCGTGAACAAAAGCACATAAATCGCCCAATGCACGACATGGCTGGCGATTTGCTGGGCGCGTGGCCCTGCAGGCGCGGCGGGCGCGCCATGGCGCAGGCGCAAGCCAAGGCGCAGCACGGCCAGCACCAGCACCGAGATGCCGACAATGATGTGCAGATAGCCGAAAACCGCGTCCACGCTGGCAAGTGCCGTGCTGTCTTCGCGGGCCTTATACATGGCTTTCATGCCGTCATGGGCGATGATGTTGAAGGCGATGAGCAGCAGGATCACCCAATGCAGGATGATCTGGCTACGGCGGTAGTTTGGCGGTTTTGACATGTTGGCCTCGTGCATTGGAGTGTCCATTATACGCTGCAAGAGGCCGGTTCCGTCGATAATTCTACATCGGCCGCGGATATTTTTTGTAGATCACGCCGATTTCGGCCAGCAATTCGGCGGTGAGCGTAAGATCGGCACCTTTGAGAATGCGCTCAAGCTGGGCCGATGTTGTCGCCCCGATGATGGTGGAGGCCATCAGCGGGCGCGAGGTGCAAAAGGCCAGCGCCATGTGCACAGGGTCAAGCCCGTGTTTCTGGGCCAGTGCGCCATAGGCGTCGGCAGCCTCCAAAGCAGTAAGCGTGGCCCGCCCGCCAAGATCGGGCTGGTTTGTGCGGCGTGAGGGGGTGGGGATGGCGTTGCCGGAATATTTGCCGGTGAGAATGCCCGCAGCCAGCGGCGAGAAGGCCAGCAGGCCAATGCCTTCATGGTGGCAGGCCTCGGCGCAGTCGGTATCAAACAGGCGGCACAGCAGGTTGTATTCGTTCTGCACGGCGCAAATGCGGGTGCCACCAATGGCATCGGCCATCGCCTGCCAGCGGGTCAGGCCCCATGCGCTTTCGTTGCTTTGGCCAAAGGCGCGGATTTTGCCCTCGGCCACCAGATCGCTCACGCAACCGACCAGCGCGGCAAGTTCGTCAAGCGCCTTGGCGCTGTTCTGCGTTTGCGGCTCATAGCCCCAGTATTGCCGGAAATGATAGCTGCCGCGGCTCGGCCAGTGCAGTTGGTAAAGATCGACCGTTTCGGTTTGCAAGCGGCGGAGCGAGTCTTCGAGCGCGCCGCGCATGGAGGCCGGGGTAACGGTGGCGCCGTCGCGCACCATCATATTATTGGCCCCGGAGCATTTGGTGGCAATTTGCAACCTGTCGGCGGCAGCACCGCGCGCACCGCGCCAGCGGCCTATGATGGCCTCGGTATTGCCGACGGTTTCCTTCAGCACCGGGTTGACGGGATACATTTCGGCGGCATCAAGCAGGGTAATGCCGGCATCAACCGCCATGTCAAGCTGGGCAAAGGCGTCATCTTCTGGCGTGTTGGAGCCGAAGGTCATGGTGCCAAGGCAAAAATGGGTTGTGGTCAGGCCAGAGCGGCCAAGCGGGCGAATTTCCATAGAGCTAGTCCTTGTCAGGCCAGAGGTTTTGCGCGGCGGCAGCGCGGATTGCTGTGCCATCGGCATCTATAAGGGGTGCTGCGGTTGGTATGGGCATATCGGCACCCGAAAAGATGATTGGCAGGCGCACCGAGCGGGTTTGCCCGTGGCTTTGCACCATGCCGCGCGCCTGCGCCTGCGGGTCGGCCAAAGCCTCGGCCACGGTGTTGATGGGGCCGGCGGGCACGCCTGCGGCCTCCATCAGCGCCAGCAGATCGGCGCGGCTGTGGCGGGCCATTTCCGCGGCCAGCAGCGGCACGATGATGTCACGATTGACCACGCGGTCGGTGTTGCGGGCAAAACGCGCATCGGTATGAAAGGCCACGCCGAGCTTTTCGCAGAGATGGGCGAACTGGTGGTCATTGCCACAGGCGATGACAAAGGGCGCATCGGCGGCCTGAAACACCTGATAGGGCACGATATTCGGGTGAGCATTGCCCATGCGCTGCGGCACCTTGCCCGAGGTGAGGTAATTGCCGGACTGGTTGGCCAGCACGGCAAGCTGCGTGTCAAACAGCGACATATCAATATGCTGGCCAAGGCCGGTCACGGCGCGCTGGGCCAAGGCGGCCTGAATGCCGATAACCCCGTAAAGCCCGGTGAACAAATCGGCATAGGCCATGCCGGGCTTTTGTGCCGCGCCATCGGGTTCGCCTGTGAGGTCCATGATCCCGCCCATGGCCTGAATGATGAAATCATAGCCCGCGCGGGGCGCATAGGGGCCGGTTTGCCCGAAACCGGTGATGGAGCAATAGATGAGGCCGGGGTTGGTGGGCGCAAGGCTGGCATAGTCGAGCCCGAATTTCGCTAAACCACCAAGCTTGAAGTTCTCGATGATCACATCGGCCTGCCCTGCCAGCGCCTTGACCATGGCAAGGTCATCGGGGTTGCGAAAATCGGCCGTTACATCGCGCTTGCCGCGATTGGTGGCATGGTAATAGGCCGCCGCGCCATCGGGCGCAAAGGGCGGGCCCCAGTTGCGGGTTTCATCGCCCTCCGGGCCTTCGACCTTGATGACATCGGCCCCCATATCGGCCAGCACCTGCCCGGCCCAAGGGCCTGCCAGCACGCGCGCCAGTTCCAGAACTTTCAAACCGTGAAGGGGGGTCATGCGGGGCGGCTCCTGTCTGTTTGGCATAGTGCTAACGGATTTGGCAGCAACCTGCCAGTGTGCACGGCGGCTTGCGCACTTGTTGGAGGCCGTTTTGCGCCCTATGTCTTGGGCAACAAAGGGGCAGATATGCGCATTTTACCGAAACGAAAACCAAGCGTGGCCGTGATAAGGCTGAATGGTGTTATTGGCGGGGGCCGCGGGCTGGGCGGGGCGGGGCTGTCTGATGCCACGCTGAAACCGGTGATAGAGGCGGCGTTCAAGAAAAAGCCGGTGGCGGTGGCGCTGGCCATCAACTCGCCGGGTGGCTCGCCCGCGCAATCGGCGCTGATCGCCGCGCGTATCCGGCG
Organism: Paracoccaceae bacterium; assembly: GCA_040880065.1. Classification (GTDB taxonomy): domain Bacteria; phylum Pseudomonadota; class Alphaproteobacteria; order Rhodobacterales; family Rhodobacteraceae; genus Abyssibius. The sequence continues at coordinate 97,078 of JBBDJE010000038.1, read as the reverse complement.
CATGGCGGACGAGGCGAAAATTCCCGTTATTGCTTTTTGCGAGGATGTGGCGGCCTCGGGCGGCTACTGGCTGGCCACGGCGGGCGATGAGATTTTTGCCGATGACAGCAGCATTCTGGGCAGTATCGGGGTGATTTCGGCAGGGTTTGGGCTGCAAGAGCTGATTGGCAAGATCGGCGTAGAGCGGCGCATGTATACGGCGGGTGAAAGCAAGAGCATGCTTGACCCGTTCCAGCCGGAAAAGCCCGAAGATCTGGAAAAGATGGATGTGATGCTGAAAGCCATCCACGAGAATTTCAAGGCGCAGGTGCGCGCCCGGCGCGGGGCAAGGCTAAAGGAAGACGGGCTGTTTACTGGCGCAATTTTTGTGGGCCGCGCGGCGGTGGAGAACGGGCTGATCGACGGGATCGGCCATTTGGAACCGGTGATGAAAGCACGGTTTGGCGACAAGCTGCGGTTTGTGGAGCAAAAGGTAAAACGCGGCTTGCTGTCGCGCTTTGGCATCACCGGGGCCGATGCCGCCCCCGAAGCAATGCTTGAAGCACTGGAAAGCCGTGCAATCTGGGCGCGGTTCGGGCTATAAGCGGATATGGTAAAGGTTGTAACATTCTTTCTGATCGGCATGGTCATTCTGGGCATATTCGGGCGGCTGAAAATGCCGCGCCTGCCCTTTGGCAAGAATGGTGGGCGTATGGCGGCAAAATGCCCGCAATGCGGGGTGATTGGCCCGGCCAAGGGCCGCTGCCACTGTGGATATAAGGGGAAGCGATGAGCGCATTGGTAACCGGAGGCGCGCGCAGGCTGGGGCGTGCGATGGTGCTGGAACTGGCCCGGCGTGGCCATGACGTTGCCGTGCATTATGACAGATCTAGCGAAGAGGCCGAAGCCACGGCGGCCGAGGCGCGCAGGCATGGTGTTAGGGCAATGACCTTTCAGGCCGATTTGCTGGATGCGGATGCCGTGGCCGGGCTGGTGGGCCGTGTGGCAGAGGCACTTGGTGCGCTCACGGTTCTGGTGAATAACGCGTCGATCTTTGAATATGACACTTTGGCCACGGCGTCCGCCAAGAGCTGGGACCGTGCGATGGGCAGCAATTTGCGCGCGCCGATGTTTTTGATGCAGGCCTTTGCCGCGCAGGCCCCCAAGGCGGGGAGATGCGCCGCCGGCGAGCCGGTTGCCCGCGCCAATATCATCAACATGATCGACCAGCGGGTGCTGAAACTCACCCCCGGATTTTCCAGCTACACGCTGGCCAAATACGGGCTGTGGGGGCTGACACAAACCGGCGCGCAATTTCTTGCACCGGATATTCGGGTGAATGCGATCGGCCCCGGCCCGACCATGAAAGGCGCGCGCCAGAGCGAAGAGCATTTCAGCACGCAGCGTGCCGCCGTTTTGTTGCAGCGCGGCGCGGATGATGCGGAAATTGCCCGCTGCATGGGCTTTATTCTGGATAGCCCCAGCATGACAGGCCAGCTTATCTGCATGGATGGCGGCCAGCATCTGGCGTGGAAAACGCCGGATATTCTAGGGGTTGAGTGATAGTCTTAGTGTGGACAACAGCACCGTTTCAGCGGTTTTTGCAGCGCAACTTTGTGAATTGTCCACCGCAGGCCGCGCGGTCACGGAACTGTTATATATTCTCTAATAGTTTCAGGGGTTTATGTGGTGAATAAAAAAGTATCGTTCAAAATCAAACCCTTAGCTTTGTGCCTAATTTTTGTGCAAGGCGCTGAATCGCCATAGGATTCAGGGTGGCGGGGCGGTGTCATGGCATTTGTGCACAAGGTTATCCACAGGAATGGTGGATGCCTTTTCTCTTGATATCGGCAGCTATGAGGGGCAGCTAGACAGAGAATCACCCGGAGCCGTTGATGACAGAGCCGAACATGCCCAAACAAGATACCCCGCCTTTGACGGGCCATGCCTATATCAAGGCGTTCAACCGGCAGATTGACCAATCGCCCGGCGTGTATCGTATGCTGAACGGGCAGGGCGCGGTGCTGTATGTGGGCAAGGCGCGCAACCTCAACCGGCGGATTGGCAACTATGCCAAACCGGGTGGGCATTCGGCGCGCATAGCCAAGATGATTGCCGAAACCTGCACCATGATGGTGCTGACCACCAAGACCGAAACCGAAGCCTTGTTGCTGGAACAAAACCTCATCAAGCAGCTCAAGCCAAAATACAATGTGCTGCTGCGCGACGATAAGAGCTTTCCGAATATCCATGTGAGCACGCATGATTTTCCGATGATCGCCAAGCATCGGGGCGCGCGTAAGGCCAAGGGCACCTATTTTGGCCCCTTTGCCAGCGCCATGTCGGTGAACCGCACGCTGAACCAGTTGCAAAAGGCGTTCTTGCTGCGCAATTGCAGCGATTCGATGTTTGAGGGGCGCACGCGGCCTTGTTTGCAATACCAGATCAAGCGCTGCTCGGCCCCTTGTGTGGGCAAGATCAGCCGCGCGGACTATGCGCAAACCGTGGATGAGGCGGTGCGGTTTCTGGGCGGAAAGTCGACCGATGTGCAACAGGGGCTGGCGGCGGAAATGGCCAAGGCGAGCGCTGCGATGGAGTTTGAGCGCGCCGCAGCTTTGCGCGACCGGATCGCCGCGCTGACCATGGTGCAGGGCGCGCAGGGTGTGAACCCGGCAGGCGTGGAGGAGGCCGATGTGATAGCGCTGTTTCAGGAAGGCGGGCAGGCCTGCGTGCAGGTGTTTTTCATTCGTGCCAACCAAAACTGGGGCAACCACGCCTATTTTCCGCGCACGGGGGTGGATTTTGACAGCGGCGAGGTGCTGGAGGCGTTTTTGGGGCAGTTTTATGCCAACAAAACCCCGCCCAGGCAGATATTACTGAGCGCCGAGGTTGATAACGCCGATCTGATGGCCGGGGCTTTGGGTGAAAAGCTGGGCCGCAAGGTGGAAATTCTGGTGCCCAAGCGCGGTGAAAAAGCCACGCTGATAGAGGCGGCGTTGCGCAATGCCCGCGAAGAACTTGGCCGCAAGGTGGCGGAAACCGCAAGCCAGGCGCGGCTGCTCGAAGGTTTGGCCGAACGCTTCGGGCTGGCGGCGCCGCCTGCGCGGGTTGAGGTTTACGACAACTCCCATATTCAGGGCGCGCATGCGGTGGGCGCGATGATTGTCGCGGGGCCGGATGGCTATATGAAGTCGGCCTATCGCAAGTTCAACATCCGCAGCGATGGGCTGGCGCCGGGCGATGACTTTGCCATGATGGACCAGGTATTGCGCCGCCGCTTTACACGCCTGCAAAAGGAAGACGCTGATAAAAAGGGCGATGGCTGGCCCGATCTGGTGCTGATTGACGGCGGGGCCGGCCAGCTCAGCGCCACGCTAAAGGTGTTTAAGGAGCTGGGCGTTGAGAACGTGGCGCTGGTGGGCGTGGCCAAGGGCGAGGACAGGGACGCGGGCAAAGAGGAATTCCATCGCTCCGGCAAGCCGGTGATGGCGCTGCAACACCGCGACCCAGTGCTCTATTTCATCCAGCGTCTGCGCGACGAGGCGCACCGTTTCGCCATTGGCATGCACCGCGCCAAGCGCAGCAAGGCCATTTCGGCGACCCCGCTCGATGATGTGCCCGGCGTGGGCGCGGCGCGCAAACGCGCACTTTTGCAGCATTTTGGCAGCGCCAAGGCCGTGGGGCGGGCTGCGGTGGCGGATTTACGCGCAGTCGAGGGGATATCGGGCGCGATGGCGGAATCGATTCATGCCTTTTTTAACCCGACAGATTAAGGCATTAATGAAAGACGCACCCTTTCGGGCTGCGCAGCACGGCCATTGGCCCATGCAGGAACAGACGGAAAGCTTATGCACACGCAGATACCGAATTTGCTAACCCTGCTGCGGCTGATTGCGGCGCCGATGGTCGGGCTGATCTATGTGCTTTTGCCATCGCCCCTTGCCGATTGGATTGCGCTTTGCCTGTTTGTAGGCGCGGCGATGACCGATTATCTGGATGGTGTGCTGGCGCGACGCTGGAACGTGGTCACCGCCTTTGGCCGCATGCTCGACCCGATTGCCGACAAGGCGATGGTGGTGATTGCGCTGGCTGTGCTGGCCGTGCGCTTCAACGGTTATATTCCGGTGATGGTGCCGATGATCCTGATCCTGTTTCGCGAAGTCTTCGTTTCGGGCCTGCGCGAATTTCTCGGCGCCGATGCGGCGCGGTTGCAGGTAACGCGGCTGGCGAAGTTCAAAACGGCTGTGCAAATGCTGGCGATTATTCTGCTGTTTGTTGCGCTATTGGCCAGCCATTACCTTGTGATGCTGACATGGGGCATGGATGGTGCTTTGGTTGACGAGATTATGGCTGGCCGCGTTGATGACGAATTTGGCCTGCGCTTGCTTGAACCGCTGGTGAATTTTACTTGGTGGGGCGGGATTGCCACGCTTTGGATTGCGGCGCTGCTGACCGTGCTGTCCGGGGTCGACTATTTTGTGAAAGCGCTGCCCTATCTGAAGGAACCCGAGGCGTGAAAGTGTTGTATTTCGCATGGATACGCGAGCGGATCGGGCTGGCCAGCGAAGAGGTGGACAGCGCGGCCAGCGATGTATCTGGCCTGGTGGCGGAACTGGCTGCACGATCTGAAGCACATGCGCTGGCCTTTAGCGATATGCGCGCGGTGCGCGTGGCGCTCGATCAGGAATTGAGCACGCTTGATGCACCGCTGGCAGGCGCGCGCGAAGTGGCCTTCTTTCCGCCGATGACCGGCGGCTAGGGTTGGCGGGGGGCTGGGGATGAGCGTTTCGGTGCAGGTGGAAGATTTCGACCTTGGCGCGGAACTGGCCGCAATGCGGGCTGGGCGCAGTGATATTGGTGCGCTGGTCAGCTTTAGCGGGCTGGTGCGCGAAGTGTCCGATGGCGGTGCGCTGACACTGGAACACTACCCCGGCATGACCGAAAAAGCGCTGAAAGCCATAGAGCAAGAGGCGCAGGGCCGTTGGAATTTGCAGGCCAGCCGGATCATCCATCGCTATGGAACGCTTGCGCCGGGCGCACAGATTGTGCTGGTCGCCGCCGCATCGCGCCACCGCCATGCGGCTTTTGAAGCTGCGAGTTTCATGATGGATTACCTGAAATCGCGCGCGCCCTTCTGGAAGAAAGAGGGCGCGGGGGAAAGTGCCGCCTGGGTTGATGCGCGTGAAGATGACGCGGCGGCCCTGCGCCGCTGGGATTAAGCCTGCCCCCGCTAATGGGGCGGACCTACTGCCCGCCGCGTAGCGCTTCGATCTCCGCTTCAAGCTCCATCTGGCGGCCACGCGCTGCGCGCAACCCGTCGCGCAAGGCTTCGGTTTCGGCGCGCTGCTGGCGGATTTCGCTTTTCATTTCGGCCTCGGCGGCCTCGGCGCGGTGCTGGGCGGCCACGGCCTCTTTGACCAGACCGTCCTGATTGGTGTTGATCTTGCCGGGGGCGGCATGGGCGGCATGGGTCATCCGGTCATAGAACCAGCGCAGCATCCAGCCAAAGACAATGGCCACGACCACCGCGCTGACCAGCATCAGGGTGAGTTCGGATTTACTCATTCGTGTCCTCAACTTCCTCGGCCGTGGAGTCTTCTTCTTCGGTGGCGGCGGCTTGCAGGGCTTGCGCCTCGTCCAGTGGCAAAATTTCAATGCGCCGGTTGGCGGCACGGCCTTCTTCGGTGTCGTTGCTTGCAATGGGCTGGCTTTCGCCATAGCCAAAGGCCGAAAGCTGGCCCATGAGCAGGTTTTGCGACAGCAGTGCATCGACCACGGCATTGGCGCGAGACTGGCTGAGTGCCGCGTTCATTTCCTCGCGGCCCTGGCTGTCGGTATGGCCGCCGATCTGGAAATCGACATGCCGGCATTCATGCAACAGCAACCCCAAATCGGTAATAACCCCGGCGCTGCTGTCTTCGATCACCGCAGAAGAGGGCGCAAAGCTGATTTGATTTTCGGCCAGAATGGTTGCAACGCGGGCGGCACATAGGCGCGCATCCATCAGCGGTTCATCAACGACAAGGGGCTCGGTTTGAACAACCTGCAGGTTGAAATTTCCAGCACCCAGCGAGATTTCAAGCATGGTGTGCAGTTCGGCTTCAAGGTCGGGCAGGGCACCGGTGCCGCGCAGAACAAAGGCGTTGGCGGTAATGGTGGCCTGCCCTGTATCGAGCAGTGTAAGCGCGTCGAGCGCCGTGAAAATCCGCGCCTGCCAGCCATCGGGCAGGTCGCTGGTTTCAACAAAATCGTTTTGCACATGCTCATAACCAAAGCGGCTTTCGGCGTAAGAGCTGATGACCTTGCTGGTGAGCGTGTCGCGCACCATGCCGCGCAACACGACATAGCCATCGGCATCGCGGATGGCAAGAAAGCGCGGGCCCCAACCGTTTTGGCCCGGGGTTGCAACGGGTGCGGGCGCCGCTTGCGCGACCTGGCCAAGCGGGCGGACGGAATAGATGGCCGGAAGCTCGGCGCGCAGGCTGATCTCGGTGCTGCCAAGAACGGCGAGCGGGGCTGAAACATCGGTAAAGATGATATCGGTATCAATGATTTCGAGCTTGCCGCTGCCAAGCGCCGATAATGTGGCAAGGCTTCGGCCAACCACCATGCCCCAAAGCTCGGACGGTGCGCCAATGCCGATGGCGCATTCGCCAAGCCCTGCAGGCAGGCCAGCGGCCTCGGCAGCAGCGATGATGCCCGCAGCCTCGTCTTCATTGCGGGCAGCACATTCAAAAACGGGGGATTCGCCTGTTAGATCAAAGGCAAAGCGAAACGGCGAGATGACCGGGCGCGGGGCGAGGATGTTGAGTTCGAGCGCGACATCGGGCGGGCGCATATGTTCAAGCAATTCTGCCAGCCCCTCTTGCCAGCCGGAAGTGCTGGCCACGGTTTCGATTGTGACATGGCCGGGCATGATGGTGAGCGTGGCTTCGGGGGTTTGTGACAAGGCACGCAGGGCAAATTCGACAGCGGCGTTCCAGTCCGGCGTGACAGGGTCGTCGGTTACATCGACAAGGTTGGCCACGCCGCCGCCATTGGGCAAGGCCGTGAGCGCGGCGCGCAAAGCGCTAAGGGCTGGGCCGGATGGCGCGCGCCCCATCAGCGATATGCCCGCATCGGAGCGCAGGATTTCGAGCCGCGGGGGCTGGATGCGTTCGGCGCGGCCGGTCGCGGTCTGCCCCTCACTGCGCTGGGTGGCGTCGCTCACCAGAGCGGCGGGCAACACATCGGCTGCCATTTGCAGCACAAGCGCGGCGGCAGCGTCATCGGGCGCGGGGCCGGACACAATGAGCAACTGGCCGTCGGCGCGCAGGCTCGGCCAAGAAATTTCGCTGGCGCGCAGCGCCGAGGCAAGCCGCGTTACGTTGCGCGTTTCCAGCCTGGTGATAACACGATCGGCGTAGACCCACGCCACAGCGCTGCCGCCAATCAGGCCAAATAGGGCAAACAGAAGGGCAAAGACGCGCATTCACGGGTTCCGGTGTTAAGCTTGCAGACTGTCTAGGCCAAGGCTGGGCGCTTATCAAGCACCGGGGCAGGGCACAGCTAGAGGGCGGCGGCTACCGCCAGCAATGCGGCGGCAATCAGCCCAGTATCGCGGTTGGCGCGAAACAGGCGCAGGCAGTTCGCCGGATCGTTGATGTCGAGCTGGCGCAACTGCCAGAACATGTGCAGCCCGAAGCCCCAGGGCGCGGCAAGGGCAAGCAGCAAAAGCGCGGGTGGCGCGCTGGCAAAGGCCAGAATGATCGCGCCCGCCATCAGCAGCACCGATGCGACCTGAAAGGTGAACAGCCAGCGCATTGTGGCCCCGCCAAACAAAAGCGCGGTGGATTTGACGCCGATCAGCGCATCGTCTTCCTTGTCCTGATGCGCATAGATCGTGTCGTAAAACAGGGTCCAGGCCATGCCGGCGGCGTAAAGCAGCAGGGGCGCGGGCGACAGGCTGCCGCTATGCGCCGCCCAGCCGAGCAGCGCGCCCCAGTTGAACGCTACGCCCAAAAACACCTGCGGCCACCACGTAAAGCGTTTGGCAAAAGGGTAGATGGCAACGGGGATAAGTGCGGCGATTCCCAAAACAATGGTGAAGCCGTTGAATTGCAGCAAAATCAGCGCGGCAAGCGCGACCTGCAGCGCCATCCAAACGAGCGCCACGCGCGGCGAAACCTGCCCCGAGGGTAGCGGGCGCGAACGGGTGCGTGCCACTTGCGCGTCGATATGCCTGTCGGTGAAATCATTCCACGTGCAGCCCGCGCCGCGCATCAGGAATGCGCCCGCCGTGCAACCAAGTGCGATGTAAAGATCGCCCCAGGCAAAGCCGGCACCACCCGCACCAACTGCCAGCGCCAGCCCCCAATAGCAGGGGATGAGCAAAAGCCATGTGCCGGCAGGCCTGTCGGCCCGCGACAGGCGCAGGAAGGGGCGCAGGGCTGAAGGGGCAAAACGGTCAACCCAGTTCATTTTGGTTGCATCTGCAACGCGCCCGTCTGATTTAGGGGTAAGTGAATCGGGGTGGTTTATCATGGGGGCGCTCGTGGATAGGGCAAAGATCAGGTTGTATGTAAACGCGCCACTGGGGGCGGGGCAAGCCGTGGGGCTCGATCGCGCGCAGGCGCATTACCTGATGAATGTCATGCGCAAGGGCGCGGGTGATGCCGTGGCGCTTTTTAACGGGGCCGATGGCGAGTGGCACGCCACACTGGCCGAGGCCGGACGCAAGGGGGCGGTTGCCGTATGCAACCACCAGCAAGCGCCGCAGGCGCTGTTGCCGGACATTTGGCTGCTGTTCGCGCCGGTCAAGAAAGCCCGCATCGAATTTATTGTTGAAAAGGCCGTAGAGCTTGGCGTGGCGCGGCTGGTGGCGGTGCTAACCCGCTACACAAATGCCGAACGCCTGCGTGAGGAACGTGTGGCCGCGCATATCATCGAAGCGGTGGAGCAATGCGGAACAACGGCTTTGCCCGCCTTTGAGATGCCGCAAAAGCTCGAAACCGTGCTGAGGGGCTGGGATGTGGCGCGCCGCCTGGTGTTTTGTGATGAACGCGGTGCCGCGCCAATGCTGGCCGAGATACTCGATGCCCCCAACGCCCTCCCCGGCCCATGGGCGATTCTGATCGGCCCCGAGGGTGGCTTTGCGCCCGAAGAGGCTGAAATGCTGCGCAACCTGCCCTTTTGCACAGCCGCCAGCCTTGGCCCGCGTATCTTGCGGGCCGATACGGCGGCGCTGGCCGCGCTGGCGATCTGGCAAAGCAGGCTGGGGGATTGGTGATGATTCGTGCCACACCTGACATGGTTGCGCCGCTCTGTGATTTCTTTCGCCAACATCTCGACCGGGCGATGTTTCCGCTCAGCAACATCGCGCAGTTTGGCTTTGACGGGGCGCATGATTACGCCATGCGCTTTTGGGTAGCGCTGCAGGGCGGTGTGATCACCGATGCGGTGGGGCTGGCCAATTCTGGCGCGCTGATGCCCGTTTGCCCCAATGGTGATTGGGCGGCGGTGCGGGCCGCGCTACAGGGTGAGGCCGTGGCGCGGTTTATGGGGCCAAGCGAACAGGTGCGCCCGCTGATCGCCGCATGTGGCATGGCGCACGCACCAACCACACTGAATGATGATGACGGGCATTATGCGCTGGATCTGGCCGCCTCGCGCCTGCCCGATGGGCCGGGGCAGATTGTGCCAATTGCCGATGCACCCGAACAAGTGGTGCGTGACTGGTTATTGCAATATGAAATGGAAGCGCTGCAAACGCCGCCAGTGCAGGCCGCCAAGGACGCTGATTTTTCCTATACGGAATATTGCCAGCACCAAAGCCATGTTGTGCTGATGGACGGCGACACCCCGCTGGCGATGACCGGGTTTAACGCGCGCATTCCTGAAGCTGTGCAAATTGGCGGGGTTTTTACACCGGCGGGTTTGCGCGGGCGCGGCTATGCGCGGCGCGCCTTGGCGTTACATTTGGCACAGGCGCGCGAAGCTGGCGTGCGGCGGGCCAGCCTGTTTGCGGCGAGCGAATCGGCGGCGCGGGCCTATATGGGTATCGGATTTGAGCGTATAGGCGATTGGACCCTGTTTATGATGGTCGCGCCGCAGGTTGTTGCGAGCTAGCGAATTGCCCTTGTGCCCCATCGCCGCCACCCCCAGATTAACTCCATGAGTATAATCCGCCCCGAAGCCCGTGAAAAACTGTCACACTGGATCGAGCCGTTGGCGCTGTCCGCAGCGCTTTTTCTGGCGCTGCGGCTGGCATGGCTTGGCTTTGTGCGCGGGGCTTGGGTGCTGGTGGCGCTGGGCTTGGTGCTGGCCGCAGCACTTGGCGTGCTCATTTACCTTGCCGTGTTGCGCGCCAGCCTTGCGCGGCGGCTGGCCGCTGTCGGGCTGGTCGAGGTGGATGAACGGCGCATCACCTATCTGGCCCCCAGCCTTGGTGGCAGCCTCGATCTGGATGATCTGCGCCGTGTGGCGCTGTCAACCAGCAAGGGCGGCAGCCAGTCCTGGGTGCTCTATGCGCCCGAGCAAACGCCGCTGGTCATTCCGCTTGGTGCCGCGGGGGCCGATATTTTGCCCGATACCTTTGCCGCCCTGCCGGGGCTGAGCCTTGCTGCGCTGCTGCGCGCGGTGGCCGGGGCCAAACCGGGCATGGACTCCATTTGGGAAAAACAGCGTTGATGCGTGCGCGCGATACGGTGACTTGAATGCCCTGCATGTAGCCGCTAAGCCGGACAAAACCCTTTAGGCGGAGGCCAGCCCATGTCGATCCCTCAATCCGGTGGCGGGCCCATCGAGAACATTGCACAACTGGCGCAGTATCTGGCTGATGGCTGCAAGCCAAAGGCCGATTGGCGCATTGGCACCGAGCACGAGAAATTCGGCTATTGCCGCGATACGCAAAAGCCGCTGCCCTATGAGGGCGAGCGTTCGGTGCGGGCCGTGCTGGAAGGGCTGCGCGACAGGTTCAACTGGGCGCCTGTCATTGAGGGCGACAAGCTTATCGGGCTCATCAAGGATGGCGCGAATGTCAGCCTTGAGCCGGGCGGGCAGTTGGAGCTTTCGGGCGCGCCGCTGGAAACCATCCATCAGACCTGCGACGAGGTGAACCACCATCTGGCCGAGGTGAAGGAGGTGGCCGACGAGATCGGTGTCGGTTTCATCGGGCTGGGGGCGGCACCTGTCTGGACGCATGAGCAGATGGATCTGATGCCCAAGGGCCGCTACAAGCTGATGGACAGCTATATGCAGAAGGTGGGCACGCATGGCCAGCAGATGATGCGCCGCACCTGCACGGTGCAGGTGAACCTCGATTTCGCATCCGAGGCGGATATGGTGCAAAAGCTGCGCGTGGCGCTGGCGCTTCAGCCGGTTGCAACGGCGCTGTTTGCCTGCTCGCCCTTCTTTGAAGGCAAGGTGAACGGCTATCAAAGCTGGCGCGCACGTATCTGGCAAGATACCGACAATGCCCGCACCGGCATGCTGCCCTTTGTGTTTGAAGACGGGTTCGGCTTTGAACGCTGGGTGGATTATGCTTTGGATGTGCCGATGTATTTCGTCTATCGCGACGGAAAGTATATTAACGCGCTCGGCCAGAATTTCCGCGATTTTCTTGACGGTAAACTGCCCGCTTTGCCCGGTGAAACCCCGTCGCTGAGCGATTGGGCGGACCATCTGACCACTGCTTTCCCCGAGGCACGCATCAAGAAATTCATTGAAATGCGCGGGGCCGATGCCGGGCCGTGGCGGCGCATTTGCGCCTTGCCCGCCTTTTGGGTGGGGTTGATCTATGAGCAATCGGCGCTGGATGCCGCTTGGGATATTTGCAAGGGCTGGAGCCTTGAGCAACGCGAAAACCTGCGCCTTGATGTGGCAAAGTTCGGGCTGCATGCCGAAATTGCCGGACGCAAGGTGATGGATGTGGCGCGTGATGTTCTGGCCGTGTCGCAAGCCGGGCTGAAGGCGCGCGCCCGCCCCGGTGCCGGTGGCATGGTGCCCGATGAAACACATTTTCTGAACGCATTGCACGACATTGTAGAGCGCGGCGAAAGCCCTTCCGACGAGCTGTTGAAGCGCTTTGGTGGCGATTGGAATGGTGACTTAAGCAATATCTATCGCGAATACTCTTATTAGTGTATGCTGCGCCAGATTGCCGCAGGAAAACACAAGATGTGGCAATTGGGACAGTTGAAAAAATAGGAGTTTCTATGAAAAATATGATCATCAAATCGCTGGAAATTTTGGTCTGGCTTATGGTCATCCTTATCGTGATCGGTTCGCTTGCCGGTGGCGCCATGATTATGGGCAACCCGATGGGAGGCTTCCTGCAAGGGCTGGGCATTATGGTTGGCGGCGTGCTCTATGCCATCATTTTCGGGGGCATCATGTTCCTGATCATCGGCATTCATGACAACACCAAGCGCACAGCAGAAGCCCTTGAGCGTAAGGGCTGAACACTTTCGTGTTACAGACAGGGGCGGCCAGGCCAGTGCTTGGCCGTTCCCAATTGCCGTGTCGGGCGCAGGCCGGGAGTTCACAGCCCCAGACCCAATGCTGTTAGCTGGGGGTTTCACACCCCCAGACCCGCTGTTTCAAGCTGGGGGTTTCACACCCCCAGACCCCCGTGGGATATTTATAAACAAAAGATGGATCAGGGTTTGCGGGTGATTTTGGGCTCGGTTCCGGCGATGAGGCGGGCGATATTGCTGCGATGGCGCCAGAAGATGAGCACGGCAAGCGCAACGGCGAGGCCGGTCATCTGCGGCTGGTCCAAAAGGTAAAGCCAGAGCGCGGCGCTGGTGGCGCAGATGAGGGCGGCGAGCGACGAGATGCGAAACAGCAGGGCCACGGCAAGCCATGTTGCGCAGGTGGCCAGACCTGCCAGCGGGTTGAGCGCAAGCAAGGTGCCAAGGAATGTGGCAACGCCCTTGCCGCCCTTGAAGCGCAGCCAGACGGGGTAGAGGTGGCCGATGAAGGCGCCGAGCCCGGCGAGTTGTGCCGCCGTGTCGCCAAAGATGGCGCGTGCGACAAGCACGGCAATGGCGCCTTTGCCGCTATCGAGCAGCAATGTGGCCAGCGCCGCACCCTTATGGCCGGTGCGCAGCACATTGGTGGCCCCGATATTGCCCGAACCGATCTTGCGCAGATCACCAAGGCCCAGAAGGCGGGTGATGACAAGACCGAAGGGCACAGCGCCAAGCAGATAGGCGGCGAGAAATACCATCGCGAGCGTGGGGGCGGCCCCCTCCAAGCCAGAGCCTGCGCCCCAGAATTTCAACGTATCGGGTATCATCCCTGCCCCCAAACCTGCCGTCCGGCCACCCATGTACCGAGCACGCGGCCCTGCATCCGCCGCCCATCATAGGGGGTGTTCTTGGATTTGGAATGCAGCTTGGAGCGGTCAAGAATATAGGGCGTGTTAGGGTTGAACAGCACCATATCGGCAGGCGCGCCAATGGCCAGCCGACCGGCGGGCAGGCCGAGCAGTTTGGCGGGGTTCAGCGAAAGCGTCGCGAAAAGCTGGCCAAGGCTTATATGCCCGGCATGCACCAGTTGCAGCGCGGCGGACAGCAGCGTTTCAAGCCCCACGGCACCGGAGGCGGCATCGGCGAAGGGCAGGCGCTTGCTTTCCTCATCCTGCGGGGTGTGGAGCGAGCAGATGATATCAATCTCACCCGCAGCAAGCGCCTGGACCATGGCCATGCGGTCATCTTCGCAGCGCAAAGGCGGTTTGAACTTGAAAAAGGAGCGGTAGCCTTCGATATCGAACTCGTTCAGCGTAAGGTGGTGGATGCTGATACCCGCTGTCACCCTCAGCCCGGCCGCACGGGCGCGGGCCAGCGCGGGCAGGGCGGCGGCGGTGGTGATCTGGTCGATATGGTAGCGCGCGCCCGTCGCCTCGACCAAGGTCAGGTCATGTTCCAGCCGGAGGCGTTCGGCCAGTGCCGAAACTGCAGGCAAGCCCATTTTGGCAGCCAGAGCACCGGATGTGGCGGCAGCGCCCGCGCTGAGCTGCGGATCTTGTGCATGGCCGATGACCAGCGCGTTATCGGCGGCGGCATAGGCCAGAAGGCGCGACAGGGTTTTGGCATTGGGAACAGGGCTGTCACCATCGCTAAAGGCCACGGCGCCAGCATCGGTCAGAAAGCCAAGTTCGGCCATCTCGGCACCGGCACGGGCTTTGGTGAGTGCCGCCATGGGCAACACATGCACCGCGCAAAGCGCGGCGGCACGGGTGCGGAAAAACTCCAGCATTTCGGGCGTGTCGATGGGGGGTGTGGTATCGGGGCGGGTGACCATCGTGGTCACGCCACCCGCCGCTGCCGCTTCGCCGGCAGTGCGGAAACTTTCCTTGTGCCGCTCGCCCGGCTCGCCGATCTTCACGCCAATGTCGATAATGCCAGGGGCAAGATATTGGCCCGCGCAGTCGATGACCTCGCCCGAAGGCGCGGCATCGCGTGCCGTGATATGGCCGTTCTCGATAGTGAGACTGCCGGGGGAGTCGGTGCCGGTTTCAGGGTCGACAAGGCGGGCATTGGTGAATGTGGTGATCATACCGCCCCCCGCTGCACGCGGCGTAATAGCTTAAACACCTCTTCACCGTCGTCTATCCGCACAAAGCCGACCGGAGCCTGATAGGTGCCGCCGCTTTTGGAGCTGCGCCGCCGTGTTTCAGCGGCGAAATGCAGCGTGGCGGGGTGGTTGCCATCAGTTTGCAGAACCGAGTCCGGCGTGATCGGATAGGATTTGAGCTTGCGGCCCACAACCGGCATATCGGTGGCGATAAAGGCGCGGCGGCTGGAGAGCGCATACCATGTGCGCGCCCGCTTGAAGCGGCTGCCGAAAACGGCTGCGAACATAATGCCGAGGCCGACAGAAAAATGGATCAGCCCGAAGGCCCAGAACCCGCCGCCTGCGCTTGCGGCGAGCACCATCCAGACCAGCGCAAAGCCTGCAAAGACCGAGCCGAACAGCAGCAGGGCGATATTGCCCGGCCCGATGATGATTTTCGTATCGGGGCGGCCTTGCCACAGAATGCGCTCGTCGCGGTCAAGAATGCCGTCCCAGCCTTGGCTGCCTTTGGCGGCGTCAGCCTCGTCGCCTGCCGTATCGCGAAAACCAATGCGGCGGGCCATTAGGCATCTCCTTGCTGCAAATGCCGGGTCAGCAGGTCCATTGCGGCCATGCGCACGGCAACACCCATTTCAACCTGTTCTTGTATGACCGAGCGGTTGATATCATCGGCCAGCAGCCCGTCGATTTCAACACCCCTGTTCATGGGGCCGGGATGCATGACAATGGCATCGGGTTTGGCGGCGGCAAGCTTGGCGGCATCCAGCCCCCAGCGGTGATAATATTCGCGTTCCGAGGGGATGAAGCCGCCATCCATCCGTTCCTTTTGCAAGCGCAGCATCATCACCACATCGGCGCCCTCCAGCCCTTCGGCCATGTTGTCGGTAACCTCAACGCCCAGCTTTTCCACACCTGCGGGCATCAGGGTGCGCGGGCCGACAAGGCGGATGCGGCTTTCCATTTTACCTAGCAGGAACATATTGGAGCGCGCCACGCGGGAATGGGCGATATCGCCGCAAATGGCCACGGTAAGGCGGTGCAGCCGCCCCTTGGCGCGGCGGATGGTCAGCGCATCGAGCAGCGCTTGTGTGGGGTGCTCATGCAGCCCGTCGCCCGCGTTTAGCACAATGCAGTTGACCTTGGAGGCCAGCAGATCGACCGCGCCCGAGGCCGGGTGGCGGACAGCCAGAATATCGGGGCGCATGGCGTTGAGCGTCAGCGCGGTATCAATCAGCGTTTCGCCTTTCTTGACCGAGCTTGTCTGCATCGACATATTCATCACATCGGCCCCAAGGCGTTTGGCGGCCAACTCGAAGCTGCTTTGCGTGCGCGTCGAGTTCTCGAAAAACATATTGATGAGGCTGAGGCCCGCCAGAACAGCAGGCGGCTTTTGATGCGCGCGATTGGCCTGTGCATAGGTTTCGGCGCAATCAAGAATGGTTGTAATGTCGGTCTGGGTAAGGGGTTCGATCCCTAAAAGATGCCTTTGGCTGAGCACGCCGCATTCTCCACCTGATTTGGCGCGTTATAGCAGGGTGCGCGGGCTAAACAACCATTCTTGCGCAGGTAGCGCTCGCATCCTGTTGGGCGGGGGGCTAAACTGGTGGCACAGAGGGTGAAATGGAATCGGTTTGGGTGCGGTGACAGGGATACAGGCAAATCTGGCGGTTGATCTGGCGACATTGCGCTGGCTGGTCGAGCTTGGCGCGGACGAGGCGATTGGCGACAGCCCGGTTGACCGTTATGCCCTGCCCGCGCCCGTGGCCAAAACCGCAGCGCGCAAGGCGGCTGGTGCCGGAGCGGAGCCGGTTGCGCCTGCAGTGCTGCACAAACCTGCGGCAGAACCGGATAAAGCCGATGAAGCTGTTGAAGCGGCAAGCCGTTTGGCGGCAGGTTGCAACAGCCTTGATGAATTGCGCGCGGCACTTGCAGGCTTTGAGGGTTGCGCCCTGAAAAAGGGCGCGCGCAACACGGTGTTTGCCGATGGAAACCCCGCAGCGCCGCTGATGATTATTGGCGAGGCGCCGGGGCGCGAAGAAGATGCGCGCGGCCTGCCTTTTGTGGGGCAGGCAGGGCAAATGCTTGACCGGATGCTCGCGGCCATCGGCATTGCGCGCGATCATGCAGATGTGGCCAATGCCTGCTACATTACCAACCTTGTGCCATGGCGCCCGCCGCAAAACCGCGACCCGAGCGCTGATGAAGCCGCGATAATGAAGCCTTTCATGCTGCGCCATATCGCGCTTGCCGCGCCAAAATTGCTGGTGCTGTTGGGCAATGTTCCGGCGCGCGGGCTGGTGGGGGCCACAAAAGGCATCACGCGGCTGCGCGGCACTTGGGCTGATTTGGCCGACCGGCCCGCGCTGCACATGCTGCACCCGGCCGCACTGTTGCACAATCCGGCCAACAAGCGGCACGCATGGGCTGATTTGCTGGCCCTGAAAGATAAACTGGAAGGCTTGGACCATGGCTGAACGCGCATTTATCCCAATCCGCATTGCGGTGCTGACCGTTTCCGACAGCCGAAGCCTTGCCGATGACCGTTCGGGTGATGTGCTTGTAACGCGGCTGGAGGCGGCAGGGCATATACTGGCCGATCGGAAAATTCTGCGCGACGAGCGGGCAGAAATTGCCGCGCAACTGCGCACCTGGGTGGCGGATGCAGGCGTGGATGTGGTTATATCCACCGGCGGCACGGGCCTCACGGGGCGCGACATCACCGTCGAGGCGCATCGCGATGTGTATGAAAAGGAGATCGACGCCTTTTCCACGCTGTTTACCATGGTGTCTTTTCCGAAAATCGGCACATCGGCGGTGCAATCGCGTGCCTGCGCGGGCGTGGCTGGTGGCACCTATTTATTTGCGCTGCCCGGTAGCCCCGGTGCCTGCAAGGATGGCTGGGACAGCATCCTCGCCCCGCAGCTTGATTACCGGCACATGCCCTGCAATTTCGTGGAGATCATGCCGCGGCTGGATGAGCACAAGCGCGGCACATGAGCCTTGTGATTAGAACCGAAAGGCTGGTGCTGCGCCCGCCTGTTCGTGACGATTTTGATGACTACGCCGCCATGTGGGCCGAAGATTATGTCACCCGCCACATTACCGGCACGCCGCAAAGCCGCGCCGAATCGCATATGCGGTTTCAGCGGGTCATGGGCGGCTGGGCGTTTTCGGGCTTCGGGTTTTTTATGGTCTTTGATCTTGAGGGCAGGTTTTTGGGCCAGTCGGGCCTGTTTGAAGCGCTCCGCGATCTGGGCGCTGGTTTTGATGGCGCGCCCGAGGCCGGATGGGGCTTTTGCAAGGCCGCCAGCGGGCAGGGCTATGCGCGCGAAGCGACGCTGGCCGCGCACCGCTGGTTCGATGCGCAGCGCTTTGCGCAACGCTCGGTTTGCATGATTTCGCCCGACAATGCCGCATCGCTCGCCCTTGCGCAAAAATGCGGCTATGCCGCGTTTGGCCGCGCAACCTATGCCGGGGCCGATGTGGTGCTGATGCAGCGGGCTTGCACCTAGCCGCATTTGCGTTTATGCCGCCAGCGGTTCCAGCATGGTGCTGGCAGAAGTCTCCGAACACCTTCTTAAAAAACACGGGTAACATGATGAAAAACGGACTTATCGCGGGCGTTATCGCCATGGCGGCGGTTGTTGTCGCCTCTAACATTCTTGTGCAATTCTTGCTGGGCGACTGGCTGACATGGGGGGCGTTTACCTACCCTGTCGCCTTTCTGGTCACCGATCTGATGAACCGCGCTTACGGGGCGCGGGCTGCGCGCCGCGTCATTCTGGCGGGCTTTGTGGTCGGGGTTATCTGCTCGCTGATCGGCACGCAGGTCATGCTGGAGTTTGGCCCGGCGGTCACGCTGCGCATTGCCATCGGCTCGGGCACGGCTTTTCTGGTGGCGCAACTGGTCGATGTGCTGGTGTTTGACAGGCTGCGCAAAGGCCATTGGTGGCGCGCGCCGCTGGTCTCCTCACTCATCGGGTCCGGCCTTGATACGGCGCTGTTTTTCACCATCGCCTTTTCAGCATGGCTGGCGTTTATCGAGCCGGTCAATGATGTAGGCTGGGCGAATGAAGCGCTGCCCCTGCTCGGGCTTGGCCCTGTTGTGCCGCTCTGGGTCAGCCTTGGTGTGGCCGATTTTTGCGTGAAACTGCTGCTCGCGCTGCTGGCTCTGGTGCCGTTTCGGGTGTTGGCCGCGCGGATGCGGGTGCATGCCTGAAGTAAAAAAGATGCGATGTCACAAATTTTTTGCTTTGCGATTTTGCAATTCAATGCAAAGATTCTCCTACAGGAAACAATCAGAAAGGAGGTGCCAATGTCTAATCGGGATTTGGAGCTAGAGGTCAGGCTAACAAGCGGGGCCAAGGTCTAGCAGGCAGCCCTGTTGGAACCGGAACCCGGCCTGGATAAGTTCCACTGGCCACCTCCGACCTGGGTTGGGCCGGTTCTGCGGAGCCGGCCCATTCTTTTTGGGCTTTCACGCCCGCCAGCGCACAGGTAAAACAACCTATGCTGCGCATCAATGATGATATTTCAATTGCCGACTGGGAGCTGGTGACCACGTTCATGCGGTCCTCCGGCCCCGGTGGGCAGAATGTGAACAAGGTGGAAACCGCGGTGCTGTTGCGGTTTGAAGCCGCGCGTTCGCCCAACCTGCCCGACCATGCCAAGGCACGCCTGCAACGTCTTGCCGGGCGGCGGTGGACGAATGACGGTGCGGTGCTCATTTCATGCGACAGCCACCGCAGCCAGGCGCGCAACCGCGCCGAGGCCGAAGAGCGTTTGGCCGAGCTTGTCCGAAAATCGCTGGAGCGGCCCAAGCGGCGGCGCGCGACCAAGCCGACTTATGGCTCGGTTCAGCGGCGGCTTAAGGCGAAAGCCCGCCGATCGGGGGTGAAGGCGCTGCGCGGCACTGTTGAGGATGACGCGTAACTGCTAGAGCATGTTGCAGAAAAGTGCGAACCGGTTTTCTGCTTAATAAACATGCGGTATCAAAAAACTAGAGCGTTGCGCGTGAATGGATATGACCACGACATGCTCAAAAGACTGGCGGCGAAATTTTGAGCGAGGGTGCTATGAGGATTATGCGCAATCTGGCCATGGCCAGCGTTTTGCTGGCAACGGGCTGTGTGAATGTTGCCCCGCCGCTAAGCGCAAATATTCCGCGCGCAGCGCTTGTGGCGCAACCCGTCGTGCGCGCATTGGAGCGCCCGCCGCTTTTTACGCGTAGCCTGCCGGTGGCCGAAAGCGGCCTGCCCGGGGGCGTGGTCGGGTTTATCGTGAGCGAGGCGCGCAATGCGGCGCTGAATGCCAACAACCAAAACCGCACGCAGATCAACTCTATCGCCACACCAACCGAGGTGGACCCGGCGGCGCTGATTGAAGAGGCGATTGCCACGCATTTGAACCGGAATTTCGCCACGCGCCCCACGCTGCGCGACCTACATGCCAATAATGTGCGCGGCACAACAGTTGCCGAACGCGCGCCGGAGTTGACCGAAATGGCCCGTCGGCGCGGGTTGAGCGGCATTTTGATAGACGTTTATATAACCGCCTTTGGCGCGGAATCATCCGGGCGCGACCTTGGCCTGCGCGACGAGGAATTTTCGGTACGCGTGGCTGCAAATATGGCGATTTACGATATTGAAACCGGCGCTGTGCTGGTCAGCGGGCATTGCAATGAAACCAATACCCGCCCGCAGCTTATTGCCGATGCTATCGCTGGCGGGGTATCAGCCAGCAGCATATTTTCGCGCGAGGCAGCGCAAAACTGCGCCAAGAGCCTGATCGAAACCTATCTGCGCTAGCCGCAGGTCACGCTGGTTATCACGCCGCGATTGTCGACTGCGATGTTGATGCGCTCGGGGCGGTGGTCCATCGTGGCGGCGCTGTTCGGGCGCAGCACGCGCATCGGGGCCACAAAACGCATGGTGGCCAGCCGGTCGGCGGGCTGGTCAACCAGATCTTGCAGGGCCGAAGCGCCGCAAGCATCCTCGCCCGCTGGTATCGCGGCGGTATCACAGGCGGCAAGCGCCAGAAATGGCACTGCGAACAGGGTAAAAGGTTTATGGGTCATCGTAGTCTCCTCGAATTTGGGGGCAGGCTAGGCTGTGGCCCGGTCAGGGTCAAGTAATGCAGCGGTTTGCGGGCGATTCCTTGCCTGCGCCCTTGCCCCTTTGCGGCGTTTGCTCAAAACTGTTGCCAAACGCAGAGGAGGATTCGATGAGAACACGCGCCGCAGTCGCCCTTGCCGCCGGCAAGCCGCTTGAAATTATGGAGGTGAACCTTGAAGGCCCGAAGGCGGGCGAGGTTCTGGTGGAGATCAAGGCCACCGGTCTGTGCCATACCGACGAGTTCACCCGCTCGGGCGCTGACCCGGAAGGGGCCTTTCCGGCCATTCTGGGCCATGAGGGTGCGGGCGTGGTGCTGGAGGTTGGCCCCGGTGTGACCAGCCTGCAACCGGGCGACCATGTCATCCCGCTTTACACGCCGGAATGCCGCGAATGCGACTATTGCCTGAACCCTAAAACCAACCTGTGCCAGAAAATCCGCACAACGCAAGGTGCGGGTGTCATGCCCGATGGCACCAGCCGGTTTTCCATGCTCGATGGCACACCCATTCTGCATTACATGGGCTGTTCGACCTTTTCCAACCATACTGTGCTGCCGGAAATCGCGCTCGCCAAGGTGCGCAAGGACGCGCCCTTTGACAAGATTTGCTATATCGGCTGCGGGGTCACCACGGGGATTGGTGCGGTGATCAACACCGCCAAGGTGGAAATTGGCAGCCGGGCGATTGTGTTCGGGCTTGGCGGCATCGGGCTGAACGTTATTCAGGGGCTGCGGCTGGCGGGGGCGGACCAGATTGTCGGGGTCGACATCAACCCCGGCAAGGTTGAAATGGGCAAGCGCTTTGGCATGACCGATTTCGTGAACCCGAAAGAGGTTGCGGGCGACCTTGTCGGCCATCTGGTGGAGCTGACCGGCGGCGGGGCCGATTATACATTCGATGCCACCGGCAATGTGCAGGTGATGCGCACGGCGCTGGAATCTGCCCATAAGGGCTGGGGTGAAAGCATCATCATCGGCGTGGCACCGGCGGGGGCCGAAATTTCCACCCGCCCCTTCCAGCTTGTGACCGGGCGTAGCTGGCGCGGCACGGCTTTTGGCGGGGCGCGCGGCCGCACCGATGTGCCCAAGATTGTCGATTGGTATATGGACGGCAAGATCGAGATCGACCCGATGATTACCCACACAATGGGGCTGGAGGATATCAACAAGGGGTTTGAGCTGATGCATGAGGGCAAGAGCATCCGCGGCGTGGTTGTGTATTGATGCGCGCCGCCAGCGGCCTGTTCTTGGCATTGGCCATGGCAACCCCGGCGCTGGCCGATACGCCGGTGCTGGAATTGCGCGTGGGTTCGGTTGCAATTGTTGCCGCGCCAGACGATCTGTCCGGTGTAGAGATCGTCGATAGCTACCAGCCCGGCCTTATGCTGCAGTTTGGCCCCGATCTGGCGCGCCAGATCGCCAAGCTGACGGGCGAGAATATAGGCCAAGAGGCGCAGCTTGCCGTGTGCGGCACGGTGCTTTTACGCCTGGTCATTCGCGAGCGCATCGCCGGGGGCAGTATTCTGGTTGCGCCTGTCCCGGCGGAAAAGCTGCAGGCCTATCTTGCGGCGCTGACCGGGCAAATGCCCTGCCCGCCCGCCGCGCCGGACAATTAACCAATATCTCGGGGTGTTGTGTATTGCGCGCAGATGCCCCACATAAGCTGCGAAACAATAAAGGCAGAGTGATGAACGACGAACCCCAAGACAAAGACGAAAACCCCAGCACACCGGTTGAGCGGCTGTTTTTCAAAAGCCGCACGGTTATCGTGACCGGCCCGATCAATGACAAGCTGGCCAGCCGCACGGTCACGCATTTGCTTGCCTTGGCCGAAGACAGCGACGCGCCGATCAACATGTTCATTTCCTCGCCCGGCGGGCATGTGGAAAGCGGCGACATGGTGCATGACATGATCAAGTTCATCCGCCCGACTGTGCGCACCATCGGTTCGGGCTGGGTTGCCTCGGCCGGCGCGCTGATTTTCGTGGGCGCGGCGCTAGAGAACCGCTTCTGCCTGCCCAATACGCGCTTTTTGCTGCACCAACCCAGCGGCGGCATCGGCGGTTCGGCCTCTGATATACAAATTCAGGCTGAACAGATCCGCCAGATGAGCGAACGCTTCCACAAGCTGTTTGCCGAAGCGACAGGCCAGACTGCTGAACGCATTGCCCAAGACACCAAGCGCGATTTTTGGCTGAACACCGATGAGGCGCTGAAATATGGGCTGCTCGGCAAGGTGATCCGCTCGGTGGATGCGTTGGGTTAAGCTATGGCAGATGGTCAGAACGGCGAGGCGCGGCGGCAGCTTTTGGCTGTTCTGATCGACGGCGACAACATCAAACCTACCGATGCGGGCGATATTTTCGATGAGATCGCGGGTTTGGGCGAGGCGGCTGTGCGCCGCGTCTATGGCGATTTTTCCAGCCCCAACATGAATGGCTGGAACCGGGTATTTGGCAAGCATGCGCTGGTTGCACATCAGCAACATGCCAATACCAAGGGCAAGAATGCCAGTGACATTGCGCTGGTGATTGACGCGATGGACCTGATGCATACAGGCCGGTTCGACGGTTTTGTGCTGGTGTCATCCGACAGCGATTTCACCCGCCTCGCCAGCCGCATTCGCGAACAGGGGCTGGTGGTGTTCGGCATCGGCGAAAGAAAAACCCCGGCAAGCTTTCGGGAAGCCTGCAACCAGTTCATCTATATCGAGAACATAGTCGCACCGGCAACGCCAGCCGAACAGGCCGCCGCCCCGGAGGCTAGCAATACCCCCAAGCCGGAGCAGCCAAAGCCCGAAGGTGAGTCCAATCCACCCGAGGCCCGCGCAGTGCTGCCGCCCAGCAAGGCCGTGCCCATCATCCGCAAGGCCATGGCCGGCAGTGATGTTGTCGAATGGATGCCGCTATCAGCACTCGGGTCCAAAATCCGTGCCGTCCGCTCTGACTTTGATCCGCGCGACTATGGCCACACCAAACTGGTGGATGTTGTGCGCAGTTCCGGCCATTTTGATGTGGAAATGCAGGGTAATACCGCGCGCGTGCGCATCAAGCCCGCCCAAGCCCCAAAGAAGAAACCCGCCTCGGGCCCAGCCAAAGGATAACCCATGAAAACCATTTCCGAAAACCGTGCCTTCGGGGGCGTTCAGGGCGTTTATTCCCACCGCTCCGATGTTTGCGATTGCGATATGACCTTTGCCGTTTTCACCCCGCCACAGGCAGCGGAAGGCCCGGTGCCGGTGCTGTGGTATCTGTCGGGGCTGACCTGCACGCATGAGAACGCCATGGTCAAGGCGGGTGCGCAGGCCCATGCGGCGGAGTTCGGGCTGGCGCTGGTTTTCCCCGACACTTCGCCGCGCGGCGACGGCGTGGCCGATGATGAAGCCTTTGACCTTGGCAAGGGCGCGGGGTTTTATGTGGATGCGACCGAGGCACCATGGGTGGCGCATTACCAGATGGGCAGCTATATCGCGCGCGAATTGCCCGAAGTTCTGGCGCGCAACTTTGCTTTTGGCGAGGCGCAGGGCATTACCGGCCATTCCATGGGCGGGCACGGCGCGCTGACGCTCGCCATGCGCAACCCCGGCCAATATACCAGCCTTTCGGCCCTTGCCCCCATCGCCAACCCCGTCGCCTCGGACTGGGGCCGCAAGCAGTTTGCTGCCTATCTGGGGCAGGATGCCAATATTTGGGCCAAGCATGATGCCAGCCTGTTGATGGCTGAAAAAGGTTTTGATGGCGCGGTGCTGATCGACCAAGGCACGGATGACCAGTTCCTTGACCTGTTGCGCCCCGAGGCGCTGGCCGCAGCCATGGCCGAGCGCCGCCAACCCGGCGTGTTCCGCATGCAGCCGGGCTATGACCATAGTTATTTCTTCATATCCACCTTCATGCGCGACCATATCGCCCATCATGCCGAGGCATTGTGGGCGGCAATGGAATAACGCGCGGCAGGGTTATTTTCTGCCATTTTTTGGGGTGCTGGGCGTTGCGTAACACTAAACGAAACGGGGTTTGATTTTATCTCGCTAATGAGTTGCCCTTCGCCTCAGAACCCTCTAAGGGCTAGCGCAACAAATCTGGACCCGGGAGAGTTACCGGGTGGCTCTTCCGGCCGCCGATCCGCCGGACAATTACAGACAATTGTGCAAACACACGCCGGCCCTGCCTCTTTTGCCGCGCCGGTATCGGAAACCTATATACATGATTTCACTAAACGCTTACCGCAGCCAATGGCTGGGAAACATTCGCGGCGATTTGCTGGCCGGTCTCGTCGTGGCGCTGGCGCTGATCCCCGAGGCTATTGCCTTTTCGATTATTGTCGGTGTTGACCCGAAGGTCGGGCTTTACGCCAGCTTCTCGATCGCCGTGATCATCGCGATCACCGGCGGCAGGCCCGGCATGATTTCAGCCGCGACCGCCGCGACCGCCGTTCTGATGATCACGCTCGTGAAGGACCACGGGTTGCAATACCTGTTGGCTGCAACGGTTCTGGCAGGTTTGTTGCAGATCGCAGCCGGTATTTTCAGGCTTGGGTTCATCATGCGCTATGTGTCCAAATCCGTCATGACGGGTTTTGTGAACGCGCTGGCCATTCTGATTTTCATGGCGCAATTGCCCGAACTCGACCCGCGCACGGTGACATGGATCACCTTTGTGCTGGTCGCGGCCGGTCTTGCCATCATCTACCTGTTCCCGCTTTTGACAACGGCGATACCGTCACCGCTGGTCACCATTGTCGTTCTGACAGCGCTGGCCTTCGCGCTTGGCCTTGATGTGCGCACAGTGGGCGACATGGGAGATTTGCCCGACACGCTGCCGATTTTCCTGATCCCGCAAATTCCGCTGACCTTCGAGACGCTGATGATCATCCTGCCCTATTCGGTGGCGGTGGCTGTCGTGGGCCTTCTTGAAAGCCTGATGACGCAGAACATCGTCGATGATCTGACCGACACGAAATCGAACCGCAGTCAGGAAATGGTCGGGCAAGGTATCGCCAATACCGCCACCGGGTTTATCGGTGGCATGGCGGGCTGCGCCATGATCGGCCAGTCGATCATCAACGTGAAATCCGGGGGCCGCGGGCGGCTGTCATCCTTTGCGGCGGGTGTTTACCTGCTGTTCATGGTCTTGGTTCTGGGTGATCTGGTCAGCATCATTCCGATGGCGGCGCTTGTGGCGATCATGATCATGGTCTCGATCGGGACATTTTCATGGTCGTCAATCAAGGCGCTCAGGGTGCACCCGCGCTCCTCTTCGATCGTGATGATCGCCACGGTTGTGACGGTCGTCTACACCCATAATCTGGCCATCGGTGTGCTGGTCGGTGTGCTGCTCTCGGGCATCTTCTTTGCTGGCAAAATTGCGCAGCTGTTCAAGGTGACGACTGATATCACCAAAAGCGGAAGCCATCGCACCTATGTTGTGGAAGGCCAGCTTTTTTACGGATCGGTCGAGGATTTCATGGATGCCTTCGATTTCAAGGAAGCCTTGACCAAGGTCATAATTGATGTCAGCCGGGCGCATATCTGGGATATATCCAGTGTGCAGGCATTGGACATGGTAATCTTGAAATTCCGCCGTGACGGTGCCGAGGTCGAGGTCATCGGCATGAATGAAGCGACTGAAACCATCGTCGACAAGCTTGCAATCCATGACAAGCCCGGCGCGATGGATAAGTTGATGGGGCACTGAGGGAGAACAAAACCATGACACAGAAAATCATCGCGCTGGTGGATGGATCGATCTATTCGGAAAGCGTGTGTCATCACGCAGCATGGATCGCCAAGCGAACCGACGCCCCGGTGGAACTGATCCATGTGCTCGGTCGCCGCGACAACTCCGCGAAATCGGACCTGTCGGGCGCCATCCGTTTGGGCGCGCGCAGCAAGCTTCTTGCCGAACTGGCGGATCTGGACGCGCAACGGGCCAAATTGATCAGCCATCGCGGTCGTGCCGTCCTTGAGGATGCGCGCGCGATTGTCGATCAGGACGGTGTGACCGATATCACCACGCGACTGCGCCACGGTGATATCGTCGAGGCGATTTCCGAAATCGAAGAGGATGCCCGTGTCATCCTGATCGGCAAACGTGGCGAAGCGGCGGATTTTGCCAAGGGGCATCTGGGCTCGAACCTCGAGCGCATCGTGCGCGCGGCGCACCGCCCGGTCTTTGTTGCATCGCGTGCATTTCAGCCCATCGAGTCGGTGCTGGTCGCTTATGACGGCGGCAGCTCGTCGATCAAGGCGGTGGACCATATCGCGCGCAGCACGCTTTTTGCCGGTCTCAAGATCACTGTTGTTACAGTCGGCAGCGAAACGCCTGAGACCAAGAAAGGTCTGGCAGATGCCAAGGCGATGCTGAAGGCGGCGGGGATTGATGCGGATACACGCGTCATTTCCGGTCAGCCGGAAACCGAGCTTGGAAAGCTGGTCGAGAACGAAGGTTTTGGCATGGTTGTCATGGGTGCCTATGGCCATAGCCGCATCCGCAGCCTTGTGATCGGCTCTACCACAACGGAGATGGTGCGCAGTTGCAAGGTTCCCGTTGTTCTGATGCGATAGTCCAATGGATGAACCAACACAGAAAGACCTGGAGGCACTGTTCCTGCCAAGGCTTGAAGAGGAGCTGCGCGCCCTGCGCGAAGCGTCGGTGCAAACGGCCGCAAACCGCAAACCTGTGGAGCTTGACCAACAGAGCGTTGGCCGCCTGAGCCGCATGGATGCCATACAGCAGCAAGCCATGGCCTTTGCGCAGGAAGCACGGAGAAACGGGCGTGGCCGTGCCCTTGAGGCCGCCATTGCCCGCATTGCAACACCGGAATTCGGATGGTGTGACAATTGCGGCGATTTTATCGGGATGGGCAGGCTTGAGCTTGACCCAACCGTCACGCGCTGCCGTGATTGCGCCAAATAGCCGGGCAGGCTGGCCGGATGTCCGGGGTCAGGCAAGGCGGCGCGATCAGCAGATCTTGCATCCGTTTACATGCTGTGGCATCTTTCTGGCCAGAGTGCATCAGGTGCGTTGGCGGCTGGCCGCCATGACCCTTGCGACAGACGACTCCCCTATCCTCGTTAAGCGGTCTGTGCGGTTCGGAAGTAACGCCGAAGCGCTGCAAACTGTTGGCGAGAAAGCCCGAGGTTGATAAATGTTGGTGTTCTTGAAGTTGAACCTGCGTTGGTTGAGCGCGGGGTTCTTGCTGACCTTTGCGTCCGCCTTTGGTCAGACATGGTTTATTTCGCTGTTTGCGGGCACAATCAAGGCTGAGCATGGTTTGACGGACGGTGGCTGGGGCAGCCTGTATACGGCGGCCACACTTTGTTCTGCCGGCCTATTGTTCTGGCGCGGATCGGTCGCAGATACTGTCCGCCTCTCGTATCTTGCGCCGTTCATCGCGCTGGTGTTTGCGATTGCCTGTATCGGCATGGCCACCGCGCAATCCATCTGGTTTCTGGGCCTTTCGTTGTTTATTCTCAGGTTCTGCGGTCAGGGCATGTTCGGCCATATCGCGATGACCGCCATGGGCCGCTGGTTCGAGGCGACACGGGGCAGGGCGGTTGCGATAACAAATCTCGGCCACCCGGCAAGCGAGGCTTTTCTGCCCGTCGCTGTCGTCTTGTTGATCGCTACAATTGGCGGAAAACCGGCATGGCTGGTTGTCGCGGCGATTCTGGGCTTTGGTGTTGCCCCGCTGCTCTGGCTTTTGCTGCGCAATGACCGCTCGCCCCAAGGCGAGACAAATGCAAAGCAGATGCTGGGCCTTTCAGGCCGCCAGTGGCAAAGGCGCGATGCTATGCGCCATTGGTTGTTGCCGGCGCTGCTTCCGGTTCTTCTGACGCCGGGCTTTATCGGAACGGTCGTGTTCTTTCATCAGGTGCATATTGCCGAGGTCAAGGGCTGGACGCTTGTCCAGATGGCGCCCGGATATTCGGCTTTTGCGGTGACAACAGTGGCCTCAGCCCTTGCCGCGGGATGGGCAGCCGACCGTTTCGGGCCACAGCGGCTGTTGTCATTTCTGCTCTTGCCAATGGGCATTGGCGTGGCCCTGATTGCCCCTTCACAACAGGTTGTGGCGTGGTATGTGGCACTTGGTGTAATTGGCATCACACAGGGCATGTCGAGCGCGCTTTGGGGGGTTTTGTTGCCGGTCGTCTATGGCACAAGGCACCTTGGTTCGGTCCGCTCGCTTGTAACAACCGTCATGGTCATATCAACGGCGATTGGCCCAGGCGTAACCGGTGTCTTGATTGACCGCGGCATAGATTTCCCGACCCAAAGCCTGTTCATGGGTATTTGGTGTATACTGCTTGGCGTAGGCTGTTTTTTGATTGATCGCCGCCTGACACGAGAGCTAGCCGAATAAGGCAGCAAACCCTCGGGTGCGATTTGCAGCACCCCGTGTAAACCCTGCTTTCACAACGCAGTTGACGGCTGCTGCTTTCCTTTCAGGAAACCGGTTGCTTCCCCGACCGATATCAAACTGAGGCGGTGCATGGCGCGGGTGCAGGCGACATAGAGCAGGTTGCGGTCCATCTCGGTGGTAAAGACTGTGGCACTCGCATCGGGGATGATGACCTGATCAAACTCCAGCCCCTTGGCGAGGTGCGGCGTGCAGATGACGATGCCCGTCGAAAAGCCGGTGCTGCCCTCTTTTAGCAGCCGCGCCTCAACGCCCGCGTCGCAAAGCGCCTTGTGCAGGCGTCTGGCCTGAGGTTGCGTTTTGGCCAGCACCGCAAGGCTGGTATGCCCCGAGCCGCGGAACACCGCGATAGCGTCAAGTATGCGCGCCTCGGCTTCCATCTGCGTTTTGACGATTGTCAGGTCCGGCTCCGGCCCGTGCCGCTCCATTGCGACAAGGTCCGGATTGGGCGAAATTCTTAGTGCGAATTGCATGATTTCCCATGTTGAACGGTAGCTCTTGTTCAGTGTCACGCGGAATGCGCCGCTCAGAACGCTTTCAATTCGCTCGGGCGTCGAGGCGCTGTAAGGGTTTACCGATTGTGTGGCGTCGCCAAGGATTGTCTTGCGGCATTTGAACAGCTTTGCCAGCACGGTGTATTGCACCGGCGTGTAATCCTGCATCTCATCGACCAGCAGGTGCTTTACACCCGCATAGGGGTTCTCGACCCCCTCGGTCAGCAGCTTGAGATAGATAAGCGGAAAGACATCGGCATATTCCAGCTTGCCCGCTTTGGGTTTGAAAAGCGCTTGCCGGTCGATCCAGTCAAAGAGTTCCTTATAGGCTTTGCGCAGCGTTGTGCGGTTTACCATGTCGCGCGCAGCCTTGCGGATGATCGCGCGCTCTTGCTTGCTCAGCTCTATTCTGTATTGCCCTTCAAACTGCTCGATCACGGAATTTGCGCACGCCACAATCCGCTCCGCCATGTCCAGCTGTTTCATCCGCCGCCATGTTGTCTCGAACACGAAACCCGGCAACGGGCGTTTGCGGATCACGATATCTGTCGGCTGAATGGATGTCTTTTCCAGATGCAGGGCATAGGACTCGATCTGGCGCAGGAATTCAGGGGCCGCCTTGGCGCGAATACGGTCCTTCATGCCCTCATCATCGGTTTCCAACAAAAGTGCTGTCTGCTCAAAGAAGCTCTGAAAGCGGATCTTGTCACCAAGAAGCTGCGCCGCGAGCGTTTCCATCCCGATCTCGGGCACTGTTTCCTCGCCCAGTTCCGGCAACACATTGCCGATGTAATCGGCAAATACACGATTGGGCGAAATGATCAGGATATCGTCCGAGGTCAGCGTGTCCTTGAACCGGTAGAGCAGAAAGGCGATGCGGTGCAGCGCGATCGAGGTCTTGCCCGAACCGGCCACCCCTTGAATGATCAGCGTTTGTGCCTCAGCGTCGCGAATAATGGCGTTCTGGTCGCGCTGGATGGTGGCGACGATGTTTCTCATGCCGTCGTCGCTGGCCTGCGCCAGCGTATCCTGCAGCACGTCATCGACGATGTTCACGCTGACATCCAGCATGAAATCCATCGCGCTGTCGCGGATACGGAACTGGCGTTTCAGCGTCAGATCGCCGGGGATGGTGCCTGATGGCGCAACATAGTGCGCTGGCCCCGTCTCGAAATCGTAAAACAGGGCAGACACGGGCGCGCGCCAGTCGTAGACCCAAGCCTCTTGCGTGTCCTCGTCGCGAAAATCATGGATGCCGATGTAATATTGCGCCGTTTCGTTGCGGTCGGTGCGGCGGAAATCGAAGCGGCCGAAATAGGGCGATTTGCGCAGCTTTTCCAGCTTGATGGCCTGTGCGCGCAGCACATCCGATGAGCGCATCATCTGGTCGATGGACTGGCGCATTGCGGCCTTGTCGAGATGGTCCATGTCGCGGCGCGCTTCCCACATGTGGTCGTGGGCTGCCTGAATGTCGCGCTGATACTCCGAGCACCGGTTGCCGATTGTGCCAAGGTTGGCGTCAACCCGGCCAAGGCATGCGCTCAGCCGTCGGGCTTCGTGGTCTTTGTCAGTCATCGTGGTCAACCTGTCTTCCTGCGTGATAGGTGTTTCATGCCTCGTCCATCGCAGCATTTGAATGGGTAATGTCAAAAACGGCCATCTGGCTTGCGCCGCCAAAATCGGGATGATGGCCGGCGATATCATTGATCTGCACGCTATAGCCCGCGGCCTTGGCCGCACGTGTGCACCAGCGCCGGAATTGTGTGCGGTTCCACTCAAAGCGGTGATCGGGGTGGCGCATCCGGTGTTGCGGAACCTGAAGCAGCACGTTGAATTCAGAATTCGGCGTTGTGATGACGACGGTTTGCGGGCGCAATTTGTGAAAAAGGTTATGTTCGAGCTTTGACAGTTGGTCAGGGTCGATATGCTCGATCGTCTCCACGAGAATCGCGCAATCAAACCCCGCCAGATCGGGGGCAAAATCGGTCATGGAGGCTTGCCGCAGGTCGATGCGGGGTATCACGGTGCTGCACCGTGCCAGCCTGCCGCGCAAACGCTCAAGCGAAGCGCGGCAAATGTCGAGCCCGACCAGCTCTGTCAACACGGGTTCAGCCGCAAGCCGCACGAACATATCGCCATCGCCACAGCCAAGGTCGAGCACGCGCATCGCACCGCTTTTGCGCACCGCATCGGCCACTGCTGCGAGCCGTTCCTCATGCAGCCATGTGGTCATGGCTGCCCCTGTGGGCGTTGCATCAGCACCACATCTTTCACCGGCAGTTCGCAGCCCCAGCCCCAGCGCTGCGCAAGATAGCGGAATGTTTCTGCCCGATAGAACACCACATGCGTGGGGTCTCGGCGGTAATGCCAGTTTGCAAATTCTTCATCTTGCGTTTGAAAGCAGGTCATGATGGCCAGCCAGCCGCCGGGGCGTATCAAACCGCGCAAACGGGCAAATTCCCTTGCGGGATGATGAAAATGCTCGGCGACCTCGGTGCAGGTGACAAAATCGTAGCACCGGCCTAACGGTGCCGTATCAGGCGCGAAAAACGGGTCATAAAGTGACATGCCGTGCCCCGCCTCGCGCAGCATCTGGGCCAGTGCAGGCCCGGGGCCGCACCCGTAATCCAGCCCTTCTGATGGGGTTGGAAGCCGTGCCAGCAATGGTTCGGCCAGCTTGGATAGAAACCGGCGATAACGCGGATCGTTTGGGTCGTTTTCATGAAGCAGATATGTCGCATGCTCGCTGTCGCGCGACGGATACTGAGCCGGATGGAGAAAGCGGGCCTGACAAATGGCACAGCGGAAATAGTCGCGCGCTTCTGCTTGCAGAAAATGCGTCGCGGGGGCGGTGCAGACCGGGCAGGCGCAAGCCAAGGCAGGTTTTGTCGGTGAGCTATCGGGGCCAGTGCGCATCAGCATCCCTCTGCCAGAACCGCTGTAAAAGCAGCGTCAAACCGCCCCATCGCGGCACCGGCCTGCGCGTTCAAGCCCCCCAAAGGGCAGCGCTGACACTGGGTTATTCGACAAGCGGGTAAACGTCAACCTGACCAAGTTTATGGCGCCGCGCGAAGGGCTTACGGATGATTTTGCCAACACCCTAGCCACGGTCGCGTAGAATGCGGCCCTGTTCACGCTTCCAGTCGCGCTTTTTCTCGGTGTCGCGCTTGTCGGCCAGTTTTTTGCCCTTGGCCACGCCGATCAGCAGCTTTGCACGGCCCTTGTCGTTGAAGTACATTTTTAGCGGCACAAGGGTCATGCCTTCGCGGCCTATGGCATTGGCGAATTTCACATATTCGCGCTTGTGCACCAGAAGCTTGCGCTTGCGGCGTTCCTCGTGTCCAAAGGTGCGGCCATGGTCGATGCTGGGGATATGCGCGTTGATCAGGTAAAGCGCGCCATCTTCCACGCTGGCATAGCTTTCGGCGATATTCACCCCGCCAATGCGCAGGCTTTTCACCTCCGAGCCTTCGAGCATGATGCCGCATTCCAGCGTATCTTCCACGGCATAGTTATACCGTGCGCGCCGGTTCTCGGCGACGACCTTGTTGTTCGGATCTGATTTTTTGCCTGCCATACTGGCGCGGATGTAATGGTGCGCGCTGCCAAAGTCCAGTGGTAGCGCCGCGCCCGATGGCCTAAGCGGGCAGTTTGGCAACCTCGTGCGCGCGTTTTCCAAGCGTCTGGATGAATTGCCTGATGCTGTGCAGCACCATGTGAATGCGCCTGATCATCGCCTAGATGATAGCGGTGGCCCGGTTGATCTGAACAGGTTCCGGGCGCTACTTCTGCCGGAACCGGGCTGCCAGATAGTCGATGAAAGCGCGGATTTTTGGTGCCAGATTGCGTTTGGCCGTAAAATTGACCGCAACATCGGCATGTTGTTGAACGTACCACGGGAACAGCCTGACCAGCTCGCCCGATGCGATTTTGTCGGCCACCAGATAGGTTGAGAGCCGTGCGATTCCCAAACCAGCAAGTGCGGCCATATAGACGGCATTGCCGCTATTCCCCTCGAAATTTCCGGTGGCGTTTACATTATGGGTAACACCCTCAAACTCGGCCCGCCACGCGTTGCGACCAATACCGTTTGAAGTGCGCAGGCAGTTGAAGTTCTCAAGTTCGTCAAATGATTTCGGCGCGCCATATCTGGCAATAAAGCCGGGTGCGGCGCAGATGATCCGCGCGTTCTTCATGATTGTGCGGGTCATGACGTTGGGGTGGGTCAGCTGTTCGGCATAGCTGATGGCGACGTCGAATTTCTCGGCTTCAAGGTCTACGGGCCGGTCGGTCAGTTCGAGCGAGACCTTGATATCCGGATAAAGGTCAAGGAATTGCGGCAATGCGGGGATGAGTTGCGCTTTACCAAAGGCCACGCTTGTTGCGACACGTAGCTGCCCCTTTGGTGCCGCGCCGCAGGTCAGAACAAGTTCTTCGGCCTCCTGGACCTTTTCGGCAACCGCGCGGCACTTTTCATAAAACGGCTGCCCCTCACTAGTGAGCGATATGCCCGCTTTGGTGCGGTGCAGCAAACGATAGCCGACATGGTCTTCAAGATGGCTGATTTGCTTGCTGAGCGCCGAAGGTGTCTGCCCGCTTGACCTAGATGCGGCAGAAATGCTGCCCGCCTCCACAACGCGCACAAAGGTTAGCATTTGCGAAGATACGTCCATGTTTTACTGGCTTCCTTTCCTGTCTGGCAACACCCCTATGCGCATTCAACGGGTTTGATCGCGGCGTCGGGCGCGCTACTACTGCAGTGCAGCATAAATATTGCAGCGCAGCAAACAAAAAAGAGGTGGCGCCATGCAGATCGCGAAAAGCAATAACAGCAGTTGGGTTTTACGCGGGCCAAACACCTTTGCCGCCAAACTTTTGCAAACCGTTTCCGGCATTCCAACGGCATTGCATCGCAAGGCACGGCTACGCGCGACGATTTATGCGTTGTCGAACCTTTCAGACCGGTCACTGGCTGATAACGGCATTGCGCGCGCGGAAATCCCCGCCATCGCTGCCAGAAACGTCGCCCGGGAATTTATCTTGCGCAACCAGTAAGGAGATCGCCTATCGCACCAACTGTATCACTTACCCGATGATCGTGGCGAACACACGGCATTGAGGGTATCGGACCTCGCTCCTCCCAGAGTAACCCCGATACCATGACGAAAACGGTTTGTTCCTCCCAGAACCCGTTCTTTTTTGGCCGGCAACTCCTTCCATCCTGAAGTTGCCGGTCTTTTTTTGTGCGATAATGCCGCCGCGGCGTGGTGTTTAGTTGATCAGCCCGGCATGGCGCATGGCGGCTTCAAGCTCAGCCTTGGTTTCGGGCAGGGCGGTTGTGAGCGGCAGGCGCACCTCGTCGCTGCATTTACCAAGCAGCGACAGGGCATATTTGGCACCTGTGACACCCGGTTCACGAAACACGGCTTCATGCAGCGGCATCAAACGGTCTTGAAATTCAAGTGCGGTTTTGTAGTCCCCCGCTGCCATTGCCGCCTGAAACGCCGCGCACAGGCGCGGGGCCGCGTTTGCGGTGACCGATATGCAGCCAACCCCGCCTTGGGCGTTAAAGCCAAGTGCCGTGGCATCTTCGCCCGAAAGCTGGATGAACTCCGGCCCGCAGGCCATACGTTGCCTCGATACACGCGCCAGATCGCCGGTGCTGTCTTTTACACCCACAATGCGCGGCAGACGGGCCAGTTCGGCCATTGTTGCCGGGGTCATATCCACAGCCGAGCGTCCCGGGATGTTGTAAATGATGATCGGCAGGGTGCAGGCATCATGCACGGCGGTGAAATGCGCAACCAGCCCGCGCTGGGTGGGCTTGTTGTAATACGGGGTTACAACCAAAATCGCGTCGGCACCAACGCTTTGGGCAAACTGCGCCAGCTCGATCGCTTCAACCGTGTTGTTCGACCCCGCGCCAGCAATCACTTTTACGCGTCCGGCGGCGGTTTCCACAATGATTTTTACAACTTCGCGGTGCTCTTCATGGCTAAGCGTGGGGGTTTCGCCGGTGGTGCCAACGGCGACGATTCCGTCGCTGCCTTCAGCGATCTGCCAATCGACCAGCGCCTTCAGCGCGGCCTTGTCCACTTTGCCATTTGCAAAAGGGGTGACAAGCGCGGTGAGTGAGCCAGAGAACATCGGAAAGCCTCGCAAGGTTGGGCCGGGCGGTAAAATCGGCGGAAAATGGACCAAGGCGAACGCTATACAGAAATTTGAGCGGCGGGCAAGCTCTGGTGCCGCGACAATCGCGCTTCGGCATGTTACCACATGCCCAAAGCAAACAAAAAAGGCCGGGCAAGGTGATGATGTTGAGACAATGGGCATTTGGTGGGGTGTTTGGCGCGACGGCACTGGCATTTGCGTTGGCGGGGGCCATGGCGCAGGCTGCAGCACCTCAGGAAAACGGCGCCGCATTTGCCCCTGCGCTGGCGGCTGCCAATGCCGGACGCTGGGACGAGGCCGCAACGCTGGCCGCTGAAAATCCCGATGGTATTGCCGTTGAGATCATCGACTGGATTCGTCTGCGCGCTGGGCAGGGAAGTTTCGCAGAATACGAGCACTTTTTAACCGAAAATGCCGACTGGCCGGGCTTGCCGCTGATGTCCAAAGCGTCCGAGCGGCACATTCCCGAAGATCTGGCCCCTGCCCGACTGGAAGCCTATTTCGCCGTAATCGCCCCGCAAACCGCAACCGGTTTCATGCGTCTGGCCGATGCGCGCCGCCGTGACGGGCGCACCGCTGAAGGGGCCGCGCTGATTGCGAAAGCCTGGCACAGCATGGAGATGAGCAGCAGTGACGAGGCCGCGATGCGCACTGCATGGCCACAAACCACCACAGCAGAAGATGCCATGCGGCTTGACTGGTTGCTCTGGCGGCGTGCCACCACCGAAGCGGGCCGTTATCTGAACCGCGTTGACGCCTCCAGCCGCCAATTGGCCGAGGTGCGGATTGCCTTGCAAACCGATGCCAACGGGGTGGATCTGCTGATCGCAGCCCTCAGCCCTGCCCAGTTGGCCGATGGCGGGCTGGTGCGTGACCGGTTCGACTGGCGGATGCGCAAGGGCTTTGAAGCCAGCGCGCTGGAGCTGTTGGACAGTGCAAGCTCTTCGGCTGCCAGCCTTGGCCGCCCCGAATTTTGGTCCAGCACCCGGCGCAGCCTTGCGCGGCGTTTGCTGCGCGAAGGGCAGGCGGCGCTGGCTTACCGCATTGCATCGCAGCACCATTTGGTCAGCGGAAGTGACGATTTTGACGATCTGGAATGGCTGTCGGGCTATATTGCTCTGACACGGCTGGACCGCCCCACTGATGCCGTGCGCCATTTCACCCGCTTTCAGGGTGCGGTCGCTTCGCCCATCAGTCTTGGGCGGGCGGGCTACTGGCTTGGCGTGGCAGAGCGCACCGCAGGCAACGAGGTGGCGGCGGCGGCGGCATTTGGCAATGCTGCGCGGTTCCAAACCAGCTTTTACGGCCAGTTGGCCGCCGTTCAGGGCGCGGTGGCCCCCGATACGGCAATGATCGGCCCCAAAAACCCGACAGAATGGTTTGATGCGGGCTTTCTGACCCATGATTCCGTGCGCGCCGCCATCTTGCTGTATTTTGCGGGCGATGTGCTGCAGGCGCACCGTTTCATGGCGCATGAAAGCGAAACGCTCAGCCCTGAAGATGCCGAAAAACTCGCACAACTCGCCATGGAAATGGGCCTGCCGCATGCGGCGCTGAACATCGCCAAGAACCAGGCGCGCAATGGCGATGTGATCATGTCGGCCTACTATCCGCTGGCCTATTGGGATGAGGTTGACCTGCCCGTGCCCGCCGAGCTTGCGCTGGCCATCATCCGTCAGGAAAGCGAGTTTTACAGCCGCGCGATCAGCAGCGTGGGCGCGCGCGGGCTGATGCAGGTGATGCCCGACACGGCGCGCGAGGTCGCCGAGGGGCTGGGTCTGGCTTATAGTGCCACCGGCCTGCTCGACGATCAGGCTTATAACATCCGCATCGGCAGCGCCTATCTGGCGGAACTGCTGGAGCGCTATTCCGGCTCCTACCTGCTGGCGGCGGCGGCCTATAATGCCGGGCCAAGCCGGGTAGACCGCTGGATACTCGAATATGGCGACCCGCGCATCGGCGCCGACCCGATCATCTGGGCCGAAAGCATCCCCTTTAACGAAACCCGCAACTATGTTCAGCGCGTGCTGGAGGCGGTGTTTGTGTATCGGGCGAGGCTAACGGGAGAGGTTGGGGCGCAAAGCCTGCCGGCGGATTTACTGCGCGGGCGAAGCTGAACCCGCTTGAAGCCCCCCATGCGCTATGCCACGATCTGAGGCGCAAGAGCAGGGGGCATGCATGGCATTTCTGGCAGACAGGCTGGCGGCGGTCAAACCTTCGCCGACGGTGGCGATCACGGCGCGTGCTGGCGCGCTGAAGCGTGAGGGGCGCGATATTATTGCGCTTTCGGCGGGCGAGCCGGATTTTGACACGCCTGCGCATATAGGTTCGGCGGGCAAGGCGGCGATTGATGCGGGCAAGACCCGCTATACCGCGCCCGACGGGATTGTGGAGCTGAAAGAGGCGATTGCCCGAAAGTTTGCGCGCGAGAACGGGCTCAGCTACGGCTTGGAGCAGATCATCGTTGGCACTGGCGGCAAGCAGGTGCTGTTCAACGCGCTTCTGGCCACGCTGAACCCCGGCGACGAGGTGTTGATCCCCGCGCCTTATTGGGTGAGCTACCCTGATATTGTGGAAATGTGCGGCGCGCGCCCCGTGGTGCTGCCCTGCCCCGCCGAACAGGGCTTCAAGCTAAGTGCTACGGCGCTGGATGCGGCGATTACCCCCAACACCAAATGGCTGATCTTCAACTCGCCCTCCAACCCCACGGGTGCAGGCTATTCGGCTGACGAGTTGCGCGCCATTACCGAGGTGCTGCTGCGCCATCCGCATGTCTGGGTTCTGTCGGATGATATGTATGAACATATCGCCTATCCTGGCTTCGCGTTTGTCACGCCTGCGCAGGTGGAGCCGCGACTTTATGGCCGCACCCTCACGCTCAACGGCGTGTCCAAAGCCTATGCAATGACCGGTTGGCGCATTGGCTATGCGGGTGGGCCGAGGGAGTTGATAGACGCCATGCGCATGGTGCAGGGGCAATCGACGACCAATCCGTCAAGCATCAGCCAATGGGCGGCGGTGGCGGCGCTGGATGGTCCGCAGGACTATATTGCTGAAAGCCGTGCGGCATTTTTGCGGCGGCGCAATCTGGTCGTTTCGGCGCTGAACGCGATTGACGGGCTAAGCTGCCCAACCCCCGAAGGCGCTTTCTACGTTTACCCGAGCATTGCCGGGCTGATCGGCAAGCGCACGCCAGCGGGCGTGCTGATTGCAACCGACGAAGATTTCGTGCGCGAATTGCTGGAAACGACCGGCGTGGCGGTGGTGCATGGCGCGGCCTTCGGGCTAAGCCCGCATTTTCGCGTGTCCTATGCCGCTGCCGATGATGTTTTAGTCGATGCCTGCGCGCGCATCGCACGGTTCTGTGAGGCATTGAAATGACGCTTCCCAAGGGCATTGTCGCCCCCATTCTGACCCCGTTCAACCACGATATGAGCGTGGCGCATGACCTGTATCTGGCCCATGCCAAGGCGCTGCTTGATGGCGGTTGCGCGGGCCTTTCGCCCTTTGGCACCACGGGCGAGGCGCTATCTGTCGCCAGCGCCGAGCGGGTTGAGGCAATAGGTAGGCTCATTGCCGGAGGTGTGCCCGCTAAAAAGCTGGTGCCCGGCACCGGGCTGACCAACCTGCCCGAAACCGCCGATCTGTCGCGCAAATGCCTTGATATGGGCTGCGCGGCGGTGATGGTTTTGCCACCCTTCTACTATAAGGGCATGGAGGAAGAGGGTTTTTACGACTATTCCGCGGCGCTGATTGCCGCCATTGGCGATGATGCGCGGCTGGTGCTTTACCATATTCCGCAGGTGGCGGGGGTGGGTATTCCGGTCAGCCTTGCCGCGCGGCTGCGCGCCGATTTTCCTGCGCAGATTGTCGGCATCAAAGATTCGTCGGGCGATTGGGAAAATACAGCCGCGTTGCTGGAAATTGCCGGGCTTGCGGTATTTCCCGGTTCGGAACTGCCTATGATTGACGCGCTGGCGCTTGGCGCGCGGGGCACGATTACCGCGACCGCCAATATCAACCCCGAAGGGCTGGCCGAGGCTTTTGCACTCTGGATTGCGGGCGATGGTGCGGGCGCGCGTGCGCGGCATGATGTAAACCGTGAATTGCGGCTTTTGGTGCAAGGCGGCAAGCCGATTTCCGATATGAAGCGGCTTTTGGCGCTCGCAACGGGCGATGCGCGCTGGGCCAATACCCGCCCGCCTTTGCGCCCCACAGCGGCGAATGTCGGGGCCGAACAGCTTGCAAAACTGCGCACATCATTCAACCTGCCGCTGCTCAGAGGATGATCACACCCACAAAACCGTGCCGCCACGTCACTTTTATGCGCCAAATCGCTTGGCAGGTTGCGACGCGGCCCTATAGTATCGGGCAAAATCGATAACGCCCAACCAGCCCAAGGAGCCCGCCGGTGAACGAGTCCGAAACCAGAGGCACGTTGCAGCCCGGCGAAATTCTGAACAACACCTATGTGATTGACATGCTGGTGGGGCTTGGCGGCACGGGCGAGGTTTATCGCGCACATAACAAGGTTACGGGGCGGCTGCTTGCCGTCAAGATTTTGCGGCGCGAATTTGCCGCCGATGAAAACTTCATCAACCTTATGCGGCGCGAGGCTTCGGTGCTGCACGAGGTCGTAGATGACGCGGTGGTGCGCTATTACGACCTTTTGGAAAGCGACACGCATGGCGGGTTCGTCTTTTTGGTGATGGAGTTCATCGAAGGCCCGTCACTGGCGCAGATCATCAAGGAAAAAGGGCCGATGGCCCCCGGCGATCTGATGAAAATTGCCGGGCGTGTGGCCAAGGGGCTGAAGGCCGCGCATGACAAAAAGGCCTTCCACCGCGACCTGTCGCCCGACAATGTGATCTTGCGTGACGGTTCGCCCGACAAGGCCGTGCTGATTGATTTCGGCATCGCGCGCGATGTGAACGAAAATGCGCAAACCGTGGTCGGTGACGGGTTTGCCGGCAAATACCAATATGCCTCACCTGAGCAGATGGACGGCAAGGTTGATGCGCGCTCGGACCTTTACAGCCTTGGCATCACGCTGCTGACCGGGTTTCGCGGCAAGCCCATGGGCGTTGGTGCCTCGCTGATGGAAATTGTCCAGACCAAGATGAAGGTTGTGGACACGTCCGACATTCCCGAACCATTGGGCGGGTTGATAGCGCGGCTTGTTGCCCCGCGCCCTGAGGACCGGTTCCAATCGGCCCAGGCCGTGATACAGGCTTTGCGCAGTGGCGCACCCGTGCCCGATAGCGAGGCGACGGTGATCGCACCGCGTATAACCACCACGCCCGGGGCGTATCAGTCGCATACGGGGCGCACATCGGTGAACCTGCCCCCCGAGCCGATCTCTGCCAAGCGTAAGGGTGGCGGGCTGAAATGGCTGTTTATCGTGTTGCTTTTGGGCGCAATGGGCGGGGGCGGCTGGTATTTCGGGCTTGGCCCCGGCAAGGGAATGATCTTTGGCCCCAGCTATCCGCTGGAAGATAGCTGGCAGTTCGAGGCACGTTTTGCCGACGGGCGTTTGCAGGTTGAAAGCCATGTGCAAGGGCCGGAGGGCGCCGCAGACCTGCGCGCAGCACTTGGTTTGGCTGATGATGCGGGTGATCTGGAAAACGCATCAGGCGCGCCGCTGACAGATTGGGAGATGCGCATGGCGGCGTTGGTTGCCGCCGCGCGCCCGCTGTCGGAATGGTCGGTTATTGTTAACGGGCTAAGTGCAACGATCGAAGGTGTGGCGCAGGATGAAGCACAATCCAGTGCGGTGACGATGGCGCTGCGCGCGGCCGCTACACCTGCGGGCATAGTGCTCAATATTGCACTGCGCTCCGAAAGCAGGCCGCTGGAGCTTGCAATCATTGAAAGCGCTATCAAACGTTATGAAACCTGCGGCCCCTTGCGCCCGTCGGGCGGTGACGGCGTGGTGCTGCAAGCCGGTGACAGGCTCGCTGTTTCCGGCATTATCGCGCGCGAAAGTGATATCGAGGTGCTGCAAGCGGCGCTGGATGATGTGCTTGACGGGCGGCAGGTAGATTTCAACCTTGCGGTGTTGAACGAGCCGGTATGTCTCATCGACAATATGCTGCCAAGCCGGTCGAGCATCGTGGTGAACCTCGATTTTCGGTATGGCGACCGCGAAGGCGAGGCGCGTGACGGGGTTTATCATCTGGGTGAAAACCCGGTGATCGAGGTGACATTGCCTTCAGGCGCCGTAGGGTATCTGACCGCGTTTTATGTGGATCAGGAGGGGCAGGTCTTTCACCTGCTGCCGCATATGTCGCGGCCCGAAAACAACCTCGTGCGGCTGGGTGAAATGGATGGCGCCCTGCGCCGTGTGCGCCTGAGCTGGCCCGTGGCCGAAGCCTCTACCGAGCAGTTGGGCTTTAATGTGGTCGAGCCCGTGGGCACCAATATGGTTGTGGCGATTGTGACCGACACCCCCTTGTTTGACCGGATGCGGCCACGCGCTGAGTCGGTTTCGGCCTTTATGGATGCGTTTCGTGGCCGCGCGATGGTGCTTGAACTGAGCCAAACCATGGTAACGCGGCGTTATCTGGTGACAGAAGAATAGCAAAAGCAGGGGGTAAATTTACATCCCCCCTGTTTTATGGCGCAAAAATGCCCTATATTAGGCAAATTGAAATGGAGATTTAAAATGGCGAAATGGCGACTTTTTAGCTTAGCCGGCGTCGCTGCATTCAGCGCGATGACGGTCCAGAGCATTGCCCAGGAAATGACAGCAGAGGAAATTTTAGCCCTGCTGCAAGCTCAGCGTGAGGCCTTGGCGCAAGAAGATACAACCAGTCTTGGTAATTCCCGCACGCTGGAATTTGTAACCGAATCCACCCCCGAAACCGCCGCTGGCATTTCTGTTGGCACAGAAATGGCGGGCGATGCGCTGGCCGTAGCGGCTGGCGACGGCACCGCAGCCATGCCCGAAGAACTTGTGATTGATCTTACGATTTTCTTCGAGTTTGACTCAGCCTTGCTGAAGCCGGAATCGCGCGAACAGGTTTTGGCCTTGTGCAACGCAATCCAGACTGCGGGCGGTGAGGGGAAATACCAGATTATTGGCCATACGGATGCGGCCGGAAGCGTTCAATACAACCTGTCGCTCAGCACGGCACGCGCCCAGGAAGTGGTGCGCTACATGGTCGATACCTGTGATATTCCGGCTGACCGGCTTGAAGCGGTAGGCATGGGGCAAGCCCGCCTGAAAGACCCGGAAGACCCGCGTGCGGACATAAACCGCCGCGTCGAAATTCAGGTTCTGCTCTGAAGGCTGGAAGCTGAAGCTGAACAGACGGCGCCGCGACCTGTTCGCGGCGCCGTCTTTTTATGGGTTGGCCGCCACAATCAGGCAGACAGGCGCGCGAGATCGGCAGCTAGCGCGCGGGCATTGGCAACGGCCGCCTGCAATTTCGCCAGCCGCTCGGCATCGTTTGCACCGCTTGGCGAGGCGTTTACCACCGCATTGATGCGCGTGGTCAGCGCGGCTGGAATGGCCACACCTGCACTGCGTAATTCGGCTTGCTGGTTGGCTATCTGAATGCGCAGGCGGGTCAACTCGTCGCGCAACTGGTCGATTTGCGTGCCGACCGCAGCGGTTTGGGCCGCCACGCTCGACTGTTGGGCTGCAAGGGCAGCGGCGCGGGCTTGCTCGCTGTCGACATCGGCCTGACGCTCGTCGACACGGGCTTGGTAGCCGCCGCCGGCAAGGCCCGAAACCCCGTTGAAAAACCCGCCCGCAGCCGGATCATCCGAGGTGGAGCAACCGGCAACCAGCGCAAATGCCGCCGGAATAAATACATATTTCATCTTAATTCCTTTCAACGTCAAAGCTGGGAGGCAAGCGAATCAGCAACGGCGCGCATTTGCGTGATCCGCTCGCTCAAAGCCGCAATTTCGGCATCCGAAGCCGGGTCGGGTACATTGCCGGCGATTATACTGCGGCTTTGGCTAAGCTCGGTGCGCCGTGCCTGCGCACCTTCCAGCGCGCGCTGCATTTCACTTAAATTGGCCCGCGCTTCGGTCACTTCGCGCGCCAGCGCCGCAGAATCGCCCGATGATGCCGCAACGGCGGCCCGCAAGCGGTTCAGCTCTTGGGTTTGGTTGGCCAGCACCACGCGCATGACCGAAAGCGTCGCCTCGGTTTCGGCATTGTTGGCGCGCAGATCGGCGCGGACGCGTTCCAACTGGTCTTCGCGCGTGGCATACTGGTCTTGCAGATAGGCAACGTAGCTGCCCGCTGCACCACCAAGCACTGCGCCTGTGGTAAAGGCGCCCGCAAAACCGAGATTTGTGCTGCGTGACCGATTCCCGATGGTGAAGTTCAGCGCCGCGCCCGCAAGGCCGCCTGCGACTATGGCCTCAACCACGGTGCGCTGCATGGCGGCGGCGCGCTCGCGCAGTTCAAGTTCAGAGGCGGTAGCACCCTCTGGCGCGCTGCGCACATCGGTTGCTCCGATGTTGCCAACACCAACGGCACAGCCTGCCAGGGGGGTTGTGCCGACCAGCAGCATCAGCGTCAGGTTTTTGGCAGAAAGTCGGTAAGCCATGCGTAGGTTCCTTTGTTTTCAGCGGTTAACCCTTGCACGTGGCGAACGAATTGTTCGGCATCGCGCGCGACCCTGTCTTGGAGCTGGGCTAGGCTACGCGAAGCCGCGCGCCCGTCCAGAAGATCAAAGTCGATTTCATCGGGAAAGTTTTCCTGCGCGTTATCGAGCAGGCTTTGATAGTAGGTGCGCGTGGCG
This sequence comes from Paracoccaceae bacterium, assembly GCA_040880065.1. Taxonomy (GTDB): domain Bacteria; phylum Pseudomonadota; class Alphaproteobacteria; order Rhodobacterales; family Rhodobacteraceae; genus Abyssibius. The sequence continues at coordinate 52,584 of JBBDJE010000038.1, read as the reverse complement.
TCAAGCCGGGCCAATACCTCGTTTTGCGAGGCGATGATCGCGTCAACATCTGCGCGTGCCTGTTCCAGCAATGGCAGCGCATCGGGGTTGCTTTCGGCGATTGTCTCAATCTGGCGCAGCGCATCGCGGGCGATGATCAGCGTGCGGTCAATCGCGGAAAGCGCCACAATATCGGTGCGGATTTGCTGGGCTGTGGTGGCGCCAAGAAACATGGTCATGCGCGCGGCGTCCAGATACAGCCCCTCGGGCGTGGCGTCGTTCGGGTTGAGAAGCTGGGCGCGATAAATATCAAATGCACTGGTCAGATCGTCGTTTGTAACTGCGACCAGGCTGCGTGTGTCGGCAAGAAAGCCAAGCGTGCCGAGGCTTGCGGCAACACGAAGCGGCTCTGCGCTGGCCAGAATTTCGGCGCTGGTCTGGCCGGAAGGCGCGCCCGCGAGCCGCGCCTGTTGCAGCATACGAATGCGGTCTTCGGCAAACTGGCGGAACATGCCGTCGGGAAAATCGGCGATGTAGGTCTGGAAGGTTTCGATGTCGCTGCGCACCGAAATTTCGCGCCAGACCTGCATTTCACGCGCCGAAGCCACGTTCAGCGCCGGGGCATCGCCGCGTTCGGCGAAATAATGTTCACCCAAAGTGGCTTCTTCAACCCAAGGCACCTGTTGGCCGCGTGTGGCCAGAATCACCTGCTGGCGCACACGGCCAAACATCAGCCGCGCTTCAAGCCCGTTGGTGGCGATATGGTTGGCAAGGGCTTCAGTAAAGACCGAATTATCACCCACACCATCAAACGCCACATTGCCCGGATCGGTGGAGTAAGCGATGAGCAGCCCCGCGCCACCCTGAGAGCGCGCAAGCCCCTGCGCCACGGTGCCGGTTTGCACAAACGGGTTGTTGCGGCAGGCATCGAGAATGATGATGCCAATGGCCGGGTCGGCGGCGGTAAGCGCATCGCGAATGGCGTTCATGGGCAGGCCCGCGCGGGCAAGCGCATCGCTGTCATTCCCCGAAAAATCGCGCGCTATCAGATAGTTGGCGCCATCAACCTGCACACCATGGCCCGCATAGAAGAACACGGCCATGTCAGCACCTTTGGCTGCTGTGCCAAAACTGCTTACAGCGGCCTGCATGCCGGCAAGGTCTTGGTCTGTGGCGGTGATCACCTCGAAATCGAGGTCGCGAAGCGACTGCGCCAAGAGCGTCACGTCATTGCCGGGGTTGCGCAGGTTCAGCGCGGCATTGTCATAATTCGCATTGCCGATGAGCAGCGCCACGCGGTTTTCCGCAAGGGCACCAACCGGCGCCGTGGCGATAAACAGAAACAAGAGTATTCTCTTCAAAAACATGTAATCCGCCCAAGGCTAAAAACGAAGTTCAAACGCCGGATGATACACCCCGCAGCGCCATGTGCCAAGCGGTGCAACTACAAGAACAGTGCCAATTGCTCTTCGGTCAGAATGCCGGTCGGCTCTGCATCGATGGATTCCTGAAAGGCTTCGATGGCGCTTTTGGTCTGGCGGCCAAACACCCCGTCAATCAACCCACGATAAAACCCGCGCTCGCGCAGCCCGCGTTGAATATCGCGCTTGTCGCTGCGCGAGAGGTTGTTTTCCAGCGCCGCCAATTCTTCGAATGACACAGCGCGCGGGGTGGTTTGCGGCGGCGGGGTTTGCTGTGCGGCAAGCTCTTCTGCGCTTACCTGCGGCAGGCTGGCGGTGTTGGAATTGGCCGGAGTGGTTTCGGGCGCAGTTTCGGGGGTCGATGTGCCGGTTTCGGCAGTTGCCGGTGCCGTGTTGCTTTGCGCAGGCGGTGTGGCGCTGTTTGCTGCGGGCAGCGCAGAGGTTTGCGTGCGGGCAACCGTGACAGGCGCGCGCAGCACAACTGGGCGCAGTAGCGTTTGGGATTGTGTGACGTCATTGATGCTGCTCAGGGCCGCCATCATATCGCCAAGTTCAACCCTTGGCATTTCCAGTGCAATTGCCACCGCTGCGATAGCGCTATCGGCCGCGGATTCGGGCAGGAAAACCACGGGGGCAAGGCCGTTGCGCGGGCTTGGCGCGGCGCTGGCTTGTGTAGCACCGCTGGGAATGGTGCCGCTGAACGCTTGCGCCCCCACAATAACAAGCCCGCCATTTTCAGCCAAAGCCGCAGCGCGGGCAAAAGCCGAAAGCGGCACGGCGCGGGTGAGCAGCGCCGAGGCGCGCGGCAAACTCAGCCCTTGGGTGGCCACAAAAGCGCGCTCGCCAAGCGAGAGGATCGGTGCGTCGATATAAATGATCACCACATCGGATTCGAGCGCGGTATTGGCAAAGCTTTGCAGCAAGGCGCGCAGCTCGCTATCACTTGGAGCCGCCACAATCTTGGTTTCGGCGTTCAATCCCTGCAAGGCTGTGGCGAGCCGCTCGATACGGGTATTTTCAGCATCAGCCGAAACAAGAACGGCAACGATACGCGGGGGTTCGCTTTGCGCATAGGCTGAAACGCCCAGAATCAGGGTTGAAAATGCAAGGCAAATGGCTCGTAGCAAAGGCATAACAGCTCCAAATAGTTAGCAGATTCTGAGCGCTGGCGGAATCTGTGCTGGTGAAATTCGGCAAACTCTAATACACATCTGCTCTACAAGATACCGCCAGATAGGATCGTTGCAAATGCGTTTGCGTACCAAGTTTAACCTCGTTCTTGTGATTGCCTGTTTGATTGGCATGACAACCGCCTCTTATTTTGCCTATGTTGCGGCGCGCCAGAATGCGATTGTCGAAATTGAAAACGAAATCGCGATTATTCGCGGCAATGCTCTGGCTGTGCGGGCCTATACAACAACCGGCGTTGCCCCGCTTCTGGCGGCCGATAACGATATTCTGTTCTTGCCGCACCGCGTGCCGTCGTTTTCAGCCCAAACCGTGTTTGCGCAATTTCAGACCAGCTTTAAAGATTATTACTATAAAGAGGCGGCGCTGAACCCGACCAACCCCGATGATTTGGCCGAACCCTGGGAGGCCGAGTTGATCAACCAGTTGCGCGCCAATCCGGCACTGGCTTCGGTTTCGGTCGAGCGCGAGGTCGAGGGGATTGGTCCTGTCCATGTTGTGGCTTTTCCATTGAAAGTCGTCTCGGAATCCTGCCTTGAATGCCATTCAGACCCGGCGCTCGCGCCAGCGGCGATGGTCGATCTTTACGGGGCTGAAAACGGCTTTGGCTGGCAGTTGGGTGAAACGATCGGCGCGCAGGTGATCTATGCGCCACTTACGCTGGCCGATACGCGTGCCAAAGAACTGATCATTGTACTGGTGGCCACGGTGCTGGGCGCCTTCTCGATTGTGATTATCGTGATCAACGTGCTGCTTTCACGTATTGTTATCCGTCCTGTGACAACGATGTCCAAAATGGCTGAACAGGTCTCGCTTGGTGATTTTTCCGCGCCTGATTATGTGAAGCCGGGCAAAGATGAAATTTCATCCTTGTCGGTCTCGTTTAACCGGATGCGCCGGTCGCTTGATTCTGCCATGAAGCTGTTGGACGATTAGCGCGGCCAGCTAGAAATTTGAGGTAAGTATGCCTGCGGAACAACCGCATAGCGTAGGAAAATATCGCGTTGATTCGGTTTTGGGCGAAGGCGCGATGGGCGTGGTTTACAAGGGCCATGACCCTGATATCGACCGCACTGTCGCCATCAAAACCCTGCACGCCCATTTGATGAGCGATAGCGAGCGTTCCGCATGGCTGGAGCGGTTCGCGCGCGAGGCGCGCGCTGCTGGGCGCGTGCTGCATGGCAATCTTGTCACGATATTCGACTATCTGGAGCAGGACGATCAGCCCTATCTGGTGATGGAGTTCATCGAGAGCGAAACCGTAGGCGACCGCCTGCGCCGCCCGCCACTGCCACCGCTTGGCGAGGCCCAGTCGATCATGGTGCAAATGCTTGCGGGGCTGGAAGCCATTCACAATGCGGGCATTATCCACCGCGATGTGAAGCCCGCCAATGCACTGCTTTTGCCCGATGGCCGCCTAAAAATCGCTGATTTTGGCGTGGCGCGGGTGGAATCGCTTGGTGCCACCTATGGCGGCATGATCGGCACGCCCGATTATATGTCGCCCGAACAGTTTGCCGGCCAGCAGGTCGATGCGCGGGCCGATTTGTTCGCCGCGGGGGTGATATTCTTCGAGCTTTTGACTGGGCGCAAACCGTTTCAGGCCTCGGGGCTGGGAGAGTTGAGCCAGAAGGTCATGTCGGGCAATGCGCTGGCGCTGCTCGAACTTGCGCCGGAACTGCCGCAAAGCCTTGATGATATCATGCGCCGCGCGCTTGCGGTTGAGCCTGCCGCACGGTTTGACAATGCCCGCGATTTTGCCGCCGCGATCAACGCGGCTATGCGCGCGCTGGATGCGCAGGCGATGGAATCGATGGAACGCACGATTGTCGCCGCCCCGCGCAATGCGGCACCTGCAACGCCCATGTCGCAAACCATGGCCGATTTGTTACCACGTTCGGCGATGGAAAAAATCGAACGGCTTTTGGCCGAACAAATTGGCCCGATTGCCAAGCATCTTATGCGCAAGGTGTCATCAAGCACATCATCAACCGACCAGTTGGTCGACAAGCTTTCAGCCGAAATCACCCCCGAGCAGCGCGAAAAATTCCGCGTTGCGGTGAAGGCGATGCTGGGCGGGTCGCAAACCCAGGGCGGGCTTGGTCTGGATGAGGCTACGCTTGATGCGATGACCAGATATCTGATGCCGCATCTGGGCCCGATTGCCAAAGTGCTGGTGCGCCGCACGGCCAAAACCTGCCACAATCGCGCGGAACTGTGCGAAAGCCTTGCAGGGCATATTGATAATGACACCGCGCGCCGCGAATTTCTAAGAGAAATGGGCTAGCTTATTGCGGGGCGGGTGCTGCACCCGACATGATGGCCGCCACGGTCGCCTCGTCGGGCAACAGGCCCAGCCGGCGCCACTGCTCGACCTTTTCACGCGACACTTCAAAATGCATCGAGTCTTCGCGGCCAAAACCTGCCCCCCAATACCAGCCCTCGCGCTGGAAGAACTCCGACAGCAGGATCAGGCCAAGCTGGGTGCGGTCATCGCCCAATGTATCGGTGACACCGTCGATGTTGAGGTCGAGCGACAACCCGAAGCTATGGGTTGAAACCGAGGTTTCCGAACCACGAATGAGCCGCACACACAGGCTGCCCGCTGAACGTATGCGCTCATACAGCTCGGGTTCGAAAATTTCGACATTCTTGAACACCTGACGCATTGAAATAATGGCCGGTTCCAGCATTTGCACACGGATGGGCCCCACATCTTCGGTGCGCAGCATTCCAGCCAAAACCGGGTTGGTCATGGTCTGGCAATCCTGGTTGAGGTCGGCGCGGGGCGGGCCGAACAGGCTGGTCAGGTAGCTCGGTGTGGCGGCGGTCATGCCTTGGTTCACCTCGCGGCGGTCGGCGATCAGCACAACCTGCGCAAAGGCGTCTTGCAAGCTGTCGGATGCAACCGGTGCCTCGGAAAATGTGATGGTTTCACCACCGCCAACGCCGCGCTGTTCCAGCAATTCGACCTGCTGGCTTAGGTTGTTGAAGTCGATCGTCAGATCGCGGAGCGCTGTTGTAACTTCCGTAAGATCGGCGCGTGTGGCGGTATCGCGGCCCAGCAAATAATAGGCACCAAACCAGCCCGCCGGTGCCGTAAGTATCGCGACCGCAATTAAAACCAGTGCCCAACGCATGAACCGCTCCTAAATAAAACAGTGGCCAGTCTAGCGGCACGGGGCTGGCCTGTCGATACGATGTAGCACTATATAGCATGATGTAGCACGGTGCAGAACCGTGCAGCAAATGCGCGTTTGACGGGCCGGGCCCGATGGCATGGGCGCATCGCATTAGAATTGCAAGGCGATAAGGGGCGCTGCGACAAAAATTTTGTGTAATAAAATGCTTTCCCAAAAAGGCAGTTTCCGCTTAGGATAACGCCATTCTGGCGGAATTCCGCCCAACATGTATTTCTGCCCTAGGGAGATGTCGGCTTGAATATTGATGTAGAAGCCCTCATTGAGCCGTTTGACGGAGACTCGCCGTGCGGCGAAGATTTGGAATATGACCCGGATTTCGTAGAGCTTGAAACCCTTGCCAAACCCAAGGGCGAACAACAGGTCGGCGATGCGGTTATTGCCGGCGAGGCGGTTGATTTCAACGATGTTGGCAAGCGCGCGCTAGAGCTTTTGGGCCGCAGCAAGGATTTGCGTATCGCGGTCATTCTTGCCGAAGCGGCGCTGCATACCGATGGTTTTGATGCTTTCGGCAAGGTTATGGACTATATCGACCGTGTGCTCGATGTGTATTGGGACACTGTGCACCCGATGCTCGACGCCGACGATGATGACGACCCGACAATGCGTGTAAACGCCGTGCGCGGGCTTGTTGGTACCGATACGGTTTTGCGCGCTGTGCGTTGGGCTCCGCTGACACTTTCGCGCGGCATGGGCCGCTTTGGTTTGCGCCATGTGCAGGTGGCCGAAGGTGAAAGCCCGCCCGCCGCAGATATGGATCAGGTGCCGACAACCGCACTTATAAACGGCGCGTTTACCGATACCGACCCCGAACAAATGGCTGCAATTCGCACCGGAATCACCAAATCCCGCGAAGCACTCAAGCAGCTTGGCAAAACGCTCGACGCGCGTATTTCGAGCCAAAGCCCCGATCTTTCGGCGCTCGACAAGCTTTTGTTCAAGGCCCAAGGCGCGGTGAACAAGGCGCTTGGCGGTGGCGAGGCTGAAGCCCCCAAAGGTGGCAGTGATACGCCCGCGCCTTCGGGTGGTGGTGCGCCGCGCCCGTCCGGTGGTGGGGGTGGCGCAATTGCATCGAATGATGATGTTGTGCGTGCGATAGATCGCATTTGCGAGTATTATGCCCGTTACGAGCCTTCAAGCCCAGTGCCTCTATTGATGCAGCGCGCACGCAGGCTTGTCTCGGCAGATTTTATGACCATCATGAAGGATATGGCCTCAGGCGGTGTGGAACAGGTTTCGACGATCAGCGGAATAAGTGAGTCTGGCGACTATTAAGCAATAATGCGCCCAAAGACCGGGCGACATATCAGGAAGGAGATTTTACCATGGCTGGCAGCCAAAAGTTTTTAGCGAGGAACCGCGCGCCGCGCGTTCAAATCGAGTATGATGTAGAAGTTTACGGCGCAGAAAAGAAGATGCAGCTGCCATTCGTGATGGGTGTTATGTCTGACCTTTCCGGCAAGTCCGAAGAGCCGCTGCCGGCTGTGGCCGACCGCAAGTTTCTGGAAATCGACATCGACAATTTCGATGACCGCATGAAATCCATGAAACCGCGCGTGGCTTTCTCGGTGCCCAATACGCTGACAGGCGAGGGTAATATGCCCGTGGATATCACCTTTGACAGCATGGATGACTTCACGCCCGCCTCTATCGCGCGCAAGGTGGAGCCGCTGCGCAAGCTGCTTGAAGCCCGCACCCAGCTTTCCAACCTGATGACCTATATGGACGGGAAAACCGGGGCCGAGGATTTGATGGCGAAAATCACCCAAGACCCGGCGCTGCTCAAGGCGCTGGCCGCAACCCCGAAACCCAAATCTGATGCGGCGGAGGAATAAGCATGGCTGAAGCTGAAAAACAAGCCGAAGGCGGTGCGACAAGCACTATCTTTGCGAACGAAGAATTTGCAGGCCTGCTGCAAAAAGAGTTCCGCCCAAAATCGGATTCGGCGCGCTCGGCGGTTGAGCAGGCGGTTAAAACCCTTGCCGAACAGGCGCTGGCCAATACCAACCTTGTGTCGGATGACGCGCTGAAAACCATCGAAGGCATTATTGCCGCGATTGACAAGACGCTGACCGCGCAAGTGAACGAAATTCTGCATCATGGCGATTTTCAGAGACTGGAAAGCGCATGGCGCGGCCTGTCTTATCTGGTGAACAACACCGAAACTGACGAGATGCTGAAAATTCGCGTGCTGAACATTTCCAAAAAGGATTTGGGCAAGACGCTGAAAAAGTTCAAAGGCACCGCATGGGACCAGTCGCCGATCTTCAAAAAGCTGTATGAAGAAGAATACGGCCAGTTCGGTGGCGCGCCCTATGGCTGCCTGATGGGCGATTACTATTTCGATCATTCCCCGCCCGATGTTGAACTGCTTGGCGAAATGTCGAAAATTGCAGCCGCAGCGCATGCCCCCTTCCTGACCGGGGCCGAGCCGACCCTGTTCCAGATGGATAGCTGGTCGGAGCTTGCCAATCCGCGCGATCTGACCAAGATTTTCCAAACCCCGGAATATGCCGCATGGCGCAGCCTGCGCGAAAGCCAGGAAGCGCAGTATGTCGGCCTTGCAATGCCGCGCTTTTTAGGCCGTCTGCCCTATGGTGCCAAAACCGATCCGGTTGAAGACTTCTCGTTTGAAGAGGATACCGACGGCACCGACCATGCCAAATATGGCTGGGTGAACGCGGCTTACGGCATGGCGACAAACATCACCCGCTCGTTCAAAATGTATGGCTGGTGCACCCGGATTCGCGGTGTTGAAAGCGGCGGCACGGTTGAAAACCTGCCCACGCATACCTTCCCCTCGGATGATGGCGGCGTAGATATGAAATGCCCGACCGAGATTGCGATTTCTGACCGTCGTGAGGCCGAGTTGGCCAATAACGGGCTGATGCCGCTGATCCACCGGAAAAACTCGGACATGGCAGCCTTTATCGGCGCGCAATCGCTGCATAAGCCCGCCGAATACGACGACCCGGACGCGACCGCCAACGCCAACCTTGGCGCGCGTCTGCCCTATCTGTTCGCCACCTGCCGTTTCGCGCATTACCTGAAATGTATCGTGCGTGACAAGCTTGGCTCGTTCAAAGAGCGTGAAGCCATGCAAAGCTGGCTGCAGGAATGGATCAACAACTATGTTGATTTCAACGCCGACATTTCGTCGGAAGAGGTAAAGGCTGAAAGACCGTTGGCCGCTGCGGAAGTGGTCGTCGAAGAGGTCGAGGGCAACCCCGGTTATTACTCTTCGAAGTTCTTCCTTCGCCCGCATTATCAGCTGGAGGGGCTGTCAGTTTCGCTACGCTTGGTTTCGAAACTGCCGTCAGAGAAAAGCTGATCATAAACGGGCCGCTGGGGGTTCGCCCCCAGGGCCAAAGCACCGTAACATTAACGGATACGACCATATCACAGGAGAGATATCATGGCATTTGACGCATTTGCATTTTTCACAGCTAGTGCTGACAAAGACAAAGTTCCCGGCGAAACGCTTGACGCTGGTTACAAAGACAAGGGCGCATGGGAGCTGATCAGCTTCTCGTTCGGCGCTGAAAACGTGATCAATATCGGTTCGAGCTCGGGCGGCGGTGGCGCAGGTAAAGCCACATTCAAAGAGTTTAGCATGACCAAGAAAACCGATACCGGTTCATGCGGCATTTTCCAGCAGCTTTGCGTTGGTCGCCACTTTGACGAAATGCTGGTCGAGCTGCGCCGCTCGGGTGGCGCTGCCGATAAATCGGGCGCCATCTTCATGCGCTTTTCCTTCAAGCACGTCATGGTGCAGGACATTGAATGGTCCGGCTCGGACGGTGATGACATCTGCGAAGAAAGCATCACTTACCAGTATGGCGCGATGAAGGTTGAGTATATTCCGCAAAAAGCGGATGGCTCGATGGATACCGGCAAAACCAAAAAAGCCGAATGGAGCCGCGTGCTCAACACTGCGAAATACGCAGTCGCCTAAACTCGATCAGGGCGGCAGGCTCAAACCTGCCGCCTGAATCGGTCCGAATAAACCTCGCGGCGCCATTGTGCGCCGCGATGTAATACGCCTTGGGGGATACGAGTATGGCTGCTGAAGATATTCTAAAGACGGGCAGCATTGCTGAAACCATGGTCGCCCTGACCGACCAGGTGCGCAAAAACCCCGCTGACCCGCGCTCGCGCGTATTCATCTTTCAAATGTATTGTGTGCTGGGTGCCTGGGAAAAGGCGCTGACGCAGCTTAAGGTCTGTGGCGAGTTGGACGCTGGCACATTGTCGATGGTGCAAACCTATCGCGAGGCGATTGCCTGCGAAATGATGCGCGAAAAAGTTTTTGCCGGCAAAAAAGCTCCACTGGTCTTTGGCCAGCCCGAAAGCTGGATCGCGCTGCTTATTCAAGCGCTTGAACCGGCAGCACGTGGCGATGGTGCCGCCGCAGCCGCCCTGCGTGAAAAAGCCTTTGAAGATGCGCCCGCAATTGATGGCACGCTGAATGGCGAACCCTTTGAGTGGATCGCCGATGCCGATAGCCGCTTGGGCCCGGTATGCGAGATGATTTTGAACGGCAAATACTATTGGGCACCGTTTTCCAACATCAAACGCATCCAGATCGAAGAGCCAACCGACCTGCGCGACAGGGTCTGGACCCCGGCCAATATCATGTTTGCGACAGGTGGTGAATCTGTCGCATTTATCCCCACACGCTACCCCGGAGCCGGTGGGTCCGACAGCGATGATGTGCGTCTTGCCAAGGTCACCGACTGGCAGGATATAGGTGGCGAAACCTATCTGGGCGCGGGCCAGAAACTGTTTGCCACAGATGGCGGCGATTTTGGCGTGATGGATATTCGTGCGCTAAATTTAAACGTAGCCGAGATAGAAGCTATGCCCGAAGATGACGCGGCAACCGAGGTGAAGGATGGCTAATCAGGGCGATCTTGAGCGGCTCCAACCCTCGTTGCTCGACCGATTGACCGACGATAACCCCGGGGAGCGGCAGGAATCTGCGCGCGAGCAGGTGATCGACATGCGCCGTCTGAAAGAGATTGTCATGCGTGATCTTGGCTGGCTGCTGAACACCGTAAACCAAGATCTTGCCATTCCGGCCGAGACCTACCCCTACGCTTCAAAATCCACGCTCAATTACGGTATCACCGATGTGTCGGGCAAGCGCGCGGTAGAAGCCCGCCCTTACGAGCTTGAGCGGATGCTGCACGCTGCCATTGAAGCCTTCGAGCCGCGCATCATAAAAGGCAGTTTGCAGGTTGATCTTTCGGCAGGCGAAATCGGGGCGGCCTCGCGGATCGTGTTTAACATCAACGCGGATTTATGGGCGGAACCTGTGCCAATGGAGGTGTATTTGCGCACCGAACTCGACGTTGCATCGGGCAATATGGTTGTGAACAAGGCCTGATATGGACACCCGACTTCTTAAACACTACGAACAAGAGCTCGCCTATATGCGCGAGATGGGCGAGGAATTCGCCGAAAGCTACCCGAAAATTGCCAGCCGCCTTGGCATGGATGGAGTTGAAATCCGCGACCCCTATGTCGAGAGGTTGATGGAGGGATTTGCCTTTATGGCGGCCCGCGTTCAACTGGAGCTCGACCTGCAATATCCGGTGTTGACCCAGCATTTGCTGGAAATCATCTATCCTCATTATCTGGCGCCAACCCCTTCGATGATGATCGCAAAGTTCAAGCCCGACCCGGCGCAGGGCGGCATGGATGAAGGGTTTTTGATGAAGCGCGGCTCGACCCTGCGCAGCCCTTTGGGGGCAGGCGATGTGACCGCCTGCCAGTTTACCACCGCACATGATGTAACCCTCTGGCCCATTGAAATTGCCGAAGCCGAATATATCGACGGGCGCGGCGATGTTGTAGCCGCAGGGCTTGGGGCAAATAAAGTGGCCAAGGCCGCCGTGCGCCTGCGCATCAAAGCGCTGGGTCAGGCCAAGCTTGGCGAATTGCCGCTTGATAAGCTGACCTTGTTTATGACCGGCACGGGTTGGCAACCTTGGCGGCTGTTTGAGCATCTGGCCAATGACGGTGTGGGCCTTGGCGGCCGCTCAATCAACCGCCGTGCCGATTGGAGCCATGTAAACCCGCCCGGCGGCATTGCTGCCAAGGGTTTTGAACCAAATGAGGCGATGCTGCCCTTCCCCGGCCAAAGTTTTGACGGCTACCGTTTGTTGCAAGAATATTTTGCATTGCCCAACCGGTTTTTCTTTGTCGAACTTGCCGGACTGAAGCCGATCATCAAGAAGGTTGAAAAGGAAAAAGCGGTCGACATTTACGTGCTGCTTTCGCAATCCGTCGGCAGTTTGAAAACCCTGATCGAGCCTGCAAGCTTCGAGCTTTTCGCCACCCCCGCCATCAACCTGTTCGAAAAACGCTGCGACCGAGTGCATGTTGACGGCCGCGATGTGGATTATCATGTCGTGCCCGACCGCACCGCACCGCTGGATTTCGAGATTTTCGAAATTCAGGATGTGCGCGGCATCAGCGCCGAAGGCAAAGACGATGTGCCGTTTCAGGCGTTTTACTCCGCCAATGATTTCACAGCCGCCGGAGAAAGCCACAGCGCCTATTACACGTTGCGCCGCCGGATGCGCCAGCGCAGCGAGCGGCAACGGCTGAAGGGCACGCGCACATCGTATTTGGGCAGCGATACATTCATCAATATGGTGGACCAGAACCAGGCCCCCTACGGGCCGGATATTGACCAGCTTGCTATCAAGGCGATTTGTTCCAACCGCGACCTGCCGCTTTTGCTGAACACCGGCAAAGAGGAGGGCGACTTTGTGCTGCCCGAAGGTGGCCCGGTCAAGGCAACAACTGCGATAACACCAATCACCCGCCCGCGCGCCAGCCTTGCTGTGGAAAGCGACAGCGCATGGCGGCTGATCTCGCATCTCAGCCTGAACTATATTTCCATCTCGCAAACCGACAGGGGCGAGCCGGCCTCGGCCTTGCGCGAACTTTTGGGCGTTTATGGCCCGCTTGGCGATAAGGCGCTGTCAAAGCAGCTTGAAGGCATCACCAAACTGTCAACCCGTCCGATTGTGCGGCGCATGGCCGATGGTGTGCTGTCAACGGCTGTGCGCGGGTTGGAAGTTACGATCGAGTTTGACGAAAGCTTTTATGAGGGCACTGGCGTTTACCTTTTAGGCGCTGTGCTGCAACAGTTTTTTGCACGGTATGTTGCAGTTAATTCCTTTACCGAAACCGTAATTACCAGCCCCGACCGAGGAGAGATAGCAAGATGGCCAGCGATGAGCGGGAGGCGCCAGGTGCTTTGAGCCCGGTTTCCCGGCTTGGCGAGCATCCCGAACAATACCATGTCTTTCAGGCGTTGCGCCTGATCGAGGCCGCCTATGGTGACAGCCCGCGCCTTGGGCGATCAACCCGCCCCAAGCAAGACCCGGTGCGCCTGAAGCAACGGGTCGACATGGCCTTTGCGCCGTCGACGATCACCAAATTCCGCCCCCGCGCGGGTAAAGATGGTGCGCCGGGTGAAGTTACGCAGTTGATGTTTGGCATGTTCGGCCCCAACGGCCCGCTGCCGCTGCACCTGACCGAATACGCGCGCAACCGCGTGCATTCGCACCGCGACCCGACAATGTCGGCCTTTGCCGATATTTTCCATCATCGTATGCTCAGCCTGCTCTACCGCGCCTATGCCTCGGCCAGCCCGGCGGCAAGCTTTGATAGGCATGGCGAGGATGACCCGTTTGCCGAAATGGTGGCCGCCTTTGTGGGGCTGAAGGGCCATGATTTTGACGACCGCGATGAAATGCCCGACCTTGCCAAATTGCGTTATGCCGGGCGTTTGGCGCAGGGGGCCAAGAATGAAGAAGGCCTCGTGGCGCTGGTGGCCGGCTATTTCGGCACCCCCGCCAAGCTGGATACCTTCATCGGTTGCTGGCTGGAGCTTGATGCCCAGGACACGTGGCAACTGGGCGATGCACGCAACCCGGCGCTTCTGGGGCAAACATGCTCGCTTGGCTCCAAAGTCTGGACCCGCCATGCCAAATTCCGCTTTGCAATCGGTCCGGTTTCGCTGGCCGATTACAAACGCCTGTTGCCCAATGGCAAAAGCCTGGGCCGTTTGCGCGCGCTTGTGCGCAATTATTTAGGCGACACATTCGCTTGGGATGTTAACCTGATCTTGAAGAAGGGCGAGGCTGAACCGCTGAAACTGGGCGAAAAAGGCCAGTTGGGGTGGACAACCTGGCTGGGCAACACACCAAAAGACCGGGATCTCGATGATCTCTACCTCAATCCGCATTTAAGCCCGCATGTAAGCGCCGCATAATTATTAGGGAGAACGACCGAAGCCATGGCACATATTGATCAATCCAAACTGTTCGGCAAGCTGAACTCGCCTTGTTTCAAAGCCTTCGAAAGCGCGATGGTTTTTTGCAAGTTACGGCAGAATCCAAGCATCGAGCTTATCCATTGGGTGCATCAGGTGTTGCAGCTTCAAGACAGCGACCTGCACCATATTCTGAACCATTTTGAGGCGAACCACGCTGCATTGGCGCGTGAAATGACCGAGGCGTTGGACCGTTTGCCGCGCGGTGCAAATTCCATTTCCGGCATTTCCGACCATGTGCATAATTCGGTCGAAGAGGCATGGCTCTATGCCAGCCTGCGCTATGGTGCGGGCAATATCCGTTCCGGCCATATGATTCTGGCCATGGTGTCGCGGCGCGACCTGCGCGAAATTCTCATCCAGATGTCCGGCGAGTTCCGCAAGATCAAAGCCGAAGAGCTGAAGGACGATTTTGCCGATATTGTCGATGGCTCCCCCGAAGACCGGCATGTCACAACCGCCGGTGGTGGGGCGGTGCCGGGCGAAGCGTCGGGTGCCATGTCGCCCGCCGAAATGGGGCAGGGCGAGGCGCTGGCCGCCTATTGTGTGGACATGACCGAACAGGCCCGCAATGGCGAGATTGACGCGATTGTTGGCCGCGACGAGGAAATTCGCCAACTGGTCGATGTGCTGATGCGCCGCCGCCAGAACAACCCGATTCTCACAGGCGAGGCGGGCGTTGGCAAAACCGCAGTTGTCGAGGGTTTTGCACTGCGCATTGCGCGCGGCGATGTGCCGCCAGCGTTGCATGGCGCGCGCCTGCTGGCGCTGGATGTGGGCCTGTTGCAGGCCGGGGCCAGCATGAAGGGCGAGTTTGAAAACCGCCTCAAACAGGTGATCGAGGAGGTGCAGGCCTCGCCTACGCCGATTGTGATGTTCATTGATGAAACCCACACGCTGGTCGGTGCCGGTGGTGCGGCAGGCACGGGCGATGCGGCCAACCTGCTTAAGCCCGCTCTGGCGCGCGGCACATTGCGCACAATTGGCGCAACAACATGGGCTGAATACAAGAAACATATCGAGAAAGACCCCGCCCTGACCCGCCGCTTTCAGGTTGTGAAGGTTGACGAGCCGAATGAGGAAAAGGCCATTCTGATGATGCGCGGCATTGCCGGAATGCTCGAAAAACACCACAAGGTGCAGGTGCTGGATGAGGCGATTGAAGCAGCCGTAAAACTGTCGGCGCGTTATATTCCGGCGCGACAATTGCCCGACAAATCGGTGTCCCTGATTGATACGGCCTGCGCGCGCGTGGCCATTTCCCAGCACGCCGTGCCCGCCGAGGTGGATGACAGCCAGCGCCGTATCGCCTCGCTTGAAACCGAGCTCGGGATCATCGGGCGCGACGAAACTGCCGGTTACAATGTAGCCGAACGCCGCACGCGGGTCGATGGCCTGATGGCCGAGGAAAAGGCCCGTCTTGAGGTGCTGACCGAGCGTTGGACGGCGGAAAAAGCCATTGTCGATGACATTCTTGACCTGCGCGCCAAGCTGCGCCAGGACGGCGGCACGGTTGATAAGCCGGATGCCGAGGAAGCCCCGCCCGCCAGCCCGCTGAGCGACGAGGACCGTGCCGGGCTGCTGGCGCAACTCGGTGAGAAGCAGGCGGCCTTGCTAGAACTTCAGGGCGAGAGCCCGCTTATTCTGCCAATTGTCGATGCGCAGGCGATTGCATCGGTGGTGGGCGATTGGACGGGTGTTCCTGTTGGCCGGATGCTAAAAGACGAGATTGCCACCGTGCTGTCGCTGGATGAGCATCTGAACAAGCGCGTCATCGGGCAGGACCACGCCATGGCTATGATCGCCAAGCGCATCCAGACCAGCCGTGCGGGGCTGGACAACCCCTCCAAACCCATCGGTGTATTCATGCTGGCCGGGCCGTCGGGCGTTGGTAAGACCGAAACCGCGCTGGCACTGGCCGAGGCGCTTTATGGGGGTGAGCAGAACGTCATTACCATCAACATGTCGGAGTTTCAGGAGGCGCATACCGTCTCGACCCTGAAAGGCGCACCGCCGGGCTATGTCGGCTATGGCGAGGGCGGAATTCTGACTGAGGCCGTGCGGCGCAAACCCTATTCGGTTGTGCTGCTTGACGAGGTGGAAAAAGCCCATAGCGACGTGCACGAGATTTTCTTTCAGGTGTTTGACAAGGGCATCATGGAAGATGGCGAGGGGCGCATGATCGACTTCAAGAACACGCTGATCCTGCTGACATCAAATGTCGGGTCTGACCTGATCATGGATATGTGCAAAGACCCGGATTTGATGCCAGAACCCGAAGGCATTGCCAAAGCGCTGCGTGAGCCGCTGCTCAAGGTGTTTCCCGCAGCGCTGCTCGGGCGTATTGTGGCCATTCCATACTATCCGCTATCACCCGATATGATTGCGAAAATCAGCGCCTTGCAGCTGAACCGCATCGTGAAACGCGTCGCCGCCAGCCACGGTGTGCCGTTTGAATATACCGATGCTGTGGTGCAACTGATTGTCGACCGGTGTCAGGAACTGGAAAGCGGTGGGCGTATGATTGACGCGATCCTGACCAACACCATGCTGCCGGAAATCTCGGGTGAGTTTTTGCGCCGGATGATGAATGGCGAGCCGGTCAACGGTGTCAAAGTTGATGTCGTCGACAACGAATTCACGTATAGTTTTCCGTAACAACAAACCCCGGCAGGGCAACCCGCCGGGGTGAGGCCAACAAGAATTTAAGGCACTGATGACGTAATTTTAGCAAAGATTGGAAATTTTATGGCCAATGATAATGTGATCCCCGTCAAAGTAACAATCGATCCGCTGACCGAGCTGGACAAGAAAAAGCTAGCGCTGCTGATGGTCAAGGAAATCGGCTATAAAAAACCGAAGGCAATGTCTTTTTCCCAAGATTTCAAGCCGACCTCGGCCAAGTGGAACAAGAAAACCATCGAAGCGCAGATGCGTGTTGTTGCGCGCTATGACCTTTCGCTTTTCGCCACGCAATTGATGGAAATCTACGGCTATATCGAAAAGGCGAAAAACGGTCAGGACAAGATGAAGGCCACAAAGGCTTTTGAAAAGAAAGCGCCTGCGCTTCTCAAATCACTTGAAGGGCGCATTGCGGAAAAGATCGAGGATTTGTGCACCGAATTATCTTCGGAAGCCAAGTTCAACGAAAAAGCCCTGACCGAAGCCTCCAAGGCGCTGGACCCGAAGGGTGCGGAATCTTTCATGACGCTGATCGAGGACGCTGGCGATGAAATGCGCAACTTTCTGCTGACGATGGAAGACGAGCGCGACGAGATGAAAAAGAAGAACGAGCCGGAAGATAAAATATCCAAGGCCCTGAAGCTTTCGGCCGCCAGCTTCAAAACCCTGACCCGTGATTTTACCAGCAACGCGCTTGGCAAGGTCAAGGAGGTGCAGGATATGCAAAAGTCCTTTTCCGGTGCGCTGAAAGCTGGCGTTGCCGATGCCGAGGCCAAGGACGCAAAAACCGCGACCACCGCCATCAAGAACGAGGTCATGCGCCTTGGCAATGCCGCAAAGGTCGTGATCGCCGACCACACAACCGCACTGGCGCTGGTCACAAAAGGCGAGGCGGGGTCCAAGACCGCCAAGCTGATTGTCAGCAAGAACACGCCATTGTTCAAATCGGCGCAGGCGATTGTCGATCTGGCTGGCAAGCTTGAGGCGACTTACAAAAAGAAAGCCAAGGCGGCCAAGCCGTAACAGGAACACGATGCCATTTATCACCCAAGCCCCCAAAGGCAGCCTGCGCGAACGCGCCGCCGAATTTGTTGACAGCCCGGTCATCCGCTACGGGATTCTGGCGCTGATCGTGTTCAATGCGATCACGCTCGGCCTGTCGACATCCGATCTGGTGCGCGCCTATGCGGGCGGTGTGATGCGCTTCATCGACACCGCCGTTGTCGTGGTCTTCGTGCTGGAAATGGTGCTGAAGCTCTACGCCTATGGCTGGCGTTTCTTTCGCAGCGCCTGGAACATATTCGACCTGGTGATCGTGGTAATCGCGGTTCTGCCAAGCACGGCCAACCTTTCGGTGCTGCGCGCGCTGCGCGTGATCAGGGCCATGCGCATTCTGTCGGTCGTGCCGCAGTTGCGTTCGGTCATCAGGGCCTTGCTGGAAGCACTGCCCGGCATGGGCGCGGTTATTATTCTGCTGGCCATCGTCTATTACATCTTCGCCGTTATGGCGACGATGATGTATGGCGATACCTTCCCGCAATGGTTCGGCACGATCGCGGAATCGCTTTATTCGCTGTTCCAGATCATGACGTTGGAAAGCTGGTCCATGGGCATTGTGCGCCCGGTGATGGAGGTGCATCCAAGTGCATGGATGCTGTTTGTGCCCTTCATCGTCATGACCTCTTTCGCGGTGCTCAACCTGTTCATTGGTATTCTGGTCAACACCATGCAATCGGCTGTGGAAGAGGCCCAGGACAAAGAATTGGAGCGGATCCTGAAAATCGTGACAGATGGCAACGAGGCAACGCAGGCAGCGCTTGCCGAAATTCGCCAGCAGCTTGAGGCAAGCAATGGCCAATAGTCAGAAATTCATCGCGCGCAACCGCGCACCGCGCGTGCAAATCGAGTATGACGTCGAGGTTTACGGCGCCGAAAAGAAAATGCAACTGCCCTTCGTCATGGGGGTGATGAGCGATTTGTCTGGCAAATCGGAAGTGGCGCAACCCGGCGTGGCCGACCGGAAGTTCCTTGAAATCGACATTGATAATTTTGATGAGCGGATGCGCGCCATCAAGCCGCGCGTGCAGTTTGCCGTGCCAAATACTCTTACAGGCGAGGGCAATCTCTCGGTTGATATCGCCTTTGAGCGGATGGACGATTTTTCGCCCGCTGCAATTGCCCGCAAGGTTGAGCCCTTGCGCAAACTGCTTGAGGCACGCGAGCAGCTTAATACGCTTATGACCTATATGGACGGTAAAGCCGGGGCCGAGGCATTGCTCGACAATCTTGTTGGCAACCCTGCCCAGTTACGCGCTTTGCTCGCCGGTGGTGCTGCAAAAAGCGAAGACCCGTCTGCCGTGTTGAACGCGGTTGCCGCCAGCGCGCCCGCCGATACCCCTGTAGACGATGCAACTGGCGGCATTCTGGCAGAAATTGCCGCAAAAGCACCCGATGATGCTGTGCTAATAGATGCAAGTGCCGCGGTTCTGGCCGGCCTTGCTACCGATGCGCCTGAAGATGAAGCGCCGGATGACAGTGCCGCAGCATTGCTGGCAGGCATGGCGGCTGAGGCGCCCGAGGACGAGGTGGAAGAGGACGGTTCGGCAGAACTGCTGGCAGGCATGGCAGCCGAAGCGCCGGACGAGGATGTCGCAGACGATACTGCGGCCGGGGTTCTTGCAAACATGGCCGCCGCCGCACCCGAAGACGAACCCGAGAATGACGGTTCGGCAGAGCTTCTCGCTGGCATGGCGGCAGCGCTTCCCGAGGATGATTTTCAAGACGATGGCACTGAAGCACTTCTGACAGGCATGGCAAGCAATGCGCCTGAGGATGAGCCCGAGGACGACGGTTCGGCTGACCTGCTGGCGGGCATGGCAAGCGATGCGCCAGAAGATGAACCCGAGGATGACAAGTCGGATGACGTTCTGGCAGGCGTTGCCGCTGCGGCTCCCAAAGAAGAGGTTGAAGAAGATAGCGCGGCTGACCTGCTGGCCGATATGGCCGCAGAGGCGCCAGAGGACGAGGTGGAAGAAGACGGTTCGGCAGAGCTTCTCGCCGGTATGGCGGCAGCGCTTCCCGAGGATGATGTTCAAGACGATGGCACTGAAGCACTTCTGACAGGCATGGCAAGCAATGCGCCTGAGGATGAGCCCGAGGACGACGGTTCGGCTGACCTGCTGGCGGGCATGGCAAGCGATGCGCCCGAGGATGAGGTGGAGGACGACGGTGCAGATGCGCTCTTGGCTGGTATGGCTGTCGATAGCCCCGAGGATGTTCCCATTGAAGATGATTCGGCGGAACTGCTCGCAGGAATGGCCTCGGAAGCGCCGGACGAAGAACCGCTGGATGATAGCGCTGACGATGTGTTGGCGGATATGGTCGCCAAGGCACCAGAGAACGCGCCCGAGGATGATGGTGCCGATCTGCTTCTTGCGGGCATGGCCACGGATGCGCCCGCAGACTCGCCCGCGGATAATGGGTCCGACGCGCTTCTAGCTGGAATGGCTGCGGACGCGCCTGACGAGCTTGCAGATGTAGATGGCACAGATGATCTGCTCGAAGGCATGGCCGCAGCAACGATTGATGAAGCGCCGGAAGATGATGGCACCGACGCGCTTCTTGCCGATCTGGCCGCCGACCCTCCCGACGAAGAACCAGAAGATGACGGCACCGCGGCGATGCTTGCCGGTATGGCCGGGCAAACAACAGACGACATCGAGGAAGTCGACGGGACCAGCACGCTGCTGGCCGATCTGGCCGCCGACCTGCAGGATGACGAAGATGAAGCAGATGGCACGGACGCGCTTCTGACAGGCATGGCCGCTGACCTGCCCGAGGATGAGGCGCAAGACGATGATACCGATGATCTGCTTGCCGATATGGCACTGGAGATCGACGATGAGGCCGAGGATGACACGACAGACGACCTGCTCCAAGGCATGGCCGCTGTCCTGCCCGAGGATGAGGCGCAAGACGATGATACCGCCGCGCTTTTGGATGATATCTTGGATGCCGATGAGGTTGAGGCGGAAGATGACAGCGGGCTTGATGATATTTTGGGCGAACTTTCTGCCGACACGCCCGAAGAAGACGATGCGCCGCTTGATGACATAGCGGGTGATGACATATCGGCTGATGACAGTGCCGATGGCGATGCGGATGAAGCAGGTGCGCAGGGCGATGACCCGCTCGCCGCGCTCATGGCCTTTGCGGCAAGTGATGACCCTGTCGATGACGGTGATACCGCGCTTAACGATTTGTTGGGCGATGACACTGATGGTCTTGAGCTTTTGCTAGACGCGGATGCGCTGGATGAGCCTGAAGACACTGGTGTTCTGGCCGACCCTGAACCCAACCCCGATGACGAGATTGATGACAGCCTGCCCGACCTTGATGACCTGCTTGCCGATGGCGATGAGGCTGGTCTGGATGCGCTTTTGGGCGATGCAGATGACAACAGCGACCTTGACGCGCTGCTAAGCGATGATGGCGACGATGCGCTGAATGACCTGATGGGCGAGGATAGCGATGCCGATCTGGACGCGCTATTGGCTGAGGATGGCGACGGCGATCTTGACGATTTGCTGAGCGATGCAGGCGATAGCGACGATGACCTTGCAGGTTTGCTTGGTGATGACGCCGATGACACAGATGACGACGACGATCTGGCGGCGCTTTTGGCCGATGACGATGGTGATGACGGCCTTTCCGATTTGCTTAACGATGATGATGGTGATCTTGACGCCTTGCTTGGCGAGAGTGACGATGACGATACCGATGATGAAGCCGCGCCCAAGGAGAATAAAGTGAGCAAGCCCAAAGACGGATTCCAGCCCAATTTCGGCACGCTCGATGCGCCGGCGCTCAGCCATGAGGCGGGTGCGCGGCGCAAGTTCCGCATAGCCGTTCTGGGCGACTTTTCAGGCCGTTCCAACCGCGGCGCGCTGGAAACCGGTGCAGATCTGGCCGCGCGCAAGGGCTTCAAGCTCGACTTTGACACGCTGGAAACAGTCGTCAGCCGCTTTCGCACAACGCTGAGCTTGCCCGTGGGCAATGATGGTTCGGCCATGGATGTCGCGTTGAACGAGCTTGACGATCTGCACCCTGACGAGTTGTTCGACAATATGGATGTGTTCTCGGAACTCTCCGCCATCCGCCGCAGTCTGGCGTCCGGCAAAAACCTTGAATCTGCCATCCGCCAGTTGGAAGGCTGGGGTGTCGAGTTTGCCGATTACAAGGTGACATCGCACAAACGCGGCAAGGGGGGTGCTGCACCCGCCGATATGAAACTCAGCGATTTTCAGTCGCTGATTGGCGACACAACCCCGCGCGCCGAGGCGAGTGACGCGTCTGATATTATCGCGCGCATCGTCGGCCCCTATATCACCGCCAGCCCGCAAAAGGGCACCGAGGCGATGATTGCCGCCGTGGACAAAGCGCTATCGGGCCTGATGTCGGCCATTTTGCACCACCCGGATTTCCAGTTTCTCGAATCGGCCTGGCGCTCGATCGATCTGTTGGGCCGCCGTGTTGAAAGCGGCACCAATCTGGAGGTGGTTGTCTATGACATGGCCGCAGAAGAGCTTGCCGCCGATCTGGCTGGCAGCGAGAACATGGCCGAAACCGGGTTGTTTGACATGCTGGTTGAGCGCCCGCGCGCCGATGAAAGCCAAGGCCCGCTCTCGGCGGTGATCGGGCTGTTCACATGGGAAGAAACCCCGCCCCATGCCGAGATTCTGGCCCGTATGGCGCGCATTTCGGCCTATATGGATGCGCCGTTCATCTCGTCGATTTCCACCGCCTTCATGGGAATCAAACCCGAAGACCGGCACCCGCTTGTACAAAAAACATGGGGTGCGCTGCGCAAAATGCCCGAGGCGCGTTACCTCGGCCTGGCCACGCCGCGCTTTATGTTGCGCATGCCCTACGGCAAGAAATCGGACCCGATTGACCGGTTTGAATATGAAGAATTTAGCACAAAAGAAGGCGTGCGCAGCTTCCTGATGGCCAATCCGGCGCTGCTGGTGGCCGTGCTTCTGGCCGAAAGCGTCAGCCAGCAGGGCAAGGATATCAAGCTTGGCAGCATCATGACTTTGGATGATGTGCCGTTTTACTATATGCTGGACCAATATGGCGACCAGGTGGCGCTGCCCTGCACAGAGCGGTTGCTGAATGTGCGCAGCTCAGCCGAGGTGGTGGCGCGAGGCTATATGCCGGTTCTGTCCATTCAGGGGCAGAATGTTGTGCGCCTTGGCTCGTTCCAGTCGGTTGGCGGGGGCGAGCTTGCTGGCATTTGGTCGGGCGATAGTGCCAGCGAGCTGGGGGGCGGGCGTATTCAGGCGCGGACCTCGGTTGGTATCGGTTCAGCCGCACCCAAGGCGGCGGGTGGTGGAAAAGCCGCCGCAGCAGCCCCGGCGCTGGCAGGTGGCGATGATGTGAGTGACGATGACGATCTGGACCTTGATTTCGGCGACGACGACAGCGGCGATCTCGATCTGGATCTGGATTTTGGTGATGACGGTGATGACGGCGGCGATCTTGATGATTTGCTGGCCGGATTCGGCGATGATGATGGTGACGACGGCGATGACGGCGATATGGACGCCGATCTTGCCGCACTTTTGGGGGATCTGTGATGACGTCTGAGGAACAATCGGATATCATCCTAGTTAGCGACGGCAATACTGCGTGGCTGTTGCAGGGTGAATCGTATTTGGCGGCGTTGCTATCGGACGAGGAATTTTATCCTACGCCCGTTCGCTTGATCAGCTACGAATCAGCCTATGAGATGAGCTTATCAAAGCCGGAAGAGCTTAATATGAGCAGTCTTTGGGCCATTCATCCAAATATTATCGACCGGCTTCGCCGGGAAAACAATTTGATCGAATTAAAAGGCTAGGGATTTTGCCCCTGCCTATTTCTTAAGGAGATAAAATGGCTGGTCAGGACATTGTTCAGAAGAACCGCCAAGTCCGCATCAAGGGGCCGTTAGGCCCGGAAAAAATGGTCTTGCTGCGCGCAGAAGTTGAAGAAGGGCTTAGCCAGATCGGCAAGGCCGACATTCAGTTCCTGTCGCCCGACCATGATTTGAAGCTTGAAGACATTGTCGGCAAGCGGCTTGGTTTGGAAATTGACGATGAAGATGGCAATACCCGCCATTGGCAAGGGTATTGCGCAAATGCGGCCTATGAGGGGCGCTATGGCGGGCAGGCGCTGTTTCGGTGCGAAATGCGCCCGACTTTGTATTTTTTAACCCTCGGCAATAATTGCCGGATTTTTCAGGATAAATCGGCGCTAGATGTTGTCAAGGATGTGATGCGTGACGCCAAACTTACCGATTTTGAAGACAAGACAACCGCCACCTACATTCCGCGCGTTTACACCGTGCAGTATCGTGAAAGCGACTTTGATTTCATCTCAAGGCTGATGGAAGAAGAGGGTATCTACTATTATTTCAAGCATGACGGCACCAAGGAAACGCTGGTGCTGGCCGATTCAAGCTCGGCGCATGTGAAACTTCAGCATGGTGCCGACAAGCTCGAATTTCATTTCAAGGAAGATGAATACAAGCGCGATCAGGACCATGTTTACGAATGGAAATCGGCCGAGGCGGTGAATACCGGTAAATTCGCGATGACCGATTACGACTTTGAAAACCCGACCTCGGACCTTGCCGCGGTAACTGCTATCGCCAAAGGTTCGCATAGTTTCAAGGATATCGAGTTTTACGACTATCCCGGCCATCACCTGACCGCAGATGATGGCAAGGTGCGCACACGCGTGCGCACCGAAGCACTGGCCGCCCAGCACAACCGCTCGCGCGGGAAGGGCAATGTGCGCTGGCTGGCGGCGGGCGGCACGTTCACGATGGAAAAGCACCCGCGCAGCACCTTCAACAAGGAATATCTGGTATTAAGTGCGCGCCACAAGCTGAGCATCGAAACCGACAGCGAAGACAAGGGACAGGCGCAATCGGCGCTGCAATCAGAAGGCGGGCAACGTGGCGCGCCCACGGGAGATGCAAAAGAAGACGACAAATCCACAACGCCAGCCATCGAGTCGGATTTCTCGGTCCAGCTCAAGGCCGAGCCTTACCGCGCCCCCAAACGCGCGCCGGTGCCGAAAATATCGGGCCTGCAAACCGCTGTTGTCACCGGCCCGTCGGGTGAGGAGATCTACACCGACAAGCATGGCCGCATCAAAGTGCAGTTCCACTGGGACCGTGAGGGCAAAAAGGACGAGAACACCACCTGTTTCGTGCGCGTGATGCAGCATATGTCGGGGCAGGGCTGGGGCGCGTTTCACATTCCGCGCATCGGCCAGGAGGTTGTTGTGCAGTTCGAAGAAGGCAACCCGGATCGCCCGGTCATCATCGGCATGCTTTATAACGAGGCCAAGAAACACCCGTTCGAGTTCCCCGCAAACATGACACAATCGGGCATCAAGACCAACAGTTCAAAAGGCGGCGACGGGTTTCATGAACTGGTGTTTGAAGACAAGAAGGACGAGGAGTTTGTCCGGCTTCAATCGGAGAAAGACTATAAGGAAACCATCAAGAACAACGCCGAAATTTCCATCGGCTTTGAAAAGATGGACCCTGGCGATCTCACCGAGAAGATATACAATCACAAAACCACCGAGATTGAGGAAGGTGACCATACCTTTACCGTCAAGAAGGGCAAGGAGGTGCGCGACATTGCCACCACCCGTGAGCTGACGGTGGGCGAAGATGAAACCACCACCATTGGCGCCAACCGGACCGAAACCGTGGGCGGCGATGAAGATGTCACCATCGAAGGTAATAATACTGTTACAGTTAGTGGTGACTATACGCTCGATGTAACTGGCGATATTCTGATCAAATCTGGCAGCAAGATCACACTGGAGGTGGGGGGCAGCACGATCACCATCGATTCGTCGTCGGTTTCGATCGAAAGCACCAGCATCGGGGCGGCGGCAAGCGGCTCGTTTGAAGCTTCGGGCGACGGATCTGCCAGTTTGGAATCAAGCGGGACAACCAAGGTATCCGGCACCGATGCCACATTTGAGGGCAGTGCAAGTTCAACCGTGAAGAGTTCAGGCATCATGACGGTGCAGGGCTCTCTTGTGAAAATAAATTAGGGCGGGCGATATGACTGGAAAAGACCCATTCGCCAAACTGACCAAGATCGACGGTAAAACCGCCGCCGATGTGGTTCGCCTTGGTAAACTTAAGTTTAATGCGCAGATCGAAACACCCGCCGATGCGCCGGTATCGCATCTTATAAAGGAATTGGTTGCGCAAAACCTGCTGCTCGATGCGCTTAAAGTGCTGGCGCTTGCGCTTCCGGGGCGCGAGGCCGTTTGGTGGGGCTGCCTTGCCGTGCGGGATCTGATGCCCGAGGGCAAGAAAACCCCACATCTGCAAGCGGCCGAAGCCTGGGTGTTCAAACCAACGCTTGCCGAGAAGAAAAAACTTCGCCCCTTGTTTGAAGACCCGGGCGGCATGGATGTTGCCATGTGCGAGGCGGGGTTCAACGTGCCTATGCCCGATGACGAGGAGCCTTCGGTCTCGCCGCCGCATCTGGTGGGGTTGTTGGTGTTTACCGCGCAGGTCAAATCGCATTTCTCGTCCAAAATCCCCGAGGAAATCGGGTTGCGTGGCGAATTGCTGCTGGCCCGTGGGCTTGATATAGCCAAAGGTGGAAGCGGGCAAATTGATGCTAAATCAACGAATTCCGACAAGGCCATTGGCGAAGCCGATCTCGCTGGATAGAGTGCACTGAAAGGAGCTTGAAATGGGACAACCCGCAGCCCGCGTATTGGACATGCATGCCTGCCCGATGGTCACAGGCGTTGTGCCGCATGTTGGTGGCCCAATTCTGCCGCCCGGTGGCGTTCCGACGCTGATCTGCAATTTTCCAGCGGCGCGGGCGACCGATATGTGCACCTGTGTGGGCCCGCCAGACGTTATCGCCAAAGGCTCTGGCACGGTGATGATAGGCAGCATGCCAGCCGCCCGCATGGGCGATTCAACCGCCCATGGCGGGACGATTGTTGTTGGCGCGCCAACTGTTCTGATAGGAGGATAACACGACCGCATGGGGCTAACTCTGAATATTCAAGGCTCTGGCGTCGTGCCCGATGGCCCGGCGCAAATTCCGCTGCGCGGGGGTGCGCTGACAATTGGCCGCGCGGTAGGAAATGACCTTGTCCTACCCGATCCTGACCGTGTCGTCTCGTCGCGCCATTGCGTGATTGAAGAGCGCGGAAACGACTATGTGCTGATGGATATTTCCACCAATGGCACGTTTTTGAATTTTGAACCGGGCGCGCTTGGTCCGGTGGCAACGCCGCTCAACAATGGCGATGTCGTGCAGGTTGGCCCTTACGAGTTGCGCGTCGATATTCAGGAAGCGCCCGCCGCCAGCACGTCTGACATTCTGGCTGATCTAGCGCCACCGCTGGCCGATGAAGAGCTTTCACCACAAGGCCGCGCCGCCAATACCGGTGATTTGCCGGGCTTTGGCGGGCCGGGCGGGGGAAGTGATGATTTTCTGGGCGATCTGTTGGGCGCAGGCCCCGCGACCGGACCAAAGGCGACCTCGCTTTCGGCACCACCGCCCGACCCGGCACCGCTTATCCCTGATGATGACGACATTCTTGGCGGCAAGGGCCCCGACCCGTTTGCAGAATTTGGCCACAGTTCGGAAGATCATACCGCCAGCGCCAATGACTATTTCGCAGCCCCCGAGGTTTCGGGCGGCGGTGCGGGGTTTATCCCCGATGATTGGGATCTGGACGGCGAGGATGGCGCGCCAGCGCCAGCCCCTGAGCCACCAAAACCGGCACCCGCAGCGCCACCACCAGCCGCAACGCCACCACCGCCGCCCGTTGCAAAACCCGCAGCGCCGGCGCCCGCCGAACCTGCACCCGCCGAACCTGCACCGATCGCAAAAACCGCAAGCCCCGCGCCGGAAAAAGCCGCACCTGCGGCAGGTGGCGCGGCAGGTGGCGCGTCGGTCAATGCCGACCTTGCACAGCTATTTTTTGCAACAGCCAGCGCAGACAAGGTCAAGATCGACGATGCGGATATTGCCGCAGCGATGGAACGCGCCGGTGCGGCCTATCGCAAAATGGTCGAAGGTTTGCGTGAGGTTCTGATGACCCGCGCCTCGATCAAGTCGGAGTTTCGCCTTGGCCAGACGATGATTTCGCCCGACGGCAACAACCCGATCAAGTTTTCGGTTTCGGCGGATCAGGCTATCGAGGCGATGTTGCGCCCCGGCATGCCGGGCTATCTGCCCGCAGATCGCGCTGCCGACGAGGCGCTCAAAGACATCAAGGCCCATGAAGTTGCCATGATGACCGGCATGCAGGCCGCCATCACGTCACTGCTCAAAAAGTTTGACCCGGCCAGCCTTGCAGGCCGGATCGAGGGTAAAGGCGGGCTTTTCGGGGGCAAAAAGGCAAAATACTGGGACGCCTTTGAAAAAATGTATGGCGAAATTGCCGCCGAAGCAGAAGATGATTTTCAGAATTTGTTCGGCAAGGCCTTTGCAGAAGCGTATCGTACACAATTAAAGAAGTTATAGTGCCGCCATGTGGCGGAGCGTTGAAAGGGTAGGCAGCGTTGGCTTGGGATAACAAGGTCGTTTGGAATGAGGGGCTGTTCTTGCAGCCGCATCATTTTCAACAGCAGGATCGCTATATCGAGGCGCTGGTTGGTGGTGTGGCCACGAGCGTTGCGCCCTATGTTTGGGGTGTTGGCGAACTTACGATTGATGAAGAACTGCTGCGCCTTGGCAAAATTGCGCTGAAAACCGCGCGCGGGATGACCCCGGATGGCGCGCTGTTTCGCGTGCCATCGGCCGATGATCACCCCCCGGCCATGGATGTGCCTGAAAACATCAAGAACACCGTTGTTTACCTGACCGTGCCCACCCGCCGCCATGGCGCAACCGAGGTGGATTTGACCGGCGCCGAAAAATCGGCGGCGCGTTTCCGCCCTGCCGAAGTTGAAGTGACCAATGCCGTGGGCACCGAAAGAACCCCGGCAACGCTGGCAGTAGCGAAGCTGCGGTTGGGCTTCGCGCTGGATGTTGATGATACATCCGACCTGCTCGTCATGCCGATCTGCCGCATTATCGAGGTGCGTTCGGACAATGCCGTGATGCTTGACAAGGGGTTCATCCCAAGCTGCCTTGATGTGCGCGCCTCGCCTGCTTTGGCCGATTTTTTGCAAGAAGTCGAAGGCCTGCTGACCCATCGTTGCGATGCACTTGCCGGGCGTTTGGCCGAAAGCGGGCCCGCCAAGGGTGCCGCCGAAATTCAGGACTTTTTGCTGCTGCAATGCGTGAACCGCTACCTGCCAATGGTGCGCCATCTTACGCATATCGAAAACACCCATCCTGCTGCGATGTATGAAATGCTGGTCGGGTTGGCGGGCGAGCTTTCAACCTTCATGGACAGTGCCAAGCGCCTGCCCGATATGAAGCCCTATAAGCACGAAGACCTGACAGGAACCTTCCGTGACCTGATGCGCGCATTGCGCCAGTATCTCAGCGCGGTGCTGGAACAAAACGCTGTAAAAATTGCGCTTGAAGCGCGCAAATACGGTATTTCGGTGGCGATGGTCGCCGATAAACGCCTGATTGCCGGTGCCAAATTCGTGCTGGCGGCCAAGGCAGATGTGACGCCGGAAAGCCTGCGCCGCCATTTCCCGACACAGGTCAAAATCGGTCCGGTGGAAAGCATTCGCCAGCTGGTCAACTCGGCGCTGCCGGGTGTGGAAATGCGCCCCCTGCCCGTGGCCCCGCGGCAGGTGCCGTTCAATTCCGGCACAACCTATTTTGAGCTTGATCGCGATGGCCCGCTTTGGAAGCAGCTTACAACTTCAGGCGGAATTGCCGTTCACGTCGCGGGTGATTTTCCGGGTTTGGAAATGGAACTCTGGGCGATCCGAAATGCGTAATTGGAGCTGACAGATGAGTGGTGACGACCCCTTTGCAGAACCCGGTGACACCGAGAGAACGGTTGTAAATTTGCGACCCGGTGGCCGTGCGCCTGCGCGGCCCGATGTACCTGCGCCACCAGCCGCCCCGCCGCCGCGTGCCCCGCAAACACCATATGATCCTTATGCGCAGGCCCCGACGCCACCACCACCAGCAAACCCCGCTGCACCACCAGCCCCGCCAGCCGGCGCGCCCGCTGCGGCGCGTTCGGGCGTGGACGAGGCCGAGTTTTCAGCGACGGGGCTCAACCCGCTTAACGCCGCTGCCGCACCGATTTTTGCGCTGATCGGGCGCATTCGCAACCGCGCCCAACACACCAACCCCGATGCCTTGCGCGGCGCGGTGGTGCGCGAGGTGCAGCAGTTTGAAAACCGCGCTTTGCAGGCGGGCGTGCATGCGCGCAACGTAAACATCGCGCGCTACGCGCTATGCGCCACAATTGATGATGTGGTGCTGAACACGCCCTGGGGTGGGCGGTCGATCTGGACGCAGCAATCCATGGTGGGCACCTTCCACAAGGAAACCCATGGTGGCGATCGGTTCTTTGATGTGCTGGCCAAGCTTGAACAAGACCCGGCAAACAACCTTGAACTGCTTGAATTTATCTATGTCTGCCTGTCGCTTGGCTTTGAGGGGCGCTTGCGGGTGGAACATCAGGGCACCGACAAGCATTTGCGCATTCGCGAAGGGCTGGCCCGGCTGATCCGCGCCAATCGCGGGCAGACCGAACGTGCGCTCTCGCCCATGTGGAAGGGGCTGAAACTCGGCCATAAGGTGCTGCGCGCCTGGCTTTCGGTATGGGTGATCGCCGGTGTTCTGGCGGTGGTGCTCAGCCTCGCCTTTACCGGGCTGACCTTCGCACTCACGGGTGATACCGAGCGTGTGCAGGGCCAATTGGCGACGCTTGGCTCCAACCAAGAGGTTGAGCTTATGCGCCGCGCCCCACCACCGCCGCCGCCACCACCGCCACCTGCAACGGTCGATCAGGTTGATCGTGTTTCGCAGTTTCTGGAAGCCGAGATAACCGAAGGCATCGTCGAGGTGTTCCAAACCGGCAACACGCTCACCATCCGGATTGCTTCGGAAGGCAACGGGCTGGCCATGTTCGGCCCCGGCTCGGATGCGCTGCAAGATGAATACCTGCCGAAAATCCAGCGCGTGGCCGAGGCATTGAATAACGAGGAGGGCACGCTCATCATCGCTGGCCATTCCGATTCCGTGCCGATTTCCACGGCACGCTTCCCCAATAACACCGCGCTATCGCTCAAACGGGCCGAAGCTGTCATGGCCAATATGGCCACGGCGCTGGATATTCCGGGCCGTATGTCGGCTGAGGGGCGCGCCGAATCCGAACCCATCGCCGATAATGGCACCCGCGAAGGCCGCGCCAAAAACAGGCGTGTCGAAGTTATTCTTGTGCGTTAGGACCGAATTGAATGTGGCGTATTATTAAAAAGATATTCGGTTCGGCCTGGCTGCTTTGGTTGCTGATCACTACGGTTTTCGCGGTGCTGATCTATCTGTTCGGCGATCTGCTGGCCTTTGGTAGCTGGCGGCCCTTTGGCACCGAACTGTCAAAATACATTACCATCGGGGTGCTATATTTCATCGTTATCCTGATGCTGATCATCCGCACGATCCGCCGCCGCCGCCGCGAACGGCGCATGGATGAGGATATTGTTGCGGAAGATGAAGACGACGATGTCGTGGAAGAAGAGCTTCTGGAAATGCGCAAGCGCATGAAAGAGGCGCTGCAAATTCTGAAAAAGTCTAAGCTTGGCGGCAAGAGCGGCAAGAAAAACCTGTATCAACTGCCATGGTATATCATGATCGGGCCACCGGGCGCGGGCAAAACCACGGCCATTGTAAATTCCGGCCTGAACTTTCCGCTGGCTGAAAAGATGGGGATGCAGGCGCTCGGCGGCATTGGCGGCACGCGCAACTGCGACTGGTGGTTCACGAATGAGGCCGTGCTGATCGACACGGCAGGTCGCTACACAACGCAGGATTCTGATGCAGAAGCCGACCGCGATGCATGGCTCGGCTTTCTGGCGATGCTCAAGCGCAACCGCAAACGCCAGCCCATCAACGGGGCCATGGTGGCGATTTCGCTCTCCGATATCTCGATGCTCGACACCGCTGCGCGCAAGGAACACGCCAATGCCATCCGCCAGCGGCTTGTGGAATTGCGCGAAAAGCTCGGTGTGCGCTTTCCTGTCTATATTCTGTTCACCAAGGCCGACCTGATTGCCGGTTTCTCGGAGTTCTACGAAAATCTGGGCCGCGAAGAGCGCGAGCAGGTCTGGGGCTTCACCTATCCGATCAAGGGGCCAAAAACAAAAATCAACGCCTTGGCCGAATTTGATGGCCAGTTCACGGCGCTGCTTGCCCAGCTTAACAACCTGACACTTGAGCGGTTGCAGCAGGAAACCGACAGCCAGCGCCGCGGCCTGATCAACGGTTTTGCACAGCAATTGGCCAGTTTGCAAAGCGTTGCACATGAATTTCTGACCGATGTGTTTCAGGAAAACAAATATCAGGACCAGCAGTTCTTGCGCGGGGTCTACTTTACCTCGGGCACGCAGGAAGGCACCCCGATTGACCGTTTGATGATGAACATGGCCCGCACATTCGGCATTGGCCGACAGGCGATTGGCACGGGTTCGGGGCAGGGGCGCAGCTACTTTTTACGCAATCTCATCGAGAATGTGATCTTTGGCGAGGCAGGCCTCGTTTCGGCCGATGACAAGGTCGAGCGCCGCTACCGCTGGATCAAACGCGGCGCAATCACTGCCGCGATCTTGTTCGCCGCAGGTGTCGGAACGCTGTGGACCCTCTCCTTCCTTGGCAACAAGGAAATGATTGCGCAGGCCGGCGCCGATGTCGACCGCTATCACCAGATGGTTTCGGTCATCCCCGTCAGCCCGGTTGATGATGTTGATCTGTTGCCGCTGATCGAACCATTGAACATTTTGCGCGATCTGCCCGGCAACCCGGCGCAGGACGATCCTGAGCCGCCGCGCGAGCTGACCTGGGGCCTGTGGCAGGGTGATGTTGTTGGCAATGCCGCATCCCAAACCTACCGCCGTGCGTTGAACGAACGGTTCCTGCCGCGCATTCTGCTAAAGCTCGAACGCCAGATGCAGGGCAACCTGAACAACCCCGAACTGCTCTATGAACTGCTGAAAGTCTATATGATGCTCGGGCTGCAAGGGCCGATTGACCAGCAACTGGTCGTTGAACTCTTGGGCGTTGATTGGGATATGACATATCCCGGCGAGCAAATGGCGCAGGCGCGCGAAGACCTTGTGGGCCATTTGACCCAGATGATCAACCAACCCATGCAGGAAATTTCGTTGCATGGCCCGCTTGTGGCACAGGTGCAGGCGCTGCTGAGCGAAACGCCGGTCTCGGTGCGCGTTTACAACTCGATCATCGCCAGCCCCGAAGCGCGCGCAATCAACGATTGGCGTGTGCTGGAACAGGGCGGCCCGCTTGCCGCGCGCGTGCTGATCCGCCCCTCGGGCCTGCCGCTTTCCGAAGGGGTTGAGGGGATTTACACCCGCGCCGGTTTTTACAATGTCTTCCTGCCCGCCGCATTGGACGTGGCCGAACAGCTTCGCACCGAGAACTGGGTGCTGGGTGAACGTGGTGAGGATTTGAGCGACGAACAGGCGCTGACACGTATCGCCACCGAGGTGCTCGACCTTTACTATACCGACTATATTGCCGCCTATGAACGCATCCTTGGCGATGTCGATGTCGCACCAATGGGCGCGATGAGCGAAGTTGTGCAAACGCTTGATATCATATCCGGCCCCAACTCGCCGGTAGCTAAACTGCTTACTGCGGTTGACTACCAGACACGGCTGACAGCGCCACCGGGGGCTGTGGATATTGCGGCGGCTGCCAGTGGCGTTACCGAATTCGGCGCGCAAACCGCGCTTGATAACCTGTCGATCCGCACGCGGATGCTGGTTGACGTGCTGGCCACATCGGCCACAGCCAGCGGCCAGCCCGCACCGCCGCCACCGGGCACGACTGTCGAAGACCGCTTCCGTTGGCTGCACGACTTTGCGGTGGGTGAAGAGGGTGTGCCGACCGAACTTGCTGAAACGATGAACAAGCTCACGGCGCTGTATCAGGAGCTCAACCGCCTTTCGGTGACCGGCGGCACGACCAACATTAACTCGACCGCCACGCAAGATTTGCAGGTGGCGCTTGGCCGCATCCCCGACCCGATGAAGCGCTGGGCAACGCAAATCACCGAAGCCAGTTCCGGCGTTGCTGCGGGCGGCGCGCGTGCCGCACTCAATGCGCAATGGCAGGCACAGGTTTTGCCCACCTGTAACCGCGCAATCACCGACCGTTTCCCGTTCTTCAGGGGCCAAAGCGCCGATGTGCCCATTCAGGAATTTGCCCGCCTCTTTGCCCCGCAAGGGCTGATCGACGGGTTCTTTCAGGCCAATCTGGCCGATTTTGTAGACACCACGTCCAGCCCGTGGAAATGGCGCCGCGTGAATAACCAGGAGCTTGGGATCTCGGATTCGGTCCTGTCGCAATTCCAGCGCGCAGCAGAAATCCGCGATGCCTTCTTCCTTTCACCCGGCCTGCCTGCGGTAACTTTTGATCTGAAGCCCGTCGCGCTCGACCCGGCGGCTGATCGTGTGCAGCTTGTGGTCGACGGGCAGATACTGGACTATCGCCAGAGCCAGCCCCAGCAGGTAACGCCCATGCAATGGCCCGGTTCGGGCGGGGCCACGCAGGTGGCGTTCCAACCCCAGCTGCGCAACGCCGAAAACGGTGTCGGTTTTGAAGGGCCATGGGCGTTTTTCCGGATGCTGGAAGGTGCGGAAGTTCGCCGTGGCAATGCCGCCGACCGTAGCCGCGTTATCTTCAATGTGGGCGGGCGCATCGCGGTGTTTGAATTGCGGGCAGGGGCTGCGATCAACCCGTTCGACCTTGAGATGCTGCGCGGTTTCCGCTGCCCGAGCTCGTTGTAAGCATGGGCGCAACTTATGGATATTACGGTAAGTTCCCCGCCTTAGGCGATTTTGTGCGCGGTGGCGTCAGTCGCCGCTTTGTGAGTGTCTGGGACCCGTGGTTGCAGGCGGGCATCGCATATGCGCGCAGCATTGTCGGCACGGGCTGGCGCGATATCTACGCCACCGCACCGATCTGGCGATTTCAGCTTGGCGCAGAGATTGCCCATGATCGACCGGTTTTCGGCGTGATGATGCCCAGCCAGGATGCCGTTGGCCGCCTGTTTCCGCTGACATTGCTTGCCGAGGGGATGGGTGCCGATGGTGGGCTGGAGAATGATGCGCTGTTCACCCCGCTTGAAGATGTCGCACTTGAAATGCTCGACACGCTCAACCGCAAAACCCGGCTTGAAGACATGCTGGCCGAATTGCCAGAGCCCCTGGCCGGCCCAAACCCGACACCGCGTGCAAGCCAGTGGCTTTCGGCACCCGATGCCGAATTTGGCGAGCCGACCCGGCTGATTTTCAGCGGCCTGCCCGAAGGGGCGGGGTTCATGTCACTCATGGGATACGACCCCCATGCCGAGACTATGGGGGCCTTGTTATGAGTATTTTCCACCATTGCGGCAAAACCCATGTGGGCAATGTCCGAAAACTGAATGAAGACTCGCTTGTCTCCGTGTCCGAGCTTGGGGTCTTTGTGGTGGCCGATGGTATGGGCGGGCATTCGGGTGGCGACTATGCCAGTCAAAGCGTTGTCGGCCATATCGACCGGATGGACCGTGGCATGCCTTCGGGCGAGGCGATGCGCGCCGTGCGCACGGCCTTTCTGGAATCGCATTACGCCATTCAGGCCGAGGCCGAGCGGCGCGGCGGTGGCACAATCGGGTCAACCGCGATTGCGCTCATCCTCTCGGAGCCGCATTTTGCCTGTTTGTGGGTGGGCGATTCACGGCTATATTTGTTGCGTGATGGCCAGCTTATCCAGCTTTCGCGCGATCATTCGCTGGTGAATGACTTGTTTGACAGCGGCCAGATAACCGCCGACGAGGTTGACACCCATCCGCATGGCAATGTGATAACCCGCGCCGTTGGCGTTGGCGAAACGCTGGAAATAGACAAGATCCGCGGCACCTATGAGCCGGGCGACAGGTTCCTGATTTGCAGCGACGGGCTGTCGGGCTATGCCAGTTTTGAAGACATCCGCCATTGCCTGATGTCAGCGCCCATCACCGCGGTCTGTGACGAGCTGATCGCATTGGCGCTGGCGGGCGGCGGGCGCGATAATATCACCGCGATCACGGTTGAAATCCCCGACTATTTCTAGAGCATGTTTCAAAAAGTGGGCACCGGTTTTCTGCTTGTTATAGCGTATTGCGTGAATGCAAATGAACGCGTCGCGTTCTAAGCTGGTCTATACCGCGCGCATAAGCTGACGCTCGAAAATCCGCATGACCTGCGCCAGATCATCGCCGCGCTTGAGCGTGCGGCCATCCATGCCAACCACCGAATATTGCCCCTGCCGCAGCCGGTTTTTCGGGTGCTTTTCAACACGAAACAGCGGCTGCTCGGCGGTATGGCGGAAAATGGAAAACACCGCATAATCGCGCAAGGCCGAAATGCCGTAATCCCGCCACAGGCCGGCGGCCACAAAGCGGCCATAGACCGACAGAATGATCGTAAGTTCGCTGCGATGGAACGAAATTTGCTCATTTTGTTTGGGTGTTGCGGTCAATGCGGGGTGCGGGATCAGGGTCATGGTATATTCTGTGCAATAATCAGAATTCAGGCAAGCTATTCGTTGAACATTCCCACCGTTCGGGGCAGCGTGCAGCAAGATGATCAGGGAGCATTTATGCGCGACTTTCAGAAAAACGGCCGCTCGATGGTTTATGCCGAAAATGGCATATGCGCGGCCAGCCATCCACTGGCGGCACAGGTCGCAATTTCAACCTTGCAGGCGGGCGGCAATGCGGTTGATGCCGGCGTGGCAGCGGCGATGGTGCTGAATATCTGCGAGCCGCATATGACAGGTCTGGGCGGCGATTGCTTTGCATTGTTGCAGCCAGCCGAAGGGGCTGCGATTATCGGGCTCAATGCCTCTGGCCGCGCGCCCGCATCGGCAAATGCCGCCGGTTTGCGCGCCCAAAACCACATACGCATCGCGAGTGACAGCGCCGATGCCGTAACCATGCCCGGCGCGGTGGACGGATTTTTGCGGCTGATCGAGGATCATGGCCGCCTTGGGCGCGACCGCGTGCTTGCCCCGGCCATTCATTATGCCGAAAACGGCGTGCCCGTAGCGCCGCGCGTGGCTCGGGATCTGGCGGTGTTCTCTAAAGATTTGCGCTTGCATGCGCAGGCATTTTTCCTAAACAACGGCCAGCCATTTGCCACCGGTGACAGGTTCAAAGCCCCCGGCCAAGCCGAAGTTTTACGCCGGATCGTGCTTCAAGGTCGTGCCGGGTTCTATGAGGGCGAGGTGGCCGATGATATGATCGCATCGCTCAACGCCCTTGGTGGCGGGCATGATCTTGATGATCTGGCACAGGTGCGCGCTGATTATGTGGCGCCGGTATCCACCCTTTATCGCGGCACTGAACTTATTGAACTGCCGCCCAACGGGCAGGGGGCGACAGCGTTGCTGCTGGCCAATATCCTCAGCCATTTCGATTTTACGGGGATGGACCCTTACGGCGCTGCGCGCACGCATTTACTGGCCGAGGCAGGCAAGCTGGCTTATGACGCGCGCAACCGTTTTGTAAGCGATCCGGCCCATATGGGCGCGCGCCTCGCCCATTTGCTTGCCCCTGAAACGGCGGCGCGGCTGGCGGCGCTTATTTCGCCAAACACCGTTCTACCCCTGCCCAGCCCCCCGCTGGAGGATGTGCATAAAGACACGGTTTATCTGACGGTTGTTGATAAAGACCGTATGGCACTGAGCCTGATCTATTCTATCTTTTCGGGCTTTGGCAGCGGGCAGGCATCGGAAAAATTCGGCATATTGTTCCATGATCGTGGCACCGGCTTCAACCTCGTCAAGGGGCACCCAAACGAGTTGGCCCCCGGCAAACGCCCGATGCACACCATTATTCCGGGGATGATACGTGATGGCAAAAACCTTATGCCCTTTGGCGTGATGGGCGGGCAGTATCAGGCGGTGGGGCATGCGCATTACCTCTCGAACCTTGTGGATTTTAGCATGGATATGCAAACCGCCTTTGATGCCCCCCGCGCCTTTGCCGACCATGATGCCTTGTGGCTGGAAACCGGGATTGCGCCAAATGTTGCCCAGCAACTGACCGATTTGGGGCATCGCGTAAAATGGCGGGCTACGGCTTTGGGGGGCGCACAGGCCATTCAAATAGACGTGGCGCGCGGCATTCTGATCGGCGCATCGGACTTTCGTAAAGACGGCTGTGCTTTGGGCTATTGAGGGCCGAGTCGCGGCGGGCTAGACAGGGGCATGAATGCCCAAACCAACCTTCTGCGCACAGTCTTTGGCTTTGACGGTTTTCGCCCCGGTCAGGCCGAGGTCGTCGCCGCGGTGGCCGCGGGGCAAGACGTGCTCGCCGTTATGCCCACGGGTGGGGGCAAGTCACTATGCTTCCAGCTTCCGGCGCTGCTGCGCGAGGGGGTGACGCTGGTCATATCGCCGCTTATCGCGCTGATGCGCGACCAAGTGCGCGCGCTGAATGATGCAGGCGTTGAAGCGGGCGCGCTGACCTCGGGCAATACCGAAGACGAGGTCGAGGCGGTGTTTGCAGCACTCGATGAGGGCCGCCTCAAAATCCTTTATATGGCCCCCGAACGTCTGGGCCGCGAAGGCACGATGCGCATGCTGGCGCGCGTGAATGTCAGCCTTATCGCGGTGGACGAGGCGCATTGTGTCAGCCAGTGGGGCCATGATTTTCGTCCGGATTACTTGAAGATCGGCGCGCTGCGCGACAGGCTGGCCGTGCCGCTGGTGGCGCTGACTGCAACCGCCGATGCCGAAACGCGGCAGGAAATTGTTGAACGCCTGTTTGCTGGCCGCGCCCCGCAGGTGTTTTTGCGTGGCTTTGACCGCCCGAACCTGAACATCGCCTTTGAGGCAAAAGACAATCCGCGTGCGCAACTGCTCAGCTTTGTAGCGGCGCGCAAGGGGCTTTCGGGCATTGTCTATTGCGGCAGTCGCGCGCGCACCGAAACATTGGCGCAGGCCTTGCGCACGGAAGGGCATAACGCACTGGCCTATCATGCCGGTATGGAGCCGGATGATCGCCGCCTTGCCGAAACCCGCTTTCAGCGCGAAGACGGGCTGATCGTGGTGGCGACGGTGGCCTTTGGCATGGGCATCGACAAGCCCGACATCCGCTATGTGGCGCATGCCGACCTGCCCAAGAACATTGAAGGCTGGTATCAGGAGGTGGGTCGCGCCGGGCGCGATGGCGCGCCCGCCGATACGCTGACGCTGTTTGGCCCTGATGATATTCGCCTTCGCCGCAGTCAGATTGACGAAGGCCTTGCCCCGCTGGAACGCAAGCGGGCTGACCATGCGCGGTTGAATGCGCTGCTGGGGCTGGCGGAAGCACTTGGCTGCCGTCGCCGCGTATTGCTGCCCTACTTTGGCGATGCGCCAATGGGTGATTGCGGCAATTGTGACCTGTGTCGCAACGCGCCAGAAACCTTTGATGGCACCGAGGCGGCGCGCATGGCCCTCAGCGCGGCCTTGCGCTCGGGTGAACGCTACGGCGCGGGGCATCTGACCGATATTTTGCTCGGCGCAAATACCGATAAGATCACTCGCGCCGGGCATGGCAGCCTGCCCACCTTTGGTGTTGGCAAGGCATATTCCAAGCGCGAATGGGGCGCGGTATTCCGCCAGCTCATGGGCCGCGATCTGCTGCGCCCCGACCCCGAGCGCATGGGCGCATTGGTGATGACCGAGGCCGCCCGCCCGCTTTTGCGCGGCGAAACCACGCTAAAATTGCGGCGTGACACAATCCGTGCGGCCAAACGCGGGCCAGCCGCCCCCGTTGCCTTAGTGGGCGAAGAAGACGAGGGCCTGCTCGCCGCACTTAAAGCCAAACGCCGCGAACTGGCCGAAGCCGCCCGCGCCCCCGCCTATGTGATCTTTCCCGACCGCACGCTGATCGAACTGGCGCAATCGCGCCCGCAAGATATGGACGCGTTTGCGCAGATCAACGGTGTAGGTGCCAAGAAGCTCGAAAGCTATGGCGCTATATTTCTCGAAGTGATCTGCGGCGAAGCACCCGACAAGCAGCACCCGTCGCGCCGCAAGCTGAACGGCAAGGCGCAGGGCGCGGTGTTCGACCAGCTTCATGAAGCCCAGCTTGCATTGGCGCGCGGCGAAAACGGGTTGGATAAATTCCTGTCCTGCACGCATGGCACGCTGGCCAAAATTGCTGAAAGCCGCCCGCGCGACCTTGCGGCGCTTGAGCGCATTCAGGGCATGGGAGAACAAAAAACCGCCCGTTTCGGGGCGGCTTTTCTGGATATTCTGGAAGCCCAAGCCTAGCGGCGGCGGTCGCGGCGGCTGCTCATCGGCTGGAAGGCAATGCCGACATGGGTTTCGCAATAGGGCTTGCCCGGCTCGGTCGGGTGGCCGCAAAACCAGAATTCGGGCGTTGCGGGGTCTCCGATCGGCCATTTGCATGTGCGCTCGGTCAATTGCATCAGGTTCAGTTTTTTGGCCTTGCGCTCCAGCGCCTTCACATTGGCCAGCGCCTCGGCGGAAATTTCCGAATTGGTTGGCTGCGGCGGAAGTGGCTGGCCGGGAATGCCGATGGGCTTGCGCCCCGGAATATGTTCGCGCGCGACAGGCGGTGGTGGTGATGCGGGTGCCGCTGCCGGTTGTGCGGGTGCCGCCGCCTTGGGGGCGGGGGTGGCTGCGGGCTCTTTGCTTGCCGCTTTGGCTGCAGGTTTTGCGGCATCCTTGGCGGCTTTGCCTGGCGCGGTCGCAGGGGTTGCGGGGCGGTTCGACAGGCCAAGCCGGTGCACCTTGCCGATCACCGCATTGCGGGTGACGCTGCCAAGTTCCTTGGATATCTGGCTGGCAGATTTCCCTTCGCCCCACATCTGCTTGAGCTGTTCAACGCGTTCGTCTGTCCAGGACATCAATCTCTCCGCAAATAGATGAAGGCGCCCGCAAAGGCAGGCGCCCGAGTTTATTTTAAGCTCTTGGCGGCGAGTTACAAGGCAGAGCAACCGATTCGCAACCGATCAACCCGAATCAATTGCGAATCGGGGTACGAATCATGCCAAAACCCGCGCGACCAGCCGTTCCAGCATCTGCAAACACTGGCGCAGCTGTGCGCCGCTCACAAATTCGTCGGGCTTGTGGGCTTGCGCAATATCGCCCGGGCCACAGACAACGGTCGAAATACCCTGAGCCGCGAACAGCCCGGCTTCGGTGCCAAAAGGAACTGTGGCGGTGGTATTGGCGCCGGTCAGGGCCAGCACCAGCTTTTGGGCCTCACCCTCGATCTCGGGTTCCAGCCCGACCACTTCGGCAATGGATTGGGTTTGAATGTTGGCACCGGGGTGGGTGGCGCGCATTTCGGGCAGTAGCACATTATTGGCAAAGTCGTTGATACGGGCTTTCACGAAAGCAATATCGTCGCGCTGGACGGGGCGAAACTCCCAGTCGATTTCCGCATGGTTGGGGATGACGTTTGTTGCAACGCCAGCCGCAAGACGCCCGACATTAAGCGTGGTTTGGGGTGGATCGAACGGGCTGTCGGCAGGTGCGCGGGTTTTCAGCGCTTCGGCAATTTCCATCAACTGCCCGATATAGCGCGCCGCATAAACAGCCGCATTAACCCCGGCGGACGGCATGGAACTATGGCCCTCCAACCCGTTTAGAACCGTGTGCATCTCGCAACAGCCCTTATGCCCGTTGATCAGCCGCATGCTTGTCGGCTCGCCCACAATGCAAATGCCGGGGCGCAGGCGGCGCGCGGCGAGTGCGGCCAGCATAACCGGCGCGCCAAGGCAGCCGGTTTCCTCGTCATAACTCAGCGCGATGTGGATGGGTTTGGCCAGTTGCGCCTGTGCAAGTTGTGGCGCAAGCGCCAGTGCGCAGGCGATAAAGCCCTTCATATCGCAGGTGCCGCGCCCGTAATACAGCCCCTCACTCTCGTGCAGCGTAAAGGCGTCACGGCTCCAGGCCTGGCCGGTTACGGGCACCACATCGCTATGGCCTGAAAGGATGATCCCGCCATCAACCATTGGTCCGAATGTGGCAAACAGGTTGCCCTTGGTGCCGGTTTCATTGTGCGAAATTTCGATATGCGCACCATGGCCCGACAAATATTCGGCCACCCAGTCGATCAGCTCGAGGTTGCTATCGCTACTGACGGTGGGAAAGCTGATGAGCTTGCCTAAAATTTCTATGGTCTGGTCAAACATGGTCACACCTCGCTTTGCCCTAGGCCTAAGCGGGCGGCGCGCGAAATGCCAGATAAACTTGCGCAGGCTTTAGAGCTTGGTAACGATCCGGCGCTAAGTCTTGCGCATGAACCGGAGAATCCGCGCCACGTTTTACATGATTGCCACGCTGTTTAGCGCGGGCACTGCCATGGCCCAAACTGCCGATGAGGTGGGCGCAAGCATTTGCGAGGCTGCCAGCTTTGCTGCAGCACAGGAACGCGGCATCCCGCCCGATGTGATGCTCGCCATTACCCTGACCGAAACCGGACGGCGGCGCGGCGGTGCGCTGCGCCCCTGGCCGTGGACGGTCAATATGCAAGGCGCAGGCCATTGGTTTGACACGTCGGATGAGGCGCTGAACTATGCCACCACCCGCTATGAGGCTGGCGCGCGCAGCTTTGATGTGGGGTGTTTCCAGCTTAACCACCGCTGGCACGGCATGCATTTCACCTCGATCGAGGCGATGTTCAACCCGATGATCAATGCCCGCTATGCCGCCCGCTTTCTAAGCGATCTCTATGATGAGCTTGGAAGCTGGAGCGCGGCTGCCGGGGCCTATCATTCCCGTACCCCCAGCTATGCCAGCCGCTATACCGCGCGGTTTGATGAGATACGCGCCCGCCTTGGTGGCGAGGTGCCTGAACCCCGCCTTGTGCTCGCCGCAGCCGCGCCGGCACCTGTGCGCCCCGTGCTGGCGGTGCATCCGTTCCTGTCAGCCGGTCAGGTAGGGTCAATCGGCCCTTATAGCACCATGCCAGCGGCTCAAGATGACAGCGCCGCCCCGTTGATGGGCGCAGACAGTGCGGCTACAGCAGCCCCGCTCGGCTCGCTTGCGACCGGCGCAATCGAAACGCAAACCCACAGCCTGCTCAACAGCATGCCGGGCGCGTTATTCTAAGAGGCTTGGGTTCTAAGAGGCATGGCATGACATTCTCGATCCGCGCGCTTTACCAGCCCACCGTGTTGCTCAGCCTCGCGCTTATGGCGGTGATCGTGATGATGGTGCTGCCAGTGCCGTCTTACGTGCTCGATATCGGTCTATCGGCCAGCTTTGGG
Source organism: Paracoccaceae bacterium (assembly GCA_040880065.1). Lineage (GTDB taxonomy): Bacteria > Pseudomonadota > Alphaproteobacteria > Rhodobacterales > Rhodobacteraceae > Abyssibius. The sequence goes on along the minus strand of JBBDJE010000038.1, from coordinate 9,294 downwards.
CTGGCCATCCTGATTTTCACCATTACGCTGTTCATAGGCCGTCCGCTCGACTTTTCGGCCTTTCCCACCATCCTTCTGGCCACGCTCATGCTGCGCCTGTCGCTCAATGTCAGTTCGACCAAGCTGATCATCGGCGAGGGGCATAACGGCACGGCAGCGGCTGGCAAGGTGATCGAGGGCTTTGCCATGTTCGTCATGGGCGGCTCGGTCTATTTGGGGTTGGTGGTGTTTGGTGTGCTGATGATCGTGAATTTCATCGTTATCACCAAAGGGGCGGGGCGCATGGCCGAGGTGGGCGCGCGCTTCGCGCTTGACGGGATGCCCGGCAAACAACTGGCCATTGATGCCGATATGGCCGCAGGCGCTATCGACCATGCCGAAGCCAAGGCGCGCCGCCAACTTGAACAAGAAGAAACCACGTTTTTCGGTAGCCTTGACGGGGCATCAAAATTCGTCAAGGGCGATGCTGTGGCGGGGCTGCTGATTACCCTGTTGAACCTGGTTGTAGGTTTGGCGATGGGTGTGCTCATGCATGGCATGCCCATTGGCACCGCCTTTGAAACCTATGCGATTTTAACCGTGGGCGACGGGCTGGTCACGCAAATTCCGGCGGTGATCATCTCAATCGCGGCGGCCCTGCTGCTGTCCAAGGGTAGCAACAAGGGTGCCACCGACCTTGCGCTTTTGGCCCAGCTTGGCCGCTATCCGGTGGCGCTGGCGACGGTTGCTACGATTATGGCGCTGTTCGCGTTGGTGCCGGGCCTGCCATTCGTGCCGTTTGTGGCAGGGGCAATTGCGCTTGGTCTTGCGGCGCGCAGCGGCTTTCATCGCTTGCGGGCCGAGGCGGCGGCCGAGTCCAAAACCGCCCTCGCCGATGCCCCCAAAGCCCCGCGCAAAACCTTGGGCGATATGCTGGATCTTGACGAAATCCACCTCGAATTTGCCACAAATCTGGTGCCGACGGTCATGGATGCCGCCACCGGGCTGGACGCGCGCATATTGAACATGCGCAACCATATTGCCGCAAGTTTCGGGCTGATCATCCCCGAAATCCGGCTGACCGATTCCACCCTGCTGCCCGATGGCACCTATGTCATCCGCATACAGGGAGTGGAGGTTGCGCGCAGCGAAATAGAGGTCGGGCAGGTGCTTGTTCTGCTGGCCGAGGCCGAAGTAACCCCGCCGCCGGGGCGCGATGTGCGCGAGCCGGTTTACGGCGCGCCAGCCCGCTGGATTGACCCGGCCTTGCAGGAAGACGCGGCGCTACTCGGCCTGTCGGTTGTCAACCCGACCGAAGTTGTCGCCACGCATTTACTTGAAGTGCTGAAGGCCAATTTTGCCCGCCTGTTCAACCGCCGGTCCTTGCGCAAGCTGCTTGACGAGTTTGTCGCCCTGTCAGACCCGGCGCGCGCACAGGCCAACCGCCGCATTCTCGATGAAATGATCCCCGACAAGGTCTCGGTCGATCTGCTGCAATCGGTGCTGCGGCTGCTGCTGCAAGAACAGGTGTCCATCCGCAACCTGCCGATGATCCTTGATTCCATAGCCGAAGCAGGCGCAGGAACACCCGAGATGATTTGCGAGCATGTGCGCCACCGTATGGGCTTTCAGCTTGTTTCCACCATGCAAGAGACGGATGGCGCTTTGCCGCTGGTGCAGCTTGCCTCGGAATGGGAGCCGCTGTTTCAAAAGCACCAGCTTGAAACTGCGGCAGGCGGGTTTGACGTGGCGCTGCCGCCAGCCGAGTTCAACCGCCTTGCCGCCGCCATTGCCGCACAAATCAGCCTTGCGGGCGAGGCGGGGCGCTATCCGGCCATTGTTACAACAACCCGCCGCCGCCGCTTTGTGCAGGCGGTCCTGTCGGCCAAGGGCATTCGTAACCCTGTATTCTCGTTTGAAGAGGTTGGCGCCAATGCCCGCCCGGCGCTTTTAGGGGTTGCCTAGATGTTTGACGGGATTGCCGCAATCATGGCGCAGGTCAACCCGATGATCGGCGCTGCCGTGCTGGTCTTCATGCGGATCGGGGCCTTCGTGGCGCTCTTGCCTGGCTTTGGCGAGCAGAGCATTCCCATGCGCATTCGTCTGGCGGTAATCATTGCCTTTACGCTGATCTGTTGGCCGCTTGTTGCACCCTACCTGCCGACAGATTTACCCGCATTCCCCGCGCTCGCCGTGCTGATGCTTGTTGAACTGGCCATCGGCGCGCTGATGGGCCTTTCTGTGCGGCTCATTGTCATGGCGCTGCAAATCGCGGGCACCATTGCCGCGCAAGCCACCGCCGTTAGCCAAATGGCCGGTGTGGCCGTGACCCCTGAACCGATGCCCGCCATAGGCAACGCACTTGTGCTGGCGGGGCTGACGCTGGCGCTGGCTATGGGCTTGCCTGCGCAGGCCGTGCGCGCGATTGCCGATTCCTACACTGTGTTCCCCGCAGGCGTGTTGCCAGTGGCGGGCGATGTGGCGCAATGGGGTGTGGCGCGTGTGGCCAATGCCTTTGCGCTGGGTCTGACGCTGGCTGCGCCCTTTGTTATTGCCGCCTTTTGCTACAACCTTGCGCTCGGCTTTTTAAACCGCGCCATGCCCATGCTGATGGTGGCCTTCGTTGGCGCGCCCGCCATTACCGCTGGGGCGTTGCTGCTTTTGATGTTGGCAGCGCCGGTCATTTTGCATGTCTGGCATGACCGGCTGTCTGCCACGCTCGCCGCACCATGGGCGCTACCCCAATGAGCGAGGCGAGCGAAAACGGCGAAAAAACCTATGAGGCGACGGCCCATAAGCTGATGGAATCGCGCAAAAAGGGCGATATTGCGCGCGCACCGGATGTTTCTGTCGCCGCTGCCTATCTGGGCCTGCTTGGCGCTATCATCGGGTTTGGCACATTGGCGGTGGAACGGCTTTTCTCGGCCCTTACCGGCACCATCGCCCGGGCCGACACGCTCGCCCCCGCGCTGTTGGGTGCTGGGGGTGGTGGGCGGCTTTTGGGGCTGCTCAGCGGCGGGTTGGGGCCGATGCTGATTATATTGCTGGTGCCGGGCGCGGTGGTGCTGGCAGTGCTGTTTGCACAACGCACCTTCATTTTCACCCCTTCAAAACTCGCCCCCAAACTCAGCCGCATTTCGCCCATTCAAGGCGCGAAGAACAAATTCGGGGCCAAAGGCATGGTCGAATTTGGCAAAACGCTGCTCAAAATGGTCGCCGTGGGCATTGTGGTTGGCGTGTATCTGGTGGCGCAGGGCTCCAATATTCTGGGCTCTGCCGCGCTGCCAGCGCAGGCGCTGGCGGTCATGCTCGGCGCGGTGCTTTTAGCGTTGCTCACGAATGTCAGTATCATCGCCGTGGCCATTGGTGCGCTCGATTTCTTCTGGCAGCGCAGCCATCACCTTACCACCCAGCGGATGAGCCATCAGGACATGAAGGAAGAGCATAAATCCAACGAGGGTGACCCGCATATGAAGGCGCAGCGCCGCCAGCGCGGCCAGGCCATCGCCATGAACCAGATGCTTGCCGATGTGCCCAAGGCCGATGTGGTTGTTGTGAACCCCACCCATTACGCCGTGGCGTTGAAATGGTCACGCAGCCCCGGTTCTGCCCCTGTTTGCGTGGCCAAAGGGGTTGATGCGCTGGCCGCGCAAATTCGTGCGCTTGCAAAGGAAGCCGGCGTGCCATTGCATTCAGACCCGTCGACCGCACGCGCCATTCATGCCGGTGTTGCTGTCGGGCAGGAAATTCGCCCCGAACACTACAAAGCCATCGCCGCCGCTTTGCGCTTTGCCGATGCTATGCGCAAACGCGCCCGCAATTCCGCAACGGGGCCAAAATGACACCAGACGCGTTGCGCAAACTCGGCGCATTGGCCCAACAAATCGAACGCCGCGATCTGGCCGCTTTGCGCCACGCCCAAGATGCCGTTGCAGCGCTGCAAGCTGCGCAAGCCACGCTCGATAAAACCCAAGCTGCACTTTATGCCGATGATAGTATGATCATCGGTGCCGCCTATGGAGACTGGTTGCGGCTGGAGGCGGCGCGCATCGCCAAAGCCCTGCAAAAGGCCGAACGCGCGGTGCTGGCCGCACGCGGCAATGCCGCCCGCGCCTTTGCCCGCAAACAAGCGCTGGGCGGGCTTTTGCAACACGCCAAGGCAGACGCGCTGCAAACGCTGCGCCGGCGGGCCGAACAAAACGGTATGCCCGCCGATCGCTAGGCTTGAACTTGCACCTGCCACAGCTCATATGCCTCTTATCGCATATGAGGATGCCATGACCCAACCGCACAAACTGAAACTCACCTGCCTGACCTGTGGCACGATCAACGCCTTTCCCGCCAACCGCCTTGCTGAGGGGCCGAAATGTTCAAGCTGTGGCGATGCTTTGGCCGATGGCACGGTTGCCGAGATCAGCCTTGCCGAGCTTGAGAAAGCCACCCGCCATGACAGCCTGCCGCTGCTGGCCGATTTGTGGGCGCCGTGGTGCGGGCCGTGCCGGATGATGGCCCCGGAATTTGCCAGCGCCGCTGCGCGCATGAAAACCCGCGCGCGCTTCGTGAAGCTCGACACCGACCGCCACGCCGATGCAGCCGTGCGCTACGCCATTCGCGGTATTCCGGCGCTGTTGCTGTTTGAGGCGGGGCGCGAGCGAAACCGCCATGCCGGCGCCATGCGCGCCGACCAGATCACAACATGGGTTGAGCAAAATATCGACTAATCCGCCGCCCAGTCTGCGCTGCGCATTTCTGAAAGGCGCGAGGCGGTGCGTTGAAATTCGAACGCACCGGCGCCGTCGGGGTAAAGATCATCGGGTTCAGCGGCGGCAGATGCAACCAGCCGCACGCGCCCTTCATAGAGCGCATCAATCAGGGTAACGAAGCGCTTGGCCTCGTTGTTATTGGCGCGACCAAGCAGCGGGATGTCGTCCAGTATCAGCACGCGCACCGCACCGGCCAGCGCGAGGTAATCGCCGGGACCAAGGGCGGCCCCGCACAGGTTTGCAAAACTGTCACGTGCCACACCGTTGCGAAAGGCGGCGATGCGCAGCACCCGCCCGGGGCGCGGCAGCTCCAGCGCCTCACCCGGCCCGCCTGCCAGCCTATCCCACGCCGCATCCAGCGCCGCAGTGGCATCCGGCCCCAGCGGGCTGAGATAAAGCTGGTTGCCCGCCATGCGGTTTTGCCGATGGTCATGCGGAGATTCCAGATGGTGCACCTCAAGCCGCGCTTTGATCTGCTCGATAAACGGTAAAAAAAGCTGGCGGTTCAGCCCGTTCTTATACAAATCATCCGGCGCGCGGTTCGACGTGGTCACCACAATCACCCCCGCCGCGAAAAGCCGCTCAAACAGGCGGCCAACGATCATCGCATCGGTAATGTCGCTGATCTGCATTTCATCAAAACAAAGCAAAACGGTATCAGCAGCAATGCGCTCGGCGACGGGTATAATCGGGTCGGCGAGGCCTTGCGCCCGCGCCTTGGCAATTTCGGCATGCACCGATTGCATGAAGGCATGGAAATGCACGCGGCGCTTTTTTTCCACTGGTGCACCTTCAAAAAACAAATCCATCAGCATGGATTTTCCGCGCCCGACGCCGCCGAACAAGTAAAGCCCGGGAATGTCGGATGCCGTGATCCGTTCGCGCCCCCAGCCAAACAGCGCAAGCCCCACGCGGCGCGGGCGGCTCGGGTCATAGCCTTCCAGCCTGCTGTGCAAAAGCTGTAGCTTTTCGACCGTCATGCGCTGGCCCGGATCATCGCGCAGCGTGCCTGCCGCGACCAGTTCACGATAGCGGGCGATAGGGCCGGTAGCTGGGCCGCTGATGGGGCCGTTTGGCATAAAACGCTCCTTGTTCCGGCCATTTACTTAGCGGGTTCATGCGCCAATGTTAACAGGTGATGATGGCGGTCATCACAGATATGCGCTTGTTATGGCCACGCATCACCGCCATTGTAGCGCGAGTTTTTCGCCCAAAATGCGATGCGAGCGCGCTATGACCCAGTCCAAGCAAAACCTGTTTACGCCCGTGCTGATCGGCGGTTGCCTTGTCTTGCTGTTGGGTTTCGGGGTGCGCGCCAGTTTTGGCGTGTTCCAAATTCCGATCGCAACCGAGTTTGGCTGGCCGCGCGCCGAGTTCAGCTTTGCCATCGCCATTCAAAATCTTGCATGGGGCATTGGCCAGCCGATCTTTGCCGCCTTTGCCGAAAAATGGGGCGACCGGCGGGCGATTATTGCCGGCGTGCTCACCTATGCTTTGGGCATGGTGCTCAGCGCCTATGCCACCACGCCCGAGGCGCACCAAGCGCTCGCCATGCTGGTAGGCTTTGGCATTGCGGGCACCGGTTTTGGCGTGGTGCTGGCGGTTGTGGGGCGCGCGGCATCGGATGATAACCGCTCGATGGCACTGGGCGTTGCAACCGCCGCAGGCTCTGGCGGGCAGGTGCTTGGCCCGCCTTTAGCCGCGATCTTGCTGGAATATATGAACTGGTCGCAGGTGTTTCTGGTTTTTGCAGGCATCATCATGCTGATCCTGTTTTTGCTGCCGATGATGCGCAACACCCAGCCAGCCAGCCGTGCCGAGCTTGAAGAAAGCATGGGCACCATCCTGAAACGCGCCCTGCGCGACCCCAGCTATACAATGATCTTCCTTGGCTTTTTCAGTTGCGGCTATCAGCTTGCCTTTATCACCGCGCATTTCCCGGCTTTCGTGACCGAGGCTTGCGCCAATATCGACCCGACCGGCGCGCTTGCCTCCATCGGCATTAGCACTCCGGCGACTTTGGGCGCATTCGCGATTTCGCTGATCGGGCTGGCCAATATCGTCGGCACCATCACCGCTGGCTGGTTGGGGAAAAAATGGAGCCGGAAATACCTGCTTGCGGGCATCTATTTTGGCCGCACGATTGTGGCTGCGTTGTTCATCATGCTGCCCATGACACCCACAACCGTGCTGATCTTCTCAGCCGCGATGGGTTCACTTTGGCTGGCGACCGTGCCGCTCACCTCGGGCCTTGTCGCCTATATTTACGGGCTGCGCTATATGGGCACGCTTTATGGCATCGTGTTTTTCAGCCACCAGCTTGGATCGTTCCTTGGTGTGTGGCTTGGCGGCAAGCTTTACGATATTTACGGCAGTTACGATATCGTCTGGTGGGTTGGCGTGGGCGTTGGCCTGTTTTCAGCCATCGTGCATTTGCCCATTCGTGAAACCCCACGCCGCGCAGTGATGGCCGCCTAGCGTTTGCGGCTGAACCAAAGCCGGATCGGTTTGCGCATGCGTATGCCGGGAAGCTGTGCCAGCAAAATGCCGGTGAGCATGAGCGCGGCCCCCAACATGGCGCGGGGGGCGAAAACTTCATCCAGTATCGCCCATCCGGCCAGCGCGCCAAACACGGTTTCAAGGCTCAGCACCAGCGCGGCTTGAGTGGCGGCCACGCGTGCCTGCGCCAGAATTTGCAGCGTGAAGGCCAGCCCGGTGGCCACAATGCCGGTAAAAGCCAGCGGTTGCCAGTTGATGATGAGCGCGTCGAGCGAGATGGTTTCAAACAGCAGCGCACCGATTGTGCTGAGCACGGCAACCGTCGCAAATTGCATGAACGCAAAGCGCGGCCCGTCAAGCCGGGGGGCGAAATGGCCAGTCACCAGCACCTGAAGCGCCCAAAACACCGCACAGATCACCACAAGCCCGTCACCCGGCGCCAGTTTCAGCCCTTCATTGACCGATAGCAGGTAAAGCCCCGCCAGCGACAACCCGGCCGCCACAAACACCTTGGCACCAATACGCGTGCCAAACATCCGCCCGATGAGCGGCACGAAAATAATATATAGCCCGGTGATGAAGGCCGCCTTGCCCGCCGTTGTGACCGCCAGCGCGGTTTGTTGCAGGTTGATGCCTGCAAACAGCAGCGCGCCACCTGCAATTCCGCCAATGAGCATGGCGCTGCGCGGCCCGCTTTCGCTGCGCGGTTTGGAAAACAGCGCAATGACCGGCAGCAGTGACAAACAGCCAATGAAAAACCGCGTGGCGTTGAAGGTCAGCGGTGGGATTACCGCCGCGCCTTCGCGCTGGGCTACAAAGCCCGCGCCCCAGATGGCGGCGGTCATGAACAACAGAACCAGCCCGGTTGCGTGGCTGCGGGTCATGTTTCACGCTCGGTTTGCGGGCCTAAATGCGCGTCACCGCGTGCGCGGGCCAGCGCCATTTGCTTTTGGCGCTCGCGAAACCCTTTGCGGCGCTCGGGTGTGGTCTCGCTCAGGCAGCGGTGGCAGGAAACCCCCGCCTCATATTCGGGGCGCTGCATATCGTTGGGCAAAAGCGGGCGGCGGCAGGCGTGGCACAGCGCGTGCGGGCCTTCAACCAGCCCGTGGCCAACCGAAACGCGGCCATCAAACACAAAGCATTCGCCTTGCCAGCGGCTGTCTTTCTCGGGCACGTCTTCCAGATATTTCAGAATTCCGCCTTGCAGGTGGTAAACATCTTCCACCCCCTGAGCGCGCAGAAAATTGGTCGACTTTTCGCAACGGATGCCGCCAGTGCAAAACATCGCCACGCGCTTGTTGTGAAAGCGGCTTTTGTTCTTTTCCCACCATGCGGGAAACTCGCGAAAGCTGGCGGTATGCGGGTCAACCGCGCCGTCGAACGTGCCGATTTCCACCTCGTAATCGTTGCGGGTATCAATCACCACAACATCGGGCTGGCTGATCAGATCGTTCCAGTCGGCAGGGCTAACATAGTGGCCGGTGCCGATCAGCGGGTCGACATCGGGCTGGCCCATGGTCACGATTTCGGCCTTGAGCCGCACCTTGAAACGGGTAAAGGGCTGTTCTGACGACGCGCTGTATTTCGGGGCGAGCGCCGCACAGCCGGGCAGGGTGCGGATATGGGCGAGCAGCGCCGCAATCCCCGCCTCCGGCCCGGCAATGGTGCCGTTAATGCCCTCGCGCGCCAAAAGCAGCGTGCCAACAATACCCACTGCCTGGCCAAGCGATTTCAGCGGCCCTTGCAGTGCTGCGGGGTCGTCAAAACGGGCGAACTGGTAAAGGGCGGCAATGGTCCATGTCATGCAGCGCCAGTTATCAGGGCGCGGATGAATTGCCAAGCGCCAGCATATCGGCCAGTTTCAAAACCGTATTCCAGTTGCGCGCGGTTGTGGCGGGCGGCAGGTATTTTGGCAGTTTTTCCGCAAGCTTTGAGCGGCCAATGCCGCCGGGCGCGTGCAAATACACCGCATCGCGCCCTGCAAAAAGCTGCTCATCATCAGCAGCCAGCGCCAGCGGCACCACCAGATCAGGCGCATCCAGCGGACCGGTAA
>JBBDJE010000037.1:0-25230 GCA_040880065.1 Paracoccaceae bacterium | reverse complement strand
ATTCGGTGGCCGAACATTCGCTGCTGGTGGAGCGGTTGTTTAGCAAGCTCAACCCGCGCGCCAGCACTGCCGCGCGGCTGATGGCGCTACTGCACGATGCGCCGGAGTATGTGATTGGCGATATGATCTCGCCGGTAAAATCGGCGGTTGGGCCCGGATATGGCGCGCTGGACGACCGCTTGATGGAGGCCGTATTGATGCGCTTTGGCTTGGGGCGTGAAATTCCGCCGCGCATCAAGGCGCAAATCAAGAAGGCCGACAGGCTTTCGGCATGGCTGGAAGCAACGCAAATTGCCGGGTTTGATGCGCCCGAGGCCAACCGGCTGTTTGGCAAGCCAAATGCCGACAGCGCGCAAATTCGCCTTTCCCCGTTGGCACCACGTGCGGCGCGCGACGCCTTTGTGGCACGCCATAACGCATTATTTGCCGGGCTCAACCCTTGACCCGCGCTGGTTGAAGGCGCACTTACATCTCAAACAGTGCAAAATGGGTTGCGAGAGCGCCCTGAATATTACGGAGCCGAAATGGACCTTACAGCAAATGTGCCCGCCGAGCTGATCAAAGATGGCAACGAGGCAAGTTTCATGGCCGATGTGGTCGAAACCTCAAAAACCGTGCCAGTGATCGTTGATTTCTGGGCGCCATGGTGCGGCCCGTGCAAAACCCTTGGTCCGGCACTGGAAGCTGCAGTGACCAAGGCGCGCGGCAAGGTCAAGATGGTCAAGATTGATGTTGACCAGAATCAGGGCATTGCCGAGCAATTGCGCATCCAGTCCATTCCCACGGTCTATGCCTTTGTGAACGGCCAGCCGGTAGACGGGTTTACCGGCGCCCAAACGCCCGCCCAGATTGACGATTTTATCGCCCGCGTTGTGGCGCAATCCCCCGCAGAGGCGGATGACGGGCTTGAAGACGCGCTTGAAGCCGCCGCGCAGATGCTTGAGGCGGGCGAAATTGACGACGCCGTTCAGACCTTCGCCGCCATTCTGGGTGAGGATGAGGAGAATGTCGCCGCCATTGCCGGCCTTGCGCGCTGCTATGTTGCCCAAGGTTTGCCGGAAGAGGCAATGGGCATTCTGGCCAAAGCACCCATGCAAAAGGCGAATGATGCCGCAATTCTGGCCGTTAAAGCGCAGATCGACCTTGCAAAATCCGCCGCCGGTGCGGGCGATCTGGGTGAGCTTCAGGCGCGGGTGGATACTGATGCAAATGACCATCAGGCCCGGTTTGAACTGGCCGAGGCCATGCTCGCCAACACGCAAACAGAAGCCGCGATTGAACAATTGCTGGAGCTTTACCGCCGTGACCGTGACTGGAACGAGGCCGCCGCCAAAAACCAGCTTATCAAGGTGTTTGACTCGCTCGGGCCAAAAGACCCGCTGGCGTTGAAGGGCCGTCGGCGTCTGTCATCGCTGGCCTTCGTGTAACGTGGCGCGCACGCATGCTTTAGGGCCGCTGCCCGAAACGCTTGCGCTGTTTCCGTTGCCGGGCGCGTTGCTGTTGCCGCATGCACGGCTGCCGCTGAACATTTTTGAGCCGCGCTATCTGGCGATGGTTGATGATGTGCTAAAAACCGACCATCGGCTGATTGGCATGATCCAGCCGATGGCGGCCCCCGAAGGCATCGACGCCAAAGGCCGCTTGCAGCGCATTGGCTGCGCGGGGCGGATCGTGGCGCTGATGGAAACCGATGACGGCCGCTATCGCATTACGCTTGGCGGGGTTTCGCGCTTTCGCCTTGGCGCGGTGATAGACAGTTTCAGCCCCTATCTGCGGCACAGTGTAAGCTGGGACAGTTTTACCGAAGATCTGGATGCCGAGGCGAGCGACATTGCCTTTGATCGTGCCGAATTTCTGGACCAGCTTTCGCGCTATTTCAAAGCCACGGGTTACACGCCCGACTGGGAGTCGCTCAAAGCCGCGCCCGCGCCTTTGCTGATCAATGCGCTTTCGGTGCTCTGCCCGTTTTCTACCGATGAAAAGCAAGCATTGCTGGAGGCCCCAAGCCTGACAAACCGCCGCGAAACCCTGCAAACCCTGCTGGAATTTGCAGTGCGCGGCCCCGATGACAAAGGACCGTTACAATGAGCGACGAGACCCGTGACACCCGGATCGACCCGCGCCTTCTTGAGGCACTTGTTTGTCCGATTACCCGCGCGACGCTGATTTACGAGCCAGACACGAATGAACTGGTCAGCCCGACAACCCATCTGGCCTTTCCCATTCGCAACGGCATTCCGGTAATGCTGGTTGATGAGGCCCGCCGGATAGAAGACTAGCGCCTCAGCGTGCCACCCAGCAGCACAATGGCCAGCGCCAATGCGCTGAGCACGAGAAACGCGGTCGACAGGCTGGTTGCATCGGCGATAAATCCGATGATTGGCGGGCCAAGCAAAATGCCGCCATAGCCAAGCGTGGCCACGCTGGCAATGCCAGCGCCGGGGCCGATATTTGCATCATTTGCCGCGCGTGAAAATGCCAGCGGAAAGATCGTTGCATAGCCAAGCCCCATCAGCGCAAAGCCTGCAAGCGTGGGCACAAAGCCCGGAACGAACACAGCAACCAATGTGCCGATAAAGGCCACCGCACCCGAGCCACGGGCCACGCTCACCGCACCAAACCGCACTACAAGCCTATCGCCCATCAGCCGCATGGCGACCATGGCGACCGAAAACACCGCATAGCCAAGTGCTGCTTTGGCCTCGGTCACACCGCCGACCGCGATCAGGTAAATCGCGCTCCAGTCGGCCATCGCGCCTTCGCCCATCGAGGCACATAGTGCCATAACGCCCACCGCCACCAAAGGCCCTTTGGGCAGGGCAAACAGCGGGGCTTTCTTATGGGCGGTCGGCGGGGCATCCTGCCAAGGCACCATAGCCAGCCAGCCAACCGGCACACCCAGCACCACAACCGCCAGTGCAAAATGCACCGGCACCGAAAGATCAAGGGCCACTGCCCCAAAGCCTGTCGCCGCACCAACCCCGGCCCCAAGGCTGAAAATGGCATGGAATGACGACATAACCGCCTTGCCCATGGCCCGCTCAACCGCTGCTGCCCATGTGTTCATGGCCACATCAAGCGCGCCATGGCCTGCGCCGAACAGCAGCAACGCCACGGCCAGCACCCAAATATTCGGGGACACCGCCACAAAGAGCAGCGCCACGCAGTAAAGCGCGGCCAAAAGGCGTGTAGAGCGTGCAGCGCCGAACCTGTCCGACCCCCAGCCAGCCAGCGGAAAGGAAATGATCGCGCCTGCCGCCAAGCACAACAACAGCAGGCCAAGCGTGGATTTCGAGATTTCAAACGCCCCGGCCACCGCCGGAATACGCGATGCCCAGACCCCGACCAGCGCCCCCGACAAAAAGAAAGCCGCGCAAACCGCAAGGCGGGGGCTGCGCAGGCCAGAGCATGTTGCAGAAAAGTAGGAACCGGTTTTCTGCTTGTTAAACATGCGGCACGCGCTAGTGCCGGAAATGGCGCATGCCGGTGAACACCATCGCCAGCCCCGCAGCATCGGCAGCGGCGATCACCTCGTCATCACGCATCGAGCCGCCGGGCTGGATTATGGCGGTTGCGCCCGCCTTGGCTGCGGTGATCAACCCGTCGGCAAAAGGAAAGAACGCATCAGACGCCACAACCGACCCAATGGTCGGGCTTTGCGAAAGGCCCAGGCTTTCAGCCATATCGGCAGCTTTGCGTGCGGCGATACGGGTGGAATCCACCCGACTCATCTGTCCGGCACCCACGCCCACAGTCGCGCCGTCTTTGACATAGACAATGGCGTTGGATTTGACGTGCTTGGCCACGCGCCATGCAAACATCAGGTCGGCAAGCTCAGCCTGGCTTGGTGCGCGCGCGCTTACAACCTTCAGATCATCGGCGCTGATATGGCCATTGTCGCGGTCCTGCACCAGATAGCCACCCGAAACCTGCCGCCAGATCTGCGCGGCAGCGCGCACATCCGGCAGGCCACCTGTGGTGAGCAGGCGCAGGTTTTTCTTGGCGGCAAAAATTTCGCGCGCCTCATCGCTTACACTCGGGGCGATAACAACCTCGGTGAAGATTTCGACAATCGCCGCCGCAGTTTCACCATCCAGCGGGCCGTTCAACGCCACGATCCCGCCAAAGGCCGAGGTTTGGTCGCAGTTATAGGCGGCGCGGTAGGCCTCCAGCAGGGTTGCCCCGCGCGCCACGCCGCACGGGTTCGCATGTTTGATAATCGCACAGACCGGGCCAGCTTCGGGCGCAAATTCGGCCACAAGCTCAAAGGCGGCATCGGTGTCGTTGATGTTGTTATAGGACAGTTCCTTGCCCTGATGCTGTTTGGCGCTGGCCACACCGGGGCGGGCCGAGCCATCGGTATAAAACGCCGCCGCCTGATGCGGGTTTTCGCCGTAGCGCAGGCTTTGCGCCAATGTGCCGGCCTGTGCACGGCGGCGCGGGTTTTCAGCGCCAATCGCGCTGGCCATCCATGTGGATACCGCCGCATCATAGGCCGCCGTGCGGGCATAGGCGGTTTGCGCAAGGTTTTGGCGAAAGGCCAGCGTTGTGCCGCCATGTGCGGTGATCTGCTCAAGCACGGCAGCGTAATCTGCCACATCAACCACCACGCTTACAAAACCGTGGTTCTTGGCCGCTGCGCGGATCATTGCAGGGCCGCCAATGTCGATATTTTCGATACAATCGTCATATCCGGCCCCCGCAGCCACCGTAGCCTCGAACGGGTATAGGTTGACGACCAGCAGATCGATTTCCGGAATGTCATGCGTATCAAGCGCGGCGCGGTGCTCGGCATTGTCGCGCAGTGCCAGCAACCCGCCATGCACCGCCGGATGCAGGGTTTTCACCCGCCCGTCCATCATTTCGGGATAGTGCGTAACCTCGGCCACATCGCGCACCGCAAGACCGGCTTTGCGCAAACTAGCCGCGGTTCCGCCTGTAGACAGGATCTCAACACCCTGACCGGCAAGTGCTGCGGCAAATTCAACCAGACCGGTTTTGTCGGACACTGATATAAGGGCGCGCTTGATTGGCGTGACGGTTAGGCTCATGGCATCTCCGGAATTTGTCTGGTTTTCGGGTTGCGCCCCAGTTACGCGGTTTCATCCTCAGGGGCAATATCGCGTGTATTGCGGCCACCATCCTGCGCACGCACAAGGCTCCATGATATGCGGCCTGCAAAATTGACGGCGCGCCCCATGACAACGATTTGCTTGGTCATGCGCGGTTTCAGGCGGCGCTGGTCCAGAAAGACTGAATCCTCCAGCCGCAACAAGCCGCCATCCTGACGGAACACCCAAACCTCGTTGCTTTTAAGCGTCAACGAGACCGCCTGACCATCAAGGTCGATCGAGGGTGTGATATCGGGGTGGATGTGAAAATGCGCGACAAAAGCCACGCCAAGCGTGGGCGTATCACCCAAAGATTTGGTGAATTTCGCGCGCTGGGCGGGGTCGTCGGCACGCAGGGAATCCTCGCCCGTAAACCTGCGCCCGTCGATAGACAGGAACAGGCGGCGCTCGTGCTTTAACCCGTAGGATGGAGCATAGCCGTCATGGCTGGCAGCCAGCCAGGTGCCGGTCATATCCTGCGCGCGCGACACATCTACATTCCGCGGCCCGGTGCTAAGTTGGCCATGGTTGCCCGCGCCGATAATGCTGGAGGATTCGCGCTCCAAGGTCACAGTGTTATGCGCTGCGGTCGCGCGGCAAGCGCGGCGCCAGTCAGCCCCGAACCGCCCGCCAGCACCACAATTCACCAAAAGTGGCCGCCGACCGGATGACATTTCAAACCCGAGCGTGGAGGCATGGGCATTGGTGCCAAGCGCGCCTTTGGGGGGTGGGGCACAATCCATGACAATGGCCAGCCGTCCGGCAGCCATCCGCTCAAACCCCATCAGGTTTTCATTGCACGGGGCGGGGCGCAGCTTTGCATCGGCCAGGGCTTGGTCCAGCCGCCCCGGCTCACCCCGCCGCCCGCCGTGAAACCGCACCAAAGCCCCGTCACCCAGCCGCAGCCCGCGCAGCGTGGGCGCAATGCGCAGCAATGCGGCTAGGTGGCGTTTATCAACCACGCGCCGCGCTTCCGCGAGGGTCTGCGCCGCCCAGGTCAGCAACACGAAGCTTTCCATCAATGCCTCGGGATTGCGGTTGGGAAGGCCGCCATGTTCATCAATGACCCGTTCGCATTCGCGCCCGATTGTGGTGGATATCGGGGCAACAAGCGGTGCGCAACCATCCAGCGAAATGCCGGCATATAGCAGGCCGGTCAAAGCCTCGAACCGTTCCAGCCCCGCAGGGGCATTGGGCCAGCGCCGCCGCAAATAGCGCACCTGCCGGCCAAGGGCGCGGAAAATGCTGCGCGATTGGCCGGGCGACAGACCTTTCAGAATGAACAGCGCGTGGCTGCACCAGCGGATCAGCCGCCGCCCTGCCAGTTCAGGGCGCCACCCTTCGCCTTTGCCCGCACCCGCCATGGCGATCCATTCAAACAGCCAGCGTTGCGCCAGCTTGCGCGCCGATGCATCGCCTACTGCCGCCAGATCATCAAGCCAGCCAAAACCTTGCACGGCCGCGGCAAAATCGTCCGATGGCGGCTCAATCGCCCAAATCGAGGTATTTGGCGCTTCCACCAACTGGCCGGCAAACAGGAAATTTCCGCTCATCAACTGTTTGCCCACCGCATAAGAGCCAATGCTGCGCGGTTCCAGATGATAGCTGAACACGCGCGGCGCGCGCCCCAGCGTGGCCATGCGGGCCGCCATGCGGTTGCGCAGCCCGTTGCGGGTTGGGGTTGCCAGTGAAACGTGCTTATGCGCCATAGGGGTGCGGCGGCCTTGCTTTGGTTGTTTTACACGCCTTGAACGTGCCGGAAATCCTAGTTTGCAGCTTTAGGGATGTGGCGCTGGTCCGGCCTGTAGCACAGCAGCAAAGAAGCCGTCCATACCTCCCTTTGCCGCCCAGTAATCCGGTCGCAGGCGCAGGTTGCCATCTTCGTCCATCCAGCCGGGCTCCAAACCTTCGGGCAATGCCGGTCGAATTTGCGGGAATTTGCGGCGCTTTGCCAAAAGCTTGGTGATCTGCGCCTCGCCTTCGGCAGGAAGGAGCGAACAGGTGCAGTAAATCAGCCGCCCGTTCGGCGCAAGCCAGCCAAGCGCGCGGTTCAGCAATGCGGCCTGAAGCTCCAGAAGCGGGCGGATATCTTCCATGGTCTTGATGAAGGGCAGGTCGGGGTGCCGACGAATGGTGCCGCTGGCTGAACATGGCGCATCAAGCACGATAAGATCAAACGGCACTTGCGGTGCCCATTGCTGTGCATCGGCGGCGACGATTTTCGCGCTCAACCCCGTGCGCGCCAGATTTTCGCGCAGGCGCAACAACCGGTGTTCGGAATTATCAAGCGCTGTCACATCGGCACCGGCGGCGGCCAGTTGCAGTGTTTTGCCACCCGGCGCGGCGCAAAGGTCCAGCACGCGCAGGCCAGCCACATCGCCCGCCAGCCGCACGGGCTGGGCGGCGGCCACATCCTGCACCCACCAATCGCCGCTTTCAAATCCGGCAAGCGCGCTGACCTGCCCCCATTCGCGCAGGCGCAATGTGGTCGGGGTAAGGATTTCTGCACCCAGTTTTTCGGCCCATTCTTCAGCCCTTGCAGGGTCTTTCAGCGAAACATCCAACGGCGGCGCTTCAGCCTGCACGCGCATCATATCTGCCAATGCCTGTTTGCCATAGCTGCGCGCCAATGGCCCGCTAAGTGGTTTGGGCAGGTCTTGCAGTGGAAGGTGTTGCCAATCGGGCGGGGGGCCATCGGCGGCAACGCGTCGTGCAACGGCATTTACCAAACCTGCCATGCGCCGCGTGCGGCCTGTGCCTTGGGCCAGTTGCACAGTGCTATCCACGACCGCATGCGCGGCCACGCCATCGCGCAGGCATTCCCATGCGGCAAGGCGCAAAATATCCAGCGTTGCAGGCTCGGGGCGACGGTCCATATACCGCGCCAATACCGCATCGAGCCGGCCAATATCGCGCAACACTCCGCGTGCAAGGCCAAGCGCGCGGGCCTTTTCTGCGGGTTCCAACCGCGCAAAGGGTGCGGCCACCTCATCCAGCATCTGCCCTTCAACCTGCACGGCATGCAGCAGGCTTAGTGCAGCGCGGCGCGCGGCAAGGCCGGGGGGTTGTGCGCTCATGCCCACGGGCCTTTGCGGCGTCGCACAGCCGGAATCGTGCCTGTGCGACGCCCGGCCTTTTGCGTGTTTTGGCGCGGCATTGTTTCAGCCAATGCCCTGAGCGCCGCAATGCGGTTTTCGGGGTTTGGATGGGTTGAGAACAAGTTATCCATGCGCGCCCCACTCAGCGGATTTACGATAAACAAATGCGCACTGGCAGGGGCGCGTTCGGCTGTTTCCATTTCAATGCGCCCAGCGCGCGCGCTAAGCTTTTGCAAGGCCGAGGCCAGCGCCAGTGGCGCTTTGGATATTTCAGCCCCGCGCCTGTCGGCCACATATTCCCGCCCGCGCGAGACCATCATCTGGATCAGCATCGCGGCGATCGGCGCCAAAATCGCGCCTAAAAGGATGCCGACAAACCCTATAGCACCGCGGTTGCGCCCGCCACCAAAGAACAGCGCAAACTGCGCCAGCATGGTAATGGCCCCGCCAACTGTGGCAGCGATTGTCATGGTCAGCGTGTCGCGTTGCTCGATATGCGCAAGCTCGTGCGCAATCACGCCTGCAAGCTCGTCACGGTCCAGAAGGCCAAGCAAGCCGGTGGTTACAGCAACGGTGGCGTTATGCGGGTTGCGCCCGGTGGCAAAGGCGTTGGGCGCATCACTGCGAATTACCGCCACTTTCGGGTGCGGCAGGCCTGCTTCATCTGCCAACTCTCTCACCAGTCCAAGCAGTTCGGGGTTATTCGCGCCGCTGACCATTTCGGCATTGTGGCGCGACAAGGCGAGCGTGTCAGAATTCCACCACGCATAGAAATTCGTGCCCATCGCAAAAATGAACGCAATGGCCACGCCAAACCCGCCGCCTAAAAGCCAGCCAAGCCCCAAAAACAGCGCTGTCAGTGCCGCAAGCAGCAAACTTGTGCGAAAATAGCCCATATCACGCTCCATATCCTATCTGTAAGCAGACTTGTCTAGCACGCATAGAGCGCGCTACACAGGATATATGAACGATGATGTTAAGCAAAAAGAGGCCCGCATCAAGGCCGCTGCCGCCCGCGCCCTTGCCGAAGCCAAGGCGCGCAATGCCGAACCCGCAGCCGAACTGCCCAAAGAACTGGGCGGACGCGACGGCCCGGAACCCGTGCGCTATGGTGATTGGGAGAAGAAGGGTATCGCGGTCGATTTTTGAGGGTTAAAAGCGGCCTGAAAATGTGTGGTTTGAAAGCGTTGCTAACTAATTTACAGTACCGTTATCCATATTAATGGACTAGGTGTTTGATCCCTCTGTTTGATGGTGCGATCCTTTCGCAGGAATGGAAGGAAGCATTGGTTTTTAACAGAAGAAGGCGCCAGGCCTAGCCCAGCACCTTGTGCACAGCGGCGGCGGCGGCATCGGCAATCTGGTCGGCTTCATCCCGGGTCAGGCATAGCGGCGGTGCAAAGCCCGCGATATCCCCCTCCGGCATGGCGCGGGCAACAACGCCGCGCTCCAGCATTGCAGCGACAACGCGCGCGCCGACCATTTGCGATGGATCAAAGAAGGTGGATTTGTCACGGTCGGCTACGAATTCCACCGCAGCCAACATGCCCTCGCCGCGGATATCCCCGACATTGGCGTGCGCACCAAGCCGCTGGCGCAGCGCATCCTGCAGATAGGCACCAACATCCGCCGCATTCGCCACCAGCCCAAGGCTGTCGATCAACTTCAGGTTCGCCACACCGGCCGCTGCGCCAATCGGATGGGCGGAATAGGTCCAGCCGTGGCCGATCGCGCCGTTCTCGTCGGTGCCGCGCATCAGAACCTCCCACATCCGGTCGCCGACAATCGAACCCGAAAGCGGCGCATAGGCCGAGGTCAGACCCTTGGCGATGGTGATGATATCGGGCCGGATGCCGTAATGTGTTGAGCCGAATTCACTGCCAAGGCGGCCAAAGCCTGTCACGACCTCATCGGCGATCAGCAAGATGTCATGCCTGTCAAGCACAGCCTGAATGGCCGGCCAGTAACCCTTTGGTGGCGGCACAAGCCCGCCAGTGCCCAAAACCGGCTCGCCGATAAAAGCTGCGATTGTGTCCGCGCCTTCGGCTTCGATCATCTCCTCAAGCCTGGCCACACAATGGGCCGTAAAATCCGCCTCCGACATCGCCGCATCCGGGCGACGAAAATAATAGGGCGCTTCGGTGTGGATAACCTGCGAGAACGGCAGATCGAATTTCTGGTGAAACAGCTTCAGGCCCGTCAACGACCCCGTCATCAGGCCCGAACCGTGATACCCGCGCCAACGCGAGATAATCTTCTTCTTTTGCGGGCGCCCGAGGATATTGTTGTAATACCAAACCAGCTTGATATTCGTCTCGTTCGCATCCGACCCGCCAAGACCGAAATAGACCTTCGACATATTGTCAGGCGCGCGCTCAAGGATCATATGCGCAAGCGTGATAGCGGCTTCGGTGCCGTGCCCGACATAGGCATGATAATAGGCCAGTTCACGCGCCTGTTCGGCAATCGCATCGGCAATTTCGGTGCGCCCATAGCCGACATTCACGCAGTAAAGCCCCGCAAATGCGTCCAGCAGGCGGTTCCCTTCACGATCTTCGATCCACACGCCCTTGCCGCCGGTCATGATCCGGTTCGGCGTATCACCGCGCGCGTGTTTGGCAAGATGGGTTGAAGGGTGGAACAGATGGTCCCGGTCCCATTGGCTGATCTGGTCGTTCGTTAGCATAATAGCTCCTGTCATATTCTGCCCGGTCTCGACAGGTCCGGTCAGGCCCAGTCTCTTCAAGCCCAGTCGCGGCAGACGTATTTGATGTCCGTGAAGGCTTCCAAACCAAACCGCGCCCCTTCGCGCCCCAGGCCGGATTGCTTGTTGCCGCCAAAAGGGATCGGCGCGCCGGTCACCTTGGTGCGGTTGACCGCCACCATGCCGAAATCCAGCGCGCGGCTGATGCGGTGAATGCGGCGCGGGTCATTGCTGTGCAAATAGGCGATCAGCCCGTATTCGGTATCGTTCGCCCGCGTGACAACCTCATCCTCGCTGTCAAACGCAGCGATAGCGGCCACTGGCCCGAATGTCTCTTCACGAAAAATCTTTGCATCGGCGGGTACATCTGCCAAAATCGTCGGGTCAAAAAACAGCGGCCCCAGCGCGGAGACCTTGCCGCCTGTCAACACACGCGCACCACGCGCCACCGCGTCCTCAACCTGTTCCACCTGCTTGGCTATGGCCGCCGCGTTCATCAACGGCCCCAGATCACAATCGTCACGGCCTGCGCCAATGGTCAGCTTGCGTGTGCTTTCGGTGAACCGCGTACAAAACCGGTCATACACCGAGCGCTCCACAAAAAACCGGTTCGCCCCCAGACAATCCTGGCCGGATGTTGCGAATTTCGCCTTGATCGCCTCGTCAATCGCGGTGTCCTGATCGGCATCGGCGAAAAGGATAAACGGCGCATGACCGCCCAGTTCCAGAACCAGCCGCTTGACCGTATCCGCAGAGCGGCGGTAAAGCAGCCGGCCCACTTCGGTTGACCCCGTAAACGACAATACCCGCACGCGTGCATCGTCAAGCCACGGCTCGACCACAACCGGCGCGACCCCGGTCACGACATTGAACACACCCTTGGGCAGCCCCGCGCGGTCTGCGAGTTCGGCCAGCGCCAGAGCCGATCTCGGCGTTTCGGCAGAGGGATGCGCCACAACCGTGCAGCCAGCGGCAAAGGCTGCCGCCGCCTTGCGCATCAGCATCGCCGACGGAAAATTCCAAGGAGTAATCAGCGCCGCAACCCCGCATGGTTCGCGCCAGAGTTCCATTTCCGCGTTCGGCAAATGCGATGTCACGCTTTCGATGTTTGGGCGCCGCGCCTCTTCGGCGTAAAACTCCAGAAACGAGGCGGCATAGTCGATCTCGCCGCGCGCTTCCGAAAGGGGTTTGCCCTGCTCGTCGGTCATCATGACCGCAAGGTCTTCGCGATTTTCAAGCACCAGCTCATACCACCGGCGCAAAACCTGCGCGCGCTCTTGTGGCAATGCCCCCGCCCAGCCCGCGAACGCTTCGCTTGCCGCATCAACAGCCCGCGCGGACTGCGCACCGCTCAACGCGGCAACCCGCCCGAGCGACAGGCCATTGGCGGGGTTGAAAACCTCGAACGTTTCAGCACCGGCAGTCCACTGGCCGTTGATAAACGACATATCGTGCCACAGGCGCGGGTCGGCGAGGTCATTTGCTATGTCATTGGCAACAGCGGCGGGGGTCATCGGCGTCTCCTTAGGGCTGGAAATTATGCCGGAATCCTACCCGCCAATGCGGCGCAATTATCTCTGTATGGCGCATAAAATTCAGCGCTTTCTGCTGAACATTGCCGCTCTAGCCGCAGTTATCACCGAACAGCAGATCAACAGGCGGCGGCATATCCCGAATTTCCTTGGTCACCACATAGGTGAAATACCGCAGCATTCCCGTGGGCGCCTGCAGCAATCCGTCAATCAGCGTCTGATAGGCAATGAGATCGCGCGCCACCACACGCAACAGGTAATCAAACCCGCCCCCGAGCGCCCAGCACCCGGTGATTTCGGGCACTGCCGCCACCGCCCGCTCGAATGTCTGAAAACTCACGGCTTTGTGCGCATCCAATTCGACCATCACAAAAACCCGTATGGACGGGCCGATCTTCGCGATATCCACCTGCGCGCCATAGCCGCGAATCAGGCCCGCCGCTTCCAGCCTGCGCAGCCGTTCGGCGCAAGGGCTGGCCGAAAGGTTCACCCGTTCGGCCAGTTCGGACTTTGACAAACGCCCTTCGCGGCTCAGAACGGCCAGTATCTTCAAATCACGATCATCAATTGCCAGTGCCATGCCGAAAACCATGTCGTTGTCCAAAAGGGATTGTCAATTGTCTTGCATCAGAACATCATGATTCCATGACAATTTGGCCACCTTCGCCCGACCGCCTGAAACGGCCGATCTATCGGTCAATAGCCCAAGCCTTTATTGAAGCCGTTGCAGCAGGCGAGTTCAAAAACGGGATGCGACTGCCCCCACACCGCCGCCTTGCCTATGATCTGGGCGTCAGCATTCATACCATTAGCCGTGCCTATGAAGAGCTGACACGAATCGGGCTGATCAAGGGCGAAGTCGGGCGCGGCAGCTATGTCACGGCGGGTTCGGCCGAGGTGGGAACGCCATGGCAGGCGGTTGGCGAAAGCGAACAGGTGATCGACCTGTCCATGCTCGTTCCCGTCCGTTCCGCATGGCATGACGAGCGGATGCGCGACGCACTGCGCGCGCTTGCCGAGGACCTCCCCATCAGTGCCTATTCGTCCTTCCGGCCGCGCACGACGCTGCGCAGCCACTGCGATGCCGCGCAAATCTGGCTGCAACAGCACTGCGGACTCGATGTGCCGCGTGAACGTATTCTGCCAACCAATGGCTGCACCACTGCAATGACAGTCGCGCTGATGACAGCCGCTGTGCCTGGTGATGTGATCCTGACCGAAGACCTTGGCCATCACACGATAAAAGCGCTGGGCCGGTCGCTCGGGCTGCGCATGAAGGGCGTTGCGATGGATGCCGAGGGCCTGTTGCCACAGGCCGTTCATGATGCTGCGACCAAAGGGGCAACGGCGATTTTCGTCATGCCTTCGGGCCTGAGCCCGACAACCGCATTCATGTCCGAAGCCCGCCGCCTAGCCATTGTCGAGGTGGCACGAAAATGCGATTTGCTTATCATCGAAAACGATGCCTGGGGGCCGGTTATGAAAAACCGGCCGCCACCACTGGCCGCGCTCGCGCCCGAACGCACGCTTTACCTGACGGGGCTTAGCAAACTGACTGTCGCCGGCATGCGCATTGGCTGGCTGGTGGTGCCCGACAGGCTGGTGACAACATCGCGCACACGCCATCTTGTCACATCATGGATGGCGACCCCGCTGATCGCAGAAATCGCAACACGCTGGATAAACGACGGCACGGCGAGCGATATGCTGCGTTTCCAGCAAGAGCAGTTTACCCGCCGCAACCGGCTGGCGCGCAAGATTTTGGGCCATCTCGATCTGCGCTCCGGCGAAAGCGGCATGCATGTCTGGTTGAACCTGCCCGAAGACTGGAGCGCACCGGAATTTGTGGCCCATGCGCGCAATGAACGCGTGGCAATCGGGGCTTCCGCGAATTTTCAGGTAAGCGACAACGACCATCCCAACGGCGTGCGCATCTGTCTTGGCGCCACCAGCGAACGCGATCTGGCCGAAGGCTTGCGCATTCTTTCAACGCTGGCACAAAGCACACAGGAACCGGCGGTTTTCGCGCTCTGAGCAACCGCGCAACGCACAAAACCACCTAATATCCCGACAATCCAAAATTGTCATGGTTCAATATAAACATTGACATGGTATGTATCGCTATGTCGTCCTTTGACGCAAGCGCTTCACGACAGTGGACCAACACAAACATATGAGAGCGCAGGCCAACACACAGAAAACAGTGTTGGTTACCGACAAAGCAAACCACTGAAAAGAAAGGGAAAGATATGAAATTACTCTTAAGCACCGCTACGGTCATGGCCTTTGGTGCAAGCATCGTTCAAGCCGACACATGGCGCTATGCCTTTGAAGAGTCGATGGAAGAAGTCCAGGGGCAATTCGCACAACATTTCAAAGCCTATATCGAGGCAAATTCTGACCATACCGTTCAGCTTTTTCCGTTCGGGACGCTTGGCGAATCTGCTGACATCATGGAACAGGCACAGGCTGGCATTCTGCAATTCGTCGACCAGTCGCCCGGCTTTACCGGTGCGCTGATCCCTGAAGCTCAGGTGTTTTTTGTGCCCTACCTGCTGCCGCAGGACGAAGCGACGCTTCAGCGTTTCTTTCGCGATTCCGTCGCCATTAACGAGTTGTTTCCGGTGCTTTACGCCGAGCAGGGGCTCGAATTGCTGACCATGTTCCCCGAAGGCGAGGTCTGTATGACAACGCAGGAACCTGTGCACAGCCCCGCTGACCTGAACGAGGTGAAGTTTCGCGTCATGACCAACCCGCTCTTGGTCGCAAGCTATCAGGCCTTTGGCGCCACACCGACCCCGTTGCCATGGGGCGAGGTATATGGCGCGCTGCAAACCGGTATCATCCAGGGGCAGGAAAACCCGGGTTTCTTCCTTGAATCGACGCGCATGTACGAGGTGACAAACGTCATCACCTGCATCGGCCATAACAACTTCACCACTGCCGTGATGGCCAACAAGGAATTCTATGAGGACCTGTCACCGGAAGAACAGGCGCTGGTCGATGCTGCTACCCAGTCCGCATTCGATTTCATTCTCGACTACCAGCAAGGTCTTCAGGCACAGGCGCTTGCCACCATTCAGGAGATAAAGCCCGAGATGGTGATCAACATCCTGTCTGACGAAGCACGCCTGCCGTTCATGGAAACCGCAGCCGAGGTCGAAGCCGCTTTCATCGCCATGACTGGCGCGGGGGGTGAAGCCATTCTAACACAGATGAAGGCCGATCTCGAAGCCGCAGCAGCCGCGAACTGACCGGGCCACGGCCTTTATGACACAGCTGGCAGCGGCGGTCGTCGCCGCTGCCCCGATCAATGAGGAAAGCCGCCCGTGCAAGACGATCCGATGAAAGACGAGGTTGCCCCGCCAAAACTGCCCGACGAGGCGGATGTCGGCGCCTATATATCCTCTCTGCCCGGTGTATTGGGAACAATCGACAGCGCCATCGCCAAGGTCGAGGCTGTGCTGCTAGCAGTCGGTGTGCTGCTGATGGCGACCAATACAATCGCCAATGTCGTGGGCCGCTTTGTGTTCGGCTCGAGCCTGTTTTTCTCTGAAGAGCTGAACCGTATTCTCATCATCCTGATCACCTTTGCCGGCCTCAGCTATGCTGCGCGGCATGGTCGCCACATCCGCATGTCCGCGATATTCGACACGCTCCCCCCCCGGGCGCGCAAGTGGCTCATGATCCTGATTGCTCTTGTGACCTCGGCCATAATGTTCGCGCTTTGCTACTATTCCATCAACTATATCATCACCCAGGCCTCTCGCGGGCGGGTTCTGCCCTCGTTGCAAATTCCCGTCTGGTGGATTCTCATCTGGGTGCCGGTTGGTTTTTTCATGACCGGAATGCAATATGCCCTGACCGCCATCAAGAACCATATCTCAAAAGACATCTACCTTTCGACCGGCGTGATCGAAGGCTATGATGATAAAGATCAGGAAGTCTGACACATGGCCGCTACGATCTTCATTCTCATGATCGCTCTGCTCTTGCTGGGCTTTCCCATGATGGTCCCGCTGCTCGCGGGCGCCATGGTCGGCTTCGTGATGATGTTTGGCGGGCTGGGTCAGATGGAAACCATGATTCAGCAAATGATGGCGGGCATCCGCCCCGCATCGCTCATTGCCGTGCCGATGTTCATTTTCGCGGCCGATATCATGACACGCGGCCAATCCGCAAACCGTCTGATCGATCTGGTGATGAATTTCGTTGGCCATGTGCGCGGTGGGCTGGCGATATCCACCGCCGCCGCCTGCACAATGTTCGGAGCCGTCTCCGGGTCGACACAGGCCACGGTTGTCGCCGTGGGCGGCCCGCTTAGGCCGCGTATGCTCAAGGCGGGCTACAAGGACAACTTCGTGCTGGCGCTCATCGTCAACGCCTCCGACATCGCCTTTTTGATCCCGCCTTCGATCGGCATGATCATCTACGGTGTGGTGTCCAACACATCCATTGCCGAATTGTTTATCGCGGGCATTGGCCCGGGCTTGCTTATCCTGTGCCTGTTTTCGGGCTATGCCTATTACTATGCTTGGCGCAACAATGTCCCCACCGAACAAAAATCCACATGGCTTGAACGGTTCGCTGCCATTCGCCGCGCGCTCTGGCCGCTGGGCTTTCCGGCCATCATCATCGGTGGTATTTATGGGGGCGTATTCTCGCCGACCGAAGCGGCGGCGGCATGCGTTCTTTATGCACTGATTCTTGAAGTCGTGGTTTTCAGGGAATTGTCGCTGCGCGGCGTCTATGAAACCGCCAAATCTACCGGCTTGATTACAGCGGTTGTGTTCATTCTGGTGGCGGCAGGCGCTGCGTTTTCCTGGGTGATCTCCTTTGCGCAGATCCCTCAGGCGATATTGGGTGCTGTCGGCATTACCGAAATGGGGCCGATTGGCGTCTTGTTCGTGATCTCCATTGCGTTTTTCGTGGGGTGCATGTTCGTTGACCCGATCGTGGTCATCCTCGTGTTGGTTCCGATCTTCGCGCCCATTGTCAAAAGCGTCGGGCTCGACCCGGTTCTGGTCGGCACGATCATCACCTTGCAGGTTGCCATCGGCTCGGCCACGCCACCCTTCGGATGCGATATTTTTACCGCGATTGCCGTGTTCAAACGCCCCTATATCGAGGTCATCCGCGGCACGCCGCCATTCATCGCCATCCTGCTTTCCGTTTCGGTTCTGCTTATTTTCTATCCCCCGATTGCGCTGTTCTTGCGTGATCTGGCATTTGACAAGTGAGTTTTCGCACCATGTTCCAGAAAATTCTTGTCCCCATGGATGGATCAGAGGCCGCAATGTCGGCGCTAGAAATTGCCGCAAAGCTTTCCCTGCTGACGGGTGGAACGATCACCATCCTTACGGTCTATCGCCACCACGGTATGCTGGAAGCGTCGCTTTCAATGGTGCGTCGTGACAACCCCGACCCGCTCGACGATGTGTTGCGCGACCATGCCAGCGGCATCGCCAAAAGCGCCAAGGAACATGCGCAGGCGCTCGGTGCCAAAGACCCGCGGGCCTTCGTGCGCAACGGGCCGGTGGCGCGCAGTATTCTGGCATTTGCCAAAGAACATGAAAACGATCTGATCGTTCTGGGCAGCCGCGGTGCCGGCACCGTCGATCAATATCTGCTCGGCAGCGTGTCGCACAAGGTGACAAGTGTGGCCGAATGCCCCGTTCTGGTTGTCTGACGCATGGCGCGCCATGCGAGCACCGCGCAGACCAGCGTGGCGTTTGACCAAGATAACACCACGCGCTTCGGCCTGATCGCGCTGGCAACAGACCTGACCTCGGAAGGTGACGCCGGTCGCGCGTTTTCGGGTAGCGGCATCGTGATGCACACCACCCGTATCGCCTTTGAAAACCCGACCACGCCCGCCAGCCTGACCCGAATGCAACCGCTTTTAACGCAGGCCGCAAGATTGATCGTGCCCGATGTGCCGCTCGCGGCAATATGGTATGCCTGCACGGCCGCATCGGCACTGATTGGCGACGGGCCGGTTACGGCCGCCATTAGAGCCGCCCGCCCGCATGTGCCTGTTGTTACACCGCCTGCCGCCGCCATACAGGCCTTCCGGCGCTTGGGGGCCACCCGCATCGCCGTGCTGGCACCCTATCAGGCGCAGACCACGCAAGGCCTTCTTTCCTATTTCAACGCGAATGGCCTTGAGATCGTCAACACGCTGTCGCTAGGCATAGATGACGACCGCGACATGGCCCGCGTCAGCGCCAAAAGCATCATCGACGCCGCCCGCGCCGCCGACCATCCACAGGCCGAGGCGCTCTTTGTTTCATGCACAGCGCTTCCCGCAATGGCCATTGTCGATTTGATCGAAGCCGCCGTGCACAAACCGGTCGTGACCGCCAATCAGGCGTCACTTTGGCACCTTGCTGAAATTTGCGGCACACGCCTGCAAGCACAGTGCCGACTTTTCGCCACCCAACCTTGAGTGATCTTACATGACAGAACAAGACATAGTGCCAAGCGCCGAAATCCATGCTGCCCGATCGCGCATCAACGGTGTTATCCGGCGCACAGCGGTTGAACCTTCGGCCACGCTGTCCGAACATCTGGGCAAGCCGGTATTCCTGAAGCTCGAACACCAGCAAGCCAGCGGCAGCTTCAAGTTTCGCGGCGCATCCAACGCCGTGGCCCGGCTTGATGATACAAGTCGCGCCAATGGTGTGATTGCTGTCTCGACCGGCAACCACGGGCGCGGACTGGCCCGCGCCTGCCGCGCGGCGGGCGTGAAATGCACCATTGTCATGTCGCGTCTGGTTCCGGCCAACAAGGTCGATGCCATCCGCACTGAGGGTGCCGAGGTGGTGATCTACGGCCAGAGTCAGGATGAAGCACAACAAGAGGTCGACCGTCGCGTCGCCCAGGGGGCCACCATGATTCCGCCGTTTGACCATAGCGATATAATCGCAGGGCAGGGCACATTGGGGCTGGAATTACTCGAACAGGTGCCGGATCTGGATACGGTGTTTGTGCAACTCTCCGGCGGCGGGCTGATTGCGGGCGTGGCCGCGGCCATCAAATCGGTCAAACCGCAGGCGCGCATCATCGGCGTTTGCATGGAACGCGGGGCCGCCATGGCTGCAAGCCTGCGCGCGGGTCAGCCCACCGAGGTTGAAGAACTGCCCACGCTGGCTGACTCGCTGGGCGGGGGTATCGGCCTTGGCAACCGCTATACTTTCGCCATGGCCCAGAAACTGGTCGATGATGTCATCCTGCTGAGCGAAACCGAAATCGCCCAGGCCATCCGGCATTGCTACTGGCAGGAACGCCAGATTGTCGAAGGCGCGGCTGCGGTTGGCGTGGGCGCAATCCTTGCGAATACAGTTCCGCAGCACGGCACGGGTGCCGCCGTGGCCATCCTTAGTGGCGGCAATATCGACATGCGATTGCACCACCGCATCATCTCTGGCGAAAACGTCGATCTGATACAGGAATCCACCTAATGCCCACCATATGCCTGCTTACCGAAGTGGATCTGCGCCGGGCGGTCCCGCTCGACCTGACTGCAATAGACTGCGTGTCCGACGCATTCGCCGCGCTGGCGACCCGCAAGGTTGTCATGCCGCCGGTCCTGTCCATGGCCATACCCGATCATAACGGCGAAATAGACGTGAAAACCGCCTATGTGCCGGGCCTGCCGTCTTTCGCGGTCAAGATGTCTCCGGGATTTTTTGACAATCCCAAATTGGGCCTGCCGTCGACGTCCGGCCTGATGGTGCTGTTCTCGGCGCAAACCGGCACACTCGAAGCCCTGCTTCTGGATAATGGCTACCTGACCGATATACGCACCGCCGCTGCCGGTGCCGTCGCCGCACAACAGCTTGCACGCAAAGGTGCCAAATCCGCGGGCATTCTCGGTGCCGGCATGCAGGCGCGGCTGCAACTCAAGGCGCTTGCACTGGTTCGTCCGATTGAAAGCGCCCGTATTTGGGCACGCCGCCCCAATGCTGCCACAGCCGCCGCACAAGAGCTGCAACGTGACCTTGGAATCACGGTTACTGCAGTGTTGCACCCTGCCGATGCAGTGCTGGATGCGGATGTCGTGATTACCACAACCCCGTCGCGTGATCCGCTTCTCAAGGCCGAGTGGCTGCGCGCCGGTCAGCATGTCACTGCCATGGGGTCCGACCAGCATGACAAGTCGGAACTTTACCCTGACTGCCTCACCCGTGCCACGCTCTATGTGGCCGACAGCGCCGCACAGACCCGCAAGCTTGGCGAGCTGCGCGCGGCCATTGCCGCCGGTCTCGTGGCGCAAGACGCCGAGATAAGCGAGCTCGGCCAGGTCGTCGCAGGCCGCGCACAGGGGCGGCGCACCGAAAGCGACATCACCATCGCCGATCTGACAGGCATGGGCGTTCAGGACACGGCAATCGCGACCCTTGCGCGCCAACGCGCAAAAAGCCTCGGCGCTGGCACAGATTTCAAGAGTTGAGACCACAATGGCAATTATTGACACATTTCGCTTTTCCGACACCGAATACGAAAACCGCCTGTCGCGCACCCGCCGCGCAATGGAAGCCGCAAATCTTGACGTTCTGATCTGCTCGGACCCGTCCAACATGGCATGGCTTACCGGTTACGACGGCTGGTCGTTCTACGTGCATCAGGCCGTGATCATCGGCCCTGTCGGCGCGCCCGTCTGGTTTGGCAGGCTTCAGGATGCCAACGGCGCGCGGCGCACCTGCTACATGCCCGACCCCGACCTTATCGGCTACCCCGACCATTATGTGCAATCTTCGGCATGCCACCCGATGGACTATCTGGCCGCACGGCTGGAAGACCGTGGCTGGGCCAAGGGCCGGGTTGGCGTGGAAATGGATAACTACTGGTTCTCTGCCAAGGGCCATGCATCGCTTGTGGCCGGGCTGCCAAATGCCAAAATCACCGATGCGACCTGCCTTGTGAACTGGCAGCGCGGGCCGAAATCACCCGCAGAACTGGACCGGATGCGCAAAGCGGGCAGGATCGTCGAAAAGATGCACGCGCGGATTGTGGACAAGGTTGAACCGGGACAGCGCAAATGCGATCTGGTGGCCGATATATACGATGCCTCGTTGCGCTATGATGCCGCGCTTGGCTTTGGCGGCGATTACCCTGCGATCGTCCCGCTCCTGCCCTCGGGCAACGATGCCTCTGCCCCGCATCTGACATGGGATGACCGGCCCATGCAGCGCGGTGAGGGCACGTTCTTTGAAATCGCGGGTTGCTTTCGGCGTTACCACTGCCCGCTTAGCCGCACCGTCTTTCTTGGCAAGCCGCCGCAAGCCTTCCTCGATGCTGAAAAAGCGGTTCTTGAAGGGCTTGAAGCGGGGCTGGAAATGGCAAAATCGGGCAATGTCTGCGAAGATATCGCCAACGCCTTTTTCGATGTGCTGCAGCGCTACGGCATCCATAAGGATAACCGCACCGGCTACCCTATCGGCCTTAGCTATCCGCCCGACTGGGGCGAGCGCACCTGTTCACTGCGCCCCGGCGACAGAACCCAACTGGTGCCCGGCATGACCTTTCACTTCATGACAGGGCTTTGGATGCAGGACTGGGGCTTTGAGATCACCGAAAGCATTGCCATAACCGAAACCGGCCATGAATGCCTTGCAAACGTGCCGCGCGCACTGGTGATAAAGGACTGAACCAGACAGCGCGCACCGACAACTTGGCGGCGCTGGATTGCGCGCAAGGGTTGCGCTAGTGTGACCTTGTGCAAAGGAGGCCATATGCCCAAACAACCCCGCATGAAAAACCTGATGCGCTGCGCTGTCGTGGCGCTGATGCTGGCACCCGCGGCGACTTTTGCGCAAACGGTTGAGCTGAAACCACTCAATGAGTTACTTGAGACGGCAGCGGCACCATATCCCTCAACACGATGTGCGGGGTGGTATCAAGCGCTTATGGAGTGGGGAGGAAAAAGACGATTTGGCGCTGAAGCTTGGGAGGATATGGACACTTCGCGTCGAAATCTGATTTTGTATTCTTCGCTTATTTTTAATCAGGCGAGCGGCAATTCGTATGAGGTGGACGTTGGATTGACGTCTGGAAATGTGCGCCACGTCGCTGATACGTATTTGGAGCGGATGAGAGGCGACTATATTGCCACGGGTGAAGCCTTCGGCCAAGATGAGTTAATAAAAAGTGACATCTCGACTTGCCGGATTGTGGCGGTGCAAGCCTTTTCCGTCCTAAGCAGCATTGGTCAATAAAAGTCGAAAACCTATGCTTACTTATCCAAAGAACAGCGGCGTGCGCGCGCGTGCATGAATTCCGGCTATCAGGATTGCGACTAGGGGATGCACGAAGCCCGCCAATGGCGGTTTCTTATATGAACAACAGTCTGATTGTTTCATATGGTGCCCAGGAGAGGACTCGAACCTCCACGCCCGTGAGGACACTAGCACCTGAAGCTAGCGCGTCTACCATTCCGCCACCTGGGCAGGTGTCGTGAGGGGGGATTTAATTGGCCTGCCTTGGCAAGTCAACGGCTATAAACTCCGTAAACTCAAATTTCCGCCTGCAATAGGTTTGAATTCAACATTGTTCAATCTGCGCTCCGGTTGTATGCATGCTAGGCAAGTCAATACGGAGTCTGAAATGTCTGGCAACGCACCTTTGGTCACAATTTTTGGCGGTTCCGGCTTTTTGGGGCGGCATATTGCGCGCCGCATGGCCAAGGCGGGCTGGCGCGTTCGTGTTGCCGTGCGCCGCCCGAATGAGGCATTATTCGTGCGCCCCTATGGCACGCCCGGCCAGGTCGAGCCGGTTCTGGCCAATATACGCGATGACGCATCGGTTGCCGCAGCGCTGCGCGGTGCCGATGCTGTGGTAAACTGCGTCGGCATTCTGGCGCAAACCAGCCGCCAGCGGTTTGAAACTGTCCATGCCGAAGGTGCGAGGCGTATTGCCAGCCTTGCAGCCGCCGCCGGTATCACCAATTTCGTTCATGTTTCTGCGCTGGGTGCCGATGCTGAAAGCAATAGCGTAAATGCCCGCAGCAAAGCCGAGGGTGAAGCCTATGTGCTTGAAACCCAGCCCGGCGCAACAATTTTGCGCCCCTCGGTGATGTTCGGCAAGGATGATACATTCTTTAACCGTTTCGCCACGCTCACGCGCTTTATGCCGGTGATGTTTTTGCCCGGGCTGAACACACGCTTTCAGCCGGTCTATGTGGATGACGTTGCCGCTGCTGCCGAAGCCGCGCTGCGCGATGGCCATGCGGGTGTGTTCGAGCTTGGCGGCCCCGTGGCTGAAACCCTGCGCGAAACACTGGGCCGGATGCTGCGCATCACCCGCCGCCGCCGCCTGCTGTTGAATATGCCCGACTGGCTTGGCCGGTTTTTCGGCGGGGTAATCGAGTTTAGCCATTGGCTGACACTCGGCATCGTGCCTAAGCTGCTTACCCGCGACCAGGTGCGCCAGTTGCGCTATGATAACGTAGTCGCCCCCGATGCGCTCGGCTTTGCCGAGCTTGGCATCACGCCAACACCGATGGACTTGATCCTGCCGGAATATTTGTGGCGCTTCCGCCCCGATGGCCAGTTTGAGGCGCTCACCGAATCGGCCCGCAACCTGCGATGAAACCGCGCGGCCTCGGGCTTGCATTGTCGGGGGCATTGTCGGGGGCATTGCTGGGGGCATTGTCGGCGGTCCCTGCCTCTGGGCAGGCGGTTGATTGGTCGCGCATTGGCGGCATTTTTGCCGCGTCTTGCACCCAGTGTCACAGTGGCGATGCGGCCCCGCTTGGCCTGATGCTGGACAGTTACGAGAATGCGCTCATGGGCGGGTGGTATGGGCCGGCAATGGTTGCCGGCGATGCGGCCAACAGCCGTCTGCTGCATCGCTTGCGTGGCACCGCTACACCGCAGATGCCGTTGAACGGTCCACCGTTTCTGGATGAAGCCACGATCACGCTGATCGAGGGTTGGATCGTCGCGGGGATGCCGCGCGGCGATGGCCCAGCGCCTGCACCGGTTGCGCAGCGCCCGATACCCGCGCCCGGTGAGCCGGTTGTCTATGCCGATGTCGAACCGATTTTTCAGCGCAGGTGCATCGCTTGCCATTCCGACAATTCACAGCTGGGTGCCCCGCCCGAAGGGGTGCGGCTGGACAGTTATCGCGCCGTTCTGGCGGGCGGCGAGCGGTTGGTTCTGGTGCCGGGCAATGTCGAAATGTCGGAGATCTGGCGCCGGGTCACTGGCGTAGCGCAGCCGCGCATGCCGTTTGACGGCCCGCCATGGCTGAGCGAGACCGAATTGAGGCTTGTAACCGATTGGATCGCGCAAGGCGCGCCGGACACCGACGGCACGCCCGCCGATATGCCCGTGGGTGACCGTGTGCGCCTGCGCGGGGTGCTTACCGCGCCAGATGCAATTGATGACGCTGCATTTCTTGGCGATGCAGGCACGCGTATCGATAAATCGCCGCTTGTTGGCCAAAACGCAGAAATGCGTGGTGTTGTCCTGCCTGACGGGCAGGTGCGCGCAACGCGCCTGCGGGCGCGTTAGAGCGCGTTGCATTCATTTGCATTCACGCAATGCGCTCTAACTTTTTGATAAAGCATGTTGCAGAAAACCGGTTCCCACTTTTGTTGCAACATGCTTTAGCCCTGCGCCACGGAAATAACGATCAGCACCGCACCCAGCGCGATGCGGTAAATCACATATGGCGTAAAGCTGACACGGGCCAGTAATGTCATCATTACCTTCAGGGCCAACAGGGCAGCAAAAAACGCGATCAGCGCGGCGATGGCAGCATCGCCCGCCAGCGACCAA
>JBBDJE010000036.1:3281-25672 GCA_040880065.1 Paracoccaceae bacterium | reverse complement strand
AACTTGCCGAGAAAATTCTACTTTTGAACACCACTAATTTTAGGGGGGATTACCATTCCAGATGACGTTTACGGATCGACCCTCAGCATTGCCGAGGATAATGCGCGCACAATTCTGATTTCTACTCCCGGCGGCAAGAGCGGCAAGTTTCACCAGATGTGGACCGACCGCGCGATGTATCCCGAAGTCGAACGCATCCGGGCCTGCTCCCTTGATCTGCCGCGCATGGCGAAGCTGGTCGAACGGCAGCGCAAGGTGCTGTCAAAATTCGAGTTCGACGTGGAACACGGCCTTTCCTTCATGGGCGGGGGCCAGCAGTTTTTCGACTCGGCAGCGATTGCCGCCGCGTTCACTGACACACCACAATTGAGATTGGGAGACCTATATGCAGGCCTTGGTTGAAAAGGGCGAGGAATTGATCCTGCCAAATGCGGACCCGGCGGTCGAGATCGTCAAAGGCTATCGCCGCTACCTCGTGGGCCTTGATATTGCGCAAGCGCAGGACCGGAACGCCTATTCGATCATACTGGACGAGCGGGTGCCGTTCTATGATGCCAACGAACGGCAGGAACTGACCAAGCGCCGCCGCGAGATTGTCCGTGCAGATCATCTGCCCGCCATGTCGTATGCGGACCTTGCCATCGTGACCCGGAACCTGATGATGGACCCTGCTATCGCGGGCTGCGCCTATCTCGTGGTCGATGCATCAGGCGTGGGCCGCGCATTCTGCGACATCCTCAACACGAAGTCGGTGCTGCACAGCCGCGTTCAGATGGTCGCAGGCGAGAACGAGACGGAAACGAAGGAGCGCGGGCAGACCTTCAACAACGTCGGACGCACGCGGATGCTGTCTGCGGTCAATTCGGCCATTCACACGGGCGACCTGACAATCGGCAACTTCAACGCCCGCGACCTTCTAAGGCAGGAGCTTGAGAGCTTCGAGGCCGATGTAGGATCGTCCGGGCGCGTGCGCATCGAAGGCGGCACGAAGTTCGGCCATGCTGACCTCGCCGTGTCTGCCGCGCTGGCGCTCTGGCTGTCCGATCATCGCAGCATTGGGGCGCACATCGGGGAGGCCCCGCTCAAGGGTTACTGGTAGATGGCCAACTATATGAGGCCTATGGGAAAATCATGATCGGCTGACCGCAGTTGTCCTATTCTCGCGGCGCTATATTTTTCGGTAAGCCGCTTCTCAAACTCAGGCTCGATGTCAATTGCAAATGAAAAAAGGCCCCTCAAATAGTAGAATCTTGATGGATCAAGGCTTTAACTTCCCTTTTCCGTTCCCGGCCAATCGACAAAGTGTGCTGTCGGGTGATCACCACGCCTGTTATCATTCGGCGATATTTCTTCGAGAGGTAAGCGGTTTTCTGGTGGTTGAGCCTGAGCCGCAGGTGTGGAATTCCGCGTTTATTGTTGACGATGACTTTCTCCATCCCATCAAGCCGTCCGGGTTCGAAAGATGAAACGAACAGGTCGTCAGCGTACCGTGTATACACCAGCCCTTTCGCATGGCATTCTTCGTGCATACGGCGGTCAAACTCGAACATCATGGCGTTTGTAATCGCTGGCGAACTTGGCGCACCAATCGTCAACCTACCGTTTCGGCAAACTATATTGCCTATGAATTCCAGATCTGTAGCGCTCGCCGTGTCGGATGAAGTGGTGCTCTATCAATCAGGCGTTGAGAAACAAGATTGAAGGCGGGATTTTTGTAGTCGAACTGTATGTTCGGTTGAAAAATCGACACATCCGCAATCTTCTTTGCAGGCCCAATTGAAATAAAGCTGTCCTTTGTCAAATGAGCGACGTTGATTACAAGTAGTATCTTTGCTGCTATTTCTGGAATGGCGGAGAAATATCCAGTCTCCGCGAGAGAGCCCGGAGCTTCGGGGAAGATCACAATGGAATGCGAGAGCTTGCCTATCAGTTCTTCAAACGTCGTAATGTCAAAGGGTTTATTGTCGCCCAGCGTCCAGTATTTGCGCATGGCAAATTCTGGTTCAAAAACTCATAGCCCGGCAACAGTTCATCAAATTCGCTTTGGATCCTGCGTTGCAAGCCGCTTTGGTGTCCTAGACCACTTTGCTTGACTGATGCTTCCAAATCGCATGGTCAAGGCTCAGAGGCGACCAGTGATGCCCACGGCGAAGGAGTTCCTTAGCCGCTAACCTCACGAGAATAGCCGCCTGACGCGGTTGCGGGATCGTGTTCAACCCCAACGCATTGCCCACATACCGCTGTACCATTCGGTCGGGTTTGATGAGATTGTTGTCGCCCGCCAGCATCATGAAATAGTCGAACGCGATACCGCTCGATTGGCCGGGCAGGCCCAAGATCATTGCCTCTGCGTATTCCCGGCGGTCTTGATCGAAATCGGTGTAGGAATTGATTCCGGCTTCGAGCAACGCGCGGCAAAAAAGCAGGACCGCTTCTGCCTTGAGGATACCGGACCGTGAAGACGTGCGCTGTCTGTTCTGGAAAACGGCTTCGGTCATCCCCTCAATGCCATGTGCGTCGAACAAGGCCACCAGATCAGATGGCCCGCACTCACCTGCACCCCTTGCCTCTCGCGATGAAGCAAATCGGGCCCAGCCGGTGTAACTGCACAAGTTCGAAACCACCTTTTGCGTGCTTGCGTACCGAACCCCAATCGAAAATACCGCATCCACGACGCACAGTGGTAATGATGCGTAGCGGTATTCTTCCGCCAGCGCCGGGACTCCAAGCCCTGATTGTTCGATGTGATCGGCCAGTTTCGAAACTGGCGACGCGCTGCCCAATTCCAACCCTGCCGCGATATGTAGACGATAAGTGACGCAAGAAGCGCACCCATCCTACTGGCAGTCAAGAGTAATGTCACTGATCGTCTGTAGACGTATTGGCGGCATGCGCCGTCTTTGGCAGCATGGAAATTCGTGCCCGCTTAAGTCTCAACATGCGCCGCTTACGCCAGTCGAAAGGCTGGTCGCAGGAGGAATTTGCGCATGAAGCGGGCCTTCACAGAACTTACGTCAGCGATTTGGAACGTGGAGCGCGGAATCCCACGATTACAGTCGTCGATAAACTCGCCGTGGCATTGGGCGTCAAAATAGGCGCGTTGCTCGACGCTCCCGGAGATAGCTAACTGTGGCGGACAAGCGGCGAAAAACCATGGTCGACTTGCGGGAGTTTCCGCGTGCACTTGAGCTTGCAAGAACCCTCTACAGCGACAGACAGCACCTCAGCCAAACTCAGGAATGCGTCCAGATCGCAGAATTACTTGGGGTTTCCAACATTGCAGTTTGGCACGCATATCAGCGCGGCGATCTTGGTGTGCCGTCACCGAACCCAGAAAGAGCAAAGGCATGGGCGGTTAGAGCGGCGCACTATGATGCGGCTGACAGCCCATGTCGAAGGTGCGGCGGAACCCGTAGGAAACCCGGCGACGACATTTGCTATGACTGTGATCAAGCGTACTTGGAACGTACTCGTAGGCGCGATTTGTTGTAGAGTTGTTGCAGAGCCTACGAAAAAGACAAAGGCCACTCTGACGAGCGGCCTTTAAGTCATTGATCTCAGTGAGATTAATTGGCTCCGGCGGTAGGGATCGAACCTACGACCAATTGATTAACAGTCAACTGCTCTACCGCTGAGCTACGCCGGAATAGCCGCCAATTGGCGTGCGCCGCCGATATAGCAAAGGGCTAAAACGCTCACAAGGGGAATATGCCTAAATTGCGCATATATTTGCTAACCTATTGGGATTGCGCGAAAAAAATTGAATCTGATTTCAATACGCCGCGATGGCCAACCCGTCCTTGCGCCAGATAGTCGAGCAAATGTGCCAACACATTGCGCGCCGCCGCCCCGTGAAGGGCTTTTGGGATGTCGGAATAGATCCGCGCGACAAGTTCGGCAGGCGTGGCAGGGCGCTCTGAAAGCGCGCAAAGTATTTGCAGGCCACGGCTGCGGCGATGTGCACTTAAGTATTGCGCCATTGCCAGACCATCGGCAATGGGCGCGCCATGGCCGGGGAAATAACGATATTCGGGCATTGTTTCGAGCCGCTCCAGACTTTGCATAAAGGCAGCGAGGTCACCATCGGGCGGCGAGATCAGCGTGCTTGCCCAGCCCATAACGTGATCGCCCGAAAACAGCGCTTGTGCTTCATCCCATGCAAAACACAGGTGGTTTGAAAGATGGCCGGGCGTGTGGATTGCCCGCAACGCCCAGCCATTGCCGCAAATGATATCGCCATCGGCAAGGGTTTGGTGCGGGGTGAAACCGGCATCTATCCCCTCTGCCCCGCCAAGCTCGCCCGCTTTTGCAAGCTGGGCCATAAGTGGCGAGCGGCCTGCATGGGCAGGGCCAAACCCCAGCACCGGCGCGCCTAGCCGCTGGCTTAGCTGCCGCGCCAGTGGCGAATGATCAACATGCGCATGCGTTACAAGAATATGGCTTACACGCCGCCCGGCAAGCGCGGCCAGAAGTGCTGCTTCATGGGCTGCATCCAGCGGGCCGGGGTCTATCAGCGCGACCTCGTCCTCGCCCAGAATATAGCTGCGCGTGCCGGTAAACGTCATCGGGCTGGCATTTGGCGCGGTTACTGCCTGCAAGCCCTCTGCCAGCACCTCCACCTCGCCGATGCGCGGCCTGTGGTTCAAATCAAACGGGCTTTGCATATCGCGCTCTCTTGCCAGCGGCGCTTTGCCTGACTATCGCTGTTCTATGGCAAAGCGCGGTCTTAAAAATTATCTGCCCAAACGGCTGTTTTTCCGGACACTGCTTATATTGATCATGCCAATGATCAGCCTGCAACTAATTGTCGGGCTTGTGTTCATCAACCGCCATTTTGCCGGTGTCACCAAGCAAATGACCGAAAGCGTGGTGCTGGAGCTGAACCACATCATCGATCAGGTGCGCGCAGAAGGCGGCGCCCCGCTCGCCGATCTGGCGCAGGATTTTGGCCTTACGATCGCGTTGAGCGACGCGCCATTGCCCGAAGTGAACCTGCGGCAATGGTTTGATCTTTCCGGCCGTGTGCTTATTGATGAAATTACCGCCGCGCTGAAAGCCCCGGTGCGGGTTGATCTGACGCGGGGCGAATTTTATGTCCGACTGGTTGTTGATTCGGGCGACAGGCGAATGGTCATCGACCTACCCCGCAGCCGGGTTACGGCGCGCAACGCCCACCAGCTTTTGGTGCTGATGATCTTTGCATCAATACTGCTCATTCTCATTTCGGTTGCGTTCTTGCGCCTGCAAACCCGCCCGATCCGCAGACTCGCCGAAGTTTCCAGCGCCTTTGGTAAGGGTCAGGTTTTGCCGATCACCCCAAGCGGGGCCGAGGAGGTGCGCCGCGCCATTTTTGCATTTCTGGCCATGCGCACGCGGCTGGAACGCCAAATGGGCCAGCGCACAGCCATGCTCAGCTCTATCAGCCACGACCTTCGCACCCCCCTCACCCGTCTTAAGCTTGCCGCCGAATTTCTTGAGGAAAACGAAGACACCATCGCCATGCGCCGCGATCTGGCCGAGATGGAGGCGATGCTTGACGCTTTTCTGGCCTTTGCCAAGGGCGAAGCGGCAGATGATTTGCTGCAAACCGATACACAGGCGCTTGCCGATGGCGTGATCGAAGCAACCCGCCGCGGTCTGCCCGCCAAAGGCGCGCCCGAGGTGACGATGCAGGTGTTCAACCCGACAGCGGAAACCCCCATTACAACCATGCGCAGCGGCGTGGTCGAGCGCGCCGTGCAAAACCTTGTAAATAACGCGCTGCGCTATGGCACACGCGTGCGGCTTACCCTGCGCCTGCTTCCAAAAGCGGTGGAATTTGTGGTGGAGGATAACGGCCCCGGCATTGCCGAGACCGACCGCACCAACGCCATTCGGCCCTTTACCCGGCTGGACGAGGCACGCAACCAGAACAAGGGCGGCGGTGTCGGGCTTGGCCTGTCAATCGCAACCGATGCCGCGCGCAGCCATGGCGGTGCGTTGGAACTTGGCGTGAGCATCGAACTTGGCGGGCTGCGCGCCTGCCTGCGCCTGCCGCGCTAAAGCCCGCCTTGGGGCCTTGACGGCGAATGGGAGGCGGATGGTAGGCCCGGAGGGATTTGAACCCCCAACCAAAGCGTTATGAGCGCTCTGCTCTAACCGTTGAGCTACAGGCCCGCCGGCGCAATGCATAGCTGTTTCAGCCGCGCGGTCAAGCTGATCTGCTCACTTATTATCGGCAATGCGGGTTCTTTACGGTATATTCAAACTCAAGTATTCTAATCATATTTAATGAGGAGATTACCAGTGGCGAAGCTTTCTGAAGAAATTATGTTGGCGGTTCTTGCGCCGGTTGCGAATGGCCAAAATATCATCCAGTGTGCTTACGGTGTTAAGCAACCCAACATGCTGTATATGTTCCCGTTTTTTTTACTTGCAGTCGTGCCAGGTGTTATCATGACCCAAAAGCTAACAAAGCATTACATTGTGGGGCTGACCGATAGTCATATTCTAGTGGCGGAGGTCAAGCCAAAATGGACAACGCTTGCCGTTGCCATCAGCTCGGTCAAATCTGCATCGGCCTATGCATTGGCTGGTCTCAAGGGCAAAACGGTGCGCGGCGAAAGTGGTAAAATATTTACCAAAATCGAATTTCCGTATGAGGGTGGCAGGTTTGCCGCAAAGTTTCATAGGGCTTTTTCGCGCACCAATCGCCCCTCTGCTATTGCCATCAGCGAAGCGGTTGTGGCTGCTGCCGCCTAAAAATTGCGTGTCATACACACGCCACATTGAACCTCGCGCGCTGATAGGTTAACCCATCGACATTCGGAGTGATGGGGTGACAATGACCATACCAAACGGGCTGACCTATGCCGATGCCGGTGTCGATATTGATGCGGGCAATGCGCTGGTCGAGCGGATCAAGCCAGCCGCAAAAGCAACCGACCGTCCCGGCACAATGGCCGGTCTTGGCGGGTTTGGCGCCCTGTTTGACCTGAAGGCCGCCGGATATTCCGACCCGGTGCTGGTTGCCGCTACCGATGGTGTTGGCACTAAGCTGCGCATCGCGATTGATACAGGCAATGTGAGCACCGTTGGCATCGACCTTGTCGCCATGTGCGTGAACGACCTTGTATGTCAAGGTGCCGAGCCTTTGTTTTTCCTCGACTATTTCGCGACAGGCAAGCTGGAGGTTGACGAGGCTGCGGCTGTTATCAACGGCATTGCGGCTGGCTGCAAAACCGCCGGTGCTGCGCTGATTGGTGGCGAAACTGCCGAAATGCCCGGTATGTATGACAAGGGCGACTTTGATCTTGCCGGCTTTTCCGTAGGCGCAATGGAGCGTGGTTGCGCCCTGCCCGCAAATGTCGCCGCAGGCGATGTTTTACTTGGCCTTGCCAGCAATGGTGTGCATTCCAACGGCTATTCGCTGGTGCGCAAGATTGTAAAGAGCACTGGTTTGGGCTGGGATGCCCCCTGCCCCTTTGATGATACTGCCGCCAGCCTTGGCGCAGCGCTTCTGGCCCCCACCCGCATTTATGTTGCCGCCGCGCTGGCGGCGATTCGCGCTGGCGGCGTGCACGGGTTGGCGCATATCACCGGCGGCGGGCTAACCGAGAACCTGCCGCGCGTGCTGCCCGCGGGGCTTGGCGCGGATATAGACCTGAAGGCGTGGCAATTGCCGCCAGTATTTGCATGGCTGAATGCCACCGTGGGGCTAAAACAGGCTGAACTGCTCAAAACCTTCAACTGCGGCATAGGCATGATCGCCGTTGTTGCGCAAAACGAAGCAACCACATTGCGCGCCGTGCTTGAGGCGGCGGGTGAAAAGGTGGTTACGCTGGGCACGGTCACTACGGGCGAAGGCATTCGCTATGCCGGGGTGCTGGCATAATGCGTAAACGGGTCGCCATCCTCATTTCGGGCGGCGGCTCGAACATGCTGGCACTGCTCAACGATATGGCCGCCGAAGACCACCCCGCCGAACCGGTGCTGGTGATATCAAACAACCCCGATTCTCGCGGGCTTGCGCGTGCCGCCGCCCTTGGTGTTGAAACAGCGGTGGTCGATCACCGCAAATTCCCTAAAAACCGCGCAGGTTTCGAGGCGGAGCTTCACAAAGCACTCACCCGCGCAAAGCCCGACATTATCTGCCTTGCAGGCTTCATGCGCATTCTGTCTCCTGAATTTGTGCGCAACTGGGCGGGCAAGATCATCAATATTCACCCCTCGATCCTGCCGCTGTTTCCCGGCCTTCACACCCATGAGCAGGCGCTCAAAGCGGGCATGGCCGTGCATGGCTGCACCGTGCATCTGGTGGATGAAACGCTGGATGGCGGGCCGATCCTTGGCCAGTCGACCATGGATATCGACCCCGATGACACGCCGGAAACACTCGCCGCGCGGTTGCTCAAACGAGAGCATATGCTCTACCCCCAAATTTTGCGCGAATTTGCGGCCGGACTAAGCGGAACCGCCTTTCCAACCAAATGAGCGCGGTCACCACAATTCGCAACCTTGGCCCGGCTTCCGAGGCGGCATTCGCGCGTGCGGGCATAACATCGGCAGAAGAAATTCGGGAAATGGGTGCCGATGCCGCCTATCTGGCACTGCTAAAAAGCGGATCGCGCCCACATTTCATTGGCTATTATGTGCTGGTGATGGGCTTGCAGGGCCGCGCATGGAACGACCTTGACCCGAAAGAAAAAGCCAAGCTGCGCAAACAGTTCGACGCGCTTGTAAAAAGCAGCAAAGCAAAAAGCCGCCCCGATATCGAGGCGGCTTTGGACAAGCTTGGAACAGGCAAGCGGCGTTAGCCGACCAGTTCAAGACCCGAGAAGAAATAGGCGATTTCTTCGGCAGCGGTTTCAGGTGCGTCCGAGCCGTGAACCGAGTTTTCGCCAACCGAAAGCGCAAATTCCTTGCGGATCGTGCCGACATCGGCATTGGCGGGGTTGGTTGCGCCCATTACTTCGCGGTTCATGGCAATTGCGCCTTCACCTTCCAGAACCTGCACGACTACGGGTTCGGATGCCATGAATTCGGTCAACTCGCCAAAGAAGGGCCGCTCTGCATGGACGGCGTAAAACGCCTGCGCCTGTGCAAGGCTGAGGTGAATGCGCTTTTGGGCAACAATGCGCAGGCCGGCATCTTCAAACTTGGCATTGATCTTGCCAGTCAGGTTGCGGCGTGTTGCGTCGGGCTTGATGATCGAAAGGGTGCGTTCGAGAGCCATGGTATTCTCCTAGGTTTCGGCCCCGCTGGGCCCTGCAATTGCGCCGCCCAATAGCATGGCATGGTTGGGCAGGAAAGAGGCAATTCGCGTTCATCGCTACGCATTGACTTCGCGGCGCGCGCGCGTAATACCCCGCCCCATGCTACATATTCGCGACATAACATTTCTGATGAACGGCACCCCCTTGCTTGTCGGGGCTAATGTGACCATTCCAACCGGCCACAAGGTCGGGTTGGTGGGCAAAAACGGCACCGGAAAAACCACCCTGTTCAGGCTGATCAGGGGCGAGTTGAACCTTGATGACGGCAGCATTGAAATACCGGCGCGCGCGCGCATCGGCGGTGTGGCCCAAGAGGTGCCAAGCTCCTCCACCAGCCTGCTGGATACGGTTCTGGCGGCCGATACCGAGCGTGCGGCATTGCTCAGCGAGGCAACAACCGCCACTGAAGCGCACCGCATTGCCGAAATCCAGACCCGGCTGACCGATATTGAAAGCCATTCCGCTGAGGCGCGCGCAGCCTCCATCCTTTCCGGCCTTGGCTTTGATGCCGAAGCGCAAGCCCGCCCCTGTTCAGATTTTTCGGGCGGCTGGCGTATGCGCGTGGCGCTCGCGGCGGTGCTATTTTCCAAGCCCGACTATCTATTGTTGGACGAGCCGACAAACTATCTGGACCTTGAAGGCGCGATCTGGCTGGAAAACTATCTGTCACGCTATCCGCATACCGTAATCATCATCAGCCATGACCGTGGGCTGCTGAACCGCGCTGTCAGCCATATTCTTCATCTAGACCAGAAGAAACTCACGCTTTACGGCGGCAACT
Organism: Paracoccaceae bacterium; assembly: GCA_040880065.1. Taxonomy (GTDB): domain Bacteria; phylum Pseudomonadota; class Alphaproteobacteria; order Rhodobacterales; family Rhodobacteraceae; genus Abyssibius. The sequence goes on along the minus strand of JBBDJE010000036.1, from coordinate 15,637 downwards.
ATGACACATTCGAGGCCACGCGCCGCGCGCGGCTTGAAGGCCAGGTCGCCGAAAAGAAAAAGCAGGACGCGGCACGCGCGCATATGCAATCTTATGTGGACCGGTTTCGCGCACAGGCCACCAAAGCACGTCAGGCGCAGTCGCGGCTCAAGGCGATCGAGCGTATGGGCCCGCCGATTGAAATTCACGGCGATACGGTTGCGCCTTTCAACTTTCCCAACCCCGAACAGCTTTCACCCCCCATCATCCGGCTTGAGGGTGTCGATGTCGGCTATGGCGGCGAACCGATCCTGCGCGATCTGGATTTGCGCATTGATCAGGATGACCGCATCGCCCTTTTGGGGGCAAATGGTCAGGGTAAATCGACCCTAGCCAAGCTGCTATGCGAACGGCTGGAGGCGCAAAAGGGGCAGGTTTTCCGCGCCTCAAAGCTGCGCATCGGCTATTTTGCCCAACACCAGATTGACGAGCTTTACCCCGACGAAACCCCTGTGCAGCATTTGCGCCGCCACCGGCCCACCGAAACGCCAGCAAAGCTGCGCGCGCGGCTGGCGGCTGGCGGTTTGGCTGCTGATCAGGCCGAAACACCGGTAATCAAGCTTTCCGGCGGACAGAAGGCGCGGCTATCCATGCTGCTTGTCACGCTGGAAGCCCCGCACCTGATTGTGCTCGATGAGCCGACCAACCACCTTGATATCCAGTCGCGCGAGGCGCTTGTCACCGCGCTGACCGAATATAACGGCGCGGTTATACTGGTCAGCCATGACCCGCATCTGGTGGAACTGGTGGCCGACAGGCTGTGGCTGGTGAAAGACGGAAAAGTGCGCCCGTTCAACGATGATATGGAGGCGTATCGCAAACTGCTGCTTAGCCAGCGCGGCGGCGCACCAGTGCGCGACAGTGCCGCGCCAAAGCCCAAAGCCGCCCAAAAACCTGCGCCGCGTAATGTGCTTGCCCCCTTGCGCCACGAGGTCAGCAAAGCCGAAGGCCGCATCACAAAGCTTGACGAAATGCGCGCCAGCATTGATCTTCGACTATCGGACCCGGTTCTTTATGCCAGCAATGATGTCGAGGAGATCGAGAAGTTGCAGAAAAAACGCGCCGAGATCGACAAGGCCATGCAGCGTGCCGAAGAGCTTTGGGAACAGGCACAATCTGCTTTTGAGGCGGCACAATAATGCTTGAGCTTGAACTTGCCTTTGTCGTTTTCGTAACCTTGTTTGTGGTGATTGACCCAATCGGCCTTGCACCGCTTTTTGTAGCCTTGACCGATGGCATGGATGCCCGACAGCGCCGCCGCATCGCGCTGCGCGCCTGCTTGATAGCGGCGGTAATTCTTGCCCTGTTTGGGCTGGTGGGCGAAGATTTGCTTTCAGCCGTTGGCATTTCCATGCCTGCATTTCGCATATCTGGCGGGGTATTGCTGTTTATTACCGCGCTGGACATGTTGTTTGAACGGCGCACGCAGCGGCGCGAAAACAATGCAAGTTCTGAAAACGACCCATCGGTCTTTCCACTGGCCATGCCGCTTCTGGCTGGCCCCGGCGCGATGACATCAATGATTCTGCTTGCCGGCGAGCACCCCGGCATTCAAGGTCAGAGCATTGTTTTTGGCGTTATGTTTGCCATAATCATATTAGTTTTTGCCATGTTCCTCGTATCGGGTATATTGGCGAAAGTAATGGGGCGCACTGGCATTATGGTAACCACAAGGCTGTTTGGAATTTTCCTTTCAGCATTGTCAGTGCAATTCATTCTTGATGGATTATCAGATTTTGGATTGGTGCCCGGATAATGCTGGATCTTGACTCAGACGGACAGGCGCGGTTGGCCTATTTGGTGCTGTTGTTGCTGGTCATCGGCGGGTCGATCATCTTTTCGGGGCATCGCCAGCTTAACCGCAGCTTGCAGCATTTGGGCATTTGGGGGCTGATCTTTGTGGGTGCTGTGGCCGCCTACGGCCTGCGCGACCAGCTTTCGCTAACACTGCGCAGCTCAGCCCCCGCCATTCAAAGCCAGCCCGGGCAGGTAACGCTTGGCCGCGCTTATGACGGGCATTTTTATGCCACGCTGCGCATTGATGGTGTTGATGTCGACTTTGCTGTTGATACGGGCGCAACCGGCATTGTGCTTTCGCGCCGTGATGCCGAGCGCATTGGGTTGGATGTGGATAAGCTGCGCTATTTCGGCAATGCCCAAACCGCAAACGGCCCTGTGCAAACCGCGCCCGTGCGGTTGAACCGCACAGAGCTAGGCCCGTTTGTTGATACGAACCTGCTGGCCGAAGTGAACGGCGGCGCGCTCGATATTTCACTGCTCGGCATGCGCTATTTGTCGCTGTTCAGCCATATCGAAATAAAAGAAAACCAGATGGTTCTGTCGCGCGACTGATCCAGATCAAGGCGCAACGCTGCCATAAGCCCCTAATCAGTAAGCAACACTCACTAAAGGAGCTTGTTATGTCATATCAAAATATCCTCGCTGCCTATAGCGCGACTGTCGCATCCGACGCAGCTTTGGCCCTCGCTTTCGAACTCGCAAAAAAATCTGGTGCGCATGTTACCGGATTGCTGGCCCATGGCCTGCCGGCCAGCTTTTACAATTATGCCACTCATTTGCCGCATGCAGCCGTTTTGGACAGCTTGACCGAAGCCGACAAGGCCCGCCGCGAAGAAGTGCGCGATGCGTTCTTTGCCAAGGCGGGCAATTTTCCTGCGGATCGACTGCACTATCTTGAAATGCGCGGCGAGCCGGACTTACGGCTTATCGAAGCCGCGCGCGCCTATGATCTGACGGTTATGGGGCCCGCTGATTCAACATCGGAGTTTCCACATATGGAGGGCCACCCCGATGTCGTGGCGCGTGAGGCGGGCCGTCCGGTGCTGCTGGCACCGGTAGAGCCTGATGCGATGGCGCTCAACGGTCATGTGCTGATAGCTTGGGATGGCGGCAATGCCGCTGCCCGCGCCGTGGCCGATGCGCTGCCGCTCATCAAGGATGCCAGCACTGTCAGCGTGCTATCGGTTGGAGCATCGGAAGATCAGGCACAGGCCGTGAACCGCTTCATCACCCATCTGGAGCGCCACGGCAAGCGCCCCAAACTCATATCAAAGCCCAAAGCGCGCGGGCGGATCGGCGATTTCATTCTGACCACCGCTGCCGAAATTAGCGCCGGAATGGTGGTCATGGGAGCGTATGAGCACTCAAAATTTGCTGAAGACCTGTTCGGAGGTGTTACAAACCGGGTTATGGCCAAGGCCAATATCCCGATTTTGATGTCACATTAGGCCTTTGCTTCGCTGGTGGCTTTTTGCTGCCAGCGACCGTCTTGTCGCGCCCAATACACCGCCGCATATCCCGCAGACGACACGGCGCGCCATTGTTCACGCGCGCTGCCAAGCATCGTCTCATCATTCCCGTCAAACACAATGCACACGCGTTTATGCGCATCAAGTTTGGTCATGTCGGGCGCACCGCCATCAACAAGCACCAGCATTTCTGCCTTATTGGCCGCAGCGCCAACCGGTCCAAGAAGCACGGGTTGGGCCGCGTCATGCGGCCCGCCCGCCTGCGAATGCGGCAAAAACGACTCTTTGCTATAGGTCCATAGCCGCTCGTCCAGAAAGGCGAGCCGTGCGGCATCTGGCCCTTGCACCGCAACGCGCCACCCCTGCCCCATTGCCTTTTCAAGCAATACCGGAAGCAGGGCCTCAAGCGGTGAATCCGTCAACTGATAAAAAAGAAAATCGGGCATCAAGTTACCTCGAAATTATCCCGAATGAAGCGATCAAGCGCCAGAACGCCCCAGCCGGTTGCGCCTTTAGGGGCAAAGGTTGTTTCGGCACCGGGCAGGGTTACACCGGCAATATCCAGATGTATCCACGGCGTTTCATCCTTCACGAACCGTCTAAGAAATTGCGCAGCGGTAATGGCACCAGCCTCGCGGCCGCACGAGTTGCGCATATCGGCGATATGGCTGTCGACGATCTTGTCATAGGCAGCCGAAAGCGGCATGCGCCATGCACCTTCGCCTTCCGCTTTGGCGGCCGCTAAAAACGTGTCGGCCAATGCGTCATTGTTTGAAAACACGCCTGCATTTTCGATGCCAAGCGCAATAACAACCGCGCCGGTAAGCGTGGCAAGGTCAATCATGCCAACAGGTGCAAAGCGTTCTTGCGTATACCAAAGCACATCGGCCAGCACGAGGCGGCCTTCGGCATCGGTGTTGATAACTTCGATCGTGTCGCCCTTCATGGATTTTACAATATCGCCGGGGCGCTGCGCCAGCCCGTCGGGCATGTTTTCAACCAAACCCACAACCCCAACCACATTGGCACGGGCCTTGCGCAGCGCAAGGCTGCGCATTACGCCCGAAACCACGCCAGCCCCGCCCATATCGCAGGTCATTTCCTGTAGTCCGGCACCGGGTTTGAGCGAAATGCCACCGGTATCAAACACCACACCTTTGCCAACCAGCGCGAAGGGCTGCGCATCGGGGGCACCATTCCAGCGCATGACAACCACTTTTGACGGGCTGGCGGAGCCTTGGCCAACCCCAAGCAGCGCGCGCATACCAAGCTTGGCAAGAGCGGGTTCTTCCAGCACCTCAACCTCAACCCCCAATGCGCGCATGGCTTTTAGCCGCGCGGCAAACTCATTGGTGCTCAGCACATTGGCAGGCTCGCTCACCAGATCGCGGGTGAAATATACGCCCTCGGCGCGCGCTGCATTATCTGCCCAAGCGGTTTGTGCGGCTGCTACATCCTTACACAGCACCAAAATGGCGGCGCGGTTGTCTTCATGCTTTGGCTTATAGGCCGTGAAGGCATAGCCGCGCAGAGTAAGGCCCAGCAAAATATCGGATGTTTTGGCATGGGTGCCAACAAGGTTGAGCACGCCGCGCGTATGGGCTTTGGCAATGCTTGCGCCAGCGCGCCGCGCATCGGCTTGCGAAGCGCGCGGCTCAAGCTTGGCCACAATGATGGATTGCGCGGCCAACCTGTCGGGGAATGCGATAATGCGCACATCGCCCTGCTTGGCCTTGGCCCAATCGTCCGATGCAACAAGCCGCGCCAGTGCACCGCGCGCAAGGCTGTTAATTTTCCGCGCCGGAATGCTCAGGCTGCCATCGCCCGGAACGCTCAGCGCAATTTGCCCTTCAAGCGCGGAAAATGCAGCCGTATCAAGCTGTTGGAACATGGTTTCAAGTGGAGTTGTCATGCAAAGCCCTCGGCAGAAAAATGTGATTACGCCAGACCTATCGCGAATTTGCGCGCTTGACCAGTTGAGGGCACAGCCAAAGCCTAGTAACACAAACCATAGTCTTTTTCCGAGGGACGCGGGTGAACCGACTCGACCGATATTTTTTGATGCAATTGCTCGGTCCGCTGGGTTTTTTTGCTTTGGCGCTGGTGGGCATTTTGTGGCTCGCACAGGCTATGCCGCTGATAGATCGTGTTATTGAAAACGGGCAATCGGCGGGCGTGTTCATTGAAATCACATCGCTGCTTATTCCGCGCGTTGTGCAGGTTGTGCTGCCTGTGGCCGGGTTTGCCGCCACGCTTTATACGCTGAACAAGCTTTATGGCGAATCTGAACTGATAGTGATGATGAGCGCGGGCCACTCACCGTGGCGGCTGGCGCGGCCTGTAGCCATTTTCGGGTTGATTGTGATGGCCATGATGTATTGCGTGACGCTTTACCTTGCCCCCAAATCCGCCACACAAATGAGCGAACGCCTGCGCGATATCGAAACGCAAATCACCTCGACCATTTTGCGCGAGGGGCAATTTTTGCACCTTGGCGACCGGCTGACGCTTTATGTGCGCGATACTTCGCGTGATGGCGAGATGGCCGGCGTTTTCCTGCACGATACCCGCAACCCCGATGCACCGGTGACATATTCCGCCGAAAAGGCGCTGTTCGCATCCGATGATGACGGCGCGCGTGTTGTGCTGGTGTCCGGCCTGATCCAGCGTTACGAGCCGCAGGGGCGCACGCTTTCATCGGTATTTTTTGACCGGCTTTCACTGGATATCGACAAGCTCATGCCCGAGGCCCTGCCCCATACCCGCCGACCCTATGAAATGTTTGTGGGCGAATTGCTGTTCCCCAGCGCCGAAGTTCGCGAGGGTGGGTCCTACAAGCCCGCAATCATGATTGCCGAAGCAAGCGACAGACTCGCCCAGCCGCTTAGCGCGCTGGTGCTGCCGCTTATCGCGCTTGGCGCCATTCTGGCGGGCGGTTTTCGGCGTGGCGGCTTTGCGGGGCGTGTGATTATTGCCGTAGTGCTTGGCGTATTATTGCAAGCTGGCGTGAGCGCCATGCGCCCTAATATCGAAGCGAACCCGTCGCTTTTCATTATAGCCGGTCTGCCTGCATTGGCGGGCATTCTGGTTTCCATGGCGCTATTGTATCTTGCGGCGCGCACCAAGCGGCTCAGGCGAGGTGCGGCATGACCCTCGCGCTTTACATTGTGCGGCGCTATTTGTGGAACATTCTGCGCGTTCAAATCGCACTTTTCTTCCTTATTTTGCTTATTGATACGGTTGAGCTACTGCGCGTCATCCCCCAGCTTGACGGCTCGTTCGCGCGCGCCTTGCAACTGGGTTTGCTGCGCGCACCGGCCATCGTTATCCAAATCTTGCCATTGGTCATCTTGCTGGCTGCGCTGGCAACATTCCTTGGCCTTGCGCGTTCATCCGAGCTGGTGATCGGGCGGGCATCCGGGCAATCGGCGTTGCGATTAATTGCACCTACAATCATTACCACGTTGCTTTTGGGCGCAATCATTACGGCGGTGTTCAACCCGATTGTTGCCGCCACTCAGCGCCGTGCCGCGACCTTGACCGAGCAATACAAGTTTGGCACAGCAACGCTGTTTTCGCTGGGCGCGCAAAGCATCTGGCTGCGGCAGGGTGTGGGGGAATCGCAATATGTCATTCAGGCTGACCGCGCCAGCAATGACGGCACGCGGCTTTTTCAGGTGCGTTTTTACCAGTTTGACCAGCGCGGGCGCATTCTCAGCAGGGTCGAGGCTGGCCGCGCCGAACTGGCCAACGGGTTCTGGCTGCTCTCCGATACAAAGCGCTGGCGATTCCTTGAAGAACTCGACGAAGGTGCCAGCGACATAACCGAGCAAATACAACTGCGCCTGCCCACCGAACTGACCAGTAGTGAAATTCTGGAATCATTTTCGGCACCCCGCGAAGTGTCATTCTGGGAGTTGCGAACCTTTATCGACAGGCTGGAGCGTTCGGGCTTTTCGGCGCAACGGCATCGGGTGTTCTTTCAATCCGAACTTGCCCGCCCGCTTTATCTGACCGCTATGATGCTGATCGGCATCGGCTTTTCCATGCGCCATTCGCGCTTTGGGCAAACTGGGGTTATGGTGCTCTCGGCCGTCATGTCGGGCTTTATTGTTTACGCGCTGAAAAGCCTGTCGGAAAGTATGGGGGCGGCGCAGGAAATTCCGGTGATCGCGGCCGCGTGGGGGGCACCTTTGGCGGCAGTATTACTGGCGCTCACGCTCATACTGCATCTGGAGGATGGCTGATGTTTCGACTGCTCGCCACTCTGTGTTGCCTGATCTTCACCGCCAGCACGCTTGCAGCCCAAAACTATGCGGGCCTGATCGCCGATAGCATAACCTATGATGCGGATACCGCCGAGCTGCGCGCGCGCGGCAATGTTGTTGTGAGCTTTGAAGGAATAACGCTGGAAGCGGCCAGCATCAGCTATAATTCTGCTACGGGCCAGCTACGCGCGCTAGGGCCATTGCGGCTAACCACTGCCGATGGCACCGTAACACTGGCTGATTTGGCTGAGCTTTCAAGCGATCTGCAAACCGGGCTGATCAGCGGCGCGCGCGTTTTGCTGAACCAGCAATTCCAGATAGCCACACCCGAAATCCGGCGCACTGGCGGGCGGTTTACGGCGTTTTATCAGGTTGTCGGCTCAAGCTGTCAGGTTTGTGCCGCCCGCCCTACCCCCATTTGGCAAATTCGCGCCACGCGCGTAATACACGACCAGCAGGCAGCACGGTTCTATTTTGAAAACGCCACGTTTGTGGCCTTCGGCCTGCCAATTATGCATATGCCGCGCATGTCCATTCCTGACCCGAGCGTCGCGCGCGCTTCGGGCTTTCTGTTCCCCGAACTTGCCGTTTCAAACAGCTTTGGCAACGGGCTCAAGCTACCCTATTATTGGGTGATTGGCGATCATTCCGACGCGACCATCACACCGTTTGTTACCACAAATGGTGCCTTTGTGGTTGAGGCCGAGTATCGCAAACGCCTGATCAACGGCAGCATTGATATTCTGGGGGCCTTCGCGCTGACCGACCCTGTTGGCGGCACTGGCGGGTTTTTGAAAGCCAATGTCAGCTTTGGTTTTGGCGACAGGTATGAAGCCTTTGCCGATATCAACTTTTCCTCAACCAACGGGTTTTTGCGCCGGTTCGACTATGATGAATCCGACCGTCTGGTGAATGAAATCGGGCTGCGCCGCTATGGTGATCGTGGCTTTCTCAATGCTAGTTTTGTTTATTTTCAAAGCCTGCGTGAGGGTGAACTGGCCTCGGAAATCCCGATTGTTCTGCCCGATGTCATTTGGCGGCGCACCTTTGTCGAGCCTCTCACAGGCGGCTCGACGGCCTTTACACTTGAAACCGTGGGCCTTTGGCGCACCGGCGGGCGCGATTTGCTGCGCGCCTCCGCCTCGGGTGACTGGCGGCGCGACTGGTCGGCGCCATTTGGCATGCGGCTGAGCACATTCGCAGAAACCCATCTCGACCTTTACCGCGTTTGGGACGATGGTGCTTACTCCGATAATGTCCTCAAAGTCTTTACCCCCATCATCGGGGCGGAATTGCGCTGGCCGCTTTCCATGACACGTGGCGAGGTTTTGCACATGCTGGAGCCGGTTGCGCAGTTCATTTACACCGTGCCGGTCGGGTTTAACGATGTTGTGCCGAATGAAGACAGCACCCAGCTTGAATTTGACGAAACCAACCTTTTCGCCGTAAACCGCTTTCCCGGTGCCAACCTTTATGAGGCCGGTTTTCGCGCCAATCTCGGTGTGCGCTATCGCAGGTTTGACCCTGATGGCTGGATCTTCGGCTTTGATGCGGGCCGTGTCTATCGCCTTGAAGACAGTGGCCAGTTCACCAATGAATCCGGCCTTGGCGGCACAGTGTCCGATGTGCTTGCTGCAGTGCGCTTTGAATTGCCGCCACATGTGAGCGTAATCAACCGCTTTTTGATAGGTGGCGGCTTCAACGTCAAACGTGCCGAAATGGAACTCAGCCTAGACTATGACCGTTTCAACATCCAATCGAGCTATGTTTATCTTGCCCCGAATGTAAGCGCCGATGCCCCCGATGCGCGTTCGGAAATCCAGCTTGCCGCTGACTGGCGCATCGCGCCAAACTGGCAGATCGGGGCGGAATGGCGCCATGATCTCATCGCGCTGGAACCCGTCTATGGCGCTTTGGGGGTGACATATGGTAATGAATGTATCGAAGTAGAGGTCTCTCTTGCCCGCAGATTCACCGATTCTGCAAATTTTCCGGCGGGAACGACCTATAATATCGCCATCAAGCTTGCAGGTTTGGGGGCAACATTGCAAAATGAGTGGCCGGCACAACGATGCATGCGCAGCTATTAAGTTATAACGAGGTCGGGCAATGATAATGAATTTTCTGCGCGTATTGGTGGGTGTGGCTGTCATGCTTTCAGCCGCAGCACCCGCGCTTGCGCAAAACCCCTATTCTGCCGCCTGGCGCGTCAACCAATCCATAATCTCGCATTATGACATCGACCAGCGCATGCGCCTGATGCGCGCTCTTGGTGCGCCTGCCGAAAACCTGCGCCGCACCGCGGTGTCTGATTTGATTGACGACAGGCTGCGCGTAGATCTCGGGCGCAGAATGGGGCTTGAGGTTACCGACGATAATATCGCCCGCTCGATTGAAGTTTATGCAACGCAGCGCAACCTGACAGGGCCGCGTTTGCTTGGCCAGCTTCGCAGTGCTGGCGTAAGTCAGGAAGCCTTAGAAGATTTTCTTGCTGCCAGCCTGATCTGGCGCACAGTGCTCAACATGCGTTTTGGCGATCGTGCCAACCCGACCGAGGACGAGTTGAACGCGCAGGTGTCCAGCATCGGGCTGTCAAGCTCGCGCAGTGTGCAACTCGGCGAACTTGTGCTGCCCTATCTTGAGCGCGGACAGGACGAAACCGCTGATCTGGCGCGCCGCTTGCAGGCGCAGCTTGATGCGGGCGGAGACTGGGCTGCCGCGGTGGCTGAATATTCGCGCGCGGGAACGGCTGAACGCGGCGGTGTCATCGGTTGGGTCGACCCGAACCGTCTGCCAGAACAGATCGGCGCGGCCATACGCGGTGTGCGTGTAGGTGGCGTGTCGCAGCCCATTTTCGTGCCTTCGGGTGTTATCCTGATCAAAGTCATGGATTCGCGCACGGTGACACAACAAATCGTTGTGCCGATTGATGTAAGCGTCAGCTATGCCGAAATTCTGCTGCCCAATCCCGGTGGAACACTGCGTGCGCAAATGAGCGAGGCTGACCGCTTCCGCCGCACGCTTGCGGGCTGTCGCCAGCTTGATGAGCGCGCCGCCGCCGCAAATGGCAGTGTAACGGTTTATGGGCTGGTCGATCTTGATGCACTGCCCGCCGATACCGGCCTTGCGCTGTCACGCCTCGATCCGCGCGAGAGCGTCGCCCTCCCCCAGCCGAATGCCTTGCGCATTCTGGTGCTTTGCGAGCGGCAATCCTCTATGGATGAAACCGCGCGCGAAATCATGCGCAACCAGTTGCGTGGCCGCGCGCTAAGCGCAATGTCAGACGGGCTTTTGCTTGAACTGCGACGCACGGCGCTGATCGAAGAGCTATGAGCAAAGCCCTCGACGGGCTTGCGCCGCTGCGCGAAACGATCGCCGCACACGGGCTTTCCGCCAATAAGGCACTCGGCCAGAACTTCCTGTTCGACCTGAACCTGACAGGCAAAATTGCGCGCCGCGCGGGCGATCTTACGGCCTGCGATGTGCTGGAAATTGGCCCCGGCCCCGGTGGCCTGACCCGTGCCTTGCTTATGGAAGGGGCACGCAAGGTCGTTGCGATTGAGCGTGATGCCCGCTGCCTGCCAATTCTGGACGACATTTCCAAGGCATATCCCGGCAAGCTTAACGTGCTGCATGGCGATGCCTTGAAGCTTGACCCTACAGCGCATTTGACTGCGCCTGTGCGCATTGTTGCCAACCTGCCCTATAATGTGGGCACCGAATTGCTGGTGGGCTGGCTGAGCCCACCAAGCTGGCCACCTTTCTGGCAGTCGCTCACGCTGATGTTTCAAAAAGAGGTGGCCGAACGCATTGTTGCCCCGCCCGGAAGCCGCGCCTATGGTCGGCTTTCGTTGCTGGCGCAGTGGCGGTGTGATGCGAAAATCGTGTTTGAAATCCCGCCGCAAGCCTTTACCCCGCCGCCCAAAGTCACCTCGGCAGTCGTGCACTTTACCGCTTTGGCCGAGCCGCGCTTCCCAGCCGATGCCGCAGTTTTGCAAGAGGTCATCGCCCGCGCCTTCAACCAGCGCCGCAAAATGCTGCGCGCCTCGCTCAAAGGCACGCTACCGGATATGGAGCAGGAGCTCGTGGCCATCGGGCTCAACCCGCAGGAACGGGCAGAGCAATTGACATTGGAGCAATTTTGCACGCTTGCCCGCCATGTCAAGGCGCTGCGTAGCGCCTAAGCGTCGGGCGCTGCTGTGCTATGCTGGGTTGCATTTTCTTTATCTGCTGCCGGTTTGGCCGGACGGCGTGCGCGGGGCTTGCGCGGCGCGCGTGGGGCCGCAGACTGCACACCTTCAGGTGTTTCCACCAGAGCCGAGGTTTCGGGAAAATCGGGCTGCGGGCTTTCGCCGGCTTCTGCCTTTTGTGTGTTTTCGCGATAATCGGGCTGACGCCGGTTGTCGTCCTGGTCTGGCGCCGACGGGTTGTTATTGTTGTTTTGCTGGTTTTGCTGCTGCTGGCGTTCATTGGCCTCGGTGGCGCGCTCGGCCATTTCGCGCTGCGCTTCGCTAAGCATGCGCAGGTAATGTTCGGCATGCTGGGCAAAATTCTCGGCGGCCACACGGTCGCCCGAAAGCTGCGCGTCGCGTGCAAGGGTCTGGTATTTCTCGACAACCTGCTGCGGCGTTCCACGCACCTTGCCTTCGGGGCCAGCCGAGTCAAACACCCGGTTTATGACGTTGCCCAAAGTGTTGCGACGGTTGTTATTCTTGTTGCGCGAGCGCGGCTTGTTGGATGATCTCATGTAAAAATTCACTGCCTTTTTGGCGGGATTTGG
>JBBDJE010000036.1:0-3271 GCA_040880065.1 Paracoccaceae bacterium | reverse complement strand
ATTTGGACAAATGGCCCATGAGCGATTTGAAAAGCGCCCGATTTTTTAGTTGACCATTGTCTGTCGAACAGGGCCGTAACCCGTTCTGGACTGACGCCTAACGCTATAGCGTTCTACGCGTTGAAAACAAGACTTTTTTCACCTTAAGGCGGGCTTTTGCGCCGATTTCGGACAATTTTGCACCAGTATCACCCGATCTTTACCATTGATGTCCTGAATGCAAGTCACATCGGTAAATCCGGCGGTTTGAAATATAGCGACAACCGCTGCACCCTGCTGATGGCCAATTTCAAAAACCGCGCGCCCGGCAGGTGTTAGAAAGCCTTCAAGGCGGGTTGAAATATGGCGATAGGGCGCAAGACCGTCGGGGCCGGGTGTAAGCGCGATCTTGGGTTCAAAGGCGCGCACATCTGTTGAAAGCCGCGCCCATTCATCCGCATCAATATAGGGTGGATTGCATATGATCAGGTCATAGCGCCCGTCGATTGCTTCAAACCAGTCTGAAATGCGCAGGTCAAGCCGTGCCGCTACACCATGGGCGAGCGCATTTGCGCGCGCAACGTCCAGCGCGGCGGGGCTGATATCTATCGCAACACCTTGCGCATTGCTGCGTTCTGCCAGCAAGGTCACCACCAACGCGCCCGAGCCTGTGCCAAGGTCCAGAACCGTTTGGAATGTGCCGCCAAGCGCTATCTCGATCAGTGTTTCACTATCGGGGCGCGGGTCGAGCACATCGGGGGTAACGCGCATTTTACGGCCCCAAAAATCGCGCCAGCCGCGAATTTGTGCAAGCGGCTGGTGGCTGGCGCGGGCGCTCACATAGTCAAAAAACCGCGCCGCAACCACAGGGTCAAGCTCGTCATGCACTGCGTGGATAAGCGCGCTGCGCTCCACCCGCAAAGCATGGGCGAGCAGCAGGCGCGCATCGCCCATGGCACCCTCAACACCTGCTTTTTCCAAAAGGGCCGCAGCCTCGCGCAGAAGTTCTGCTCCGGTTGGCATTTACAGCGCCAGTTCAGCCAGTTTGGCAGCCTGATCGGCGGCGCGCAAACCTTCGATCAGCTCATCAATATCGCCTGCAATCACCGAATCGAGCCGGTAAAGCGTAAGGTTGATGCGGTGGTCGGTCACGCGGCCCTGCGGGAAGTTATAGGTGCGGATGCGTTCAGAACGATCACCGCTGCCCACCTGCCCCTTGCGGGCTGCCGAACGTTCATCATCGGCCTGCTGGCGCTGTAGGTCATAAAGCCGTGTGCGCAACACCTCCATGGCGCGCGCGCGGTTCTGGTGCTGTGACTTTGCTGCGCTTGTCACCACAATGCCCGTGGGCAAATGCGTTATGCGCACGGCCGAATCAGTTGTGTTGACATGTTGGCCCCCTGCCCCCGACGCGCGCATCGTATCAATGCGGATATCGCTGGTCGGAATGTCGACATCCACCTCTTCGGCCTCGGGCAAAACGGCCACGGTCGCCGCCGAGGTATGAATGCGCCCGCCGCTTTCGGTGCTGGGCACGCGCTGCACGCGATGCACGCCGCTTTCAAACTTCATGCGTGCAAAAACGTTATCGCCACGCAAAACAGCGATAATCTCTTTAACGCCGCCAAGTTCGGTGAGCGATTCCTCCACCACCTCGACCTTCCAGCCGCGCGCTTCCGCATAGCGCTGATACATGCGAAACAGGTCAGCGGCGAACAACGCCGCCTCGTCGCCGCCAGTTCCGGCACGAATTTCCAAAATCGCGGGGCGGCTGTCGGCTTCATCTTTGGGCAAAAGTGACAGCATGACCGCGCGCTCGATCTCGGGCAGTTCACCCTCGATCTCCTCAAGTTCGTCCTGGGCCAGCGCCTTCATTTCGGGGTCGGCCAGAAGCGTCTTTGCTTGTGCTTTGCGCTCATTCAAATCGCGCAATGCCTCTATTGTGGTGACAACCGGGCGCAGTTCCGCATATTCGCGCCCCATGCTGGCCAATTCGGCGGGCGTAGTAATCGTCGCCATTTTTGCTTCGAGAAAGGCAAAGCGCCCGACGATCTGTTCAAGCCGTTCTTCGGGGATCATGTTACTGGCCAGCCGTCTCATCTTCGTCTGCGGTCCCAGGCAAAACGATTGCCTCGGCGGGCCGCTCAAGCGATTGCAGACTGGCGAGCCAATTTTCAACCCGCGCCGCATTCACGCCCATATCGCCATGACCGAAACGCGAGCGCGACCACACAATAATCGTCGACGCGCCACCTTCAAGCGGCACGAACTTAACCGAAATATAGTCGGGAATCCGCCAGAACCACGAGCGCTGCACATAGGTGACCATTAGCTCTGCGGGGCTGCCGGCAACCACGGTAATGTTGTTTTGTCGGATGACAAAATCATCGAATGCCTTGGCCAGCACGCCGGCTTCCACCTGATATTGCGGGGCTTCGCGGTCAACATTGGTAATATGCAGAACCTGTGGTGCCACCAAATAGGTGTTGGGCGTGACGGGGCGTTCAACCAGTTGCGGGTCAACATGCCAGATCAGCGGGTCATGCGTGGCAGAAACAAACCGGTACATGGTGAAGGCCATCGCCAGTAAAAAAACGACGAGAAGAACGATAAGGATACGTAACATTAGCTTTCCGCCGATTCTGCCGCAGCAATGGCCGCTGCTTTTTCTTCAACAAGTTCAACAATATGCGCGATCATTTGCGCATTGTCCATTTTATGCGTTTGTTTTCCGGCCAAATACACCATGCCAGACCCTGCACCGCCACCGGTAAAGCCGATATCGGTCATCAGAGCCTCGCCCGGGCCATTGACCACGCAGCCGATGATGGAAAGCGACATCGGCGTGTGAATATGGGCAAGCCGTTTTTCAAGTTCGGCGACGGTGGTGATCACATCAAACCCTTGCCGCGCGCAGCTTGGGCAGGAAATGATGTTCACCCCGCGGTGCCGCAGGCCGAGTGATTTGAGAATTTCGAACCCGGCCTTAACCTCTTCAATGGGGTCGGCGGACAGGCTGACGCGAATGGTATCGCCTATGCCGGACCAAAGCAGGTTCCCCAAGCCGATGGCGCTTTTGATCGTGCCGGAAACCAGCCCACCCGCCTCGGTAATACCCAGATGGATCGGCGCGTCGGTCGCCTCGGCCAAGCCCTGATAAGCGGCGGCAGCCAGAAAAACATCGCTGGCTTTCACGCTGATCTTGAAATTGTGAAAGTCGTTATCCTGCAAAATACGAATATGGTCGAGACCGCTTTCGATCATCGCTTGCGGGCAGGGTTCGGCGTATTTT
>JBBDJE010000035.1:0-25716 GCA_040880065.1 Paracoccaceae bacterium | reverse complement strand
CAACATGCTCGGAGAACGCCGCCAAATAATTTCCACCAGTTTCGAGACACAACCCTGCCGTTTTCGCGCACCTTCTCGCCACTCTTTCAAAATGAAGGCATTAACTGTTTTCCTAACCCCCCCCTTCACGCCCGCTCGCAAAGGGTTGACTGGCATGCTGCGGGAAACTGTCTTATGACGGGGGTAATCAAATCGGAATTGCAGATGCGCGCCACCCTGATCCTTTCGGCCCTTTTGGCCAGCCTGTTTACCGCGCCGCTGCGTGCCGAATATCCGGTGGTGGTGGAGCTTTATACGAGTCAGGGGTGTTCGTCCTGCCCGCCGGCCGATGAGTTGTTGCAACAACTGGCCGAGCAGCGCGGTGTGATCGCGCTGGCGCTGCATGTGGATTACTGGGATTATCTTGGCTGGCGCGATGAATTTGCCCGCGCCGCCTTTTCGCACCGGCAAAGCCAATATGCGCATACATGGCGGCAACGTACCGTATATACACCGCAAATCGTTATTCATGGTGGCGATTACATGGCCGGAAACCGGCCCGACAAGGTGATGCGCGAAATTACCGAAGCCCAGACCCGCCCGCCGCTTGCCGCGCTTGAGGCCACACGGCAGGGCCCGCGCGCGGCGGTGACAATTCGCCCGCTTGCCGGTTCGGTTCCGGCCTCGGTCTTTTTGGTACGCTTCACACCGCAACAAACCGTGGACATTACCCATGGCGAAAATGCCGGGCGCAGCATCACCTATGTGAACATCGTGCGCGACTGGAACCTCGCCGCCGAATGGGACGGCCGCACCCCCCTGACCCTAAGCCTCGATGCGCTGGGCGACGAGCACTGGGCGCTGATCGTGCAAGCCGACGGCACAGGCCCGGTGCTGGCGGCGATGATGCTGGATTAGGCGGGCGAAAAACACCCAACCGCTTTTGATGGCCCATGGTCGCGCGGTTTGTAATGGCTGTGCAATAAACACCGAAAAGTCAGAGACCATTTTGTCAGGAGATTCACAGCGTGTTGAGTGTTCAAGACTATAAACTGGAAATTATGACGCCGATATTGAAACAGTTTACTGACGATCAGAGTCGTGCGAACGCCTATTGTGTCATCTGGGCAATAGATGCTTATGCAACCCACATTGCGCTTGAGGGAGTAGGCAGACCAGACAACGCGCGCAAAGTAGAGATAGCATTCAAGGACAAACTGACCAAGCGGTCGTGGCCGTATCGTGCGATTAGGGAGGCGTCGAATGCGACAAAGCACGCCATAAGAAAAGAAAACGCCAAGGACGTCAAGCGGAGCAGCGATGTAAGACCGAACGCTGGTGTCAGTTGGTATGCTTATTATAATGATGTTGACGATGGCGCAACAATTGACCTCGATTGGGAGTATCGAACTGGCGATGATGCTTTTTTCGATGTCACTGGAGAACAGGTTGAAGGCTTTAATGGCATTGGGCCAAGAATATATCTCTCGAAGGTTATAGATGCGGCGATAGAAGCAATAGAGGATGCGCGCGGGTGAGCTAACGTGTAGTGCAGCCCTCGCTCCGTGCTCAAGCCGCCACCATAACACCACAGACGCACGCGCCTTGGTCGGGCGTCTGTGGTGGTGGTGGTGGTTATCGGGTGGTTGTGTGCGGTGGCGCGCCTTGACCTTCCAGCGGCGATTGCTCAAACATGGGCCAGCGCCCGGCTAACGTGGCCGCATTCCAGTGCCAGGGCAGCTATGCCGGTGCAGGAACACAAAGTTCATGACACGCCCGTTTGCGTAAATCCCTGCGATATCCGCAGCGGTCGTACTAGAAAATTCGACATCCGCGAAACCAAGCTGGTGGGTGGCTTCATGCCTAAATCCTTTTGCGCCAGCGTCGGTGTGTGTTTGAAAGATATCATGCAGACTTGCAAACCGCTTTGATAGCGTCGCAACTTGCTAGCGCGGGGTGGGGCGGTCGCCAATCTTTTGGAGGAATTCCAGCAAAAGCGCTTGCTCGGCAGGGGAGAGCGGCGCCAAAAGTCTTCGGCCCACCTCAACGCTGTTTTCCATGCGCTCAAGCGTATAGTCTTCGCCAGTGCGCGTTAGCCTTAGCATGGTCAGGCGCTGGTCGGTGGCTGATGCGCCTTTTTCAACCAAACCAAGTTTGCGCAACTTACGAACGACAATGCTGATCGTGGACGGGTCCATCGCTGTTAGCCGGCCCAACTGGTTTTGAGACACTTCACCTTCGTGCAAAATAGCTGCAAGAGCCGCATATTGAGTCGGGGTCAAATCCTGACCGGCCATGGCCTGCTGAAAGCAGATTGTGGCGCGCTGGTGCACTTTTCGGATGATATGCGCCGGATGCGCCTGAAGGTCGTATCCTGTTTTTTGAATCATAGACATTATTTTCTGTCTGGAACGTATTTGCGTGTGATCACGAGATACGGGATTGGTCATTGAATCTTCCGCCGGAATATAGGCTACACCCGAATTTATAATTTTTTGGATCGTAAAGGTGCTGGCGCACGCGAACCTAACTTACGCAACCGATATATCCAATTGGCGTGGGCGTCAAGAAAGGGGCGCTGTTGTTGAAGGTCACTGCGGCATATTAACCAGATAATAGAGCGTCTGGTTAATGCAATCTTCGATATGGCAGTGAAAATAATCTATTAAAAGCAAGTAATTAATGCTTGTGGGGAGCGTTATATAAAACAGTTCAAGGCAGACAGACATTTTCAGCCCCGGCACGGGGGGGGATTACCCATGAGCCACCTGCCGATTGCGGCCTTCTTTTGCAAAGTGCAGCGCGATGAAATTGTGCTCTATGTGCAACCGGTGCCAGATATGGAACCCGCTGATTACGTCGAGTTGATCAAATCGCGCTTCGCCAATTCAAAAAATCGCGACACAAGCCGCCGCGTGGCCTTTGATGGCGCATCACGGCATCCGGGTTTTGTGCTGCCAATATTACGCGATGCGCTCGGTGCACATGGCCCGATCGAGGGGCTGAGCCTTGTCGAGGCGCTCTGGGCGCGCATGTGTGCAGGCACCCGCGAACATGGCACCGCAATCGAGGCGAATGATCCCCTTTGGACCCAACTGGTTGAAGCCGCCCAAGCCGCGCGCGAAAACCCCATGGCGTGGTTGAAGCAGCAACAAATATATGGTGACCTGGCCGATAACGCTGCGTTTGCAGCTTCATTTACACGCTGGCTTGGCCTCATCTGGCAACAAGGCTGCGAAGCCACGGTCAAGGCATACATCGCACAGTAGGTGCAATGCGGCGGCGGTCGGGGCCGCAAATATTCGGCGCGCGCGCTGCAGATGTCACCACAGGTCGTTCGCAAAGGGCCGCAGGTTATTGCCATTCCCGCAAGCCTGATCTGGGTTCGGATTGTCTC
The DNA here is from genome assembly GCA_040880065.1 of Paracoccaceae bacterium. GTDB lineage: Bacteria > Pseudomonadota > Alphaproteobacteria > Rhodobacterales > Rhodobacteraceae > Abyssibius. The sequence continues at coordinate 22,340 of JBBDJE010000035.1, read as the reverse complement.
ACTTGTCATGCGATCCAACTTAACAACCGGCCCGAATTGCCGCGAACACCTCTGTTTTCTTCGAGCTTGCCATCGGCGGCGGCCCTGAGCATTGAAAATTGCGAACCGCCCGTTGGGGGCGGGTAGTTTTTTGCAGCTTGTTGCCGGACCGAAACAGCCTTCAAAGCGCCACTGGCTGCCCTTTGCGGATGCTTTCATCTGCGGCGATGCAAATGCGGAGCGACTCGACGGCCTCTTGCATTTGTGTGCTCAGGTCGGCACCGGTTTGAATGGCGCGAATGACTGCGGCCTGTTCAGCGTCGCACAGCGCCTGATGGTCGGGCTCGTCGGGCAGGGTGATGAGTTGGTCGCCTTCGGGCCTGTGCACCAGAAGGCCGCCAACCCTTGTATGCAAGCCAACATCGGACGATGACGCCTTGTCGGCATCGGTGATGGAGACCGAACCGCGCGGGCTGATCACGTCTTTCACAAAAAACGCGGTTTCCGACATCATCGGGCCCCAGCCTGCCTCGTACCAGCCGACCGAGCCGTCTTCAAAGCTTACCTGCAACTGGCCGTAATTATACATATCGGGTGGAATTTCATCCGACAGGCGCAGGCCGATGCCCTGCACTTTTACAGCGCGGCTGCCGGTGATCTGGCACATCACATCAACATAATGCACCCCGCAATCGACAATGGGCGAGGTGGATTGCATGAGCTGCTTATGCACTTCCCATTCCGCACCTTTGGACTGCTGGTTGAGGTTCATGCGAAATACGTAAGGCCCGCCCAGCTTGCGGCTTTCCTCAATCAGCCGGACCCATGACGGATGATGGCGCAGGATGTAACCGACAGCAAGCTTGCGCCCGGTTTCATTTGCCTTGTCTACAACCGCCTGCGCATCGGCCACGCTGGTGGCCAGCGGCTTTTCAACAAAAACATGTGCGCCCGCTTCCATTGCGGCTATGGCTTGCGGCGCGTGGCTGTCGGAATATGTGGCAATGACCACAAGGTCGGGCTTGGTGGTCATGCCCTCTTCAAAGCTGCGAAAGGATGGATAGCCTGCCAGCGCATCGGGCAGTTTGCGCCCCGAACGGTTGACGATGCCAACAATCTCGGCCTGCGGGTTGGTGTGGTGGGCGCGCGCATGCGACAGGCCCATATTGCCGACACCCACAATCAAAACACGCAACATGGCACCACCTTTCCTAAATCACGATCCGGCGCACTGCACCTACATCGACAGGCTCGCCGGTTTGGCGCGAGCCAATCGCTGCAAAGGCCAGCGCAAGCGAGCGCAGGTTCTCTTGTGCGCCATTTGTCGGCTCGGTGCCATCTTCAATGGCCACAAGCAATGCACCCATGGCACCGCGAAACCCGTCGTTGAACCACGTGCCTTGCAAATCGGGCCGGGCCTGTCCATCGGCGGTGGTCAGGTGAACAACTTGCTGGCCAAGGTCGGGGCCGTCGCTGCGCAGGCTGCCCTTGGTGCCTGCAATATAGGTTGTGTCGCGTGCACCGTAGGGTGCGCCGCCATCCAAAACCAGACTTGCCTGGCCTTCATCCATCATAATCTGCACCTGCGCCATAAGCGGCACTTTGGCGGTTTGGCCGGGGGCCGGTGTGGCGCTTGCAAATACACGCTTTGGCCGGTCACCGACAATGCTGCTGATAAAGTCGAACCAGTGGATGCCGAAATCATAAAGGATAAGGTCATTTATACGCTCGAAAGGCGTGCCGGCGATCCAGCCGTGGTTCCAGTGGATCGCGACATGGCAGCTTTGCACATCGCCCAGCAGTTTGGCCTGCACGGCTTCGCGCATCCATGCAAGATGCGGTGCCCAGCGGCCATTTTGGTTGATGGCAAGCTTCACCCCGTTTGCGGCAGCAAGCTGCACCAGCCGCGCGCCTTCGTCCAAATCCAGCACAAAAGGTTTTTGCGACAGCACGTGCTTGCCCGCCTTCAAGGCGGCCTCGATAAGCGGCAGGCGCGCGGCAGGATGAGGGGTAATGTCGAGCACGTCGATGCTGGGGTCATCGAGAATGCGGGAAATATCATCGGTCACCAGCGCATTCGGGTAAAACGCGGCCGCCTTGGCTTTTGCCTTGGCCAGCGTGCGGTTGCAAATCGCGGCAACTTCCCAGCCCGCGCTGCGATAGGCATCAAGATGCGCAGGCACAATGCCACCCGCGCCAATCACCCCTATTTTCGGGCGATAGCTGCGCGGCGTGGGCGGCTGATAGGGCAGGGCGGGCGCGGCGATTTTGGCCACAGGCCCGGTTGTCAGCGCATAGGTGTCGCGATCAGGCTCGCTCATGGCAACAAGGCCAGCGTGCGTTTTTCGGCCGCCGATTTTTCTGCAGTATCAACAATGCGCTGTGCAGTCAGGCATAGCGCAGGCGCGAGCGGGCCAGAAATGGGCGCGCCGCTTTTCAGGCAGGCGAGCATGTATTCAATGCCGTTGCGCCGCCCCACGGGGAGCGGGTCTACCGGCATTGTGGTAATTTCAGGCGCGGTGCGTGTTTGCACGGTGATCTGGCCAGCATAGTCCTCGCTTGCAATCGTGCCGTCAGCGCCCACAAAGACGAAGCCGCATTTGGGTTGTGGCTGGTGCATCCACGGGTCGGTGAATGTGCCCCAGCGGGTTTCCATTTTCGACAATCCGCGCGCATAGCGGCAAATGGTGATCGAATGCTGGTCAACCTCGATGCCGGGAATTTCGTCGACAACGCAGGTCACTTCCAGCGGGGCTTCGCCGTTCATATACCATGTGCCAAGCGTTGCACCATAGCCGAGATAGTCGAGCAGGCTGCCGCCCCCAGCGGATTTCTTATACCACCAGCTATCGGGTTTCTGGCGCTCTACCGCTTCTGGCGTTACCTCGACCTTATCGGCCAGATGGTAGAGCGGGCCACGGTTGCCACCGTAAAACCGAACCTCGCGCAGTTCGCCGATCAACCCCTCATCTATCAGCCGTTTCGCGGTGACATGGCTTTCAACCCAAGCCAGCGGCCAGTTGATCGCCATGCGCTTGCCGCATTTTTCCATTGCAGCCATCATGCGGCGTGCATCGGTTACGCTGGCGGCAAAGGGTTTTTCAACGAAGACATTCACCCCGTATGCCGCGAGCCTTTCGGTGTAGCTGGCATGATCGCCTGTGGCGGCGCATAATATGGCAAGGTCGGCGTTGCTGGCCTTCATGCAGGCATCAAAATCGGTGAACAGCCGGTCATCGGGGATGTTGAAGGGCGCGGCGACCTTTTGCATTTTGGCGCGGTCCGGGTCGAACAGCCCAACAATTTCGGCATCCTCGTGCGCATCTGCCATGCGCAGAAGGTCGCCCATATGCATATGGTCAAAGCTAATGCCTACAATGCGCCATTTTGCCATGCTTTCTTCTCCTATCGCTGGTTGGTCAACCGAATATAGATGGTGGTGACGGCCAGTATGATCAGGCCGAACAGAATGCGCCGCGCGCCTTCGGGCATTTGCAGCAGGGTCAGCAGCGTGCCAAGAACGGTAAGAATAAGCGCGCCGACAACCGTGCCCGAATAGCCCCCGCGCCCGCCAAAAATGGAGGTGCCGCCAATGACCGCAGCGGCCACCGAGGGCAGCAGCAAAGGGTTGACGAGCGACAGTGACGGCGCCTTGATCAGCCCGACATAGAGCAGGCCGGTAACGCCCGCGATCAGGCCAGATAGCGCGTATAGCGCCAGATAAACCTGCCACGCCCGCACGCCCGAAATTTTTGACGCGGTCTCGTTGGAGCCGAGTGCGTATAACAGGCGGCCAAAGCCTGTGCGCCGTTGCCCCCAGATAAGCAGCGCGGCAAACGGCAAGAACAGCAACAGCGCATTGGGCAAACCCCATGTGCGCCCGGTGCCAAGCCAAGCCAGACTTTCGGGCACAACCGAGCCTGTGGCGATGACAAAGCGTTGGTAAACCTGCAAACAACCCGTGCCGATCAGGCCCGTGCCGAGTGTCATGATCAGCGGGTGAACACGGCAGATGGCAACGCCGAACCCGTTGACCAACCCGATAAGAATGGCGGGGATGAGGCCGAGGAGAATGGCCATCGGCACACCGACCAGTTGCACCTGCGTTGCCATGACAAAAGCGCTGATCGTGGCGGCAACCGCAGCTGAAAGGTCAATACCGCCTGTCAGCATGGTCATCGTCTGGCAGGCGGCCAGCATGGCCAGCGGAATGGCAAATTTGATGGTGTTGCCGATCCAGCGTTCATTTACAATTCCGGGGCGCATGAATTCCAGTATGCCGACCAGAATGATGAGCAATATGATCAGCGGAATGATCGGGTTATCAGCTAAAAAGCGGCCCAGCCGTTTCAGGCTGGTTGTCTGGTTTACTGTGCTCATGCGCGTCGCCCCCGATATGCCAGAACCGCACCGAGCATAACAACAACCACCATGATCGTCCCTTCAACAATGGTGGTTATATTCGGGTCCACCGACAAAAGTGTAAGATCCATACGCACCAGTCGCAGGATGAAAACGGCGATGATCGGCCCCAGCAGCGCACCGCGCCCGCCGCCCAAAACCACGCCGCCCAGCACAACGGCGGCGACACTGGCCAATAGGTAAGGGCCGGGGATAGGTTCGCCATTGCCGGTGCTCATGGTCAAGGCCAGCCCGCCCATGGCCGCAAACAGCCCGCAAATGGCATAGGCGGCGATGCGCGTCCAGCCAATGGCGATGCCCGAGCGATAAGCGGCGTGCTCGTCGCTGCCGATGGCGTAGATCGACAGGCCAAGCCTGGAGCGGCGCAGCGGCACCCAGATGATGGCAAGGCACACCGCCAGCAGCACAAAGGCTTTTGGCAGCCAGTAAATGCCAAGGCTACCCGCGATCATGCTGCGCAGCCATGGCGATGCCGCACCACCCGGTGCCTTCAATATCAGCAAGGCCACGCCTTCCCACACGAAGAGCATGGCCAGTGTCACCACAATATCGGGCACGCGCGTAACCACAATCAGCGCGCCGTTTATGGCCCCCATGACAAGGCCCAATACCAGCACAAGGCCAACAACAGCGACCGAGGCACCGCCGCTGACCCCTTCCATCAACACAGCCGCGGTCACACCCGCCACGGCCATCATCGAAGCGACGGAAAGGTCAATGCCGCCCGCGATAACCACCACCGCCATTGCGGCTGTGGCAAAGGCAAATGGCAGGGTGGCGCGGGTGAGGGATTCAAGCCCCGATGCGCCGAAATCGGGCTGGATAACGCGGGTAAAGGCCAGCAGCGAAAGGAACAGGGCCAACAGCCCCAGCGTCCAGCCGTGTTTTGAGATAAACCTGCTCATGCTGCACCTGTTTGCTGGCGTGGCAAGCCATATGCGGCACGCATCAATGTTGGCTCATTGGCATCGGCAGCTTCGATAATATCGACCACCTTGCCGCCGAAAATAACCACGGCGCGGTCACAGGCGGCGGGCACTTCGGCGAGCTCGGATGTATAGTAAAGAACGGCGGCGCCTTGCGCGGCCAACTCGCGCACCAGCAAATAAATTTGCCGTTTTGTGCGCACATCAATGCCGCGCGTCGGGTCAAACAGCAGCAAGGTGTCAACGCCCTTGGCGATCCAGCGGCCAATGGTCACCTTTTGCTGGTTGCCGCCGGACAGGCGCTGCACCTCGCCTTGGGCGCGGGTGTCGATCTGCAGTCGCTCTATGGCGTTTTTCACCTTGGCCGCCTCGGCGCGCATGCGGATCGGCCCCCATTTGCCGGGGCGTGCCAGCAGCGGGAGGGCAATGTTTTCATGCACCGAGCGTTGCATCAACAGGCCATGCGCACGATCACCCGGCACAAAGGTCAGCCCGGCGGCAATGGCATTGGCGGGGTGGCGAAAGCTGACATGCACACCATCCACCGCGACCGTGCCCTTATCGGCGCGGCGCATGCCTGCGAGCACCTCGAAAAGTTCATCCTGCCCCTGACCTTCGAGCGCGACAACACCCAGAACTTCACCGGGATGCAGGCTAAGCGAGACATCTTCAAGCTTGCTGCCCAATGCCAGCCCCTTGACCGCCAGCCGCGGCGTGCCGCCGGGCTGGGTGGTGGTTTCAGCATCGCGCGTTGGGCCAACGTCAAGTGCTGCCCCGAGCATAAGCTCGACAATCTTGTCCTCGACCCCGTCGCTGATTGGCAAATCGCCCACGGTGGCCCCGTCGCGCAACACGCTGGCGCGGTCGCAAATTTCGGCAATTTCGGCGAAGCGGTGCGAGATGTAGATGACCGATTGCCCCTCGTTTGCCTGCTGGCGCACCACGCGCAGCACGTTTTTTACTAGGTTGGTGGGGAGTGCTGCGGTCATCTCATCCAGCAACAGGATATCGGGTTTCATCGCGAGAGCGCGCGCAAGGTCGAGAATGCGCAAGGTGGCCAGCGGCAAATGGCCTATCATATCGACAAGCCGCAAATCTTTGATGCCAAGCTGGTCAACCCAGTGGCGAAAGGGTTCAACGGGCGTGTTCCCAAGGCGCAAATTATCGGCCACATCCAGATCGGGGATAAGCGATGGTTCCTGATACACAGGCACCAGCCCTGCGCGCCGTGCCTTGGCGGGCGAGCCTATCTTGCGGTTTATGCCGCGCAGCAGCACCTGGCCGGAATCGTTCTTTAGCGCACCGGTCAGAATTTTGACAAATGTCGACTTTCCGGCACCATTTGCCCCCATCAGCGCAACGATTTCACCTTTATTGATGCGCAGCGAGGCATCGGACAGCGCAATAACAGCGCCAAATCTTTTGGACACGCCTTTGGCGTCCAGCAATGGGGTTTGGGTGTCTTGTTCTGTCATACTGCCTCTGGTCTTTTGTGCTGGCCCCGGCGTTACACCGGGGCCAGCCGTGGTTTATTCACCCGGGCCTTTGCAGGCGATGATCTCTTCCATGGAATAGGTGGTCCATCCGGGGATGGACACACTCACCGGCCATTCAGGGTCGAGGTTGGGGTTCTGCGCGCCTTCGATCAGCGCAAGGCCCTCGGGGTCGTTATTGGCCCAGATCGACGGGTCAACCAGCACCGTGTTGCTTTCGGGCATGTCGCCTTCAAGGATTTGCAGCGCAAGGGTTACGCCAGCACCACCGATTGAGCCGGGGTTGGTAACCGCTGCACCAACAAAGCCTTCAACATTGGCCAACTGGCCAACAAAACCGGCATTGTCAGCACCGACGATGGGCACAAGCGGCACCTCGGATTCAATGAACGCATCAACGATGACATTGTCGATGCCACTGGTCCAAACTCCGTCAATCGGCAGGCCGGTCGAGATATAGTCGAGGATCTGCTGCTTGCCTTGGTCCTGCTGCCAGCCGGTAAAGACCTCATGCACAATGCTGATATTCGGGAATTCGGCCAAAGCGCGCTGGAAGCCGGTGTCACGGTCGTTATCCGCGCCCGCGCCTGCAGCACCGCGCATGTAAACAACGCTGCCCTCGCCGCCGAGCTGCTCAAACAGCCATTTCGCGCCGAGATAGGCATATTCTTCCTGATTGTTGGACAGGATATATGCGCCTTCAGCCGTTACGGCCTGATCAACCGCAACCACAACGATGCCTGCGGCAATGGCTTCATCAATGGCCGAATTCACGCCATCGGCGTTGGATGGATTGATAACAATCGCATCAACGCCCGCCTGAATGAGGTTGCGAATATCCTCAAGCTGGCCAGCGGCATCGGTGTTGCGATGCGCAATGTTCAGGCTGTCGACCATGCCTGAAACCAGTGCCTGCGCTTTCATGGCGCACACCATTTCTTCGCGCCAGCCATTGCCCTGCACGGTGTTGGAAATACCGATTGTATACCCACCATGGCCTGCGGCAAATGCCGCGCTGCCAAAGCTGAGCGCCAGAGCGGCAACAGCTGTGCTTGTATAAAGTCGTTTCATGTTTTCGTCTCCCTTTTTGGTTACGTTTTCTCACTGCATTCGGCCCCTATTTGATAAAGGGGCTCAGAATATCGCGGGCCAGACAGAAGCCACGTTTCAGCTTGGCGTCTGTGCCCTCAAAATCACGGTCTTCATGCTCGATGATGACCGCACCATCATAGCCTGCGCGGTAAAGCTGTGCGAAGAAATCCGACCAGTCCACTTCGCCCAGCCCGCACAGGCGCGGCACCTGCCAGCCCATGCCCGCCGAAAGGATGCCACGCTCATACAGACCGTCGCGGTCGATCATAAGGTCTTTGGCATGGACATGGGCAAAGCGGGGGCCAAACTCGCGCATAAAGCGGCTTTGGTCGATCATTTGCAGCACGAGGTGCGAAGGGTCGAAATTCATGCCAACCCCCTCCCATGCCTCGAAAATCCGCCGCCAGATATAGGGGCTATAGGCAATGTTATGCCCGCCCGGCCATTCATCGTGGGAAAAGATCATCGGGCAGTTTTCAAAGGCGAGCGTCACGCCGCTATCGCGTGCATGGGCGATGATGTCGGGGAAAATCTGTTCGGCACGCGCCCAGTTATCATCAAGCGTAAGCTTGCGGTCGCCGCCAACAAAGGTGTTTACAACCCTCACGCCCATCAGCCCCGCGGCGGTGATAACCTTTTTCAAATGGCCGATCACCTCGTCTCGGTGGCTGGCATCGGCATGTAGCGGGTTGGGGTAGTAGCCAAGGCCGGAAACCTCGATGCCCATATCGGCCAGCGCGCCGATAATCTCGCCACCCTGTTCCCGGCTCAGCCCGTCAACGTTGATATGCGAGGTGCCAGCATAGCGCCGCGCGTCGCCATTCATGGCGGGCCAGCAGGCGATTTCCAGCGCCGAAAACCCGTTTTCCGCGCTCCAATCGGCCACATCCATCAGGCCGGTATCTTCAAAAGGGGCTGTCAAAATGCCGAGCTTCATTTGGTCTCTCCCGTCAAGTTACACATCAACCCAGCGCCCCTCGGCCGCCGAGCGTAGCACTGCATCGCAAAACCGCATCTCGTGGTGACCGTCCTCAAAGCTTGCATAGGTCGAGGTTTTGGCGCGCACGCCTTTGGCGGCATCGGTATAGACCTGCTGGAAAAGCGCGCGAAAACTATCGGCAAACCCTTCGACATGGCCGCCGGGCAGGGCTGCGGCTGCGGCACCCGCGGCGTTCATCATGGCAGGGTCGCGCTGCATAATCTGGTTGGGTGCATCGCGGTGGCCAATGAACAAATGGTCGGGCATCTCGCTATCCCATGCCGCCGAAGCGGTTGCACCTGCCACATCCCAATGCAGCGCGTTTTTGCGGCCAATGTTGATCTGGCTGGTGGTCATCACACCTTTTGCGCCGTTTGCGAAACGCAGCATGATCATGGCCGCATCGTCGGTTTCTATGCGGCGGGTTTCGGTTTTTCCGCTGGCCGCAGCAAAGGTTGCAACCGGCCCCACGGGTTTTTGCCGCTCTTTGATAAAGGTCGTCAGGTCGGCAAACACCGCCGCCACCTTTTGACCGGTGATAAAGCTGACCAAATCAACCCAATGCGTGCCGATATCGCCAACCGAGCGTAGCGCGCCGCCCTGTTCGGATTCCAGTCGCCAGTTCCAGTCGCTCGGCTTTGCCAGCCAGTCCTGGTGGTAATGGCCGGTTACAAAGCGGATATCGCCAAGTTCGCCTGCCTTTACCATGCCGTGCGCATGCTGGTTGAGCGGATAAAAACGGATGTTGTAACACACAGCCGCAACCTTGCCGCTGGCGCGCGCCAGCTCCACCATTTCAGCGGATTCAGCCGAGGTCATCGAAAGCGGTTTTTCGCAAATCACATGTTTGCCCGCCGCCAATATGGCCTTTACCTGCGCATAATGCGCGTGGTTGGGCGATGTCACATGCACAAGATCGACCTTCGGGTCGGCCAATAGCTCACCTAGCGTTGCATAGGCTTTGCCAACAGACATGGCCTTGGCCCCCGCAGCACCGCGCTCAGCCGACGAGCCGAGCACACCTTCAATGCGCACACCCAAGCGCCGCAGCGCCCCGATATGCACTGACCCGATAAAACCGGTGCCGATAACAGCGGCACCCATGGTGCTGAAATCTGTCATTTCGCTATAGCTCCCGCCTGTCCAGTGTCATGCAATTGAATAGCCTCCGTCAACGGGGATGCAGGCACCGGTGATGAAGCCGGCAGCGGGCGAGGCCAGAAACAGTGCCGTTCCCGCAATATCCTCGGGCTGGCCCCAGCGCGACAGCGGCGTGCGCGCGTTGACATTGGCGACATGCGCAGGGTCCGTCCGGCTGCGGGCCGATTGCTCGGTTTCAATGAAGCCGGGCGCAATGGCGTTCACGCGAATCCCGTCACCCGCCCAAGCCACGGCCAGCGATTTGGTCAGTTGGACAACCGCTGCCTTGCTTGCGCCATAAGCCGGGTTTTTGGGGCTGCCAAATTGTGCATACATCGAGGCGATGTTGAGCAGGCTGCCACCATGCGCCGCAAGATGGCCATGAAAGGCCTCTGCTGTGCGAAACGTGCCAAGCAGGTTCACATCGATAACTTTTTCAAAGAACGATGGCTCCATCTCTTCGCCCCGTGCGGTGATGGCGGCACAGTTCACCAGAATGTCGAGCCGTGCGGTTGCGCCTGCAAGGCCGCGTATGGCCGCAAGGTCGGTAACGTCTATGCGGTGATAGGCAAACTTATCCCTATCCTCGGGGGCGGGCGCGTCCTCAACACCGGTGATCGCAACCACCGCCCCCGCAGCCTTGAAGGCCCGCGCAATGGCCGCGCCAATTCCCGCGCGGCTTGCGCCAATCACCAGCACGTGCTGGCCAGCAAAATCAAACCCGTTCATCGTGGCGCTCCCATGACTTTTTGTTCCAAATCTGCCAGCACGCCGGTCATCGGGGCCGAGGCATCGCTGAGCATGAATATCGCAAGCCGCGCCGCGTCTTCGGCCTGCACAAGGCGCCCGAGCGGCATTTTGGCTTCTTCTTTGGCAAGCCAGCCTGTGCCGCGCCCCAGAATTTCGGCCTGCATATGCACCTCGCCCGGAGTAGCCACCCAGCCAAGGTTGATGCCGTTGGCGCGAATACGGTCGGCCATATGCGCGTTGGCGGCGTTTTTGGTGAGTGTGGCCAAAGCGCCTTTGCTGCCCGAATAAATCGCCAGTTCGGGCGCGCCACACTGCGCATTGATCGACAGGATGTTCACGATAGTGCCAGCCGATTTGCGCGCCAGCATATCGCCCACCACTGCCTGCATCAAAAAGAACTGCTCGCGCGCGTTGACCGCAAAGACACGGTCCCAATCGGCGGCGCTGCCATTGGTAAGTGCCGCGCGCGTGGTCAGGCCAGCGGCATTGACGAGCCCGTCGACACGGCCAAAAAGGCTGGTGGTGGCCTGCATGATTTTGGCAGGCGCATCAGGTGCCGCCAGATCGGCCACACAGAAACCAGCCCGCAATTCGGTTGCGATTACCTCTAGCCCGGCGGCATCACGATCGGTGAGCATTAGCCTGGCGGCGCCGGCATCCGCCGCCTCACGTGCAATGGCCGCCCCAATGCCGCTGGCCGCACCGGTCACAATCACCACCTTATCCAACAGCCCGACCTTCATGCGCCGATACCCTTAAGAAACGCATCCATTTCGGCGGGGTCCATGTGCACAAGGTGCTTGTCTTGCGGAAAAGCGCCGCTGCGCACATCGTCACGAAATTCGGAAAACGCGGCGACACGCTCGGCTTGCAACCGGTCATATTCGGCGGCGAAATTGCGATAGACTTTGGCATGGCGCGGAATATGGCCACGCGTTTCGCCCAGCAGATCAACCGCAAACAGATATTGCGCATCACAGCCCGCGCCCGCGCCCATAGACCAGAGCATCAGGTCAAGCCGCTGGGCGATGGCGTGCGCAACTTCGGTGGGCACAACCTCGATTTCCACGGCTATAGCACCGGCATCCTGATAGGCGCGGCATTCGTGATACATGGCAATGGCCGATTGTGCGGTTTTGCCGACAGCGCGAAAGCCGCCTGTCCATGTTGCGCGCGACGGCACCAGCCCGACATGGCCGACAACGGGGATATGCTCGCGCGCAAGGTATTCTACGGTTTGCAAACTGGCCGAGCAATAAAGCGCATCTGCACCAGCCTCCAGCATTTTGCCACAAAAGCGCAAATAGTCATCGGCTGTGCCTGCGGCGCGGTGGTCAAGCCCCGTCATTGAAAATACTCCGGGTGCTGCGCTGCGATAGTCCGGATGGGCAACCAGCGCAGGCGGAACCGATGCAATGTCGATCTCTGCCGCCTCGGCGGCCCGCGCTTCATCAAGGGTTTCATAGCGCAGCATGGTAAGCTGGCGTTTGCCCTTTAGCGCGCGCAAATCGGCAACACTGGGGGTTTGGCGGCTCATATCTCGATCTCGATACGGCCATTGTTCAGGCGGGCAGGGTAGGTGGCCAGCGCCACGCAAACCGGTGCACGCAAAGGCGCGCCTGTTTGGTAATTGAAACGGCCATTATGCTTGGGGCATTCGATGGTATCATCAATCACCAGCCCGTCAGCCAGATGCACCTGCTCATGCGTGCACAAGCCATCGGTCGCGAAAACCGCGCCAGCTTCGGTGCGATAAACTGCAAATGTGCGCCCGTCATGGTCAAAGCGGATAACATCTTCCAGTTCGATCTCATCGGCATCGCATACATCTACCCATTCGGCCATTCAGTCTCTCCCCTGGCTGAGCGCCACATCATTTTCGTGCAAATCTTCGCGGTAGGGCTGCGCTGTGGGTGGCAATGCGCGGCGCACAAAGTAGTTCGGCTCGGTGCGCTGGCGCAAAAGCGAGGCGACAAACTCGCGGTAAGCATCAAGGATCGAGCTGTTCGGCGGCGGCAAATCATCTTTGATCAGCCCATGCAGGCGGGGAAGGGCATGATAGGGGACCATGGGAAACATATGATGTTCGACATGGTAGTTCATGTTCCAGTAAATGAAACGGCTGACAGGGTTCATATAAACCGTGCGGCTATTGAGCCGGTGGTCGAGCACATCTTCAGCCAACCCGCCATGCTGCAGCAGGCCTGTCATGACCATGTGCCATGTGCCGTAAATGCGCGGCCCGCCGATCAGCACAAGCGGTAAAAACGAGCCGGTGGCCATAGCCGCAAGAATTGTAGCCGCATAAACCGCCACATGCACCCGCGCCCAAAACACCGCCTTGGGCCATTCGCTTTTGGGAATGTAGTCTTGCTCGACCGCACTGATCTTTCCTGCCGCCTGAAGGATGAGTGTGCGCAAATCGTAAAAAATATCGGGCATGCCGATGAATTTAAGCGCCGCTTTGGCAATGACTGTGGGGCGCATCAGGGCGATTTCGGGGTCGCGGCCAACGATGATCGTGTCGGTATGGTGGCGCGCATGGCTCCAGCGCCAACTGACGGGGTTGCGCATAACCATGAACGAGGCGATGTGATAAACCACGTCATTCTTCCACGATGTCTTGAAGGCCGTGCCATGCCCGCATTCATGCCAGCGACTGTCGCAAGCCGAGCCATAAAGCACGCCGTAAACGGCAAAGCACGGCACCGCCGCCCAACTGCCCCAAAGCGCAATGCCCCCAAGTGCTGCAAGTGCCATCAAGCCCAGCCAGATGGCGGTGTCGCGCGTGGCGGGGCCATCGCTGCGGCGCATAAGGTCTTTCATCAGCTTGCGCGGCACATCGGAATGATACCACTGCGCCGAAGCCAGCCCTGCGGCAACCGCGCGCGCGTTCTCTGGCCCGGTCAGGCTATAGTCGCGCGGTGTAAATCCCCTGTTGATATTGGCCATCAACTGCCTGCCTTTGCGCCATAGAGCGCTGCAAACCTGCCCGAAGGCTGCGGATAGTCTTCATTCGGCTGGGCCTGCACGGCGGTTATGCGCGCTGTGCTTGCGGCAATTGCGGCGGCACCGTCAAGCACGCGGAACCGGGTGACGTAGTGCCGTGCCTCGCCTGCCGAAAGCCAGATCATTTCGCCACGATCGCGTGCAAACTGGTTGCCTTTGGCGTGGTGGGTTGCGGGCTCTATACCCATCACATAATGCCCCGACTGAAAGTTCTGCCACTGGTAAAAGCACGGCAACTGTTCTTTGCGGGTTTGTAGTTCAAGCCCGAAACCCAGCCGGTCGTTCACCACGGCTACAGTGACATTGCCGCTGTCATCGGCGGTAAGGTCATGTTCCCATACCTGCTCGGCAAAGCCTGTTATCGGGGCGGGGCAGGTGCGATAGCTGACAGATTGCGCGGCAAGCCCGGCACCCTCATGGCTCGCCCACACAACATTGCGGATGGGAGCGACAAGCCGCGCGCCTTCGTCAACCACCGGATAGCCAAGATTGACGTGATACATCAGCATATGCGGCGTAGGGGCAAAGCCTGCATTGACCACCTTGTCGCTCAGATGAATGGTGTTGCCGCCAAGCTCGGCCTCGATCCGCCGGTGAAGGTGCAAAACCTCGCCAAACATGGTGGCCTGCACGCAGACCCCCTCGGCCCAGAGGATGTAACGATCGCCTTCCCAAGCCTCGCCATAGCCGGTAAGCCGCGCGGGTGTGCCGCTGATGCGCCCGTGCAACCCGTGCTGAACCGAGCTTCGGCGCGGGTAATTGTAGCTTTCAGCCGCCACCACTTGCGGCCCGCCCACATGGTCTAGCCCGCAGGTTGCCAGAAACCCCGAGAACGAGCGTGTCCAGCCCAAGCCACCCTCACCCTCGTAATCGTCATGTGCAGGGTGGCGAAACCCGGTGGGCGAATGCCAGCCGATGGCGCGGCCCTTATGCGATACCTCGGAAATATCCATGGCGCGATCGACAAGCACCGAAAACTGCAAACCGCTGCCCGTGTTGAAATCGAGCACGCGCATGCCGCGCCCTGCGGCATCCTCCAGCGTTGACAGCCGCACACCGCCAAAAGCAGCCATGCTGCCCGTGCGTTGCGCCAAAGACGCAGCGTCGTGGTTGCTGCCGTAAAGCTGTGCCATGAACTGGCGTCTCCCCCCAAGGCCTGCTGTGCGCAAGCTCGCTGTTTGGCGCGAGGATCGCCGCAATCCGGGTGCGGAGTCAAGCACAGTATGAAGGATTATGAGGTTATTTGCGGTTAGAGTGAGGGGTAATCGGCGCGTTTTTCTCCATATCTATGCAGGTTTATGCGTTTTTGTCAGGCTTGACGCTCGGATTCAGTGCTGCTATACCTCAAAAAACCTCATGGAGAACAAATGCCCCGCCCGACACTTGCTGACATTGCCCGAGAATCAAACGTCTCGCTTGCGACGGTTGATCGCGTCATGAACGCACGCGGCGGCGCAAGCGAACGCACGCAAGCGATTGTGCGCGCCACTGCCGCAAGGCTGGGCTATCTGCTCGACGTGGCGCTCGCGCCAGATTATGCCGCGCAACCCGTCCGGCTGATGTTCCTGTTTCCGCAGGGCACCAACGCCTTTGTGCGCGACCTTCAGGCGCAAATTAACCTGCAAGCCCCGCAGTTTGAAGGCGTGAATGCGCAGATCGAAACAATCGAAGGGTTCGAGCCCGAAATAATGGCCGCGCGGCTCAAAGCGCTTGAAGGCACGGTTGATGGCGTGGCGGTTCTGGCGCTGGATCATCCGCTTGTGCGTGAGGCGTTGCGCAGCCTTATTGCCTCGGGCACGCATGTTGTGACCATTGGTTCGGACATTCTGCAAGTGCCGCATCACGGCTATATCGGCATCGACGATGCGCAGGCCGGGCGCTTGGCGGGCTATATTGTAGGCCGGCTATTGGGGCGGGGCGCGCGTGGCAAGGTTGCATTTTTTGCAGGTTCGCTGGCCTATCGCGGCCATCAAGAGCGCGAGATCGGCTTTCGTCAGGTGCTGACACAGGATTTTTGCGGGCTCCAAATTGTTGAATGCCGCGAAATTCAGGAGAACCGCGACAAGGCAAAAACCGAAATGATCGCCCTGATCGAACGCCATCCGGACCTTGCGGCGGTTTACAGTGCTGGCGGTGGCACGGCTGGGATCGCTGCCGGGCTGGCTGCGCAAACCCGCGACCGGAACATGGTGTTCATCGCCCACGACCTGACCGACAGCAACAAATCCCTTCTGCTGAACGGCACGTTGGATGCGGTGATCGACCAAAACGCCCGCGTTGAAATTCGTGAAGCCCTGAATACGCTCATCCATGCCACACGGCAAAAGACCTACCGCATGGTGCCACCGCGCCTGCAGATTATTTTCAAAGAGAACTTGCCGGGGGATTAGCCTTGCGGCGCTTGGTGCTGGCCTGCAACGCGGCCCTAAGCCACAACGTGCGGCGGGCCGAAGCGGGCCAGCCCAGTGGCGATCAGCCTTGTGCGACCCATTGACGGGCGTTTGCCATGATGCGCGCGCCGGTGTCCGACAGGCGGCCATGCCGGGCCACTACATCGTGGCCCTTGGCAAAGTTTTCGCGGTCGCGCGCGGCGGCGGCGGCGGCGGTTGCACGCTCGGCAGGGTCAAGCGCGGGCGCGGTCGCCAGGCGTTCCATGGCCCAGGCCATGCGCGCCGATACGAAAGTGGCGTGATAAATACCATCCATTGGCCGCGGATCATCGCGCAAAGGCGAGGCGAACAACTCTTCATCGGGGTTGAGCACCAGCGGTTCGTCGACGGTCAGGCCAAACAGCAGCGAATGGCCCGCCTCGTGCGCCAGCACTTCGACGATTTCGACCGGGCTGCGGTGGCGATCGGCGTTGAGCAGCAACAGGCCCCAGAACTGGTAATGCGAGCCACCGTCAAAGCGATAACCGCTACCCGGTGCGGACCGCACCAGCAGCACCTGCCGCAAGATGCCGGTGATCTCGGCGTGCAGGTCGGGCAGCACGTGCGCCATCAGGTCCAGCCCGGCCGACAGGCGCGCGGCAAAATCGGCGCGCAGCTCTTCGGGGGTCTCGGCCATGCGGTCGCTGGCGGTGGGCGTGCGGTTGCAATAGGTGGCAACAAGATCGGCGGCGCTGTCGCCACCCCAGCGCAGCACACTCAGACCGGGCGTCGCGTCTGGCACCCGGGCCAAGTGCTGCGCGGACTGCTCTGCCCCCGCCTCGTCGCCCGCCAGCGCGCGCTCTGCCGTTTGAAAGTAATGCCCGAAACCCACGGGCGGCAGGCGCGCACCAGCGTTGATGCGGGCAATGATCGGGCGCAAGTGACCGCCAAGCCCTGGCAGGCTATCGGCCAGATGGGCCAAGCTGGATGCTAGCTCGGCATGCATGCGCGCGTCCAGCGCAGGGCCACGCTGCGGGTCTGGCTGAAAACCAAACAGGTCCATATCAGTTGTTCTGAGGCTGGCGGCCCGTAGCTGCAATCACTTTTTGACTTCGCCGTCCTTGGCGCCAATCAGGGTGCTGGAGACTGTTTTTGAGACTCCTTCCTTGCTGCCGATCTTGGCATCCATGACCGCATGCGCGCCGCCGCCCGCAACCAGACGGTATCCTAGCAATTTTGATGCATCGAGTGTCGTTTTCATTTGCAGTACTCCTGTTGTTCAGATCAAAATCACCCATGAACAAAGCCTTGTCAACATGATCATTTTTGTCACCACAGCCCTGCATGGCTACACCATTGCCCGCCTGCGGCCGTTGCCCGGCATGCCGCAACTGCGCCAGTGGTCTTATGAGCGCCTGTTTCGCACACGGCTTTTTGCGCGCGCCACCTATGTGCTGACCGATTTTGACCGCCTCAAAGTGGCCGATATCGAGGCTGCAGCGCGGTTTTACGATGCCTTGCAGGCGCGCGGGTTGCGGGTGCTGAATGATCCGCGCCAGTTTCTGCCGCGCGATATGCTGCTGCGCCACCTGCACCGCTGTGGCGTCAACAGCTTTGACATCTGGCGGCCCGGCGATGGCGAGACCCCCACGCGCTATCCTGTGTTCCTGCGCACCATTGCCGCGCATCGCGGGGCGCTGTCTGAACTTTTGGACAGCGCCGGTCAGGCCGAAACCGCGCTGCGCGAAGCACTGGCCGCTGGCCACCCGATTGCCGACCTTGTGTTTGTTGAATATGTGGGCCAACCCACTGCGGCGGGCAAGTTTGAAAAGCGCGCGGCCCATATGCTGGGTGATGAGATTTTTGCGGCCCCCACGGCCAATCAGGCGCATTGGATGGCAAAGTTTGGCGAAAAGGGCGCAGGCACGCCCGAGGGGTATCGTCAGGAGTTGGACGAGACCCGCGCCTATCCCCACACCGAGACACTGCGCCGAGTTTTTAAGATTGCCGGCGCCCAATATGGCCGCGCCGATTTTGCCCTGCGTGATGGCCGGGTCGAGGTGTTCGAGGTGAACACAAACCCCTATTTCTCGTTTTCCGAAAGCCACCCCAACCCCGACCGGTTGCAGACGCTTGAAATTCTGAAAACCCGGCTGGCGGAGAGTCTGCGCAGCATCGACACCCCGCGCAGCATCTGGCCGCTGTCGCTGCACCGTGATCTGCGCACGATCCGTTACAAGGGCGCGCAGCGCAGATATCCGTGACAGGTCCGGTGTTTGTTGGCTGTCGGTTCACGCATTTCAGTTTCAGGTTTGTAGAGTCTCCAACTGTGGCAGGAGCTCCCGAAAATAGTCGATCGTGTAGCCCAGCCCTTCGTCCAATTCCACTTTCGGACTCCAGTTCAGCTTCTCTGTGGCAAGAGCAATGTCTGGACACCGCTGCTTTGGGTCGTCTTCAGGCAGCGGCCCCCAAACGATGCCTGATGACGACTCGGCCAGAGCGATGGCGCGCGCGGCTAAACCCCTGATGGTAAACTCCTTGGGGTTGCCAAGGTTCATAGGGCCTGTCTGTGTGTTATCGGTTTGCATGAAACGAATAAGGCCATCGACCATATCGCTCACATAGCAAAACGAGCGTGTCTGCTCGCCGTCGCCGTAAATTGTTATCGGAGCACCTTGCAGCGCTTGCACGATAAAGTTTGACACGACGCGCCCGTCCGCATGGTGCATCCGCGGCCCGTAGGTATTGAATATTCGCGCCACTTTGATTTTTAGGTCATGTTGGCGCCGATAATCGAAAAACAGCGTTTCTGCACAACGTTTCCCTTCGTCATAGCAAGAGCGCTGACCTATCGGGTTGACGCTGCCCCAGTATGCCTCGGGCTGCGGATGCATCAGGGGGTCGCCGTAGACTTCGCTGGTAGACGCCTGAAGAATTTTGCATTTGAGGCGCTTTGCAAGACCAAGCATGTTGATCGCCCCTTGGACCGAGGTTTTTGTGGTTTGCACCGGGTCGTGCTGGTAATGAATGGGTGAAGCGGGGCAGGCCAGATTATAGATCTCATCCACCTCCACATGAAGCGGGAACGTCACGTCGTGCCGTAAAAAATCAAAGCGTGGATTGCCGTGCAAGTGTTCGATATTGCGCTTGGCGCCAGTGAACAAATTGTCAACGCAGAGCACTTCGTTACCTTGGTTGAGTAATGCGTCCACAAGGTGCGAGCCGATAAAGCCGGCACCACCGGTGACCAAGACACGCTTTTGGCTATCGTAGAGTCGTGACATGCCAGATTTCCTAACTCAAAAGGCTTCGTTGGGCGCAAAAGCAAGTATTCACCAAGGGTTGGAAACTGGCAATCCATCGGCTGCCGTGTCTTTGCGCAAAAACGGCCTAAGCATTTTTGAAAAGCCCGAACCAGCACAGCTAGAGCATGTTGCAACAAAAGCGGGCACCGGTTTTTTGCTTTTACATGTGTTGGCAAAAACTCAGAGCAAGTCGCGTCAAAGCGAATGGAAGTGCCACGTGCTAGCGGGCCAGCGGCACATAATCCCGGTCATATTTGAAGTAGCGCGGGCCGACCAGTTCGATACCCGCAGGCGTGGCCCAAAGCGGGTTGCAGGGCCAGGCCAGCGCCATCAGCCGCTGGCCGTATTTCAGCGAATCCGTGGTGACGGGCGCGCCGCTATCGGCCTCAAGCAGGGTAATCAGGTCGGGCGTTGTCGCCAAAACCTGCCCGTCTTTTTCCGCGATCAGGAATTCGTTCTGAAAGTCCAGCGTGAGGGTTTCGCCCAAGTGGTTTTCAACCCCGCCAAGCGTGGCGCGACCGCGGGCAAAACCACCGACTGTGCGGCGCTCTATATCGGCAATCCGCCCATGGAACAGGTTTTGCGCGCCCAGCAATTCTGCCAGCGCGGCCACCGGGTCGGCATGTGCGGCGCGCGCTGCGCGCAGCGTTTCGCCGCATTTGGCACAAAGCGACAGGGTGCCGCGCACCACTGCCTCTTTGGCGATCTTGCCCGACATAGGGTAAAAGGCAAGCAGTGCCGAGCCGCCCATTTCAATAGTTGCCGCGCGCGCCAGCCGTTCCGTCCAGCCGTTGGAAACGGTTTCAAGCACAATGGAATTACCCTTGTCATCGCACAGCACCATCGGGGTTGCCGACACGCCTGAAAGCGTGAATGTCACCATCTGCAATTCGGGAAAGGCCCGGCCCATGCCATCACCATCTATCAGCGGCAGACCCGAGGCGGCAGCAACCACGAAAGGTGTGGTCGAGTTCACGCCACCCGCCTCGCCGCACAGCACCGCATCTATCTTGCGGCCCATGACCTTTTCGAGCGCGCGGAACGCGTTCATCAGCTCGTCCCCCTGTGGCAGCTTTTCGGTCATCACGGTGGGTGCGCCCATCATGCAGACAGGCACGACGAGCGCATCGTCATCCAGCCCTTCGGCATCAATCAGCGTAACGGGGCCGTATTTGCGAATGGCCTGTTGCGCCATCAGCTTGCCAACATAAGGATCACCGCCACCACCGGTGCCCAGAACCGCGCCGCCAATGGCGATGTCTTCGAGATCGTCCACATCAATAGTGCGAATGATGGTCATGGTTCAGTCCTTTCAGGCCAGAATGGGGCCAAGCGCAAGCGGCGAGAATGTAAGGTCGGGATAGCCGAAAGCCTGCGGCCCTACGACTTTCATCGCCTCGGGTGTTTTCATCATGTCATGAACGGGCAGGCCGATAACCGCCAGCCGCTGGCCATAGCGCAAGACCTCGGTTGTGATGGGTTCGCCGGTTTCCAGATCGAGGTTGATGATAAGGTCGGGCACCATGATGACAGGTTTGCCGTCAACCCAGAGCACGAGGTTTTCGTTCTGGATGGCGATGCGCCCGTGCGAGCCGGCCCAGTCGCCCGAGCCTTCGATCTGCGCCTCACCGCGGGCAAAGCCGCCCTCGGTGCGGCGCTGGATATCGGTTACCTTGCCGGTAAAGAACAGCGTGGCGCCGGTCGTGGCGATAACACGGTCCACCACATCCTGACGGCGGGCGCGGGCATCAAGCACCGTGCGCCCGATTTGCAGCGCTTGGGTCATGGTGCGCGGCACGGCGGTGCGGCGCACGAATTCCATGCGCATGGGCGCAATGGCCAAGCCCGCCGCCGCCCCCATGGCGACCGAGGTATCGCGCGCGAAGCGTTCCAGCCAATACATGTCCTGCACATGCCGGAAGATAACGACATTGCCCTTGTCATCGGAAATTGCCGCCGGTGCGGCATCGGCACCATAGATGAAAAAGGTTGTCATCTGAACCTCGGGAAAGGCCCGGCCCATGCCATCGCCATCCAGCACCGGCAGCCCGGCCTGCATGGCGGTCAGCAGCGGCTCCATGGAATTCGCGCCGCCGATTTCTGCGCAGATCAGCGCCGACATACGCTTGCCCGATACCTCTTCTACCGCACGCATGGCGCGCAGGCATTCCTCGCCCTGTTCGATCTTTTCGACGCCGACCACGGGCGCGCCAATGCCGCCGACCTCGCCGATCCAGGCATCGTCGGGCAGGGCGTCGAGCGGTAGAATATCAACCGTGGCGCCCTTGCGCATCAACTCGCGGCTACGCAGCATCCCGATATAGGGATTGCCCCCGCCGCCGGTGCCCAGCAGCGCGGCCCCGATCGACAGCGGTAAAAGGTCTGATTCCAGCAGCGGAAAACGGCCATCATTCAACATGAAGTTCTCCTACGGCTTTGACGCGCACGCGCGTGGCATTGCCGGGCAGATAGGCCAGCGGCACGTCCTCAACATCAACGATTTCAATGGTTCCTTCGCGCGCACCGGCGGCAATTGCTGCGGCTGTCGCGCGTGCCTTGGCATCTGCCAGCGCTTCAGCGCGGCCAATTTCGGCAAGCGAATAAACCCTGTCAACCTCGCCTGAAACCTGGGCAATGGCCGCGCCAACCGCATTGGCCACCGCGAAATGGTTCGGCATGATCAGGTCCAGCCCGGCAATCTCGCCTTCAACGATGATCGAGCCGCCGCCAACCACGATCACTGGCAGCGGTTCGGCAGACACGCGCGCCCGTTCGACACAATCTTCAAGCATGAAGGCGATGCGGTCGCGCGCCGCGCGGATCAACGCCGGGTCCAGATGGGCGACTTTTGATTTGTCGCCCAGTTCGGCGCCGCC
>JBBDJE010000034.1:0-26094 GCA_040880065.1 Paracoccaceae bacterium | reverse complement strand
GCCAGCGAAATCGCGGCCTTCAAATCAAACGTTGCACTTGAAGTTGGAATCTAAGTATCGTAAACCCAATCAGTAAGTTCGTTCAGTATTTTTTGCCCCGAAAACACAACCATAGAATGATAGTGATTCGAATAATGCAACCATATGACGATGAAACGATGCGATTTTCAGCAGGCATGGCTGCATTTAAACCGTGGGGGGCTGTGCAATGCAGGTGATGGTTCAGGCCTATAGTGCCCCCGCCGGGCATATCGCGCCACAGGGCGATGTGTCGCTTTTGCTGCTCAGTGGCGGTATTGGCGCGCGCTCGGGCCATAATATTCCCAAACAGTTCTACGAGCTGCATGGCCACCCGCTGATCGCCTATTCCATTATTGCCGCCCAGAAGGTGGAGCGAATTGGCGAAATTGTCGTGAATTGCCCAGACGGGTTTTTTGACCGCACCCGGCAGATCATGGCGAGCTACTGCACTGCAAAGCCGTATCGCATTGTGCATGCGGGCAGCACGCGCCAGCAAAGCTCGCATATTCTGGCCGATGCCGCAGAATTCAGCACTGTCATACTGCACGAAGCCGCACGCCCCTTTGTGGATGCGGCCATGTACCGTAACATGATCGACGCACCGGCGCTCAATGCAAGCTATGTTTACCAGATTTCGTTCTCGATGTGCGCGGTCAGTCCAGCCGACAGCACCATCGCCGCCGGTGTGCCGCGCGATAAGGTGTTCGACATCCAGCTTCCGCAGAAATTCAAACGCAAAACCCTGCTGCACGCCCATGAATGCGCGCGCGCAGCCGGTAAAAGCTTCACCGAAGACGCTGTCATGGTGTCCGAGATGACAGGCGATCCTGTGACCACGATGACCGGATCGAGCCGCAACATCAAAGTTACCAATCCGGTGGATTTTGAAATGGCACAACAAATCATGAACGCAAAGGCAATCGAATGAAAAAAGCAGTTTTGATTACCGGAGCGTCCAAAGGTATCGGGCTTGAAACCGCACGTCTGCTTGTATGCAAGACGGTTGATTATGATTGTATTGTCATGGTGGCGCGCCCGTCGCCGCATTTTATAAAAGCGCTGGCCGATGTGCGCGCGCGCAGCAACATGTGCGAGGTGATGGCGATCGAGGCCGACCTGTCCGACCCGCGCGGCGTCGATGCGATTTATGCCGAACTTGAAGCGCGCGGCATTACCGTTACGACGATCATCAACAATGCCGGTTTCACCAAGCCCGCCTCGATCAACGAAGCCAAGCTCGATGATTTTGAGCGCACTTTGCGTGTGAACCTGCTGACCCCGTTTCGTATTGTACAGGCCGCCGTGCAGCGCAACCATGACCTGAAACAGGTGATCAACGTAGCCTCAACCGCTGGAATGAACGGGCGCGGCGGCTGGCTGACCTATTCGGCCTCCAAAGCCGCAATGATCAATATGTCCGAGGTGATGCGCGAAGATCTGAAACCTTATGGGGTCGAGGTTGTGTGCCTGTCACCGGGGCGATGCGCTACCGATTTGCGCAAGGCGCTGGCACCCGATGAGGACCCGAGCACCATTATGCAGCCGGGGCAGGTCGCCTCGATCATCCAGTTCATGACCACCGAAACCGGGCGTTTGCTGAACAGCCAGAACATGGTCGTGCGCACCTGAAATGTCGGTCTGGCAAACAACCCTCATCGGCGCGGCGGCCAAAGGGGCACAAAAAAACCTGCGCCCGGCGCTGCCCGATCAGGCCGTCTATCTCGACAGCCCGATCCTGACGGCTTTGCGCCAGATCGAGCCGTTTTATCGCGACGGGATGTTTGATGCGAAGCTCACACCGCTTTTGCTGCGCCAGCGTGCGCTTGTGCGCCTGCAATCGCTCGGCCAGCCCATGCCGCACGGCATTCGGGTAGAGCGGATAACCTCATCCCACCCGGAACTGGCACCGGGCGCGGTGGTGTTTTATCCGTTCAACTCGCAATCCAACATGAATGCGGTGACCAATCGTAGCGCAAAACATGTGCTGACCCTGCATGGCGAAAGCCACAAACACGCCTCGATGCGCCCGGCGGCACGGCTTTATGACTATGTGTGCATTGCAGGCCCGCTCGCGCGCGACCGTTACCTGCGCGCCGGCATTTTCAGCCATGACGATGTTGATGGCGGCCGCCTCGTCATGATGGGCGACAGTTTTGTGCAAAGCCTGCCCTGGGCAAAGGCAAGCGTTGAGGGTGCCTTGTTGTATTGCCCCACATGGGAAGGCTACGGCCAAAAGCAGAACAACTATAGCTCGCTTGCCGATATGCGCGGCTTTGAAACCAGCGCAAAGGTGGCGCGCGCGGCGAAAATTGCAAAAATCCTGATCAAGCCGCACCCGTATCTGGGCCTTCTCAAGCCGGGATTACTGCGCAATTTCATCAAAGGGGCCAAGTGGCTACGGCGCGAGGGTTTTGAAATTCACCTCGTAATACATGACTCGAGTCCTGTGCTGCGCCAGCTGTGCCATGTCGCTCTGGCAGGCATGGTGCGGCACCTGCCCGATGCGGATAATCCCGTCGCTGTAAAGCTTGGGCTTTGCGATGTCTCAGGCATGGAGGCGGTGTTTTTGAAAGAAGGCATCGCGCATATGGTGATGGGCAATAAGCACGAAATGCCCGCACAGCTTGATGATATCTACCGCGTAAAGGCCCTTCATCCCGGCGATGATGTGGCCAGAAAGCTACAAAACTACATCGAACATGCCCCCGCGATTGACCAAGCCCACCGCAACCACGCCTTTGGCTGGCATGATGAAAACCTGAGCCGCATGAAAGGCAGCGCGCGGCGTGACTGGCTGCTTGAATATGTGCGAAAAGACCCCCACTGGAAGGGCGGATCACCCGCGCCCGGTCTTTGACATGGTGACGAGGGTTTATTTGGGCTTGGTTGGCCTTGGGTTTCTTGCATTTGCCTGGTTTCTATGGGCGCAATCAGCAGGCGGGCTCAACGCGCTTGCGCTATTTCAAAGCCTGCTAACGCCGCAAAATATTGCGGTTCTGTTGTTCGTGTTGCTGCACATGCCTGCGCTTATGACAGTCGCCCGGCAACGCAAGGCCATGGGGCCGTTGGCAGGTTTAGTGGGCCGCTATCCTGAAAGCATTGTGCCGGTCTTGGTGCTGCTTGGCTGGCTGGTGGTTGGTCTGGCATTTGGCTGGATTTGGGGTGCTGCAGTCGCGGGGCTCGTAACTGCAATATCAATAGCGCTCTGCTACGGGCTGGTGCGCGCGCTCGCCATAGCTGCAAAGCGAGTTGAAGCGCAGACCGGACGATCGGCAGGCACTGAAATATCCGGCTTTTCGCGTGCAATTTATCAGCTACGTGTGCTGATCGGGCTATCGGCGATCGTCGTCGGAATGCACATGAGTGGTGCGCCAAACCAGCTGACAGCGATCGTTTTGTTGGCCATTTTCGCAACGGTTGCCGCAACGGCACTCGCTTACATAGGCAAGCAAACACTGCGCGCGTTGCCAGTGATCGCACAGGCCGATATGGCATTGGCTGTGCGCGCAGCACAGGTTCAAAACCCTGCCTCCATCGCCATCCACTATTCAGGCCCGGCCAAGTCTCAGCATAGGGAACTACTAACGCTTGCCTATCGATTGGCCGGCGAAGGGCTGCGCGCTGCCGTGATTTGCCGAGAGGCGCACGCAATTCCGGCTTTGGCCAAAAGCGGCGCGCAGCAGATTTGGACAGCGCCGACGCTTGGCATGGTAGACGCATTCGATCAGCCAGAGTTGCGCGCGATTTTCTACGTTAATGATGGCGAAAAGAACGGGCATGTTGCGCGGTTCAACACCATGGCCCATATATTGGTGGCGGCTGGCGCGGTTTTAGACCTGCCAAACCTGCCCTCAAACTTTGATATGTATGATGCAATCATCGCACCAAACGCGCGCGTGGCAACACGGTGGCGGCAAAGCGCACAGCAGGGAATTGCGCAAAAAATATATACAGTTACGGCAGGAAAGCCGGCCCTGTTGCCTGCCTGCCAACCTATGCAAAACCCGCCAAACATAGCGCTGCGGATCGAGCCCGACCCCGAGACAGGCAGGCTCGACGCTGGACATGTGGCCTGCTGCATGAACATCCTATCGGCTTTGCGCAATGGGGCTGAAGCCAAGCTACACCTGTCCTTCCCCGCCAAGCCGCATGATGGATTGAGTTTGGCGCTGCTACAGGAAGCCACAATTGCGATGAAGGACGGTGTTGCGGTCTCAATAACGAGAAACGGTGCCGCAACAAGTTGCAATGCCGCTGATATTATCATTGCCCGTTCAGCAGATTCACTGAAGCTTTTGCGCCAAACCGGCAAGCCGTTGTTTTGGGCAGGGCCGGGCTTGCCACCCACAGGGCTGGTTCCGGTCGTCGAGCCGGGTTCGTTGATCGCCGCGCTTGCAGATGTGGGGGCAGCACGCAGCTTGCCAAGTCTGGAAAGCCTTCGGCATGTGCCTTCCTCCGAATTTGACAGCTTGAATGCGCTCGTCACGCATGTATTGGCGCAAAAGGCGCGCAAATGATCGTGGCGCTAGGTTCCTCATTATTGATCTTAGCCCTTGTGGTTATCGCCCATTTTGCTGAAAGGGCCGAGCGTAGTGCGATCGCCGCTAGCGCTGTGTCTAGCGATTCCGGCACTGACTATAGGGTGCCGCTCTATACAAAACGGATTATCCGCCTCACGCTCGTGGTGAGCATTCTGGCAATCGGCGTTTCCGGCAATTCCACATTTGTGGCGCTCGGCTTTGCGATATGTGCTGTTCTAGTGCGCCTGCATCTTTTGCGCATAACGCAGATCATGGCAAAAGCCAGCCGCGGCCTGCGCTTTCGGCGCGCCATGCTGGATCCAAACATCGCATCTGCCCGGCTGGCCTTTCATTTTTCGGCAGTCGATCTTCCACGGCCGGATCATGTATCGGCATGGGAAGCGGCGCTGAATGAAACCGGATTGCCATGGTTTGTCATTGTGCGCGAGTGCCATCATCTGGATGCGTTTCGCGCAAATGCAGGCCCGCCTGCCATTTTCGTGCAGTCATTGACAGAACTGGCAAATAGCGTTCCACCGGCAGTAAAGGCTGTATTTTATGCCAATAACGCGCAAAAAAACCGCAAAATGTTGGCGGCATTTCCGCAGCTTACGCATGTTCAGCTTTTGCATGGCGATAGCGACAAGCCGCCTTCATTCTCACCGCTAACCAAGAATTATCACCGTGTTTTTGTCGCCGGACAAATGGCGATCGACCGTTATGCGCATCATGGCGTGCACATTCCCAAAGACCGGTTTCGCATTGTTGGCCGCCCTCAGGTGCAAGCGCTAAAACCCGCTGCACGTGGTGTTGGTGCTGTGCGCAAGCAGGTCTTGTACATGCCGACATGGCGTGGATTTTTTGAGGACACGCAGTTGTCCTCGCTCGATCGTGCGGCCCGGATAATTGCAAGCGTTCCTAAAGCTTCGGGCGTGGAGCTAACATTCAAGCCCCACTCGATGTCATATAAAGACCCGCATTGGCCCGCGTTTGAACGCGTAATTCGTGCCGCACTTGCAGATTGCGGCGGCCGATATTGTGCAACAACAGCGCCAGTCTTTGACCTTTATAACGTCGCCGATGTCCTGATCACTGATATTTCTTCGGTGATGATCGACTTTCTTTATACAGGCAAGCCGTTTTTGACGGTTCTGCCGCAAGGGTTTGCGGCGACACAGGCAGGGGACTATCCCTCGCTTGCTGCGGCCTATCAGGTGCAGCCCGATCTGGCTGACATTTGCGCACAGCTTGGCCACGCTTTGGGCGATGACCCGATGAAAACCGCCCGCGCCAAGGTGCAAGCCTATGCGTTTGGCGATATCGGCCAGCCCCCCGGGGCCGCGTTTCGTGCAGCCTGCCATGAACTGCTCGCCCCTGAACTTGTGCAACCAGTGCGCACACCAAAACAGAAGGTTAGCATTTGATGGCAGATCAAGCCGCCAGGACAGCAGAAAAACCCAGTGGTGTGCCGACCACCTCGCGCCGCAAGAAGCAAAAGGGCGGGCGGCGCTGGGGGTTGCTCGCCTCATTTCTGCTCATATGCTGCCTGCCCGCCATTCTGGGGGCGGTTTACTATGGCGCCATCGCCAGTGACCGCTATGCGGCAGGGTCCAGTTTCGTGGTGCGCGGGCTGGAAAGTGGCGGGGCGTCCGATTTTGTCAGTTCGTTCACCGGTTTGGCCTCGACCGGCTCCACCACGTCTGACAGCTATATCATCCGCCGCTATCTTGAAAGCCCCGACCTTGTGCAGCAGCTTGATATGGCGCTGGATTTGCGTGCGCATTTTTCATCGCCTGAAATTGACATCCTTTCGCGGTTCGATGCCAGCGCGCCGTTTGAAGATTTTGTCTCCTATTGGCAGCGCCGCATTGTCACCGCCTATGACAGCTCGACCGGTATTTTGAGCTTTGAGGTTCAGGCCTTTGATGCCGACACAGCGCATCTGCTTGCCACCGGGGTGCTGGCGGCGGCTGATACGCTCATCAACGAGCTGTCCGAAAAGGCCCGCCGCGATGCTGTCCACATTGCCACGAGCGAGGTTTCGCGCGCCGAAACCCGGCTTTACAACGCGCAGATCGCGCTAAGCGAGTTCCGCTCGGCCAGCGGAGCGGTAGACCCGATGATGACAGCGCAGCTTGATGCCGAGCTTGTATCGGCGCTGCAAGCCCAACTATCCGAGGTGAATGCCAGCATCCAGAGCATGTCGGAAACCGTTGAATCCACCGCGCCGGTGTTGCGCCAGTTGCACCGTCGGGCCGATGCGCTACAAGCCCAGATTGATGCGCGGCGCGCTGCGATCAGCGTGCGTCAGGCGGGCGGAGCTGGCGGGCTGACCGCCAATGCCCTGAGCGAGTTCGAGGGCCTGCAACTGGAAATGACCTTTGCGCAGCAAACCTATGCCTCGGCGCTGACATCTCTGGAACAGGCGCGCATGGCGGCAGACCGCCAGCAACGCTATCTGGCGGTGTTCTCCCAGCCGCTGCGCCCGCATGATGCAATATATCCGCTTCGGCTGCGCAACGCTGTGCTGGTGGCGTTGGCCGCCTTTGCGGCATGGGCGATTTCGGCGCTGATCGGCTATGCCATCCGCGACCATTTGAGCTAGGTCGCAGATATGATTGCGGCTCTCTGGACCCAAATTCGCGTGATCGCCGCGCTGATGTTGCGCGAAACGCGCATGACCTTCGGTTCGTCGCATTTGGGCTATTTCTGGGCGATCATGCAGCCGCTTGTCTCTATCAGCTTTCTGGTTTTTTTGTTCTACCTTATCGGCCGCCAAGCCCCCTATGGAGCCTCGCTTGCCCTGTTTTTCGCTACGGCCATTCTAACGCTGGAGCTTTATTACAAGCTATCCGTCTCGCTCATGCGGGCGTTTACCTCGAACAAACAACTGCTCAGCTACCCGATGATCCGCGAAACCGACACGCTGTTTGCGCGGCTTTTTCTCATCGGGCTGACCTTTGTGATCATCAATTTCATATTCTATGGCGGGCTGATTGCGCTTGACCTTGCCGGGCTGCCCGCGCACCCCGAAAAGCTGGTGATGGCTTTTTTGGGCACCTGCTTCTTTGGCTTTGGCATCGGCACGCTGAACGCAATTTTTTACCAGCGCAGCCAATCGTGGCAATATATCGAAAAGATTGTTGCGCGGCCGTTATTCTTTCTATCGGGCGTCTTCTACATCCCCTCGGCACTGCCGCCCGAGGCGGTTGCCGTGCTGCGCTGGAACCCGATTCTGCACCTCGTGGAATGGACGCGCGAAGGCTATTACCCGCATTACCGCAGCGATATTCTGGTCATCGGTTACCCGCTTGCCATCGCTTCGCTGCTTGTGATGGTTGGCCTGTTCTGGGAGCGTTTTTCGCGCAAGCAACGGGCCTGAACATATGATTGATCTGCAAAACGTCTCAAAATCCTACACCGTCAAAAAGGTGCAAAAGTGCATTCTGGATGATGTGTCGTTCACCTTTGAAACCGGGCAGAACGTGGCGCTTATGGGCCATAACGGGGCGGGCAAGTCTACGGTGATGCGCTTGATCGCCGGCATCGAGCCGGCCACGTCGGGGCAAATTCGCCGTAGCGAAAAGGTGAGCTGGCCACTCGGGTTTTCCGCCGGTTTCAACGGGCTGATGACGGGTGTTGAAAATGTGCGCTTTGTGGCGCGCATATATGGTGCAAAAACCGCGCAGGTGCTCGACGCGGTCGAGTCCTTCTCCGAACTGGGCCAATCGCTTGATTTGCCGATCGAAACCTATTCGAGCGGCATGAAGGCGCGGCTTGCCTTTGGCCTGTCGCTGGCGATTGATTTTGAATGCTACCTGATCGACGAAATTACCGCCGTTGGTGACGCCCGGTTCAAGAAAAAGAGCGCAGCCGCACTTCAGGATAAAATAAAGTCCGCGCGGGTTATCATGATTTCGCACACCGAAAAAACCATTCGCGACTATTGTCAGCAGGGTGTGCTGCTATACGAGTCCAAACTCTATTACTACGATGATATGAACGCGCTTTTGGCGGATTATCGCAAGTTTTGCTAGCGAAATACAGGGATTGCACGGTGTTTTGGAGGCGTCATCCGGAATCGAACCGGAGTTCACGGATTTGCAATCCGTTGCATCACCACTCTGCCATGACGCCTTGCGCGCCTTCAACCATAAGGCTGCGGAGTCGTCAAGCTGTCTCATGTTGGGGCGGATGAGGCAATAGCGGCAATTCGAAGCGTTGCCCATGCTGCACGAATCTGGCATTAGTTCAGCTTGTTCTATCACGAGGATTCTTCACATGACGGATTTTGTAGCCGCCCGCAAAGCCATGGTTGATTGTCAGGTGCGCCCGTCTGACGTGACGAGCTATCCGATTATTGCCGCAATGCTGGCCGTGCCGCGTGAAGAATTTGTGCCGCGCGCTGCACGCGAAACCGCTTATCTGGGCGCGCATATCCCGCTGGCACCAGGCCGGGTTTTGCTGGATGCGCGCAGCTTTGGCAAGATGCTTGAAGCGTTGAATATTCAGCCCACCGAAATGGTGCTCGATATTGGCTGCGGGCTTGGCTATTCAACGGCGCTTCTGGCACGGCTTGCCGAATTTGTTGTTGGTGTCGAGGCGGATGAAGCCATGGCCGCAGAGGCTGAAGCCATTCTGGCGGCACAATCGGCTGACAATGCTGTGGTTGTTGCCGGCGAACTGGCTGCCGGGGCCGCCGCACATGCGCCATATGATGTGATCGTGCTGCAAGGTGCCTATGAAACCATGCCACAGGCGCTGGTTGACCAGCTAAAACTGGGCGGGCGCATTGCGGCAATTCATGCTGAGGGTGCTTATGGCACCTGCCGGATTGGCATCAAAACATCTGCCGGCGTGTCATGGCGGCGCGCATTTGATGCGGCAGCCCCGGTTTTGCCCGGCTTTGCGGCAGCGCCAGCCTTTGTTTTCTAGACCTTTGGGTTGAAACCCGCAAATGTCGCGCCGAGCGCAACATTACCTTGAACAGGAGCCGCACATGGCGCGATCACTTTGGAAGAAGCTGACAGGCACTAGCGCGGTTCTGATGTTGATTGGAAGTTTGGCGCAGGCCGACACATTGGCCGATGCGCTGCGCCTTGCCTATGAAACAAACCCGAGCCTGTCGGCCTCGCGCGCGGCCTTGCGTGCTGTTGATGAAAATGTCGCCCTTGCCCGCGCAGCGATGCGCCCGCAGATCAGCCTTTCGGGCACCGCGAATTTCGCACAAAGCCCGGCCTTTGACAGCGCGGTGACAGATACCTATTCGGCAGCGCTGAACGCCTCGCTGACGCTTTATGATGGCGGGCAGTCGCGCATTGCGATCGAGGCCGCCAAGCAAGCCGTTCTGGCCAATCGCGCCGGGCTGCGCAGCATCGAACAGCAAATCATGCTGGCTGCGATTATTGCCTATGTCGATGTGCAGCGTGATGCCGCCGCCGTGCAACTGGCCCGCAACAACCTGCGCTTGCTGGAAGAACAGGTGCAGGCCACGCGTGACCGGTTCAATGTTGGGGCCGTTACCCGCACCGATGTCAGCCTTGCAGAGGCACGGGCTGCCGGTGCGCAGGCCAATCTGGCCGCGGCACAGGGCATGCTGGCGGCGTCGAACGAAAACTACCGTGCGGTTATTGGTGTTGCGCCCAGCAACCTTGCGCCACGCCCGCCGCTACCGGGCTTGCCGGCGTCGCTGGAGGCTGCCGAAGCTGCCGCGCAGTCGAACCACCCCAGCATTCTGGCTTCATTGCATGGCGAACGCGCTGCGGTGCTCGATATGCAGCGCGCACGCGCGGCACGCGGTGTAAGCGTGGATGCGCGCGCAAATATCGGTGTTTCCACCGGAACGCCCGGCTCGTCAAATTCGCTGTCCATCACTGGTTCTATCCCGCTTTACACTGGCGGCTCGCTGGTGGCGCTTGTGCGTCAGGCCGGTAGCGTGCTGGAGCGGCGCATGGCCGAAACGCAAGACACACGCCGTGTGGTCAGCCAGAACACCGCCATCGCATGGGCCAACCTGCGGGTTGCGCGTGCGGCTATTGAAGCAAACCGCCTGCAAGTCGCTGCGGCACAGCTTGCCTGGGAAGGCACGGTTGAAGAGGCGCGGCTTGGTGCGCGCACAACGCTTGATGTGCTGAATGCCGAGCAGGAAAAACTGAACGCGCAAAACAGCCTGAACGCGGCGCAACGCAATGCATATGTGGCGGGTTACAACCTGCTCGCCTCTATTGGTGCGCTTACGGCCGACCAGTTGAATATCGGCATCCAGCCCTATGATCCAGATGTGCATTTCAATCAGGTGCGCAACGCGCCGGCGACCGATTTGGGGGCCAGCCGCACGATCGATGCGATTGCCGATCGCTGGCGCTAAGCCGCCCGCCGAATCGCGTTATATATAAGTCTCGCACAAAATGCCGATGATTTTCGTCATATTGACAAATGCACTGTGCATGGCGACGACGTAAATGTCATTAAATTGCGCTCAAACCGCTGGGAATTTGCTCATATTTCGCGCAACGGCCCACATTCAACATGACGTTTGGTAGGGCCGCTATTGTCGTTGATTGTTGTGTGCCGCTATGTCAGCCTTTGGCATTGCCCGCAGTAATCGGAAAACTCAAGACACCGAGTCGTGGGCCATGCGACGTTTAAGTCGTAATAACAGAGGAGATAACTATGACGCTTAACTTCAAATCCCTGACAGCCATGCTGACCGCCACAACCATGTTGGCCGGCCCGGTTCTGGCGGCTGGCACGCATCCGGAAACCGGTGAAGCGCTGTCAGACAACCAGACCTTCACCTATCGTATTTTGGACGAGCACAGCTCGGTCGATCCGGGCATTGCCGAGGATGTATCCGGTGCTGAAGTTATTCGTGACTTGTTCGAAGGCCTGATGAACCAGGACGAGAACGGCAATCTCGTGCCCGGTGTTGCCACTGGCTTCACCACCAATGACGAGAAAAACGTCTACACCTTCACCCTGCGTCCCGAAGCCATGTGGTCTAACGGCACGCCCGTTACCGCGCATGACTTTGTGTTTGCATGGCGCCGTGCAGCCGACCCGGTAACCGCCTCGCCATATGCGTGGTATGTTGAACTGATGTCGATTGAAAATGCCGCTGCGGTTATTGCCGGCGAAATGGCGACCGACACATTGGGTGTGACCGCGCTTGACGATCACACGCTGGAAGTGCGCCTGAGCACCTCGCTGCCTTACTTCCCGCTGATGACCACACACACCACCACCTTCCCCGTGCCGCAGGCCGTGGTTGAAGAGTTCGGTGCCGACTGGACCAAGCCGGAAAATATCGTTTCCAACGGTGCCTATGTTCTGACCGAACATATCCCACAGGAACGTTCGGTGCGTGAACGCAACGCAAACTACTGGAACAATGACGCAACGATCATCGAAAAAGTTGTCACATTGGTCATCAACGATGACAATACCGCGCTGACCCGCTGGAAAGCAGGCGAGCTTGACCGCACCGAAATTCCGACAGGCCAGTACCCCAGCCTGAACGAGGAATATCCCGGCGAGGCTTTGGCCTTCCCGCGTTTGTGCAACTATTACTACACCTTCAACCTGTCGGAAGGCGGGCCGGAAGCGTTTCAGGATGTGCGCGTGCGTCAGGCGCTTTCCTATGCGGTTGATCGTTCCATCGTGACCGATCAGGTGCTGCAGGGCGGCCAGGTTGCGGCCTTCACCTTCACCCCGGGTGCAACGGCCAACTTCACCGTGCCTGATGTGGCCTTCGGCCAGATGACACAGGCCGAGCGCAATGCCGCGGCCGTGGAACTGATGGCAGAAGCCGGTTATGGCCCGGACAACCCGCTTGCATTCGAGTTGGTCTACAACACCTCCGAAGCCCATGCCCAGATTGCCACCGTTCTGGCGCAGATGTGGAAACAGACGCTTGGCGTTGAAGTGACCCAGAACAACATGGAATGGCAGGTCTTCCTTGAAGAGCGTGGCAACCAGAACTTCGAACTGGCCCGCGGCGCTTGGTGTGGCGACTATAACGAAGCCTCGACCTTCCTCGATTTGCTGGATTCCTCGTCGGGCTACAATGACGGGAAATACAACAACCCCGAGGTTGACGCGCTGCTTGCCGCCGCAAAAACCATGGCTGATCCTTCGGAAAACTACACCCGTATCGAAGAGATCCTGGCCGACCAAATGCCGGTTATCCCGGTTTACCACTACTCGGGCAACATGATGCTGAACGACGAGATCCGCAATTGGCCGGTGCAAAACGTCGAGCAGAACTGGTACTCGCGCAACCTCTACCGGGTTGACAACTAAGACCGGTTAGGTCGTCAGACATCGCGCCCCTTGCAGGGCGCGATGTCGCATTTGCGGGTGGCAAATCATGATCAAGTTTATCTTGCGGCGCATCGCCGTCGCGATTCCCACGCTATTCATACTCAGTGTTGTTACATTCTTTCTCATGCATGCGGCACCGGGCGGCCCGTTCAACTCCGAACGCCCCCTGCCAGCATCGGTGATGGCGAATATCAACGCGAAATACGGGTTGGACCAGCCGCTTTGGCAGCAGCTTTTCACCTATCTCAAGGGCGTCGTGACCGCGTTTGACTTTGGTCCGTCCTATAAATTCAAAGACCGCACTGTGAATGACATCATCGCGCAGGGCTTTCCGGTCACGCTGACCTACGGGTTCTGGTCGTTTATTGTTGCCACGGTCTGCGGTATCTCGCTTGGTGTTGCGGCCGCCGTGCGCCACAACTCCTTTCTGGATTATTTTGCGGTTGGCATTTCGGTGGGTGCGCAGGTGCTGCCGAATTTCGTGATGGCGCCGCTGCTGCTGTGGCTGTTCACGCTCACCCTTGGCTGGCTGCCCGGGGGCGGCTGGGATGGTGGCGGTTTCAAGAATCTTGTCATGCCGGTGATCGCGCTGTCCACAAGCTACATGGCCTCTATAGCGCGCCTTACGCGCAGTTCCATGCTAGAAGTGCTGAACTCTAACTTCATCCGCACCGCGCGCGCCAAGGGGTTGTCCAACACCAAGATCATCTTTTCACATGCGATAAAGCCGGCCCTGCTGCCGGTGATCAGCTACCTCGGGCCGGCCTTTGTGGGCATGATCACCGGGTCGGTTGTGATCGATACATTCTTTTCGACCGGCGGCATCGGGCAAGCCTTTGTGAACTCGGCCTTTTCGCGCGATTATTCGGTGATGATGGGCATAACAATTCTGGTCGGCGCGCTGACCATCACTTTCAACATGGTGGCCGATATCCTTTACGCATGGATCGACCCCAAGGTAAGGTTGTGAGGTGACATCATGCTGATTACCGACAAGATCTTGGGCGACAAGCTCGAAGGTGCAGAAGTGGCAGGGCGTTCGCTGTGGAAAGACGCGCGCCGCCGCTATCTGCGCAACAAGGCTGCGGTGTTCTTCACCATTGTGCTTATTCTCATTGCGCTTTTTACCGTGTTCGGCCCGCTGATCGCCGTGACAGACCACGAAACCATCGACTTTTCGATGATCGGCCGTGCCGCGCAATCGGGGCAGCCGAGCATTTCCAACGGCCACTATTTCGGCTATGACGACCAGGGGCGCGACCTGTATTCCCGCGTTATTCAGGGCACATGGATTTCGCTGCTCGTCGGCGTGGTGGGGGCGGCCGTTGCCGTGGTGATCGGCACGCTTTACGGCGCGATTGCAGGCTATTTCGGTGGCCGCGTCGACAGTATCATGATGCGGATTGTCGATATCCTCATGGCGATCCCTTTCATGTTCGTGCTTATTTTGCTGCTTGTGACATTCGAGCGCTCAATCGCTATGCTGTTTGTTGGTATTGGCATGCTGTCATGGCTGGGAATGGCGCGCATTGTGCGCGGGCAGACCATCAGCATCAAGAACAAGGAGTTTATCGAGGCGGCGCAGGCCAGCGGGGTTGGAAGTTTCACCATTATCCTGCGCCATATCGTGCCGAACCTGCTTGGCGTGGTCACGGTTTATGCCACGCTTCTGGTGCCGGAAATGATCCTGACCGAAAGCTTCATTTCATTCGTCGGGCTAGGGGTGCAGCCACCCGATACCAGCCTTGGCCAGCTTATCAATGTTGGGGCGGGCAATTTGCACTATGGCACGATCTGGCAGTTCTTGTTCCCGCTCGGCTTTTTCGTTGTACTGATCTTTTCGCTGTTTTTTGTCGGTGACGGGTTGCGCGACGCGCTAGACCCGAAAGACAGGTAGGAGGCCGGAATGCTGTTGGATGTCAAAGACCTGTCGGTCGAGTTCAGCACCCCCGACGGGCAGGTGCAGGCGGTCAAGAATGTCAGCTTCACGCTCGATAAGGGCGAAACACTGGCCATTGTGGGCGAAAGCGGGTCGGGCAAAAGCCAGACCGTGTTCGCCATGATGGGGCTGCTGGCGCAAAACGGCCGCGCCACAGGTTCGGTGCTGTTTGAAGATAAGGAAATTCTGAACGCACCACTGAAAGCGTTGAACAAGATACGGGCTGCGGAAATCGCCATGATTTTCCAGGACCCGATGACCTCGCTCAACCCTTATCGGCGCATTTCCGAGCAGATGGCCGAGGTGCTGATACTGCATAAGGGCATGAGCAAGGCCGACGCGGTGAAAGAAAGCATTGCCATGCTTGATGCCGTGCGCATTCCCGAGGCCAAGGCGCGCATGCGCCAGTATCCGCACGAGTTTTCCGGCGGCATGCGCCAGCGCGTAATGATTGCAATGTCGCTGCTTTGCCGCCCCAAATTGCTTATTGCCGATGAGCCGACCACCGCGCTCGATGTGACCGTGCAGGCGCAGATCATGACGCTTCTGGCCGAAATGCAGGCCGAGCTTGGCATGGCGATTGTGCTGATCACCCATGACCTTGGCGTTGTGGCCGGTTCGTGCCGTGATACGCTTGTGCTTTATGGCGGGCAGGTGATGGAACAGGCCGCCACCGAAACCCTGTTTGAGACCCCGACCCACCCCTATACGATGGGCCTGCTTTCGGCCATTCCACGGCTGGATGCAGAGGGTGAGGCGCTTGCGACCATTCCCGGCAACCCGCCCAATATGATGAATATGCCCGAAGGTTGCCCCTTTAGCCCGCGCTGCCCGTTTGTGGTGGACAAGTGCCACCATCTGATGCCCTTGCTCATGGGCGATGGTGACCATCGCCGCGCCTGTCATCGCAAGGTTGAGGAGTTGGTTGCATGAGCGAACGTGAAATACTGCTATCCGTCTCGGGGTTGAAAGTCACCTTCGATGTGTTTGTACAAGGCTCTATGCCATGGACAAAACCGCGCAAGCTAAAGGCGGTGGATGGGGTCGATTTTGACCTTTTTGCCGGCGAAACTCTGGGCATTGTGGGCGAATCCGGGTGCGGCAAGTCCACGCTTGCGCGCGCCGTGGCCCGTATGGTGCCCGCGAGTGCTGGCGAGGTTCTGTGGCTTGGCAAAGATATGCTCGGGATGGGCGGGCGCGAACTGAAGGCTGTGCGCGCCGATGTGCAGTTCATCTTCCAAGACCCGCTGGCCAGCCTGAACCCGCGCATGACCATTGGCCAGATCATTGCCGAGCCGCTCAAAACCCACGAACCGGGCATCAAGAAGGCCGAGATCAAGACCCGCGTGAAGGCGATGATGGACCGTGTGGGCCTACTGCCAAACCTCATCAACCGCTACCCGCACGAGTTTTCGGGCGGGCAGTGCCAGCGTATCGGCATCGCGCGCGCACTGATCATCAACCCCAAGCTCATCATCTGCGACGAGCCGGTCTCGGCACTCGATGTTTCGATTCAGGCGCAGGTGATCAACCTGCTGATGGAATTGCAGCGCGAGCTTGGCATTGCGCTGATCTTCATTGCCCATGATCTGAGCGTGGTAAAGCATATCAGCACGCGCATTATGGTGCTGTATCTGGGCAATGTGGCCGAGGTTGCGACCTCCAAACAACTCTATGCCAACCCGCGCCACCCTTATACACAAGCGCTGATTTCGGCAGTGCCCATTCCCGACCCGAAGATCGAGAGGGGCAAGCAGATTATCTTGCTGGAGGGGGATTTGCCCTCGCCGCTCGACCCGCCATCTGGCTGCGTGTTTCGCACCCGCTGCCCGCGCGCCCAAGCGCTTTGCGCCGAGAAGCGCCCCGCGCTTGAGGTGCTGGATGACGGGCATGAGGTGGCCTGCCACTTCCACGACTAGGCGGCCACGACCAGGCGGCGCGGATGTGGGCCTTGGTTGCTGCGCTCAGGCGGTGCCGAATTGTCGATGGGCCAGCGCCACCGCGCCGCTTAGCGCGTTGCCTTTTGGGGGCAGGGCGGCGGCCTGATATTTCGGGTCGAGCAATTCCAGATAGACATGGCCCAGCCCGCCAAGCATGCAAAAGGCTTTGTCGGGCGAAAAACCAAGCGCATCGAGGCTGTCTTGCACAAGGCCCGCATGATGGGTGAGCACGGTTGTGGCGTTGGTATCACCCTGCCGCCAGGCTTCGACCACGCGCGGCGCAAGCTTGCCAAAATCGCCGGGCGACCAGGCTTTGGCGGTTTCGACAATCTCGTCAGGGCGGTTGTTGAACGCGGCCAGCAATTCCGCGGTAAGCGGGCTTTGCGGGCGCACACCGTCATAGGCCAGCACCGACAGGTGCAAAATGTCTTTGCCAAGGCGCGCGCCAGATCCGTCATCGCCCAGCAAAAAGCCCCAACCGCCCAGCATGCGCACGCCATTGGCATCGCGCGCCGCAAAGACCGAGCCTGTGCCAATAGCGGCGATACAGCCCTCGACCCCGCCAATCGCACCTTCCAGCGTGATGATCGAGTCATTCACGATTTCGTTCGCGGCAAAGGGCAAATCAGCCCCGAGCCGCGCCGCATAGTCGCCAAGGTTGGAGCCTGCAAGCCCCAGCACAGCGCGGCATTCCGCCAGTGCGGCTTGCGGCAGGCCGGCGGCGGTAAGGGCTTCGCGGGTTGCGGCTATGATATTGGCGCGGGCTTGCGCGTAGTTCGTGGCGATATTGGCCGCACCGCCTTTTGCATCGGCCAGTACGGTGCCGTTCATATCGGCAATGGCCGCGCGGCACCCGGTGCCGCCGCCGTCAATTCCCAGTAGATAGGGCATAGGTTTTCTTCTTGTCCGTCGGGTCTGTCACAGGGGCCTTGGCGCGTAATAGCCTGTGGTGCGGGATTGGTATAGCGCAAAAGAAAGGGGCGGCCAATTCAGGCCGCCCCAATCGCATTGTTTTGCGGCGTTTAGACGAACCACCAGCGCTCGATGCTGCGCTCGCTGTCCATATCCATGTTGGAGCCCATCTGCTCTTCATGGCCTACAGCCGTTGTCATCGCGACAACGTAATTTGCGAACATCGGCACAACAACGCCACCATCTGTGTTTAGAAGGGTCTGAAGCTCGGCATACATTTCGCGGCGTTTGTCTGTGTCCAACTCGGCGCGGGCCTCGACCAGAACCTTGTCGAACCGTTCATTCGACCAGAAGCTGTCATTCCATGCGGCACCCGTTGCATAGGCGGTGGACAGCATCTGGTCTTCGACCGGACGCCCACCCCAATAGGATGCGGACCAGGGTTTCACCATCCAGACATTGGACCAATAGCCGTCATTTGGCTCGCGGATGACGTTGATGTTGATGCCGGCTGGTGCTGCCGAATTGGCAATCAGCAAAGCCGCATCAACCGCGCC
This sequence comes from Paracoccaceae bacterium, assembly GCA_040880065.1. GTDB lineage: Bacteria > Pseudomonadota > Alphaproteobacteria > Rhodobacterales > Rhodobacteraceae > Abyssibius. The sequence goes on along the minus strand of JBBDJE010000034.1, from coordinate 7,883 downwards.
GCCAAAGGCCGCTTCCGAAGCGGAGAGTTCGACTTCAATCGAGTCCAGCCCAGACTGCTGCAAATGCCACTTGGCCTTGTCCGGGTCATAGGAGGTTTGCGGCAGGTCCGCTGCGAAATACTGCTGCCCACGGCCAATCGGGTGGTCATTGCCGATCGAACCAAAGCCGGACAGCACCTTGTCAACCAGTTCCTGCCGGTTCACGGCGTGCTTGATGGCAAGGCGCACATTGTTGTCGCTGAACGGGCCAACGCGTGTGTCCATGGGGAAGACGTAGTGCTGGTTGCCTGCAACGCTGCTCAGCTTGATGTTGGGGGCAGAGTCAAACAGCGCGGCGGTGTTGGCGACCACGCGGTCAATCACGTCTACCTGGCCGGAAAGCAGCGCATTGGTGCGTGCGGTCGGGTCGATGATCGAGAGCATTTCAACCGTGTCGAAATGGGCACGACCCTCTTTCCAGTAATTGGCGTTCTTGGTCATGGTGGCACGCACGCCGGGCTCGAAACTGTCGAGCTTGTAGCCGCCGGTGCCATTGGCCGTCTGCCAGTCAACCTTGCCATTGTCGCCAGCCTTGCCAATTGGCAGGTGGTAGTCTGACAGGATGAAGGGGAAGTCGGCATTACCACCTTCAAGGTTGAAGACGATCGTATGATCATCCGGCGTGTCCATCGAGGTGATGACCGCAACGATGACCTTGGCGGCGGATTCGCTGTCATCCCCCATATGGTGGCCGAGCGAGGCAACCACATCGGCCGCGACGAGCGGTGCACCATCATGGAAAGTGACGCCCTGACGCAGTTTGAAGGTCCAGACCGAGGCACCTTCATTGGCTTCCCATTCGGTGGCCAGTTCAGGCACAAGGCTGCCATCGGTGCCAACTTCGGTCAGGCAGTTGTAGAGCGCAAAGCCCATGCCCTGCACAAAGCCGTTTTCCCAGTTGGCCGGGTCCAAACTGTCGGATGTGGATCCGTGGCCGCGGCCATAGCGGATATGCCCACCGGGTTTGGCTTGGGCAAAGCCCGGTTTTACGCCTGCGCCCAGAATAAGCGCACCAGCAGCGGCGCCCTGCATCAGCGTGCGGCGGTTGAGGTTGAATGACATGTAGTCCTCCTTGATTTAATCGGCGTTACAGCCCCGATTTTCTTGCGTAATTGTAGGGCGGGGCGCTCAAGAGTCATCTATAAACTTCGAGGCTAATCGTCGCAATGCGGCACTAAAGCGTCGATTTTGGGCTAGGTCACCAAATCTTCACGCATTACTGCGCGTCGGTTTGGGCCGGAATCGCTTTAAGATAGGCCGCAATGGCTTCGCGGTCCGCGACAGGCAGCGCGGCAAGACTGGCAATGACATTGACCATTTCACCGCCCGCTGTATCAAATTCGGGGGTGAAGCCGGTTTCGAAGTAGAAAACCAGTTCGGCTACGCTCCAGTTGCCAACATCAGCCGCACCGGGGGTGATATTTGGAATGCGCCCTTCACCTGAAGGGTTGGGCGCCCCCGCAAGCCAGCGCGAGCGGTCCAGCCCGCCGATAAGGTTGCGCGGGGTGTGGCATTCGGCACAATGGCCCAACCCTTCAACCAGATAGCGGCCGGAGTCCGGCGCGTTTGGAATGATCGGGGCATCGTCCAGAAACAAAAGCTTCCAAAGGCCAAGCCCGCGGCGAAGGCGAAAGGGCAGCGGCAGATCGTGGCTGGCATTGGGCTGGCTTACGGCGGGCAGGGTGGCCAGATAGGCGCGCAGATCGACCACATCGGCGGGCTGCATGCGCGCATAAGAGGTATAGGGCAGGACAGGGTAATAATGGCTGCCTTTTGGCGAAATGCCGCGCAGCAGCGCATTGGCCAGATCGTAGGAAGACCAGGCGCCAATGCCGGTTTCAACATCAGACGAGATATTCGGTGCAACAAACGTGCCAAAGGGCGAGGCAAATTCTTGCCCGCCACCCAGCACGAGCCTCGCATCGCCGGTTGCACCTTTGGCCATATGGCACGACCCGCAGCCCGCTATGTTGAAAATGCGCTCGCCTGCTGCGGCATTGCCGGCTGTGTCATAAACAGGGCTTGGTGGCAGGCGGTTGGGTGCTGTCAGATAAAAGAACGCCGCAGCCGCCAAAACAGCGGCAACGGCGCAAAATTTAAGAAAACGGCGCAACCAGTTTATTGTGTTGGCTGGCGATAGTTCTGGTGGCAGGCCTGGCATTGCCCACCAAGTTGGCCAAGCAACACACCCAAGGCGGCGGCATCGGCGGGCGGTGTGGCCGCAGCAACGGTGATTGTGTCAGCAAGTGTTTGCAGACGCAGGTCAAAATCGTCGCGGGTTTCCCAAATCGCAGCCAGAGCTTTGGAGTTTTCGCTCACATCCGGTTCGGCCGGAAAAGCACCTTGCGCGGTTTCAACAGCAACTTGCATAGCGGCCAAGGTCTCGGCCAGTGCAGCGGCGTCAAACGGCATCGCACCTTGTGACATGCCGCCAATGACTTTCATGCTGCCGCCAACCGTTTTCATGGCCGCCTGGCGTTGTTCATAGGCCAGATGCCCGCCCGCAAACACAACCCCCGCCACAAGCGCGGCCGCAATCGTTGAAGTAATGACTGAAAATTTCATAATGCCCACCAGTTTAGTTGAATTTAGAAAATACTATCAGTCGCTGAACCTAGCACAAACAATTGTTGGCAAAACAGATTGTTTCCACAGTTCCGGCTGCATTCACGCGATTGTGTTTTTAGCCGCCCGTATGGCTCATATGGCGCGACATTTCGCCAGAAACCTGTTGGCGCGAATAATCAAAGTCGTGGCCCTTGGGCTTATGGGCAATGGCATGGCGAATCGCGGCATAAAGCGGGGCATTATCGGGGTTGGCGCGCAGCACGGCGCGTAAATCGGCATCGTCTTCCTGTCCAAGGCACATATAAAGCTGGCCGGTGCAGGTAAGCCGCACGCGGTTGCAGCTTTCGCAGAAATTATGGGTCAGCGGGGTGATAAACCCGATCCGCCCGCCGGTTTCAGCCACCTGAACATAGCGCGCCGGGCCGCCGGTGTTGAGCGGAATGTCCGTCAGGCTCCAGCGTGTCGCCAGTTCTGCGCGCACATCGCTCAGCGGCCAATACTGCTCAAGCCTGTTTTCCTCGCCCATATCGCCCATGGGCATAACCTCGATAAAGGTCAGATCAAAGCCGCGCTCGCCGCACCATTGCACCATGTGGTGCACCTCGTCGTCATTGGTGCCCTTCAGCGCCACGGCGTTGATTTTTATGGCCAGCCCTGCCGCCTCTGCCGCCTCGATCCCCTCCATCACCTGGCCGAACCGGCCCCAGCGGGTGATGGCCTTGAACTTCGCGTCATCCAGCGTATCCAGCGAGACATTGATGCGCTTCACGCCGCAATCGGCCAAAGCCTGTGCATATTTCTTGAGCTGGCTGCCATTGGTGGTCAGCGTCAACTCGCGTAGCGCGCCGCTGGCAAGGTGGCGCGACATCGCCTCGAAATAGGTCATTATGCCCTTGCGCACCAAAGGTTCGCCGCCGGTAATGCGCAGTTTTTTAACGCCAAGCGCGATGAAGGCGCTGCTGAGCCGGTCCAGTTCCTCTAGGCTGAGCAACTCGGCTTTGGGCAAAAAGTTCATGTTCTCGCTCATGCAATACACACAGCGAAAATCGCAACGGTCTGTTACAGATACGCGCAAATAGTCGATGATGCGCGCAAACGGGTCTATCAGCGGGGCTTGGTTCATGGGTTAAACCTATGCCTGCAATGGCCCAAGGGCAAGCGGCAGATGTGACGCAGCAAAGCACTTTACCTTGACGCGCCATAAGCTAAGGTGCCGCGATGATCAGCCAACCGCTTGTAACCCCCGGCAATGACTGGTCCGCAATGCGCGCGGGCTTTGCCTGGCCGCGCCCGGCATGGTTCAACCTCGCAGAAGCGCTGTGCGACCGTTGGGCACGCGCCGAACCCGAGCGGCGCGCGCTGACATATCTGCGCCCCGATGGCGAGGTGAGGCACTATAATTACATCCAGCTTTCGCGTGCCTCTTCACGCTTTGCCAATGCGCTGGCCGCCCATGGGCTAAAGCGAGGCGACCGTGTGGCGCTGCTGCTGCCCCAAACACCCGAGGCGATTCTCACCCATCTGGCGGCCTACCGGCTTGGTGCTGTCGTTGTGCCGCTGTTCACATTATTCGGGGCCGACGGGCTGCAATTCCGGCTTGCCGATAGCGGCGCGCGCATGCTGGTGACCGATGGCGCCAATCTGCCCAAGGTGCTCGGCATCCGCGACCGGCTCCCCGCGCTTGAGGCGGTATTTTCCATTGATACCCGCGAGGGTGGCGCGCACGGCTTTTGGCAAGAGCTTGGCAAGGCCGCCGATATCTGCCCGCTGGCCGATACCACGCCCGACGATCCGGCCTTTATCTCTTACACTTCAGGCACCACCGGCCCGCCCAAAGGCGCGCTGCATGGCCACCGCGTTTTGCTTGGGCATTTGCCCGGCGTTGAAACGCACCACAACTTTTTGCCGCAAAAGGGCGATTGCATGTGGACCCCTGCCGATTGGGCGTGGATGGGCGGGTTGACCAATGTCATGATGCCCGCGCTTTACCACGGCGTGCCGCTGATCGCGCATCGCATGGCCAAGTTTGACCCCGAAGCCGCTTTTGCGCTGATGGCGGATATGGGCGTGCGCAACACCTTTTTGCCGCCTACCGCGCTCAAGCTTATGCGCAGCGTTGCAAACCCGCCCAAGCTAAACCTGCGCAGTGTCGGTTCGGGCGGCGAGGCGTTGGGTGCGGGCTTGGCCGACTGGGGCCGTTCGGCGCTCGGCACCACCATCAACGAGTTCTACGGCCAGACCGAATGCAACCTTGTGCTTGGCAACAGCCACACCGTCTTTGCACCCCGCTCCGCCAGCACAGGCCGTGCCGTGCCGGGCAGCGATGTGGCAATTTTGAATGCGGCAGGCGAGGTGTTAAGCGCTGGCCAGTCGGGTGAAATCGCCGTCAAACGCGGCGCGCTGCAAATGTTTCTTGGCTATTGGAACCAACCCGAAAAAACCGCCGCCAAATACAGCGGTGAGTGGATGCGCACCGGCGATGAGGGGCATATGGATAGCGAAGGCTATTTCTTCTTTGAAAGCCGTGCCGATGATGTGATCACCTCATCGGGCTATCGCATTGGCCCGAGCGAGATCGAGGATTGCCTGACAGCCCATCCCGATGTGGAAATGGCCGCTGTGGTCGGCGTGCCCGACCCTGTGCGCACCGAGGTGGTAAAGGCCTATGTGGTGGCGCGGCGCGGCGCGGGCGATGAATTGGCGGCCGCGCTGATCGCGCGCGTGCGCTTGCGCATCTCTCCCCATGTTGCCCCGAAAACGGTAGAGTTTGTTGAAAGCCTGCCGATGACCGCCACCGGCAAGATCATGCGCCGCGAATTGAAAGCCAGAGGATAAACCGTGGCTAGGGTTTTGATGTTTGCCACAACCGGAGCGACAGCTCGGGTTTGCTGATCTTAAAGCAAAATACCGCCCCGCTAGGCCAGATTGCGCGCGGCGTCCTTACGGGCAAAGGCTTTCATCTCGTTTCCATAAGTAGTCAGAAAGGCGCGCACCGGCGCGTCATCATGCTTTGAAAGCTCACGCAGCCACCATGCAACGGCTTTTTGGATGAACCAGTCACGGTCGTGCACATAGCCCGCCGCCCAAGCCAGCACGCGGGCGCGTATGGCGCGGTCGTCATCGCTCGGGTGGTTTTGCTTGGTCCAGGGCAGGGTGGCTATGAGCGCCGCGCGCCGCATCCACATATTTTCGTGTTTTGTCCAGTTTTCAACTTCGTTTAGCCGCGCCGGATGCGCAACCAACCGCCGCCCGATCGCGCTACAGGCATGGTCGGCCAGTGCCCAGCTATCAAACCCCGGCACCCAACGGATAAGTTCGGCCCAAGCCAGTGGCTCATCTTCTTTCATACGCGCCTGGGTCAGCAGGCTGCCTGCGGCAAGCCGAGCCTCGAAAATGTCGGTATCCCAAAGCGATGCGGCAAGCGCAACGCGTTCGGCAAGGCTGCGGCTTTCGCGCCATGTGCGCGCAAGCTCGTGAACATCGGCATTGGGCAGGCCCAGCACTGGGCGCGTGGCCTTGTGATAGGCGGCCATTTGCGCAGCCCGTTCGGGGTTTGCCCGCGTCTGCAACTCTTCAAGCGGGGTCATGGGCGCTTTCCTGCGGCTTTCATATCGCGCAGCCGCGCCATAAGCCGCGCGCCAAGGCCGGGCTTGTTTTCCTGGCGCGCGCGCGACAAGGCCAGATCGCCGCCCGGCACATCGCGGGTGATAACGGAACCGGAGCCGACCATCGCGCCAGCGCCAATGCGCACAGGCGATACCAGCGCTGTGTTAGAGCCGATAAACACATCTGCCCCGAGCACCGCCTGATGCTTGAACACCCCGTCATAATTGCAAAAAATCGTGCCCGCCCCGATATTGCTGCGCGCACCCACCACCGCATCACCCACATATGACAGGTGGTTCACCTTCGCGCCTTCGGCAATTTCGGCGGCTTTGATTTCTACAAAATTGCCAATGCGGGCATCAACCCCGATATCGGCACCGGGCCGCAGGCGGGCATAGGGGCCGATAATTGCACCGCTGGCCACATGGCAGCCCTCAAGGTGCGAGAAGGCGCGGATGCGTGCCCCGCTTTCCACGCTCACCCCGGGGGCGAAAATGACATTCGGCTCCACCACCACATCGCGGCCAAGGGCGGTGTCTTGTGAAAACAGCACCGTATCGGGGGCTTGCAGGGTTACACCGTCGTCCAATGCCAGGCGCCGCGCGCGCGCTTGAAAGGCGGCTTCAACGGCGGCAAGATCGGCGCGCGTGTTCACGCCTTCGGTTTCATCGGCAGGGCATTCGACCACGGCGCAGGCATGTCCGGCTTCACGCGCCAGCGCCACGATGCTGGTGAGGTAAATTTCGCCGGTTTCTGGCGAGGGTTCAATCGCACCAACAAGTTGCGCCATCAGCCCCGCATCGCATAGCATCACCCCGCTATTGCACAGGGTCAGCGCATAGGTTGCTGTGTCGGCATCCTTGGCTTCGACAATCGCTTCAAGCCCGCCGCCCGCACCAAGCACCAGCCGCCCGTAGCCGCCCGGCGGGTTTTGAAAGCCGAGCACCACCACGGCGGCACCGGCGAGCCGTGCGGCCTGCATGCGCGCGATTGTTTCGGGCGTGATCAGCGGCGTATCGCCATACAGCACCAACGCATCGCCCTCAAAGCCGGCAAGGGCGGGCAGGGCTTGTGCCACGGCATCTCCGGTGCCTAGCATATCGGCTTGTGTGGCGATCAACACATCCGGGTCAATGTCTTGTGCCACGGCGGCAACCTGATCGCCGCCATGGCCCACCACGACCACGATGCGCGCGCTGCAAAGCTGACGGGCGGTCGCCAGCACATGCGCCAACATCGGGGCGTTGCCAACCTCGTGCAGCACTTTGGGCAGGTCCGATTGCATGCGCTTGCCTTGCCCTGCGGCCAGAATAATGGTTGCGAGTGCCATTTTGTCTCTCCCTCAATTGAGGCGGTTGTAGCAGGGGCTTGGGGCAACTAAAAGCATCTGCAAGCAGGGTGGGAGAAATCATGCGCAGCGCAATTTTCGATCTGGATGGCACATTGGTTGACACCAGCGCCGACCTTATGGCCGCCGCAAACGCGGTGTTTGCCGATTGGGGGCTGGCCGCGCGGCTCGGCGCGGCGGATGCCGTTACAGCCTTTGGCGGCGGCCGCGCCATGTTGCGGGCCGGGTTGATGCGCGCGGGCCTACCGGCAGATGAGGCGCGGGTAGAGGCTTAGGCTCAAGTTTCAAGTGCAACACCCGGAGCCCGCAGGGCATAGGATGT
>JBBDJE010000033.1:0-26366 GCA_040880065.1 Paracoccaceae bacterium | reverse complement strand
TGCCGCGCCATCACCACGGCCTGCCGGTTCAGCGGCATGTGCTCGGAATGCTTGGACACCGCGATCTGCGCCAGCAGCGCCTCGGTGGGCCAGCTTCCTTCCAGCAGATGCGCAGGTGCTTTTGCTTGCACGACGCCCGCGCGCCCCTTGGGGCAGGCGTATTTTGGGCGGATCGTGACGATCACCTGATAACGCGCGGGAATATAATCCAGCCGATCAGTCCGGTCCTCGCCGATCCGGACCATGTCGCCGCAGCCACAAGGACAGACAATGCTGTCAGGCTCGACCACACGTTCAACCCGAGGCAAGCTTTCGGGCAGTGCCCGTGCCTTGCGCAGCCCGCGGGGCTTGCGCTTTTCGGGGTCCGGCTCGCTGGCCGCGATCCTGTCCTCGAGGTCGACGATCTGCGCCTGCGTCTCGGCAATCGCCGTCTCCAGATCCTCAAGCGCCAGTTCCAGTTGCGCCGGGTCCAGCTTCTCGGATTTCGGCCCGAACTTGGTGCGCCGGTAGTCCTGAACCTGGCCTTCCAGCTTCTCGATCAGCGCCTTCAACTCGGTGATGAAGGCATCCTTCTCTGCCACCACCGCCTGTTCGTGCTGGCGCGCTGCGCGTTCAACCGATGCCTCAAACTGCGCAGCTTCCAGCGCCGCCTTCTGGGCAGCGAAGGCCTTCACTACCTCGGGCGGAAGGTCAGGAAACTGGTTGAGATCAAGGGGCTGCGACATGCTGCCATTCTACCCGATCTGAGGAAAAATCCCAATAAAACAACGCTAAAATCGGCCTGGTGAGTCATCCTGCCGCAGTTGGTGCCAGCACCCGCTGCGCCACCACCCGCCGCCAGTCCAGCCCCTCGAACAGAGCCTCGTATTGCGCTCGCGACAGTCGCATCGTGCCGTCTTGCACCTTCGGCCAGGCAAAGCTGCCAGACTCGAGCACCTTGTAGACCAGCACGAGCCCGGTCCCGTCCCAAACCAAAATCTTCAACCGGTCGCCCCGCTTCGAGCGAAAGATCACCGTCACCCCGGAATGCGGATCAAGCTTCAACTCGGTCTGCACGATCAGCGCCAGAGCGTTATGTCCGCACCAGAAATCCACAGGCCGTGTCGCGATCAGGATCGGCAGACGTTGGCCCGCGACAATCACGATGTCCCTCGCAGGGCCTGAACCAGCGCGACTGCGCGTTCCACCGCAACATCGCCGGGAATGCGCAGCCGTAGATCGGGCCCGACCTCAATCATCATCACCCCGGAGCCACCCTGCGCGGCAACTGCTATCGAAGGCAAAGGCTGATCCGCAGGATCGGGCAAAATGGACAGCGGCACAAAGGCAGGCTCCGCAACTGCCGAGCTTGGTGATGTGGTCAGCCCGTCCATCAGGTCACTTGGCAGTGCCAGCCGACCCTGCCGGGCATGGCGACGCCAATCGGACAGATGATGGGGCAGGATGTCATAGCGCGCCGCCACATCGACGACCCGGGCGCCTGGCTGAAGGCTTTCGGCGACAATCCGCGCCTTCATCTCAGTCGACCAGCGCCGCTTGCCTCGCCGCCGAGGCTCAACGACCTCGCACCGACCAACAAATCCATCGCCACCATCTGCCATGCCAAACCTCCATCTGCTTACGCAGACCTTCTCGCAGGCGAGTCACGCATCAGGAACAGATCAATTCAATGGGTAGGGGCCGCCGCTTACGATATTCCCTTTGCGGGCCATAGGCTGAGCATTCAGAAAATTGCCGATATATATGCGCAGCTGCTGAACCGCCCGCTGCGCATAAAACCCTTTGCATGGTGGATGTTGCGGCTGGCCTCGCCCTTTATGGAGATGGCGCGGGAGTTGCTGGAAATGCGCTATCTGGCCAGCCACCCGCATTGGATGGAGGAGACGGAACTGCGCCGCTATCTGCCCGATTTCAAACCAACCCCGACCGAGGTGATGCTTGCGGCAGCTTTGGCCCCTAGTCCAGCGCCACATCAAGCCAGACCAGCCGGTGCGCTGTCATAGCGCCTTCAACCTCGCCACCAACGCCGCCATCGACAATGCGCAAATCGTGCGAGGGCAGGATATAATCGACCCGCATCGGTGCCAGCCCTGCCCAAAAGGCCGTGGGCTGGTCATGTGCTGCGGGGTTATGCACGCGCGGATGGGCCAGCAAACCCCGGATTGCCGTCTTTACCCCGTCGCCTTCGGTCGAATCGGCGTTCAGATCGCCGATAATGATGAAGGGCGCTGCAGTGGGCGGGGTGCTATCGCCGCTATCATCAGCAAGCGGCACGCCATTCAGATAGTGTTGCCAGAAGGCAATTTCGTCATTGTTGCGCAGTCGGTTGTGCCGCTCCGGCCCGTCAAATGCGGGGGGCGTCGGGTACGAGATGAGCAAATGCACAGCACCGTCGGGAGTTTGCACAGCCACATCCCAATGACCATGGGATGACAGGCGCAGTTGTGCGGCAATTTCAGCATTTGGAAAGGGCGCTCCACCGCGCAAAGGCATGCGCGCATCGGGTAGTTCTGCCCAAAGAAATTCGCTCCAGCGGCGCGAAACCTCAAGCGGGTAGTGCGACAGCAGCACCATGGAATCATGGCCCGGATAGCGCCCAAAACCCCAATTATCACCCCAGCCATTGAGCCGCCCGTTGCCATCAAGATCCAGCCCCGATGGCATGCCTTCATTGCCGACAAGTGCAAGTGCATGGGGATAGGCCATGCCCGCCGTGGCAAGCGCGGCCTGAAAGGCTGCAAGGCTTTGGCCCGCATAATCATTGTCAAACCCGACCAGCAGAACGATACCGGCATCACGCTGCGCAAGTTCACCCACTATCGCCAGGATTTCAGGGTCGTTCTTGCGGATTTCGGCCAGCAACAAGCCCGGCCCATCCCTATCCAGCGCAACGTTCCAGTTCACGATGCGCAGGGTTTCGGCATGGCTGGCGACATCAAGCCAGCAGAATAAGAGCGCAAGCCTGATCAAAGCTGCTTTGCCTGCCGCAAAATCCGGTTGATTTTCAGGATAGCCGCGCCGCGGATGATGAGCGATGCCGGCAAAAAGGCCCAGAGTGTCGCCAGCCAGATCACGGCTTGTGGCTCGCGCAGCAGGTTGCTGCCAAGTGTGTTGCTGGCCAGCGGCAATACAAAGGGCGCGGCATAGAGCACGAGCGGCGCAAAAATGATGTTAAGCACACCGTCGCGATAGAGCCGCCGTTCGGTCTTGCCAACTTCTGAAGGTTCGAAATTGGGCATATTGACCCAAAGGTTGAACCCGACCCGATCAATCGGCCAGCGCGAGAGCCACAGCAAAATTGCAAAACCCACAGACAGCCCCAAAGCCGTGACCATGGCCAGCGACATGACAACCCCAAGCCGCGAAAGCTGGCCGGGTGTGAGCGTATCGGCGAACATTTCAAGCGACATACGCACCGGGCTTCCGGGGATCTCCGCAAGAAAGGCGAACCGGGCACCAAACTCCACCATCGGCCCGCCAAGTGCAAGGTCGCGAAAGTAGAACGCGATGAGCAAAAGCTCGGTCGCAATAATCGCAACGCGCATGCGGTTATAGGGGGGCGCAAAACGAAAATCGACGAAACCGGGTGATTTCGCCGCATATTCGAAAATGGTGAAGGCGGCCACAACGCCGCCCGCAATCAATGAAAGTTCACGGGCGTTAAGTGTGGTATTGGGCAAAATGAACGAAGGCAGCGCGATGATGACAATCACCACAGCGGCTCGAAATACTGCGCCGATCAGACGATTCAGCACCGTGTCCCCCTTATATTGCCGCCTTCATCGGGCAGCTTCAGACCCAGGGCGCCGCCGTTTTATAGCGGTCTTCAAAGCCCCCGATCGCATCCACTTTTTGCAGCGTGAGGCCAATATCATCAAGCCCGTTTATCAAGCAGTGTTTCTTGAACGCATCCACCTTAAAACCGATCTCGCCACCGTCCGGCCCAGTAATAACCTGGTTTTCAAGGTCAACACTAACAACAGCATTCGCGCCACGCCGCGCATCATCCATGAGTTTATCGACATCTTCTTGCGGTAACACAATTGGCAGAATGCCGTTTTTGAAACAGTTATTATAAAAGATATCAGCAAAACTTGTAGAGATGACAACACGAATGCCGAAATCAAGCAAGGCCCAAGGCGCATGTTCGCGCGACGAGCCACAGCCGAAATTTTCACCCGCCACAAGAATTTGCGCATTGCGATAGGCGGGCTGGTTGAGCACGAAATCTGGAATTTCGCTGCCATCCTGGTTGAAACGCATCTCGTCAAACAGGTTTATCCCAAGGCCAGAACGCTTGATGGTTTTCAGAAATTGCTTGGGGATGATCATGTCGGTATCGACATTCACAAGCGGCATGGGCGCGGCAACACCGCTGATTTTTGTGAATTTTTCCATTAGCCTTACCTCAAAATATTGGGTTAGTTATGACTGTTTGACCGTGAGATTATCGCCAATCCGATGGAGGTGCCCAAAGAGCAGAATACACCGGCATTATCCATATTCGGTTCACCTAGTGGAATCAGCGTCGGATCAGAATTGCCAGGAATGCTGAGTACTGACAACGTAAGGCTGTAAGCTCGAAAGCCAACATATGCGCCATACACGTTCTTTCCATTGACCTGCCCACAGATCAGGACGCCTCCGGGAGCGTCGAATGCCCATTCATCACGAAACTGAGCAGCCTCAGCATCCCTCATTATGTAGCGAGCGGCATCACGCGCCGCGAGCAACTCTTGCTCTGTTGGCGAGCGGCGATCCGATGTAAGTGAGCGGTACATAATGTGCTCAACCACTGCGCTGCGCGAGGGCTGGATTCCATTATTGTTGGCATAAATTTCTATCGCTGCACGAGTAGCTGGGCCTGAAAGTCCATCCATCTCCCCATCGTACAACTTATCCTGAGTAAGCCGCGCTTGCAGTGCCCAAGTTACCAACCGATCTTGCGCGTGGGCGGCACTAAAAGCGCTGACAAACGCCAGTGAAGCCAGAAATATGCGCAACTTCCAGAACATTACATCATCTCCCGCACATCGGTCAGTTTTCCGGTGATCGCCGCCGCCGCCGCCATGGCGGGCGACATCAGATGCGTGCGCCCGCCGCGGCCCTGACGGCCTTCGAAGTTGCGGTTGGAGGTGGCGGCGCAGCGCTCGCCGGGGGCAAGTTGGTCGGGGTTCATGGCAAGGCACATGGAACAGCCCGCAAGCCGCCATTCAAACCCCGCATCCAGAAACACCTGCGCAAGCCCTTCTTCCTCGGCCTGCGCGCGCACAAGCCCCGAGCCGGGCACGACCATGGCGCGCATGCCGTCCTTGATTTTCTTGCCGCGCAGAATTTCGGCGGCGGCGCGCAGATCTTCAATGCGGCCATTGGTGCAGGAGCCGATGAAAACCGTATCAATCTCAATATCGGTCAGCTTCTGGCCGGGTTTCAGGCCCATATAGTCAAGGCTGCGCTGGGCGGCGGCGACCTTGCCACCCTTGAACGAGCTTGCGGCGGGCACTTCGGCGGTGATGGGCAGAACATCTTCGGGGCTGGTGCCCCAGGTGACGACGGGGGCGATATCTTCGCCCTTCAGCGTGACAACTTTGTCCCAATGCGCATCTTCATCGGAAAACAGGGTTTTCCAATTGGCGAGCGCGGCGTCCCAGGTGGCGCCTTTCGGGGCATGCGGGCGGCCTTTGCAATAGGCAAAGGTTTTCTCGTCCGGTGCGATAAGCCCGGCGCGCGCGCCACCTTCAATGGCCATGTTGCACACGGTCATCCGGCCTTCCATGGACAGATCGCGGATCGCCTCGCCGCAATACTCGATAACATAACCCGTGCCGCCAGCCGTGCCGGTTTCGCCGATCACCGAAAGCGTGATGTCCTTGGCGGTTACACCGGGGCGCAGCTTGCCGGTAATTTCTACCTTCATGTTTTTGCCCTTGCGCTGGATCAGCGTTTGCGTGGCCAGAACATGCTCGACTTCGGATGTGCCGATGCCATGGGCCAGCGCACCAAAAGCACCATGGGTGGCCGTGTGGCTGTCGCCGCAAACCACGGTCATCCCCGGCAGGGTCCAGCCTTGCTCGGGCCCAACGATATGCACAATCCCCTGCCGCACGTCAGAGACAGGGTAGTAATGGATGCCGAAATCACGCGCGTTCTTGTCGAGCGCCTCAACCTGAATGCGGCTGTCTTCGGTCATTGTGGCTGCATTGGCGCGGTCTAGCGTGGTGGGCACGTTATGGTCGGGCACGGCGATGGTTTTTTCCGGCGCGCGCACCTTGCGGCCTGACATGCGCAGCCCTTCAAAGGCCTGCGGGCTGGTGACTTCATGCACAAGGTGGCGGTCGATATACAAAAGGCAGGTGCCATCGGCGTCTTCTTGCACCAGATGGGCATCCCAGATTTTATCATAGAGTGTTTTGGGGGTGGTCATAGCGGGTTCCTGTTCAGGAAATTAAAACTGAAAGCGATGCGGCAGGGCAGCCTAGCCCGCAGCACAAAGCACCAATGTTTCGGCGTGGAACCGCCATGGCAGGCGGTTGCGGTCGGCAATGTCAAAAACACGTTTCATGGTTTACGGATACAGAAATTCGCCAGCAGCGGCAAGCCTTCGCCGCATCGGGTGAAACGGGTCTCCACAGGGCTTTACAGCCCCAGAGCTTTGGCGAAATCGGCATGCGGGCGGATGCCGCCGGCATCAAAACCACGCCGGCTTGGCAATGGTTTGTAAAGCCGCGCCAAAACGGCCGGATCGTCAGCATCCAATATACCCAAATGCACCAGAACAGCCGCCATCGCTGCCTCGGATGCGCGGGTTGTGCCGTCTTCGATCTTGATGGAAACGCCAATGCCCAAATCGGGGATGATAGCCAGAAACACACCCTCGGCACCGGTTTTGATGGCGGCGCGGCCCTTGGCGGCAGCCATAAGCTCGGCGCAGGCGCGGCCTTCACCCGATACAAGCTTTGGGTGCGCCATCATGGCCGAAACAAGGCTGCGCGCTGCCGCGCCGCGCGCCGCACCCAGCGTATCGGGGCGGGCCATTGCGCTGGCGGCGCGCGCCAGCCCGGCCATGGTGCAGGCAAAATTCGGGGCCGAACAGCCATCAACCCCGTAGCCGGGGCTGGTCTCGTTGGTCATTTCTTCAAACGCCTGTTTTATGACAATTTGCACGGGGTGGTCGAGCTCGATGTAATCGGCATGGCCACCCAGATATGCGTTGAGCGTAAGAAACCCTGCATGTTTGCCCGAGCAGTTATTGTGCAACTGGCAGGGCTGCTGGCCTGCGTCATGCAGTGCAAACTGGTCGTCAAGTTCGGCCGGTTGCTGCGTGCCGCAGCGCAAATCGCTTTCGCCAAGCTCAAGCCCTGAAAGCCATGCGCTCACCCGTTCAGTATGCATGGGCGCGCCATTATGGCTGGCGCAGGAAAGGGCGATTTGTTCGGTTGTCAGCCGGTATTTTGCTGCCGCACCGGTTTCAAGTAGCGGCAGCGCTTGCAGCATTTTGCACGACGAGCGCGGAAAAATCACCGCACCGGCATCGCCCCAGCTTGCCCGAATGCCCTGCGCATCGGCAATCACTACATGGCCGCGATGCAGCGATTCCGGCAGATCACCCCGCCATGCCTCGACCAGTTTAATGCTGTCAGCCACACAAACCCCCATATGCGCATGAATCAGCCCAAATAGGCCCGCGCGGTAATATTTTTATGTAAAGGGCTGGAAAAAGCCCTTTGACTGGCGGTAAGTTACGCCCCATCGAACAGGAAACACAAGCGCTGCGAGCTAACAAAAAACCGGCCGCAGACGTTTAAGAAAGGGCGAAGATGCAGGCGCGGACACTTGGGCTGTTGGGCGGGCTATTGGGCATTTTAATGCCCGCAATGGCCGTTGCACAGTCGCTTGAACTGATCAGTGTGCAGGAAGACTGGCGCATTTATCGCGATAATGACGCCGGGCCGTCGTGCTTTATTTATGCCGAGCCGTCAAGCTGGAGCGCGTCGCGTGACGGGCAAGCGGTAAGTGTCGAGCGTGGTGACATCCGTTTTTTCATCAACCTGTTTGCCGATTCGCCCGGTGTGACCGAGCCGAGCTTTCGCGCCGGTTACACGTTGACAACTGATTCGCCCGCCAAAGTAACCATCAGCGGCACTGAAACATCGCTTTACCCCAATGCGGCCTATTGCACGCAAGCCGGCGCAATCGAGCGTTGCGACCAATACGCATGGACCGAGCCTGATGACGATGCCGCTTTGGTTGCAGCAATGAAAAGCGGGCGCGATGCGATTGTTACGGCCCGTTCGCAGCGCGGCACAATCACCACCGATACCTTTTCCTTGACCGGGTTTACCGCTGCGTTGGATGATGCCATTCAAGCCTGTTCACAATAGACCGAGGCAGAAGATTGATGAAGATTTTTAGTGTTGACGTGCAAAAAATGCTTACCGCGGCCCTGTTCGGGCTGGTGGCATCGGCTGGTGCAAGCGCCGCACAAGAGGCAACTTTAACCGAATCCTCAACCGACTGGGCCATCTATGTGGTGGAAAACCCGAAAGAATGCTTCATCGTGTCGGCCCCGACAACATGGCGCGCCGAACGTGGTGGCCAGGCCGTCGATGTGCGCCGCAGCGATATCCGCTTTTATGTGTCGGTTATACCCAGCGAAAACATTGCCAACGAGCCAAGCTTCATGGCGGGCTATCCGCTGCGCAATGATGGCACGGTCGAGTTGCGCATCGGCAGTTCCAGCTTTGCGCTCTATCCAAACCCCGATATCAACCCCGAATATGCATGGTCTAAGCCCGAGGATGACGGCGCATTGATCACGGCTATGCGCGGTGGCTCTGAGGCGTTGGTTACCGGTGTTTCACAGCGCGGCACAACCACGTTTGACACGTTTTCGCTGATCGGCTTTACCGCCGCGTTCGAGCGTGCCACCGAGCTTTGCGCAAGCTAGCCAGCCCTCTTCACCTTACCGGTTGAAACTGCTAAACTGCGCGCACGCCCCCAATATGGGGGCGTTTGCTTTTGCCAATGGAATTTTGCCATGCCCGCCGCCGATATGCCCAACAGCGCGCCCATCACGCCCGATATGCTGACAGTACCGCGCAAAGCGGTTGCTGGCGCGCGCGCCAGCCTGATCGGCCTGTCGCGTGATCAGTTGGCTCAAGCGCTTGGTGCGATTGATGTGCCTGAAAAAACCGTCAAAATGCGGGTTGGGCAGATCTGGCAGTGGCTTTACAACAAGGGCGCAAAAGATTTCGAGGCGATGACCAATATCGCCAAAGACGTCCGCGCGCGGCTGGCCGAGACCTATACAATCGACCGGCCGGAAATTGTGACCAAACAGATCTCTGCCGACGGAACCCGCAAATACCTGCTGCGCATCGCGGGCGGGCACGAGGTTGAAACTGTTTATATCCCCGAAAGCGACCGTGGCACGTTGTGCATTTCCAGCCAGGTCGGCTGCACGCTGACCTGCTCGTTTTGCCACACCGGCACCCAAAAGCTGGTGCGCAACCTGACAGCGGGCGAGATTGTCGCGCAGATCATGGTCGCACGCGACGATCTCGGTGACTGGGGCCACAAGGTTGAAGGCAAGCGCCTTGTCAGCAATGTGGTGCTGATGGGTATGGGCGAGCCGCTTTACAATTTCAGCAATGTGCGCGACGCGATGCACATTGTGATGGACCATGAGGGTATTGCGCTCAGCCGGCGGCGGATCACGCTGTCGACCTCGGGTGTTGTGCCGGAAATTTACAAAACCGGCGATGAAATCGGCTGCCTGCTGGCCGTTAGCTTTCATGCCACCACCGATGCTGTGCGCGACGGGCTGGTGCCGATCAACAAGCGCTGGAATATCGAAAAGCTGCTCGAAGCGCTGCGCGCCTATCCGCGCCTGTCAAATTCCGAACGCATCACCTTTGAGTATGTGATGCTGAAGGATGTGAATGACAGCGACGCCGATGCCCGCCGCCTGGTGAAGTTGATCGCGGGTATTCCGGCCAAGATCAACCTGATCCCCTTCAACCCTTGGCCCGGCGCACCTTATGAGCGCTCAAGCTGGGAGCGGATTGAAGCCTTTGCCGAGATCGTAAACCATGCCGGCTATGCAAGCCCTGTGCGCCGACCGCGTGGCGAGGATATTATGGCCGCCTGCGGGCAACTTAAATCGGCAACCGAACGCGCGCGCAAATCCTCAGCGCAAATCGCTGCCGACGTTGCGTCGGGCTGATTTCAACTTGCCGTGAGGTGCTTGGCGAAAGCCGAATTTGGGTGTATATCGGCCAAAAGGGTGTAAAACCCGTATTCGAGGCAGACAGTATGACCCAACACACACGCCGCAATTTGCTTGCGTCCGGTTTGGCATTTGCCACGGCACCGCTATTGGCCATGCCAAATATTGTGAGCGCCCGCACGCGGGCTATGGCGAACCTGATCGTGGTGTTCAAAGGCTCGCGCCGCCTATATCTGAAGAGCGACGACCGCGCGCTGAAGAATTATCGCTTCGACCTTGGCTGGGCACCCGTTGGCCATAAGCAGTTCGAAGGTGACGGGCGCACGCCGGAAGGCACCTATATCATCGACAGGCGCAACCCGAATTCAAACTTCCATCTGAGCCTTGGAATTTCTTACCCGAATGTGAACGATGTGGCCAATGCGCAGGCCATGGGCCGCTTGCCGGGTGGTGATATCTTCATCCATGGCTGGCGCAATTATGGCCCAAATCGTGGTCGGCGCGACTGGACAGCGGGCTGCATTGCGGTCACCAACCGCCATGTAGAAGATATCTGGGAGCGCGTGGCCGACAATACGCTGGTGGTTATTCAACCCTAGACACGGTGATGCCGGCTTCGGTGGAAAAGGAAACCGCGCGCGCGGCCCCTGTCATCTGAACCCACCAGATGCGGCCATCGGGGTCCTGGTGCCAGCCAATCCCGAGATCGGTTGCATCGGGGTTTATGATTGCGGCGCGTGCGCGCACATCCGCGAGCCAGACGCGCAAAATCTCTTCGTTCATGACAAAGGTTTCGGCAACGTTTTCACCGGTGACGCGCCCGTTAAACCCGGCGCGCTGCGCACGTGTTTGCGGCGACGAGCGGTCAGACCCGAAATCCCAGGCGCGGCGCTGCTCGGAAATGTCTCTGGCGTGAACATCCGAAGCAGCGTTCAGCGCCGCTGACAAAACCAGCGGGCGCAGGCCGCGTTCGCTGCGTGCCAAATTCACCGCTTCAAGCTGGTTGGCGCGAATCCGCTCACCCTCGTTTGCGCGGATGTAGTGAACACCATCAGTGCCGCCCATTTCGCATGCGGCCACTGTAAACAATAGCGCAACGATCATTCCAACCCGTGCAAACATAGTATCCTCATGTAATGCCTCGCCCTGTGTTTACCTGCTTATCTTGCCAGTTTCAAACGCAGAATGTGCGTAATGACAGGGGCGTGAATTGCCACTGCCAAGCGGTTGAAGTAATGTCGATTAAATTCACGAATCTGGGGTTAGTTATGGTTTCACGGCAATATTCACGGCGCGGCCTAATGGGCATGGCGCTAGGTAGCGCGGCATCGGTTGCCGTAGGTGCACCGCTTTTGGCGCAGGGCGTTTCGATTGATGGCGGTGAGCAGGGCCAACAGCCGCTGCACCGGATCAGTTCGTTCGTTTCGCGCGACTGGCGCGGCCATTTTGACAACCTGAACAACGGCGCCATTCTGGTCGATATCGACGGCACCTGCCTGCATTACTGGTCGGAAGATGAATCGGAATATCTGATTTTTCCAACCTCTATTCCGGCGTCGGAGGATCTGACCCGCCGGGGGCGCACCAGCGTTATTCAAAAAGTGGTCGGCCCCGAATGGCGCCCCACCCCGAACATGCTGCGCCGCAACCCCGAATGGCCGAGCTATGTCGGCCCAGGTCCGGAAAACCCGATGGGCACGCATGCGCTGTATCTGAGCTGGCAATATTACCGCATCCACGGCACCAATGACACGCGCAAGATCGGGCGGCAGTCATCGAACGGCTGCATTGGGCTGTTTAACGAAGATATTGTTGTGCTGTTTGAACGGGCAAAAGTTGGCACACAGGTGCTGTTGATCTAGCGAAGTGGTGCAGAAATGCAGCATGTGGCGCGAATAAGTGACGAATCCATCGCAGAAGGCCATAAATTTCGCAAATATGTTGCGCGCCTACCGCAGGCTGGCATAATAAAGGTTATCTCGGCTGGTACGGCCGCGAAAACAGAAATTCTATGGAGTTTGTCATGAAAAAAGCCGTTACTTTCGTTGCCGCCCTGCTTGGCGCCGGTGCCGCTTCTGCCGGTACCCCTGTTTATGTTGCCCCCGAAGTGACCATGGTTGAAGAACCCATGCGCTCCGGTTCGGGTGCATGGCTGATCCCGTTGGCAATCATCGCGATCCTCGCGCTGACGCTGACCAACAACGACGAATAAGTCTAAAACATTTCGGCGTTCCAAAAAAAACGGGTTGGCATTTGTCGGCCCGTTTTCTATTTGGGCGTCAAATTTGTTGTGAAATCGTTAACGGTATATTAACCTGCTCAAACGCTCAGGTATCAAATAACGATTAGGACATTCCATGAAAGCTCTATTGCTCGCAGCTACGCTGGCATTTGCCGCAACCTCTTCAACACAGGCCGGCAGTTTTGCCTATATCCCGCCCGAATCCACCGGGGTGGAAGCGCCCATGGCCAGCGGGACGGCCAACTGGCTTGTGCCATTGGCGATTATTGCAATCATTGTTCTGGTTGCATCGGGTGACGATGACGATTGCCGTAAATTCGCCGCTGAATCAAGCTTAGCGGTAGCTCCGTGTGTGAAATAGAAAAATGCTAAACACGAAAACGAACGGGCGCGAAATCGCCCGTTTGCATTAGTCCAGCGGCTCCAGTATTTCGATTTCGAACTGGTCCATTTGCGGCCCGACCCATTGTGCCGTGCGCCAGACATGGCCGTCTTTTTCCACCATATGCAGGTTCTGGAAGGTCGCATCGCCGGTGCAGCTTTCCTGCACGATTCGGGTTTCGTAGGTTATCTCGACCTGCGTAATCGGAAATGGCGGCCCTATACGAAACGCACAATTCACGCTTAACACAGTGCCATCCGGCCCGGTGCCCGACAGGCGGTAATCGCGGCGCACAGCGCTTGGCCAATCATCGAGCGGCGTGCGCACGGCCAGCGGGTCATTGGGGGCATGGGCTACGGCCAACAGGTCAAACCCGATACCGCGATGCGCCGTGACCAAAGCGTTGAACAATGTGATTGTTTGCTGGTTTGACGAGGAATAGGTGGCATAGCCGCCGTTCAACGTCCGCGCTGTCAGAATGCTGCCACTGGCGGCCGCGCCAACTTTAACGCGGATCATGGCGATGTTCAGCTCATCAATCCGTGCGCGGGTAAGCGCGGGGGCAGCCGTGGCGGTTTGTGCTGTTTCAGGCTCGGCCTGGCCGGGGCTTACCCTGTCCCATACTGCGCGGAAAACCGGGTTTACACCGCCCGCTGAAGAGCAGGCGCCGAGAATGACCAGAGCGCCGAATGCCGTGAATAAGCGTGTCATTGCCAGTAGGCCCCCCAGCTATCATGAAGATCCTGCTGGTTATAATCGCGAATGATCGGATACAGCCGGTTGGAGATACTGGCGCGCGCGCCGCCATCGCTGCCATAGCCACCAAGCCCGATTGTGGTGCGCGAGCGGCTTTCATAAGGCAGGGTCCAGTCGAGCGGAATGGTCAGCGCGATGCCCTTGTCAAAGTTGCCGTTGCCAAAGTCATCAAAGCTGACATCGGTCAGGGTGATATAGCCCGAAACCTCCCAGCCATTGTTAAAGCGCCGCGACAACGAGAAGGTCGCCCCCCAGTCGCCCGCCAGATAGCGACCAACATCGACCTGCGCTTCAAAGCCATTCCAGCCGGTGTCCCAATAGAGCGAAACATGGCCCGAAAGGGTTTCGTAGTCTTGCAAATCGAACATATTGTCAAAGGCACGCTGGCGGACATAGTTCAGCTCAACCCCAATACCCCAGTTTTGCGCGGTCGGCTGCCACAAAACCTCGGCGCTGACACCGGCAAAATGCCGTTCCAGATAGCCTGCCGATACACGGCCATAAGTGCTTGGATTGAGCTTGAACAGATAATCGGCGGTCAGCCGGTTAAGGACGGGGCCGGAAGAATCGTAAAGTGCCGCATCGCTGCGCACATGTGGCAGCGGGCTCATCGACGGATCGGCGCCCTTGCCGATATTGCCGATCAGGCGTTGCGAAACCGCAAGGTTGAAGGCGAGAGCACGGTTGATACGGTAGCTGGCATTGCCGCGCAGAATGACATCGGCCTGCGTAAAGGCGCTGCCGCCAAACAGGTTAACATCCAACTGCGGGTTGAGCGACCAGCTGAAATTCGGAAAGCTGTCGCGCACGAAATCGGCATCATCTATATGGTTTGGCGCATCCAGAAACTGCGTTGTTGCGTAGCTTTGCGGCCCCGCATCGGGGCGCTCGACCTGGGCTTCTATATCGCTGCGGCGCAGCACAACGGTTGTGGTTGCCAACCCGCCATTGACCAGCGAAATGCGGAAGTTTTCAACCGAGGGCGGCAAGGCAACGGTCAGCGCGCGCGCCAAACGGCCAATGGCCTTGGGTTCCTGCACATAGCGATTGTTCTGAATTTGCAGATCAATCGTATCGCCGCGCATGCGGACCTCGTGAATCGTAATGCCAATCTCGGCCAGCGAGGTGGCCAGAAGGTTGGCCATTTGCCCGCGCACCGGCGCATTGCCGGCCCAGGCGGTTGCCATATTGCTATCGGTGGTGCGGGCGCGCACGGGGAGCGGTCCGGTGCCAAAATCGGGTGGTGTGATCGGCGTGTTCGGGTTGCCCGTGAGCGTGACACGAAAGCCGAACGCATTGCCACGCATGTAATATGCGCCCAGATTAAGGTTGCGGCTGATACGGTAATCAACCCCGAAATTGAACGGTGAGTCGACGCTAAAGCCGGCCAGTTGTTCGCCGATATAGGCATCTGACGAATACTCGGCCTTGAAGGTCAGCCCGTTGATCGGTGTATCCCACTCAAAGCCGCCGAAAAACGCCATATCGCCGGCAAAGAAATGGTCAATCCCGGGCGTATTGCTGTTTTGAGGGGCGCGGGTGCCAAAGGGGGCGCCAATGGGGTTATGCGTGCCCAGCCGCCCCCAGCCAAGCCCGGCGGTCACACGAAAATTCTCGCCAAGGCTTTTGGTTGCGACAATGTATTCGCTGGCAAGCGGGCCATTGGCACCAAAATCGGTAAAGCCAAGCGCCAGCGCCGGGCGCCAGCCCTGCTCTTGGAACAGCACAAATTTCAGATCGAGGCTGCGTTCGGCCTGATTGTCGCCGGGGCCGTTCCAGTCGCGCAGGTTCTGCATGCGGATCACGGCTTCGACATTGGGCAAAAGCTGGAAGCTGAGCACGGTACCCGACATGGTATCGCTACCGGTAAATGACCAGCTTGTCTGCCCGTCGGGGAAGGTCAGCGCGCTGGGCATATCAACCAGCCCGACCGTGCCGTTGATATTGAGGCTGGGGCCAAAGGTAACCGCCGCTGCGGGGACAGATGTTGCGGCCAGAAAGCCGATTGTAACCAATTGAATCGCCCGGCGCATAACTTCCCTCGTCACAAGATATAGTAGTTCAACTCTTCTAACCTGCTTTCAGCGGGAAGAGGAGTCAGAATGCGGGGTGACAGGCGAGGAATTTCCTTCGGCAGCCAGCACTGCGCGCAAACCCGCCATATAGGTGGGGTGGAGCAGTTCAACGCCGAGTTCCGCCTTGATACGGGCGTTTGAAACGCGCTTGGACTCGCCATAAAATGATTTAGCCATGGCCCCCATCTGCGCGGTTTCAAAGGATTCTTCCGGCGGAGGGTTCAGCCCCAAAAGCCTGGCGGCTGCGGCAATCACATCCTGTGGCGGGGCGGGCTCATCATCGCAGACATTATAGGCGCGGCCGGGGTTTGGTTGCGCAATCGAGGCGGCAAGAATTTGCGCGATATCATCTACATGAATGCGGCTGAACACTTGGTTAGGCTTGATGATTCGCCGCGCCGTACCCGCGCGCAGCTTGGCGAACGGCCCGCGCCCGGGGCCATAAATGCCCGCCAGCCGGAAAATATGCACCGCCAACCCGCAAGATTGATGAAGCGCCAGCCAGCGATCTTCGGCGTCGACCCGCAATTGCCCGCGTGTGCTGGTCGCAAGGCGCGGCGTGTCTTCATCCACCCAACCGCCGGCAGCATCGCCATAAACGCCGGTGGTTGACAGATAACCAAGCCAGCGCAGATGCGTGGCATTGGCAAACGCGTCCGATAGCGCATTCAAAACCGGATCGCCCGCCGCATCGGGGCCGGCAGAAACCAGCACATGGCTGGCAGCCGCAAGTGCTGCGCGCATATCGGTGCCGGGCCAGATATGCGGCACCACACCCATGGCGCGCATCGCCTCGGCCTTGTCGGCATTGCGCGTGGTGGCCTCAATTTTCCAACCCTGTGCAAGCAGATCCTTCGCCAGTGCCTTGGCGCAATAGCCAAAGCCGAAAATGAGCAAAGATTTCATGCGCTATCCTGTTGCGGTTTCAAGCCGGGCAAGCGCCCAGCGCGCCGCATCTTGCACCACGGGGTCGTCATCGTCCAGCAGGCGGGCGGCATAGGGGCGCAGGCCGCGCTCGTTTGAATTGCCAATGGCATAAAGCACGTTGCGTACAAAGCGGTTGCGCCCGATGCGCTTGATGGGCGAGCCGGAAAACACTTCGCGAAACTCCGCGTCATTCAGGCAGACAAGATGCGCAAGCTTCGGGCGGGCAAGCTCGATGCGCGGCCAATAGCCGGGCTCGGTCGTGTCGACGGCATATTTGTTCCACGGGCAAACGGCGAGACAATCGTCGCAGCCATAAATGCGGTTGCCAAGCAGCGGGCGCAATTCCTCATCCACCGGGCCGTGGTGTTCGATTGTCAGGTATGAAATGCAGCGCCGCGCGTCGAGCTGGTAGGGCGCGGGGAAGGCATTGGTCGGGCAAATATCCAGACAGCGGGTGCAACTGCCGCAATGGTCTGGCTCGGGCAAATCGGGCGGCAATTCCAGCGTGGTAAAGATCGCGCCCAAAAAGAACCAGCTTCCCAGATCGCGTGAAACCAGGTTGGTATGCTTGCCCTGCCAACCAAGGCCCGCAGCCTCACCGAGCGGCTTTTCCATAACCGGCGCCGTATCGATAAACACCTTGATCTCGCAGGGGTTTTGTTCGATCAGCCAGCGGCCCAGCCGTTTAAGCCGTTTTTTCACAATGTCATGGTAATCGCGGTTGCGCGCATAAACCGAGATCGCCCCGCGGTCGCGCAGTTTGAGCAGGGTGAGCGGGTCTTCGGTAGGGCTATAAGCCTCGGCGAGCATGATGATGCTGCGCGCTTCGGGCCACAGCGCTTCGGGGTTGGCGCGCCATTGCGTGCGCTCGGCCATCCAGCCCATTTGCCCGTGATAGCCTGCCTCTAGAAAGGCGTTCAGCCGTGCGGGTGCCTTCGGAATGGCATTTGGCGTTGTAAAAGCACAGGCTGTAAACCCGAGCGCCACAGCCTGTCGGCGCAATGGTTCGGCGAGGTTAACCGCCGGGTCCATATCAGAAATCCAGGTCGGCGTAATGGTCGGGGGGCACGAAGCCGGGCAACTGGTCGGCCAGAATCGAGCGGAAGGCCGGGCGCGATTTGATCTTCGCATACCAGTCTTTCACCGCCGGATTCCGCTCCCAATCAACATCATTGATATAGTCGAGCGACGAGAAATGCGCCGCAGCGGCAAAATCGGCAATGGTCATCATATCGCCAGCCAGCCAACGCCGGCTTTCCAAAAGCCAGCCCATATAATCAATATGATATTTGATGTTTTTTGAGCCGGCCTTGATTTTTGCGCTATCGGGGTAGCCTGCGCCCATCAGCTTTTTGTTCACCCGTTCATACAGCAGGTTGGCGGTGACCTCGTTGTGGAACTTATCATCAAACCAGCTTTGCAGGCGACGGGCTTCGGCGCGGTCTGAAATGTTGCGCGGCAGTAGCGGCGGGCTGGGGTTGGATTCTTCGATATATTCGAAAATCGCGCTGGATTCGGCCAGAACCAGCCCGTTCATTTTGAGCATTGGCACCTTGCCGGCGGGGTTCTGGCGCAAAAAGTCGAGGTTTTGCTGCCAGACCTTTTCTTCGATCAGGTCTACTTCGATTTTTTTTTCGGCCAGAACCAGCCGGATTTTGCGGCAATAGGGCGAAAGTGGCAGATGATACAGGCGGCGCATTCCAACCCCTTGGTTAAACCCAAATTGTAAGGTTGCCCCTTCATGCCGCGCGGCGGGGCAATTTTCAAGACCTGCGCGCTAGTTCGGCAGAAAACAGGCAGCCCGCCCGTCGGCCCGCAAGGTCGCCGCCCCGTCAGCGACCTGTGCAGCCCGCCTTGCGCGGCTGTTTGTGGGGTTGCGCGGGTCGCGCGCGCGCGGGTTGGGCAGGATCACAGCCAAAGCAGCGGCGCGCGACGGGCCAAGCGCTTCGGCAGTGCGGCCATAATGGTGTTGCGCGGCGGCCTCGGCCCCGAACACGCCCGGCCCCATTTCAGCAATGTTCAGGTAAACTTCTAAAATCCGCTGTTTAGGCCAAAGCAGTTCGATAAGGCCGGTAAACCCCACCTCCAACCCTTTGCGCAGCCAGCTTCGTTCGGGCCAAAGGAACAGGTTTTTGGCAACCTGCTGGCTGATCGTCGATGCCCCGCGCTCGGCGCCGTCGTCCAAAGCTGCGCGAATGGCGTCGATATCAAAACCGTAATGCAGGCAAAAATTCGCATCTTCGGCGGCCACCACCGAAAGTGCGAGATCGGGCGAGATTTGCGCCATGTTGCGCCATTCCCACGCAATTTCGCCACGCGCGGCCGCTTCGCGTTGCATCAGCAAGGTCATGGGCGGGGGAAGCCAGCGAAAAACCAGCACGCTCAGCACAATGATGGCCGATAGAGCCACGCCAAGCCTGAAGCCCACGCGCAGCACCGCAAAGACGCGCCGCAGGGTCACCGGGCGCGTCTTTTTCGGGTTTCGCTTATTCCGCCGGAATACGCGCAGCATTGTCATCCAGCGGATGGCTGAGCCGGGCCAGCATTTCCTTTGGCACGATTTGCACAAAATCCTTTAGCGCATTGGCCCAGTCCAGCAGCAATTCTTCGGCCCGCGGGCTGCGGGTTTCGTCAAAATGCTGACTGACAAGCGCGTGCAATTGCTGCGCATAATAGCTGGCCTGAACAGGCTGGGCGATGATGTTATCGTGATTCATACGTGCCGTAATAGCGCCATTCGGATCATAAACATAGGCCATGCCGCCTGTCATGCCGGCCCCGAAATTGTCACCGATCCGGCCAAGAATAACCGCAACACCGCCGGTCATATATTCGCAGCCGTTGGAGCCGCAGCCCTCGACCACCACTTCGGCACCCGAGTTGCGCACACAGAAACGCTCGCCCGCGCGGCCCGAGGCAAAGAGCTTGCCCGCCGTGGCCCCATACAGCACCGTGTTGCCGATGATGGCATTGTCATGCGGCACAAGCGGCGAATGCAGGCGCGGGCGCACAACAATCACCCCGCCCGACAGGCCCTTGCCAACATAATCGTTCGCATCGCCCGCCACCTCTATCTTCAGCCCCGGTGCTGCAAAAGCCCCAAGGCTTTGCCCCGCCGAGCCTTGCAGCTTGATGGTCAGATGGTCGGCCTGAAGGTCGTTTTTCATGCCGAAACGCTGCACGATATGGCTGGACACACGCGTGCCCACCGTGCGGTGCGTGTTCTGCACGGCATAGGAAAGCTGCATCTTTTCGCCATCCTTGAAAAAGGGTTTGGCGTCGTCGACGATCTGGGCATCCAGCGTGTCGGGCACAAATTGGCGGGGCTTGTCGCGGTCAAATTTTATCTCGCCACGCTCAGAGACCGAAATCAGCAAGGGGTTCAGGTCGAGGTCATCCAGATGTTCGGAGCCGCGGCTGACCTGTGTCAGCATATCGGCGCGGCCGATCACCTCGTCAAGGCTGCGCGCCCCGATGCTGGCCAGCACCTCGCGCACCTCCTGCGCATAAAAGGTGATGAGGTTGACGACCTTATCGGCGGAGCCAGTGAACTTGTCGCGCAGCCGCGCATCTTGGGTGCACACGCCGACAGGGCAGGTGTTGGACTGGCATTGCCGCACCATGATGCAACCCATGGCGATCAGCGCTGCTGTGCCAATGCCGAATTCCTCGGCCCCCATCATCGCGGCGATGACAATATCGCGCCCGGTGCGCAAGCCGCCATCGGTGCGCAGCGTCACACGGTCACGCAATTTGTTCAGCGCCAGCACTTGATGTGCTTCGGAAAGCCCCATTTCCCACGGCAGCCCGGCATATTTGATGCTGGTCACAGGGCTGGCCCCCGTGCCGCCATTATGGCCGGAAATCAGAATGACATCGGCCTTGGCCTTGGCCACGCCTGCGGCAATGGTGCCCACGCCCGATTGCGCCACCAGCTTCACGCAAACCTTGGCGCGCGGGTTGATCTGTTTAAGGTCATAGATCAGTTGTGCAAGGTCTTCGATGCTGTAAATATCGTGGTGTGGAGGCGGTGAAATAAGCATCACGCCGGGGGTGGAATGGCGCAGCCGCGCGATTAACTCGGTTACCTTCATGCCGGGCAATTGCCCGCCTTCGCCCGGTTTTGCACCTTGCGCGACCTTGATCTCCAACTCTTCGCACTGGTTGAGATATTCCGCCGTAACCCCGAACCGGCCCGATGCAACCTGCTTGATTTTCGCGCTGGCATTATCGCCGTTGGGCATGGGGGCGAAATGCGCCGGGTCTTCGCCGCCTTCGCCACTGTCAGACTTTGCGCCAATGCGGTTCATGGCGATGTTCAGGGTTTTATGCGCCTCGGGCGATAGCGCGCCAAGCGACATGCCGGGGGTAACAAAGCGTTTGCGGATGGCGGTGATGCTTTCCACTTCCTCCAGCGCAATGGGTTTGGCCGACGGTTTCAGGTCCAGCAAATCGCGCAGGTGAATGGGCGGCGCACTGCGCATGGCCTTGGAATAGCGCTGCCAAAGCTCGTAGCTCGCCTTTTCACAGGCCGATTGCAGCAAATGCATGGCCGTGGCTTCCCACGCATGGGTTTCACCCGATTTGCGCGCCTTGTAAAACCCGCCGATGGGCAAAACATCCGTGCCAGCATGCCATGCGCGGCTATGCACCTCACGGGCCTTTTTCTGGATGCCGGGCACCCCAATGCCGGAAATACGGCTGACCATGCCGGGGAAATATTCGGCCACCATGGCGCGGCTTAGCCCGACAGCCTCGAAGTTCAAACCGCCGCGATAGGAGGAAATAACCGAAATCCCCATTTTCGACATGATCTTCAGAAGGCCTTGGTTGATCGCCTCGCGATAGGCTGTAACAGCTTGCTCAAGGCTCATATCAAGCAGCCCGCGGCGCACACGGTCGGCCAGCGAATCCTGCGCCAGATAGGCGTTGACCGTGGTGGCCCCACAGCCAATGAGCACGGCAAAGTAATGCGGGTCGATACATTCAGCGGCGCGCACATTGAGGCTGGTAAAGGTGCGCAGCCCTTTGCGCACCAGCCATGAATGCACCGCCGAGGTGGTCAGGATCATCGGCATCGCCACAAGGTCCTCGCCCTGTGCCTCATCGGTGAGCACCAGATGGGTCGCCCCGGCGCGCACGGCTTCGTCAGCCTCGCGGCGCACGCGGGCCAAAGCCTCGTGCAAGGCGTTTTTGTCGCTGTCATCGGCGGGGAATGTGCAGTCGATTTTTGCGGCGCCCTCGCCGAAATAGCGCATCATATCGGCAAACTGGCCGTTGGAGACAAACGGGCTGCCCAAAAGCACGATCTCGGTTTGCGCGCTCGACTGGTCGAGCACGTTCTTGAGGTTGCCAAACCGTGTGTTCAGGCTCATCACCCGATGCTCGCGCAAACTGTCGATCGGCGGGTTGGTGACCTGGCTGAAGTTCTGGCGGAAGAAATGGCTGAGCGGGCGGTAACGCTCGCTCAGCACAGCGCTTGGCGTGTCATCGCCCATCGAGCCGATGGCTTCCTTGCCGTCTTCGGCCATCGGGTGCAGCACGTTTTCCAGCTCTTCCAGTGTGTAACCGGCGGCGATCTGGCGGCGGCGCAAATCGCTGCCCTCAAACGCTGTATGCTCGTCTTTTCCAGCCGACATGTCGTCAAGATCGGTGATTTTGCCGACCCATTCGCTAAAGGGCAGGCTGGCGGCGAGCATGTCTTTCAGCTCGGTATCGCGCCACATTTTGCCTTTGACCATGTCGATTGCCAGCATCTGGCCGGGGCCAAGCGCGCCTTTTACCCGCAGGTTGGATTCATCAACCGGCACCATGCCCGCTTCAGAACCTGCTATCACCAAACCATCACCGGTAACGACATAGCGCATGGGGCGCAGCCCGTTCCGGTCGAGCCCGGCGCAAACCCAGCGGCCATCGGTCATGGCAAGCGCAGCCGGGCCATCCCAAGGTTCCATCACCGAGTTGCAGTAGGAATACATGTCTTGCCAGGCTTGCGGCATTGCGGTTGCTGTATTCGACCAGCTTTCCGGCACCAGCATGGTTTTGACCATCGGGGCAGAGCGGCCGGCCCGCACCATCACCTCGAACACGGCATCCAGTGCTGCGCTATCCGAGCTTCCGGGTGTGACGATGGGCTTGATCTCGTCGGCCATATCGCCAAAGGTGTTCGAGGCCATGCGGATTTCA
Organism: Paracoccaceae bacterium; assembly: GCA_040880065.1. Taxonomy (GTDB): domain Bacteria; phylum Pseudomonadota; class Alphaproteobacteria; order Rhodobacterales; family Rhodobacteraceae; genus Abyssibius. Next base: position 3,570 of record JBBDJE010000033.1, on the reverse strand, counting down.
TGGCTGCGCATCCAGTTCAGGTTGCCCTTGATGGTGTTGATTTCGCCGTTATGCGCCAGCATGCGAAACGGTTGGGCCAGCCACCATTGCGGGAAGGTATTGGTGGAATAGCGCTGGTGGTAAATTGCAAATGCCGAGATGAAACGTTCATCACCCAGGTCGGGGTAAAACACGGCGACCTCTTCGGCGAGCATCATGCCCTTGTAGATGATCGACCGGCAGGACATTGAACAAATGTAAAACCCGTTCAGGTTGGCAGCGGCCTTCTCGATACGGCGGCGGATAACGTAAAGCTCGCGCTCGAAGGTTTCCTCATCCGCACCTTTGGAGTTGGAAATAAGAATTTGTTCAATTTCCGGGCGGGTGGCGTTGGCTTTCTGGCCAAGGCAGGAAATATCCACCGGCACATGCCGCCAGCCGTAAATATAGTAGCCCATGCGCAGCACTTCGGTTTCAACGATGGTGCGGCAGGTTTCCTGTGCGCCAAAATCGGTGCGCGGTAAAAACACCTGTGCTACGGCAATGCGTTCATCGCGCGGCTCATGCCCGGTGCGGCGCACCTGATCCTTGAAGAACTCTTCGGGAATTTGCACATGAATGCCCGCACCATCGCCGGTTTTGCCATCGGCATCGACCGCACCCCTGTGCCAGATGGCTTTGAGCGCGGTGATCCCTGCCTCAACCACAGAACGCGCGGGCTTTCCGTTAAGCGCAACCACAAAACCAACGCCGCAGCTATCGCGCTCTTCATTCTGGTTGTATAGCCCGTTTTGCTCCAGCCATTCGCGCTTGGCCTGCTGGTTTTCGGCATAGTTTGCGTCAAAATCTGTCATTTTTCAGCCTCCTCGGGGGCATACATGGCCATGGTTTCGGCGGCGGTGTATTTTTTGCTGGTGGTGCTCAGCGCAAAGCAATCGGGCTTCAAATCGTGGTAGATTTCCGATTTCAGCGTCAGGCCGGTTGTATCGTCAAGCAGGCCAATGGCAATGTGAAAGACGTTCTCACCCTTCGTCTTATACCAAAGCCCCGAACCGCAGGTGCCGCAAAAGGACCGCTCGGCCCAGGCCGAGGAATCATGGGTTTTTACCGCATCGCCCGAAACGATGAGCGTATCGCCCGGCACGGTGAGCGCCAAAAGCGCAGACCCCGCCCAGCGCTGGCACATTTTGCAATGGCAAGCACCGAAAACGGGCGTAAACGGTGCGATTTGGAACCGCACCGCGCCGCAAAGGCAGCCGCCACGCCGCCCGCTCATTCCGCCGCCACCACGGCTTGGGCGTTGATGTATTTGGCAATCGCTTCTGCCGCATCGCGCCCGTCGCGGATAGCCCAAACCACAAGACTTGCGCCGCGCACAATATCGCCTGCCGCATAAACGCCGGGCAGGTTGGTGGCGTGGCTGTGAAAATCTGCCTTGACGGTGCCCCAGCGGGTGACCTCAAGGTCCGGCGCTTTCCACAGGTCCGGCAGGGCTTCAGGCTCGAACCCCAGCGCCTTGATCACAAGCTCGGCAGGCTCGGTATAGTCGGCATCTTCAATTTCTTCTGGCGCGCGGCGGCCCGATGCATCGGGCGCGCCAAGCCGCATTTTGGCCACGCGCACGCCGCTGACACGCTCTTGGCCTACAAAGCCTTTGGGGGCGGCGAGCCAGACAAACTCGACACCTTCTTCCTCGGCATTCTGGGTTTCGCGCACCGAGCCGGGCATGTTGGCGCGGTCGCGCCTGTAAAGACATTTGACCGATGTTGCCCCCTGCCGCACGGCGGTGCGCACACAGTCCATTGCCGTATCGCCGCCGCCGATCACGACAACATTCTTGCCCGCAGCATTCAGCGCACCGCTCGCAATTTCAGCGACCTCATCACCAAAGTTCTGCCGGTTTGACGCGGTCAGATAGTCAAGCGCTGCGACAATGCCGTTCAGCCCGGCGCCCGGCCCGCCAAGGTCGCGCGATTTGTAAACGCCCGTGGCGATCAGCACGGCGTCATGTGTTTGGCGCAGTGCATCAAACGCGATATCGCGGCCGATTTCGGTGTTCATCCTAAAGGTTACACCGCCTTCTTTTAGCAGGTCCACGCGGCGCATCACCACATCTTTTTCCAGCTTGAAGCCGGGAATACCGTAGGTGAGAAGGCCGCCAGCGCGGTCATACCGGTCGTAGACCACCACCTGAAAGCCCATCTGGCGCAAGGTGTCGGCAGCGGCCAGCCCGCCGGGGCCTGCGCCGATAATGCCAACGCTTTGGTCGCGTTCACGCCGTGGTGCAGCCGGTTTGACCCAGCCGTTTTCCCAGGCGGTATCGGTAATATATTTCTCGACCGCGCCAATGGTCACCGTGCCGTGGCCGGATTGTTCGATCACGCAATTGCCTTCGCACAAACGGTCTTGCGGGCAAATGCGGCCACATATTTCGGGGAATGTGTTTGTGGCCTGGCTGAGCGCGTAGGCCTCTTCCAGCCGTCCGGTGGCGGTCAGGTGCAGCCAGTCGGGGATGTTGTTGTGCAAGGGGCAATGGGTTTGGCAATAGGGCACGCCACACTGGCTACAGCGGCTTGCCTGCTCGGCGGCCTTGGCGGCAGCAAATTCGGCATAAATTTCATGATAATCGGCACGACGCGCCTCGGCATCGCGCTTGTTTGGCATGGTGCGCCCGATATCGACGAATTTTAGCATGGGTTGCTTGGCCATTGGTCACCTTCTTCACAGCCCGGCCTTACTGCCCGGAGCGCCCTTCTACACAGGCTTGCCTTGAATATAAAGACAGCATTATTGACCTAATAGTAGATTATTAGCAAGTTGGGTCGACATTTTGCAGAGCGCTACAGTTTATTAGGTCAGCACATATTCCATATATACCCGCGTGACCTGCCCCAACCCACCAGCTATGATTCGCCATAGCGCCGTTCTTTGCAAGGTTTTACAACGCCCCATGTCCTTTCTGTCCCTGCTGTTTCTGGCTCTGTTGCAAGGGCTGACCGAGTTTTTGCCGGTCTCGTCTTCGGCGCATCTGAAGCTGTTTCACATTGTGAGCGGCACCGGCGCCGATGCGCTGGTGCTGGATGTAGCTGTGCATATTGGCACAATGGCTGCTGTTTGCCTGTATTTCCGGCGCGATGTGCTGCTGGCTTTGTGTGGAATCCTCGACGTTCTGCGCGGCAGGCCGGGCACGGACGGTGCGCAGCTGTTCCTGTTGCTGAGCCTCGCCACCATTCCCGCCATAGTCTTTGGCCTCGCGCTCAAACTATCCGGCTGGGTCGAGCGGCTGGACATGTTGTGGCTCATGGGCAGCACGATGATCATCTTCGGCATCATCCTGTGGTGGGCCGACAAGCGCGCGCCGCAAACCCGCACAAGCTGGAACTGGCGTGATGCTGTGATCATGGGGCTGTGGCAGGCAGTGGCGCTTGTTCCCGGTGTTTCACGCTCTGGTGCGACCATTACGGCTGCAAGGCTGCTGGGGTTTCAGCGTTTCAGCGCAGCGCGGCTGGCGATGTTGATGTCCATTCCCACCATCCTCGCCTCGGGCAGTTTGCTGGCTGTCGATGTTGTGAAGGCTGCTGACTGGTCGCT
>JBBDJE010000032.1:0-28327 GCA_040880065.1 Paracoccaceae bacterium | reverse complement strand
CAGCCGCGCTGAAAGCGCGGCGATGCTTGGCGCGCGCTCCACCGGGCCATATAGCGCACCGGCCATGGGCTGGTTGAGCAGGGTTGCGCCAAAGTCGCGCACGGTTTGACGGCTTACCGCATCTATTTTGGCAACGGTTTCGGCAAGGGGAATGATCCGGCCCCAAATGGCGGTAGAACGCGCAAGCCGCTCAGCCCGCGCGCTGGCGCCTTCAAGCCCCATCAGCATGCCAGCTTTTAGCTGCACGCGCGCACGGTCAATTTCGGCCTGGCTCAAATCATCCACCGCACGGCGGATTTCATCCATCGTAACCTCTGAAAGCTCCGCAAGGTCAGCTTCCGATGTGCCTGCGTAAATCGTCAGCAAGCCGTTGTCATTGCCAGCGCTTGCGCTGGCCATGATGGAATAGCAAAGCCCGCGCTTCTCACGCAATTCCTGAAACAGCCGCGAAGACATGCCGCCGCCAAGCGCCAGCGCAAACACCTGCGCATCAAAGAAATCAGCATCCTGATAGGCGGGGGCGGGCAGGCACAGGCTCATATGCGCCTGCTCCAGATCCTTGATTACGCGCCGCTCGCCACCCTGATAGCGCGCCGGTGCTACATCGGGGGAAGGGCGTTTGGCCGTTCCGGCAAACATCGCCTCGGCTTTTTTGACAATCGCATCATGCTCAACCGCGCCTGCCGCGGCAAGCACCATGCGGTTAGGGCTGTAATGCTGCCTAATAAAGCTGGCCAGATCATCGCGCTGAAAGCCGCGCACGCGCTCCTCGCTGCCCAAAATAGACCGCCCTATCGGCTGGTTCGGATAGGCAATTTCCTGCAACCAGTCAAAGATAATATCGTCGGGCGTATCGAGCGTCTGGCCGATCTCCTGCAAAATTACCCCACGTTCGATTTCAACCTCGGCATCGGCCAGCGTCGGCTCCAGCAAAATATCCCCAAGCACATCCAGCGCCAGCGGCACATCGCCCGCCAGAACGCGGCTGTAATAGGCAGTCGTATCGCGGCTGGTATAGGCGTTGAGATAGCCGCCCACATCCTCGATCGACTCGGCGATTTGCAGGGCCGAGCGGCGCTTTGTGCCTTTGAAGGCCATATGCTCCATGAAATGTGCAATGCCGTTCTGGGCCAGCGTTTCGTGGCGCGTGCCCACCCCGACCCAAAAGCCGAGCGAGGCAGATTCCAGATGGTCCATTGCCTCGGTGACAATGGTCAACCCGCTTTCAAGCACATGGGTTTGCACGCTCATCCGCGCCTCCTTTCGCGCACAACGGCTTTGAGCGCCTCAAGATCATTGGCCACGCGCATCTGGCGTTCCGCGCGCTCAAACAGGTCGGCCATATGCGGGGGCAAGCCTGGGCGGATGCCTGTTGCGGCTTTCACCGCATCAGGGAATTTGGCGGCATGGGCCGTGGCCAGCACGACCATGGGAACAGAAGCATCGCCACGGCAATCTTGCGCAACCTTCACACCCACCGCGGAATGCGGGCAAATGATCTCGCCGGTTTCCTCATAGACGCGTTTGATCGTGGCGCTCGTCTCAGCCTCGTCGCAGCGACCGGAGTCAAATTCGCTGCGCAAACGTTCTGCAGCACCTTGCGACAGGGTGAAGCTGCCTTTGGCGGATTGGTCGGCCATCAACTGTGCCACGGCGCTGCCTTCACGGTCATAAAGGTCAAACAACAACCGCTCGAAGTTGGAGGATACCTGAATATCCATCGACGGGCTGATGGACGGCTCCACCCCGTGCTTGGCAAATATGCCGCTTTGCAGCCCGCGGTGCAGAATGTCGTTGCGGTTGGTGGCCACAACAAGCCGGTCAATCGGCAAGCCCATGCGCTTGGCCACATAGCCCGCAAAAATATCGCCGAAATTGCCGGTTGGCACGGTGAAGCTGATCTTGCGGTGCGGCGCACCCAGAGCCACGGCGCTGGTAAAGTAATACACCACCTGCGCCAGCACCCGCGCCCAATTGATGGAATTGACCCCGGCAAGACGCACGCCATCGCGGAATTCAAAATCATTGAACATGTCTTTGAGCCGCGCTTGGCATTCATCAAAATCACCATCCACGGCCAGCGCATGCACATTGGCCTCGGTGGGTGTTGTCATCTGGCGGCGCTGCACTTCGGAAACGCGGCCATGCGGGAAAAGAATGAAAACATCGACAGCATCGAGCCCGCGAAAGGCTTCGATCGCCGCGCTGCCGGTATCACCGCTTGTGGCGCCGACAATCGTCACCCGCTCGCCCTTGCGCGCCAAGGCAGCCTCGAACATCTGGCCGATAAGCTGCATGGCCACATCTTTGAAGGCCAGCGTCGGGCCGTGGTGAAGCTCCATCAAAAATTCGTTTTTGCCAATTTGCACCAGCGGCACACGGGCGGTATGGCGAAAGCGGCCATAGGCGGCGGCGATGATTTTGGCGAACGCGTCATCGCTGAATGTGTCGCCCACAAAGGGGCGCATTACGCTAAAGGCCACATCCTCGTAGCTTTTGCCCGCCAGCGCGGCTATTTCATCATGGCCCATCTGCGGCCAGGATTCAGGCACATATAGCCCGCCGTCGCGCGCCAGGCCGGTCAGCATCGCGTCTTCAAAGCTCAGGCTCGGGGCCTGCCCACGGGTCGAGATATAGCGCATTGAATCTCCTGTCAGGCTGTTCGGCGCTTGATACGCCAAAGCAGGTAAACTGTCATCCCCGCCCAAACCAGTGCGAGTGAAAACCATGTGATGGCATATTCCAGATGGTCGTTGGTCACATCGGCGGAGCTTACCGGCACAGGCCGCGCGGTAAAGCTGTCGGGGCTGAGCGTGCGCGCGATGATCAACACCGGCTCGGTGCCAAGTGCAGCGGCCATGGAGGGCACATCACGTGCGAACCACCTGTTGCCGGCAATATCGGGCGCCGGTGTCCATGATGATGTTTCATCGGGCCAGTGCAAATTGCCCGTAACCTCGACCGCGACGGGGCCGGCGATATCGGAATGGGCCTCGATGGGCAGGAAGCCACGGTCAAGCATGATGCGACGGCCGCCCACCTCAAAGACCTGCACAATGCGATAGCCAGCACCTTCGCCCTTGCGGCTGGTATAAATGCGCAATGCCTGATCAAGCAGCGTGCCATTGGCATGCACGGCAAGGTATTTGTCGCGCCCGTGATAGGGGGTTATTGGCAGCGGTCTGGCGGGGCTGGCGATGCGGCTGTCAATCTCGGCAATGGCGGCCAGCTTAACTTCGAGCCGCTGCACCTGCCAAATGCCCAGCGATACGAGAATCGCACAGCCCGCAAACCCCATGACCAGCGCAAAGACGTAGCGTTTCATCGCAATCCCCATGGAAAAACGCGGACCCGTTGCCGGATCCGCGTGAAGGTTTCTGCGCTGCTGAACCCGAGCAGCGCCTAGCGGATGGCCCTAGCGGCCCCAGATATAGATGGAGACGAAGAGGAACAGCCACACAACGTCAACAAAGTGCCAATACCATGCGGCAGCCTCAAAGCCGACATGGCGCTCGGGCGTGAAATGACCTTTGAGCGCGCGGATCAGGCAGACAGCCAGAAAGATCGTGCCAATAATCACATGGAAGCCGTGAAAGCCGGTGGCCATGAAGAACACGCCGCCATAAACGCTTTCACCGTTCCCAAAGGCAAAGCTTGCATGGCTGTACTCATAGGCCTGAAACAGCGTGAACAATACGCCGAGCGCAACCGCCAGAATAAGCCCGTTCACCATGTCTTTGCGGTTGTTTTCATGGGCAATGGCATGGTGCGCCCATGTTGCCGCCGCACCCGAACACAGCAAGATCAGCGTGTTGATCAGCGGCAGGTGCCAAGGATCGAAGGTTTCAATGCCCGCAGGCGGCCAGATACCATCGACATTGGGCGACAGCGGGCCCATCGGGTAGAGCGCATTCTTGAAAAACGCCCAGAACCACGCGAAAAAGAACATCACCTCGGAGGTGATGAACAGGATCACACCATAGCGCAAGCCCATCACAACAACGGGGGTGTGGTCGCCCTCATGGCTTTCGGCAACGACTTCGGCCCACCATGCATACATGGTGTAGAGCACGGCAATCAGCCCGATGAAAAACATGTAAGGCGTGCCGCCTTTCATCCACAAGACCGCGCCAAACAGCATCACGAAGGCCCCGACGGCCCCCAGAAACGGCAGGATGCTCGGCTTGAGGATATGGTAGTCGTGATTCTTCACATGTGCCATTGATTATGGGTCCTTCATTCACACACGGTCGCCATCAATTGATGGGGACATTCTCGTCATTCCGGGCGGCCTCGGCAACCCGTAAGCGCATTTCTTCTGTTAGTTCTATCTCGCCAAAGGCGTAAGATAGGGTGATTTCCTGCACAAATTTGCCTTCAGCATCGATCAGTATTTCCGGGTCGACATAGAATGTCACGGGCATCATCACCCGCTCGCCGGGCATCAACAACTGTTCTGTAAAGCAGAAACAGTCGATTTTCGTGAAATAACTGCCCGCAGAAAAGGGCGTTACATTATAAACGGCCTGCCCTGCAATGGGGTGGTCGGTCGGGTTGTAAGCCTCGTAAAAGGCCAGCCCTGTTTCGCCAATACGCAAATCCATCGCACGTTGGGCGGGGCGAAACTCCCACCCCATCGACGGGTCGATGCTCGCATCAAAGCGTATGCTGATGGTTTCGTTCAAAATGGTTTCACTGCCCGCATCGGCCCTGGATGTGGTGCCGCCAAAGCCCGTAACCTTGCAAAACAGGTCGTAAAGCGGCACGGCGGCAAAGGACATGCCCACCATGAACACAACCAGCGCAAGCAAGCGCAGCGCGAGTGCGGAATTTTTGTTGGGCGCTTTCATTCTGTAGCCTCGGCGGCTGCGGCGCTGGGGTTATAGTTCAGCGCACGCGGGTCTTCCGATTGCGGCTGGCTCATCTTCACGATGGTCACCGCAAATACCACTGCCACAAAAACGCCCAGCACAATGCCCAGCCCGATATTTCGGCTGGCGCGGCGTGCATGAAGCTCGTGCTGATCACGAAACGCAGCCATCAGAACACCACCGGCCATGCAGCCCAGTTCAGGCCAAATCCGCGCAGGGCAGCTTCAATCAACAAACCCACGAAATGCAGGAACAAATACAGGATTGAAAAGCCGAAGAACCACTTTTCAGCGCGGTAATTGCTGGCCGTTGCAACTGCGGCGCTGCGGCGGCTCAGGCCGAATGCGCCAAAAACAAACATCGCATTCAGCACAAGCGCCAGACCAAAATAGATCGGCCCGCCGATTTGCGTAAAGGCCGGTGCAATCGCAACCGGCGCGAGCAGGGCGGCATAGGCTAAAATCTGGCGACGGGTCGAAACCTCACCATGCGTAACCGGCATCATCGGAATATTGGCGCGCTTGTAATCATCATTGCGAAACAGCGCCAGCGCCCAGAAATGCGGCGGTGTCCAGATGAAGATAAGCGCAAACATCAAAAGGCTTTCAATTCCCACGCCACCCGTGGCCACAGCCCAGCCGATCATCGGGGGAAAGGCACCTGCGGCACCACCAATGACAATGTTCTGCGGCGTGACGCGTTTAAGCCACATCGAATACACCACGGCGTAAAAGAAAATGGTAAAGGCCAGCAAGCCAGCGGCCAGCAAATTGGTAAACAGGCCAAGCATAACCACGCTAAAGCCCGAAAGTGTAAGCCCGATGGCCAAAGCCTCGCCCGGTTGCACACGGCCCGAAGGAATGGGGCGCTTGGCGGTGCGGGTCATCACGCGGTCAATATCGGCATCCCACCACATGTTGAGCGCACCCGAAGCACCAGCCCCAACGGCAATGCACAGAATGGCAGCCAAGGCCACAACCGGATGCACCGAATTCGGTGCCACAACAAGGCCCACAGCCGCCGTAAAGATCACAAGCCGCATGACACGGGGCTTGAGCAATTCGACATAATCGCCGAATTGCGCCTCGCGCACTGCGTCTGCTGTCCAGCTGGAATCGCTCATCATTGCTTCCTTGGGCGCGGCTGCACCCGCTTACTCGGCTGCGGCCAGTTCAACCTGATCATCAGCGCCCGTTGCAGCGTTTGCAGCGGCCATTGCTTCGGGCAAGGTGCCGCCCACGCTTTCAACCCAAGCCGCATAAGCCTCGGGGCTGACAACCTTGATGGTGATCGGCATATAGGAATGGTTCAGCCCGCAAAGTTCCGAGCACTGCCCGAAGTAAACACCTTCACGGTCGGCCTGAAACCAAGTTTCCTGCAAACGGCCAGGCACAGCATCGAGCTTCACACCAAAGGCAGGCACGGTCCAGGAATGGATAACACCTTCAAGCGGTGCGGTGATCAGCATTTTCACGACGGCCCCAACCGGCACAACGACCGCATTGTCGGTTGCCAGCAGATATTCGTCATCGGCATAGCCAAATTCGGCCAGATCCTGACGGGCAAGCATGATGGCGCTGAAATTGATCGCGCTTTCGGGGTAGTCATATTCCCAATACCACTGATGGCCAGTGGCCTTGATCGTGATGTCGCTTTCAGGAATTTCCATTTGCTTGAACAGAACCGGAAGTGACTGCGAGCCAATGACAATCAGAATGAGAATCGGCACGATGGTCCAGACCAGTTCGATAGGCGTGTTATGCGTGAAACGCGCCGGCGTGGGGTTGACGCGTTTGTTATAGCGCACAATCACCCAGATCAGCAGTATAACCACGAAAATCGTAATCGCCGTGATGATCCACATCAAAAACGTGTGCAGCCAGAGAATGTCCGAGGCAAGTTCGGTTGCGGCGGGCTGGAAATTATAGCCCTGCGCGTGCGGTTTACCGACAGTTTCGAGTTCGCCCAGCATTTCCTGTGCCCAAGCACCACCTGTCAGCATGGCACCAAAAAGCACCGACATCAGCCCCGCCATAACCTTTTGTGCCAGCCCATTCACAAACTTGCCAATCCGCATGTTTTTATTCCCGTTATCAAAGGCGCCGGGGCGCCGTCTTGCACCATTGCCGCCAAAAGCAGCGCAAAGCGCGGTTGTTTGTTGGTCATGATTGACCATATTACGCCACAGATAACAAGCGATCCGTTTGCGGCATAAGGCCGCTTTTTACCTCGCAAATTGTCGCAACCCGCGTCAATCTTGGCCAAACTGCGACCAGAAAGAGTGACATGCCCGAACAGCTTACCCCCTTTAGCCCTTTTGATTCTCAACTCGAAATCGCCACAGCCCTGTCTGTTTTACGCGGTGCCACCGCCGGAGCGGATGATGGCGAGCTGTTTTTTGAACGCCGCCGCTCTGAATCTTTGGTATTTGACGACGGGCGGCTGAAAAACGCCAGCTACGATGCTGCCGAGGGCTTCGGTTTGCGCGCTGTGCGCGGCGAGGCGGCAGGCTACGCCCATTCGACCGAAATTTCCGAATCAGCCCTGCGCCGCGCAGCCGAAACCGCGCGGTTGGCCGTGGGGGCTGGTGGTGGCACGCTGGCCGACGGCCCGCGCACGACCAACCGCCACATCTATGCCGAGATCGACCCGATCGCCGATGCCGGTTTCACCACCAAGGTAAACCTGCTGGCCGAGCTGAACGACTATGCCCGCGCGCTTGACCGCCGCGTGGTGCAGGTTTCGGCCCGCCTGAATGCCAGCCTGCAAGAGGTGGTTATTCTGCGCCCCGAAGGCAGCCAGTTTGCCGATACCCGCCCCATGGCGCAGTTTTACGTATCGGTGATTGTCGAAGAAAATGGCCGCCGCGAAACCGGCATGGCTGCCGGGGGCGGTCGGCACGGGCTGGCCTTGCTGATGGCCGCTAAAACATGGCAAGGGTTGGTGGCCGAGGCTTTGCGCATCGCGCTGGTGAACCTGTCCGCCGAAGACGCGCCTGCCGGCATGATGGATGTCGCGCTTGGCAATGGCTGGCCCGGCATCATGCTGCACGAGGCGGTCGGCCACGGGCTGGAGGGCGACTTTAACCGCAAGAAATCTTCGGTATTTTCCGAACTTATGGGCAGCCGCGTTGCCGCTGCCGGTGTGACCGTGGTTGATGATGGCACCATCCCCGACCGTCGCGGCTCTATCACCTTTGATGATGAGGGCACGCCGAGCGCGCGCAATCTGCTCATCGAAGACGGCATTCTCGTTGGTTATATGAATGACCGCCAGAACGGCCGCCTGCTTGGCACCGGCTCGTCTGGCAATGGCCGCCGCCAGTCCTATGCGCACGCGCCCATGCCGCGTATGACCAACACCATCATGCTGGGCGGGCAGGCCAACCCCGGCGATGTTGTGGCCGAAATAAAAGATGGCATCTATGCCGTGGGCTTTGGTGGCGGGCAGGTCGATATTACCAATGGCAAATTCGTGTTTTCCTGCACCGAAGCGTATCGGGTGAAAAACGGCAAGATCGGCGCGCCGGTCAAAGGTGCTACACTCATCGGTGACGGCGCAACGGCGCTGAAAAACATCCGCGCGATCGGCAATGACATGGCGATGGACCCTGGCCTCGGCTCTTGCGGCAAGGCGGGCCAATGGGTGCCGGTGGGCGTGGGCCAGCCGACATTGCTGATTGGCGGGCTAACGGTGGGGGGCGCAGGCGCATGAGTGCCGAGGCCACCGCCCCTGCCTGATGCCGGTCTTGGCGAACGTCGCGCATTTACCCCTCATTAACCATATCCGCCCCACACTCCTCCCAACCACGGAGGTGCGATGGAAACCGAATATTTCTTTGCCGAAGATGCGCATGACTCAGCACTCATCGCCCCGCCGCAGGATGATGCGGCGCGCTTTGACTGGCTGCGCCTTATCCGCTCGCGCCGTGTCGGGCCGACAACCTTTCGCCGCCTTATGGCCGAACACGGCACTGCCAAAGCCGCACTTGCCGCGTTGCTTGATGTTGCCGCCGCCGCTGGCGTGGCCAATTACGCGCCCTGCCCCGAAGGGGTGATCCGTGCCGAAATGAAAGCCGCGCGCAAGCTTGGTGCGCAGATGCTCTGCATGGGCGAGGCGCATTACCCCGCCGCTTTGGCCGCTCAGCCCAGCGCCCCGCCGCTCATCTGGTGCAAGGGCCGCACCGATGTGCTAACCCGCCCGCTTCTTGCCATGGTCGGGGCGCGCAACGCTTCCAGCCTTGGCATGCGCATGGCACAAAAACTGGCCGATGAGCTAGGCGAGGCGGGGTTTGTTGTGGTTTCCGGCCTTGCACGCGGCATTGACACGGCCGCGCATTCTGGCGCTTTGGCGCATGGCACCGTGGCGGTTATGGCCGGCGGGCTGGATGTGGTCTATCCGGCCGAGAACACCAAACTGGCTGCCGATATTCCGGCGCGCGGGCTGTGCATGTCGGAACTCGCCCCCGGCACACAGCCTCAGGCGCGGCATTTTCCGGCCCGCAACCGCATTGTGGCGGGCATGGCGCAGGCTGTGCTGGTGATCGAGGCGGCGGCAAAATCCGGCAGCCTGATCACGGCCCGTCTGGCCCTTGATGCCGGGCGCGAGGTGATGGCCGTGCCCGGCCACCCCTATGACGGGCGCGCCACGGGCTGCAATATGCTTATCCGCGATGGTGCGCCCATGCTGCGAAACATTGATGATGTGATCGAGGCTTTGGGCGCGCCGCCCCCGCGCCCTGCCCCCGCCTTCATCCACGCGCAAACGACCGTTGCGGCAAAACCGCCCGCCGACACCTGTGGCCCTGAAGTTTCAGACCATACCGCGCTCCCCGACCGTATCCTCGCTTTGCTCTCCACCACGCCGATTGACGAAGACACGCTCATCCGCGACCTTGCCCAGCCCGCCCCCGAAGTGCTTGGTGCTATGCTCGAGCTTGAAATGCAGGGCGCCATTGCCCGTGCCCCCGGTGGCCGCGTGATGAAAACCGCGTAACGCGGCGCAAATTCGCCCCGAAAATAATGAGCGGTTGACAAGCGCCCCACATGGCCCACATGTTCCGCGCCCAAACCGAACCCAGTAATTTTTGGAGTCTTGCATGGCCGTTGTTGTCGTCGAATCCCCCGCTAAGGCCAAGACAATCAACAAGTATTTAGGGCCGGGCTTTACGGTTCTGGCCTCTTATGGCCATGTGCGCGACCTGCCGCCAAAAGACGGTTCGGTCGACCCCGACAACAAGTTTGAAATGCTGTGGGAGGTTGCGACCACCTCACAAAAGCATATCAAAGCCATCGCCGATGCGCTGAAAGACGACGACACGCTCATCCTCGCAACCGACCCCGACCGCGAGGGCGAGGCGATTTCCTGGCATCTGCAAGAGGCGCTGCTCAAGCGCCGCGCCATCAAGAAAACCACCCTTGTGAAACGCGTGGTCTTCAACGCCATCACCAAATCCGCCGTGACCAAGGCCATGGAAAACCCGCGCGAGATCGATATGCCGCTGGTCAACGCCTATCTGGCGCGCCGCGCGCTTGACTACCTTGTCGGCTTCAAGCTCTCGCCGGTTTTGTGGCGCAAACTGCCCGGCGCGCGCAGCGCGGGGCGCGTGCAATCGGTCTGCCTGCGGCTGATCGTTGAACGCGAGATGGAAATCGAGGCGTTCAAACCGCAGGAATACTGGAGCGTGACCGCCGCGCTGACCAACCCGCGCGGTGCCGCCTTTGATGCGCGCCTGATCGAGCTTGCGGGCAAAAAGCTCGACAAATTCGACCTTGCCAATGAAACCGATGCCAGCCTTGCGGTGCAGGCGGTCAAAAGCCGCGAACTTTCGGTGCTGAATGTCGAAGCCAAACCCGCCAGCCGCAACCCCTCGGCCCCGTTCATGACCTCGACCCTGCAGCAAGAAGCCAGCCGCAAACACGGCTTTGGCGCGCAGGCCACCATGCGCGCCGCCCAGCGCCTGTATGAGGCCGGGCACATCACCTATATGCGCACCGACGGGATTGACATGGCACCCGAAGCTGTCATGGCCGCCCGCGATGCCATTCGCGCCCGCTTTGGTGAAAGCTTCCTGCCCAAATCGCCGCGCATGTACAAGAACAAGGCGAAGAATGCCCAGGAAGCGCATGAATGCATTCGCCCCACAGAAATGGACAAATCGCCCGAAAAGCTGCGGCTTGATGGCGATGAGCGCAAGCTTTACGACCTGATCTGGAAGCGCACCATTGCCAGCCAGATGGAGGCCGCCCGCATGGAGCGCACCGCCGTTGACATTGGTGCACCCGATGGCCAGGTGCTGCTGCGCGCCAATGGGCAGGTCGTGACCTTTGAAGGCTTTTTGAAGGTCTATCAGGAAGGTCGCGACGATGTGGCCGAGGATGATGACGCCCGCCTGCCCCAGCTAGCCGTTGGTGAAAAGCTGGTGAAAGAGGCGGTCACACCCGAGCAGCATTTCACCCAACCCCCGCCGCGCTATACCGAGGCAACGCTGGTCAAACGCATGGAAGAACTGGGCATTGGCCGCCCCTCGACCTATGCCAGCGTGATCACCACCATTCAGGACCGCGAATATGTCGCCAAGGATAAAGGCCGGCTTATACCGCAGGACAAGGGCCGCTTGGTGACCATTTTCCTTGAGAACTATTTCCGCCGCTATGTGGAATATGATTTCACCGCCGGGCTGGAGGATGACCTTGACAAGGTCAGCGCGGGTGATGAGGACTGGCAGGTGCTTCTGGCGCGGTTCTGGCGTGATTTTTCCGCCGCGATTGGCGAAACAGCCGAGCTGCGCATCACCGACGTGCTGGAAAAGATCAACGAGGTGCTGGAGCCGCATCTGTTTCCCAAAACCGCCGAAGACCCGACGCCGCGCATTTGCAAAACCTGCGGAAACGGCCAGTTGAACCTGAAAACCGCACGCTCCGGCGGGGCGTTCATTGGCTGTTCCAACTACCCTGAATGCCGCTATACCCGCCCGCTTTCCGGCGATGTCAACGGTGATATTGGCCCCGATGGCAAGCCGCTTGGCCATGATGAAAACGGCCTGCCCGTCAGCCTGCGCGTCGGGCGCTATGGCCCGTTTGTGCAGCTTGGCGAGGTGAGCGAAGAAGAGCCCAAACCCAAGCGAAGCTCGCTGCCCAAAGGGCTGGCACCTGATGCGGTTGACCTGCAAAAAGCGCTCGACCTGCTTTCGCTTCCACGCGCGATCGGCACCCACCCGGAAGGCGGCGAGATCGAGGCAAATCTGGGCCGCTTCGGCCCGTATGTTTTGTGGCATAAACCGGCTGAGGAAGCGGGCGGCAAGCCTTCCAAGGTTTACGCGAACCTCAAAGATGCCGATGAGCTGTTCACCATCGGCATGAACCACGCGGTCGAAATCATCGCCCAGAAAGCCGCGCGCGGCGGGGCTGGGCGCGGGGCGGCAGCCCAACCGTTGCGCGCGCTTGGCGACCATCCCGATGGCGGGCCCATCGCCGTGATGCCCGGGCGCTATGGCCCCTATGTGAAATGGGAAAAGATCAACGCCACGATCCCCAAGGAACACACGCCCGAGGATATTACGCTGGACGCGGCAATTGAGTTGATCAACGCCAAAGCCGCAACCAAGCCCAAGCGCAAAGCAGCCGCCAAGACGAAAACGGCTGCCAAAAAGCCTTCCGCAAAGAAAGCGACTGCCAAAAAGCCTGCGGCAAGGAAGAAAGCCTAGAGCATGTTGCAGAAAAGTGGGAACCGGTTTTGTTGCATTTCAACATGCGTTATCAAAAAGTTAGAGCGTATTGCGTGAATGTAAATGAATGCAACACGCTCTAGACGCGGACGCTTATGTCATCCCACCGGAATATGTGCGGCTAGGCGCGGGCCATATCGGCCCAGATCGGCAAATGGTCGGATGCACGCGCGGCTGATTTGCAATGATGCACCGCACTGTTTTCAACCCGCAAATCGCGGCTATGGACAATACGGTCAAGCTGGGCAACGGGGCGCTGGGTTGGATAGCTGCGCCCTGGCAGATGCATATCAAGCAGGTTATGAAGCGCTGTCAGGTTGCGGCCACGCTGGCTCCACTCGTTGAAATCGCCGAGCACAATTGCGGGCATTTTCGGCAAGTCTTCCAAATGCGCCGCCAATGCGGCAGATTGCGCGCGCCTGTCCCTGCTGCGCAAACCAAGATGAACGCCAACCACCCGCAGCGGGCCCGTGGCCAGATCAAGGTCGGCAGACACGGCACCGCGCGGCTCCAGCCCCGGCAGATCAACGCGCGAAACACGCGTTACAGTGGTGCCGCGACGCAGCAAAATCGCGTTGCCATGCCAGCCGATACTGCCATCGCGCGTGGCGACATCCAGCGCAAAATAGTCGGTCTCACCTTCCAGCAAGCGCGCCGGAATACTGCTTTTGCGCGTGCCGAACCGGCGGTCAACCTCTTGTAATGCAACAATATCAGCACCAAGACTGTTGACCACGCCAAGCACGCGCGACGGGTCGCGCCGGTAATCCAGCCCGATAGATTTGCGGATGTTGTAACTGGCAATGCGGAACATGTAGCCTCCTCTTTTACATATGGGAAGACCGCCAAAGAATTTCAATTCTGTTGTTATTGATACGCTTGCACCCTACATTTTGGCCATGGATAGTCGCGCACAACCCCGCCTTGTCAGGATCGTTTGGGTCACGCTCATTATTGCCGCAATTACGGCTTTGTTGCTTGGCCGCTGGAGCGAGGCGTTCATTGCGATCGTTACGCTCGCCCTCACCTTCCTGCCCATGGCGTTTGAAAGTCGCTTCAACGTCAAACTGCCTTCAGAGTTTGGCGCGGCCATTGTGTTTTTCTTGTTTGCAACGCTGTTTCTGGGCGAGGTCGGGGATTTTTACAACCGCTACTGGTGGTGGGATGTGGTGCTGCACACCGGCTCGGCCATCGGCTTCGGGCTGATGGGGTTTATCCTTATTTTCATGATGTTCGAGGGCAATCGCTATGCTGCGCCCCCCATTGCCATTGCCCTGTTCAGCTTTGCCTTTGGCCTGTCTATCGGTGCATTATGGGAGATATTCGAGTTTATCATGGACCAGACTTTTAGCCTGAACATGCAAAAATCCGGCCTGCTCGACACGATGTATGACCTGATTATCGATACAATCGGCGCAGCACTCGGGGCGGCGGCGGGTTATGCCTATCTCAAGCGGCGGCAATTTGGCTGGTTGTCTTACCTTATCGACAAATTCGTCAAAGCCAACCATCGGCTGTTTCGCAATCGCGACCGCTAGGAATTCGCATGACGCGCCGCTTGCACCGTGCTAGGGGCGGGGCATGAACAAAATGCCCAACAAAGACCAGCTGCTTGACTATATCCGCGAAAACCCCGGCGCGGCGACCAAGCGTGACATCGCCAAAGCCTTTGGCATCAAGGGGGCTGCGCGCATCGAGCTTAAAGCCATGTTGCGCGCGCTTGGCGATGAAGGGCATCTGGAAAAGAAACGCCGCAACTTTGCCGACCCCGAGCTGCTCGCCCCGATTGCGGTTTTCATCATTGACGGTGAAACCGGTGATGGCGAACTTTTGGCCAGCCCTGCCGTGTGGACAGGTCAGGCCACCACGCCGCGTGCGTTGATCGTGCCCGCCGCCAACACCCCTGCCCTGGCGATGGGTGACAGGGTGCTTGCCAAGTCCGAGCCGGTTAACGCCCCTGCCCCCGTCACCCACCATGCCCGCCCCATTCGCCGCATCGCACAAGCGGCTGCGCGCATTGTTGGTGTGTTCCGCCAGGCCGATTATGGCGGCCGCATTCTGCCCGTTGGAAAGGGTCAGGGCGATGAATATCAGGTTGCCCCCGGTGACAGGAACGGCGCGCGCGACGGCGAACTCGTCGAGGCCGAGCCTGCTGGCCCCAAAAACCGTATGGGCCTGCGGCGCGCCCGCATAGTGGCGCGCATCGGCGACCCCAGCGCGCCAAAGGCCGTGTCGCTGATTGCCATTCATGAACACGGCATCCCCGATACATTCCCCGACGAGGTGATCGAGGCCGCCGCAGCTACTGAGCCCATCACACTTGGCAAGCGCACCGATCTGCGTGACATTCCGCTCATCACAATCGACCCGGCCGATGCGCGCGACCGCGATGACGCCGTTGCCGCCATGCCCGATGATAACCCCGCCAACCCCGGCGGCCATATCCTTTGGGTGGCCATTGCCGATGTGGCCCATTATGTGCGCCCCGGCAGCCCGCTTGACCGCGAGGCGCTGAAGCGCGGCAATTCCTGCTACTTCCCCGACCGCGTTGTTCCCATGCTGCCCGATGCGCTTTCCGGCGATCTGTGCAGCCTGCATGGCGCGGTTGACCGCCCCTGCCTTGCGCTGCGCATTGTGCTGAACGCCCAAGGCGCCAAGCTAAGCCACGAATTCAAACGCGGGCTGATGCGCAGCCACGCCGCCCTGTCCTACGAGCAAGCCCAGGCCGCCGCCGATGGTTATGCCGACGAGGCGACAGCACCGGTGCTGGACACAGCCATCAAACCCCTTTGGGCGACCTTCAAGGCGCTGCAAGCAGAACGCGACCGCCGCCAGCCCCTGCACCTCGACCTGCCCGAGCGCAAGATCGTGCTGAACGCGGCGGGCGAAGTGACCTCGGTCGCCTTTCGTGACCGGTTCGACGCGCATAAGCTGATCGAGGAATTCATGGTGCTGGCCAATGTCTGCGCCGCCGAAACGCTGGAAACCGCGCGCCAGCCGCTGCTTTACCGCGTGCATGAAGAACCCGCCGCCGAAAAGCTCGAAGCGCTGCGCGAGGTTGTGGGCGAGGTCGGTCTCACTCTGGCCAAGGGGCAGGTTTTGCAAACCCGCCATCTGAACCGCCTGCTCGATGCGGCGGCCGGCGGCGAGTTTGCCGAAATGGTCAACATGTCGGTGCTGCGCTCCATGACACAGGCTTATTATGCGCCGCAAAACTTCGGCCATTTCGGGCTGAACCTGAAGCGCTATGCGCATTTCACCAGCCCCATCCGCCGCTATGCCGACCTAATCGTGCATCGCGCGCTGATTGCTGTGCACAAATGGGGCCGCGATGGTTTGCCGCTCGAACAGGCCGAACGGCTGGCCGACATTGGCACCGCCATTTCCGCCACCGAACGCCGTGCAATGATGGCCGAGCGCGACACGACCGACCGTTACCTCGCCGCCTATCTGTCCGAGCGTGTCGGCTCCGAAATGGATGGCATGGTTTCCGGCGTTGCGCGTTTTGGCCTGTTTATCCGGCTTGATGAAACCGGCGCCGACGGGCTCGTGCCGATCTCCGCCATCGGGCGCGAATATTTCCAGTATGATGGCGATGCGCAAACCCTGAAGGGCGAAAAGACCGGTCAGGTTATTGCCGCTGGCATGCGCGCGCGGGTGCGCCTCGCCGAGGCTGTGCCCATTACCGGCGGGCTGTCCTTTGACCTTTTGGAACTGCAGGGCAAGCCGATTGTAGCAGGCCCGCGCGGGGGCGGTAATGGCGCGCCCAAGCGCAAGCTCGTGCGTTCCAAAATCAAGCGCGACAAGCAAAAGCGCAAATCGCGCTGATATTTGCCGACGCAGTATCGCCCCGCTTACATGCGCAATGCGCAATGGTTATGCTGCAACGAATTGGTTTATTTTCTTCGCCGGAGACTGTTAGATGCGCCTGATCGTTGCAATCCTGCTTGCCCTTTCCTTAGGTATTCCCGCCATCAGCATGGCCCAGTCATCACCAACCGAGTTTCCCGCCGCTACGGCCGACCAGCAAGCGCGCTTTTTGGCGTGGCGCGACGGGTTTCGCGCTCGTGCGCTCAGCAATGGCGTGCCTGCAGCCCTGTTTGATGCCGCTTTTCGCGGTCGTGGCTATAATACCGAAGTGGATTGGCGTGATAGCAACCAGGCCGAGTTCCGCCGCGCGATCTGGGATTATCTTGACCGTGCGGTTTCCGATGCGCGCATCTCAAACGGTCGTCGTCTTGCACGCCGCAATGCCCGCACGCTGCGCGCCATCGAGGCCCGCTTTCCCGTCGATAGCCATGTCATCATGTCGATCTGGGGGATGGAAAGCAATTACGGTGCCGTGCGCGGCGATATTCCAGTCATCGAGGCGCTTGGCACATTGGCCACGCAGGGCCGCCGCCGTGCTTGGGCCGAACGCGAGCTCATGAATGTGTTCCGCATTCTTGGCAATGGCGATATCGCCCCGCGCAACCTTACAGGCTCATGGGCAGGGGCAATGGGGCACACGCAGTTCATGCCCAGTTCCTACCTTGCCTATGCGCGTGATCTGCGCGGCGACGGGCGGCGCGATGTCTGGGGCGATAACCCAGAAGACGCGCTGGCTTCCGCTGCCAATTACCTTGCCGAACACGGCTTTCAGCGCGGCGCGCCCATTGCACATGAGGTGCGCCTGCCATCGGGGTTTGACTTTACGCTTGTCGATGGTGAAACCCGCCATGATGCCAATTTTTGGGCCAGCCGCGGCGTGCGCCGTGCCGAAGGTGCGCTTTACACCGGCGCGCCTTTTGCACTTTGGGCACCGGCAGGCGGGCGCGGACCGGTCTTCGCGATCTACCCGAATTTCAGGGTGATCAAGCGCTATAACAACGCCGACAGCTATGCTTTGGCAGTTGGCCTTCTTGCCGACCGGATCAATGGCGGTGGCCCACTACAGGTGGCATGGCCACGCGATGAACGCCCGCTTACCGTTGCCGAAATCGCTGAAGTGCAAACCATTCTGGCACGGCTCGGCTATGCGCCGGGTGATGCCGATGGCCAGATGGGGCCGAACACCCGCACAGCGATTCGTGGCTATCAAACCGCCAAAGGAATGCTGAATGATGGCGCGCCGACGGTGGCGCTGCTGGCGTTGCTGCGTCAGGACGCCGGCTGATCAAGCCGGTCGAGGATAGAGCGGCCACCGTCTATCGCCAGCACCTGACCGGTAATAAAGCTCGCCCCCGGCGATGCCAGAAAAAGCGCAGCATCAGCCACCTCGTCCGCCTCACCAATGCGCGCAAGCGGGGTTGCGGCGATCATCCGGTCGGCCAGTGTATCTTCGGTTTTTAGGCGCTCGCGCAGGCTTGGGGTCATTACCCCGCCCAGCGCCAGACCATTGACGCGGATCTGGTGCGCAGCCAGCCGCGCGGCCTGCCCGCGGGTTAGCTGTTCTTGCGCCGCCGACGCCACGGAAAACGGCAAAAGCCCCGGTAACGTGCGGCGCGCTGCAATCGAACAAATGTTTACAATGGCACCCGCAGGTTCATTGCGCGGGCGCGATTCAGCCTGATGAATCATGCGCTTGGCCACCGCGCGGCTTAGCCGCAGCGGGCCGGTCACAAGCTCGGCCATCAGCTTTTCAAGCGCCTGTTCTTCATCATCATCCTCGTCAACAAGCGCGGCAACGGTTTTGGCGTTGATCAGAATATCGACGCGGTCAAACATGTCGATACAGGCGGCCAGCAGGTTAGCAATGCTCAGTTTTTCGCGCAAATCGCCTGCGTAATGTGCAACCTCGCCCTTGCTGCCATCAAGGCTTTTGGCGGCGGTTGCCAATTGTGCGTCATTGTCGTCGGTCATCATGACATTCGCGCCAAATTGAGCAAAGCGGCGCGCAATGGCCAGCCCGACCCCTTCAGCAGCGCCTGTAACAATTACCGATTTGCCTTCAAGACCTGTGGCCATGCTCTGCCCTTTCTTGTCCAAACAGCTTTCTAGGCGATTCAGCCGCGATTCAGAAGCGGTATTCGCCTATGTTCCGCGGCGTTTCGGGCGCGCGGCGCTTATCACCTTGTAAACACCGCTTTGCGCCAGAGTGCTCACCTCGCCAAACAGGCCAGCCAAGGTTGCCTCATAGGGCAATTGGCGGTTGGCGACCATATAAAGCTGCCCTGCGGGGCCAAGCTGGGCTGCCGCGCTGGTGATAAACTCGCGCCCAAGGTCGGGGTTGGTTGCGCCCTGACGGTGGAAAGGCGGGTTCATCACAATCGCATCAAACCGCACATGCCCCAGCTTTTGCGTGGCATCGCCCCAGTGAAAGCGTGCGCGCCGGTCGGTGATGTTGCGGCGCGCCGCAGCCAGTGCACTATGGTCGGCCTCAACCAGATGTAACTTTTCAAGCGCGCTGTTGCGTGAAAGAACAGCCGCCGAAAGCCAGCCCCAACCCGCCCCGAAATCGGCAACGGTTCCTGTGAGATCTTCAGGCAGGAATTCGGCCAAGAACTGGCTGCCCGCATCTGGCTTGGCGTGGCTGAACATGCCCGGCGCGGTAATGAATCCATCTGCATTTTCCTGAAAACCGGCGCGCGCCGCCCATTCGATAAAGGCGTTTGGCAGGGTTTCAGGGCGGTAGAACCACGTCAGCTTACCATGTGCCTTGGCATGGGTTTCAACGTTAAGTCCGGCCACTTTCAAGCTGCGGGCCATCGCGTCAATCCCGTCGGATTTCGCCCCATCAAGCAGCACAATGCCGCCAATGTCGACCATGCTGACCGCCTGCGCCATCAGCCCGAAGGTTTGTTCGCGGTTCCGGGCTGCGCGTATCAACGCCCCCGCAAACCGCCCCTCAACCTGTGGCGAAACGCTAAACCCCGCGGCCAAAAGCGCGGCATGGGCCATGTAGTCAGCCTGTTGCACCTGCAATCCGTCTTGCGGCAATGCGACAAGATCGGCAGGGTTATGGGCATTTATGGCCAGTATCGGGCCGGAGAACGGGGCAAGAACGCCGAAATCCAGCGCATGGGCAAGGCGCAAGGTCATTCTTTTTCAAGCGTGCATTGCAGCGGGTGCTGGTGGCGCTGGGCGTAGTCCATAACCTGCGTGACCTTGGTTTCGGCAATTTCATGGGTGAACACGCCAACAACGGCAACACCCTTCAAATGCACGGTCATCATGATTTTTGCGGCCAGCGCCTCGTCGATACCAAAGAACCGTTGCAACACATGCACGACAAATTCCATTGGCGTGTAGTCGTCATTGAGCATCAGCACCTTGTAAAGCGGCGGACGCGCTGTTTGCGGCTTTACCTTGGTGGCGACACCAATTTCACCCTCATCTTCGGGGGGGTGGTTTGTGGCTGAATAATGCTTCGTCATAGATATGATGCGCCTGTTGGGTTAGCCTTCATATAGCGCGAAGCCGGGCTGAAAAAAGGGGGCGAAGCCCCCTTTTCCCGCATCATTTCGCAAAGCTTAGGCTGCGAAAGTTTTCATCATGTCGGTCGCAGCGTTTACACGTGCGTTCCAGGGTGCGGTTACGTCTTTGACAACGGCGGCAAACAATTCGTTCATTTTGGTCGACTGGGCAACAAAATGCTCCATCGAGGTCTGCGCGAAAGCGGTCTGCTTTTCCATCATTTCGGTAACGGTTTTGGCCGAGGCCAGGTCTTTTGCAGCAGCAACCGACTCATCGAAAGATTTTTTCGAGAAAGCGGAAACTTCGCTGTTCAGGCCTTCAACGGCTTTAACTGCCACTTCGGACGATTTGACCAGCGCTTCTACATTGCCCTGACCGAAAGCGCTTACGCCTTCAAAACCCTTGGTCAGCTTTTCAACCTGTTCGGTTACGGCTTTCTGGGTGTCTGCGGTCATTGCTTCAACCTGTTCGGTTGCGGATTTCGTGATTTTTGCATTTGCCATGGGAGGGGCTCCATCAATTAAGTGTTTCGGTATTGAGAACCATATAGGTTATATGCTGCACTGCGTCAAGAGCTATGTTGCACTGCACCATTCTTGAAATTTCCAGTTTCAAACAAAGGGAAATAAGATGTTTTCATTCAAAAACACCGTGTTATAGTGGAGGGGCAGTAAACCGGCACCGAAAAATCGGGCCAGAGGCGAAATCGAGCATCCGGATGATTCCGATGATTAAAAATTATACGCGCGGGGTGATTCTCGCGTTGGTTGCGTGTATGTGGGCTGGTATGGCAGCGGCCCAACCCACCGCAGCCTTTGTCATGGATATGCGCACCGGCGAGGTTTTGCACGCACGCAACGCCGATTTGCGCGTGCATCCCGCATCCCTCACCAAAATGATGACCCTGTATCTGGCTTTTACCGAGTTGGAGGCTGGGCGCATCACGCTTGATCAGCAGGTCACGGTGTCGGCCCATGTGCAGGCGCAGCCGCCATCCGAACTGGGGCTGCGTCGCGGCCAGAGAGTTTCGGTGCGCACGCTTATTCGCGGCGCAGCGGTGCGCTCGGCCAATGATGCCGCGACCGCGCTTGGCGAACTCATCTCCGGCAGCGAGGCCGCCTTTGCCGTGCGTATGACCGAAACCGCGCGCGCCATGGGTATGAACAATACGACCTTTCGCAATGCCAACGGGCTGACAGCGCAAGGCCATCTTTCAACCGCGCGCGAAATGACCTTGCTGGGCCAGCGCCTTTTTCGCGACTTTCCGCAATATTTCAACCTGTTCAGCCGCATTTCGACCGATACCGAGATGGGCACGATTTACAATACCAACCGCCGCTTCCTGAACGCCTATCGCGGGGCGGATGGCTTGAAAACCGGTTATACGTCGGCGGCAGGATACAACCTTACATCCACGGCGCAGCGCGGGCAGGAACGGATTATTGCAACCTATCTGGGCGGCACATCGGTCAACCAGCGCAACGAGGAAATGGCCCGCCTGCTCGACCTCGGCTTTAACCGCGCCCCGAGCCGCGCAAACATCGTGCGGCTGGCAACCCTGCGCCTGCCCCCGCCCAGCCAGGCTGAAACCGTAACCGCCACGCGCGCCAACCCCGCCGAACGCCCGAACCGGGGCGAAGCCCTTGTGCGCACCGCCATTCGCCCGCTGCACCGAACACCGCTCACCGTCCGTGTGGCCGATATTTCCATCCCCGCTTCCGTTATCGCCGCCGAGCAGGATGCGATCAGCGCTGCCCTTGTGGCCGCCGAGGCAGCTCTGCCCGTCGAAGTTGGTGACAGCGGGGATGATGACATCGTTATCGCCGCCATTCGCCCTGAACGCCGCCCGGCGCTCGATACGAGCTTGCCTGAAATCGCCGCGGCCGAAATTGTCGCGCAGGCCGACCAGCCGCGCGCCGAACAGGCCCGTGTTGTGGTTGCCAGTGCAGCCAATGGCAGCTGGTCGGTGCAGCTTGGCGCGTTTAGCTCGCGCAACCTCGCTGAACGGCACCTTATCCAAACCGCATTGGCGGAAATGGAAAGCCTGAACGGTGCGACGCGCGATATTTCCAGCACAATTGTCGGCGGGCGCACAATGTTCCGCGCGCGTTTCGTAGGCATGAGCAGCGATGCCGCAAACCGCGCCTGCGCACGGCTGGTGGCGCTTTCACAGGAATGTCTGGTGATTGCGCCGCAAATCTAGCGGCTAGATCGCGGATTCAACTTCGGGAAGCTTCAAGGCGCGCAGCAATTCGCGCACTTCTTGGCGGGCGGCGATG
Organism: Paracoccaceae bacterium; assembly: GCA_040880065.1. GTDB lineage: Bacteria > Pseudomonadota > Alphaproteobacteria > Rhodobacterales > Rhodobacteraceae > Abyssibius. The sequence goes on along the minus strand of JBBDJE010000032.1, from coordinate 6,056 downwards.
TTGGAAAGCGACATCATGTTGCGATCGGCCTCGCGCAAATCCAGCAAGGTCAGCCCACTTAAAAACAGTTCACGAAACACCACGCGTTCAGAGAATCCCGGCACAATGCGAAAACCGATGCGCTTGGAAAGCTCACCAAGCGCGCGGCCGACCTTGTGGCGGTTTTTGGCATTTACCGTGGCCATACGGTTGCGCAGCACCACCCAGTCAATCGGCTTCAGCCCCGCGCTGGCGCGCAATTGCCGCGCCTCCCACACCATTTCAGAATAAATCGACGGCCCGATCACCTTGCTGTTGGCCGGGTCGATCCGCGCCAGCAAATCAAAGTCGATCAGGCTGTCATTCATCGGGGTGATCAATGTATCGGCCACCGCATGCGCCATTTGCGCATAGCGCGTATGCGCGCCGGGGCAGTCGATAAGTATGAAGTCGGTTTGCGCCTCAAGCTCTTGCAGCGCGGTGGAAAAACGCGCCTCTTCCTCGCTGCGCGCGTCACGCGTCGAATCAATCTGCGATGCGGTCAGCTGGTGTTGCACGGGCATGGGCAGGCTGATGCCGGTGCGCGCAATATAGGCCGCGCGGTTGTCGAGATAGCGAAAAAAGCTTTGCTGGCGCAGGTCAAGATCGAGCGCGCCAACCGCATGGCCCGAGCGCGCCAGTGCCACCAGCAGATGCATGGCCGTGGTCGATTTGCCCGACCCGCCCTTCTCGTTCCCCATGACGATGATATGCGCCATATCCGCCCCTACCAGTTAAAAAAACGCGCCCGAACGGGGCGCGTTTTGTCGTTTTGGCACAGGTTGGGTTTAGAAGCCCAGGCCTTCGTATTTCTTTTTGAACTTCGATACGCGGCCGCCGGTGTCCAGCAGACGGGCGTTGCCACCGGTCCAGGCATGGTGCGAGGTCGGGTCGATATCAAGGTTCATGGTATCGCCTTCTTTGCCCCAGGTCGTACGTGTCTGGAACTCGGTGCCATCGGTCATTTTGACGTTGATGGTGTGATACTCGGGATGGATGTCATTTTTCATGTCGTGCTCCTGCAATGCGCGGCTTATTCAGCCGAACCGCCCAATTCGCGATAGTTGGTTTTTTCGATGATACGCGCCGATTTACCGCGACGGGTGCGCAGGTAATACAATTTGGCGCGACGCACACGACCACGGCGAACCACGGTGATGCTGTCGATATTCGGCGAATGCAGCGGGAAAACGCGCTCGACACCTTCGCCGAACGAGATTTTTCGCACGGTGAAACTTGCGCCAATACCTTTGCCGCCATTGCGTGCAATCACAACGCCTTCATAGTTTTGCACGCGCGAGCGGGTGCCCTCGGTGACCTTGTAGCCGACGCGGATGGTGTCACCCGACGAAAAATCCGGGATATCTTTGCCGAGGGCGGCGATTTGCTCGGCCTCTAGCTGTTGAATAATGTTCATGTCAGTCGTCCTTTTGCGCGCCTTTGCTGGCGCCGTTGTTCGCGTCCGAGAGCTGCTGGCCTGTCACCGGGTCCTTACGCATGTAAGCCCGCCACAGATCGGGACGACGTTCCTTGGTCAGCTTTTCCGACTGGGCCTGCCGCCACGCGGCAATCTGGCCATGGTGCCCCGAAAGCAGGATATCGGGTATTGCATGGCCTTCCCAATCGTTGGGCTTCGTGTAGTGCGGGTGCTCAAGCAGACCGTGCGAAAAGCTTTCCGCTTCGGTCGAGACCTGATTCCCAAGCACGCGGGGTATAAGCCTAACGCTTGCATCAATCAAGGCCTGTGCTGCAATCTCTCCGCCGGTCAGAATGAAATCCCCCAGCGAAAGTTCCTCAACCTGCCGAGCAGCCAGCACGCGTTCATCCACGCCCTCAAAGCGACCACACAGAAAGGTCACCCCCTGCGCACGCGACAGGCGTTCGGCATCGAGTTGTGCAAAGGGTTTGCCGCGAGGCGACAGGTAGATCACCGGCCAGTCGGCACGCGGCAACGCACTTTCGGCATGGTCAAGCGCATCGCCCAGCACATCGGCGCGCAGCACCATGCCCGCCCCGCCGCCAGCCGGTGTATCATCGACATTGCGGTGCTTGCCGCGCCCGAAATCGCGCAACTGGATGGTTTGCAGCGCCCAAAGCCCGTCATCCAGCGCCTTGCCGGTCAGTGATTGGCCAAGAACACCGGGAAATGCCTCGGGGAACAGCGTGATGATTCGCGCTGTCCACTGGCCTTGCTTGTGGCCCATGGGCGTGGTCATTCGCTTTCGTCCGGCGGGTCCACCACCACGCGGCGCGCAGCAAGGTCAACCGTGGGCACGCAGGCGCGGGTAAAGGGAACAAGCAAAGCGCCTTTGGGATTGCGGATTTCAAGAATATCGCCCGCGCCGTGGTTTTGCACGGTGGCCACCTTGCCAAGCACAGCACCGCCGGTATCAACCGCAACGAGCCCCACAAGGTCGGAATGATAAAATTCGTCATCCGGCAATGCAGGCAGGCGGGTGCGGGGGGCAAAAAGCTGGGTGCCTTTGAGCGCTTCTGCCTGCTCGCGGCTGGTTACACCACCAAGCCGCGCCGCAAAGGCACCGTTCAGCGATTTGGTCAGCACAACCGTGAAGCTGCGCGCGCCGGTCTTGTCAGACAGAGGGGCATAATCGGCAATGGCGGCAGGGTCGGCACAAAAGCTTTTCAGCCGCACCTCGCCCTGCACGCCAAACGCGCCGGCGATGGCGCCTATGCAAATCAGCTCATCAGCCATGATCAGCCCCCAAATGGTTCCGTTTCAAATACAGTCGCCCACGCCGTGCGGCAAGCACGTCGTGGGCACTGTTTGGCACATGCCGGGCAAGGCTGCCCGACAAAGGTCTTATTCAGCAGCGGCCTCTTCAGCAGGTGCTTCCGGTGCGGGTGCAGGTGCGGCAGCCGCTTCGGCAGCAGCGGCAACCTTGGCGGCACGCTCATCGGCGCGGGCCTTGGCAGCTTTGCCCGGCTCGCCTTTTTTCAGGTTGGCGCGGGCGGGTTTTTCACGCAGGCCGGCGGCTTCCAGAAAACGCGCAACGCGGTCTGTTGGCTCGGCGCCCTGGCTCAGCCAGTATTGCACGCGCTCGGCGTCCATTTTCACGCGCTCTTCGTTGTCTTTGGCCAGCAGCGGGTTGTAGGTGCCCAGTTTCTCGATGAAACGGCCATCACGCGGCATACGCGAATCAGACGCAACGATTGCGTAATGCGGGCGCTTTTTGCTGCCACCACGGGCCAAGCGGATCTTCATTGCCATGTTATTTCTCCTTTAATGGCGGTGCGGCGTGATTAAACGCCATCATCTTTCAGTTTCTCATGATGCCTGATCACTTCGGAAATGATGAAGTTCAGGAATTTTTTTGCGAAGGCCGGGTCCAGCCCCGCCTCCAGCGCGAGGCTTTCGAGCCGTGCAATCTGGTTGGCTTCGCGCGCCGGGTCGCTCGGCGGCAAATCGTGCTTGGCTTTGAGCTGGCCTACCTCTTGGGTATGCTTGAACCGTTCGGCCAGCGTGTAGACCAGAATGGCGTCCAGCCGGTCGATAGATTCGCGGTGGCTGCGCAGCAATTCGGCAGCGCGTGCGGTTAAATCACTCATAGTGCAACCTCGGGTTCGGGGTGGCGATAAATGGTCACATCGCCCATTTTGGTGCTGTAAAGCTCGGGCGCAGGCACGGCACCCAGTTTGCGGGCCAGTGCGACAGATGCAGCATTTTCGTTTGACACACAGCTTACCAGCAGACGAATGCCAAGCGTGTTGCGCGCAAAGTCGCGCGCCGCCAGCGCAGCTTCAGTGCCATAGCCCTTGCCGTGAAACGCGGGCAGGAACAGATAGCCAAGCTCGTCTGCCGGATCATCGCGTTCCTTATCAACCCCGCAAAAGCCAATCAGCGTTCCGTCTTTCAACGTGACCGCAAACTGGCCCGTGCCACGCAAGGCCCAACGGCCGCGCATCTTGCAATATTCGTCCCACGCATCATCCGCATCAAACGGCCCGCCCAAATACCCTTCGGCATCGGCCAGCAGAATGGCCCGATAGGCGGCGAAATCAGCCATTTCAGGCACGCGCATGATCAGCCGTTCGGTTTCAAGGATGGGGTGCAAGATCACTTTTTCTTCCCAAAGCCGCTTAGCCCGCCGGGCAGATCAGAGGGCAGGCTCTTGCCCATATCGGGAAAGCCGGGGGGCAATGCGCCCTGCCCGGCACCCGGCTGGCCTGCGCCGCCCGCGCCGGGCATACCGGCGGCACCCTTGCCAAACAATGCGCCCATGCCGCCGCGCATCAGGCCTTTTTTGCCCATCTTGCCCATTTTCTTCATCATATCGGCCATCTGGCGGTGCATTTTCAACAGCTTGTTCAGCTCTGGCACCTCCAGCCCCGCACCCTTGGCAATGCGCTTCTTGCGGCTGGCTTGCAAAAGCTCGGGGCGCGCGCGCTCACGCTTGGTCATCGAGTTGATCAGCGCGATCTGGCGCTTGAGCACCGAATCATCAAAGCCAGCGTTTTCCATCTGCTTTTGCATTTTGCCAACGCCGGGCAGCATGCCCATCATGCCGCTCATTCCGCCCATTTTGAGCATCTGTTCCAACTGGCCGCGCATGTCGTTCATGTTGAACTGGCCCTTCTGGAACCGCTTCATCATGCGCTCGGCCTGTTCGGCCTCCAGCGTTTCCTGCGCCTTTTCCACCAGCGCCACAATGTCGCCCATGCCCAGAATGCGGCCCGCAACGCGGCTGGGGTGAAATTCTTCCAGCGCGTCCATCTTCTCGCCCATGCCGACGAATTTGATCGGCTTGCCGGTAATGGCGCGCATAGAAAGCGCCGCACCGCCGCGCCCGTCACCATCCATTCGGGTGAGGACAACGCCGGAAATGCCGATCTTGCCATCAAACTGCTCGGCCACGTTCACGGCATCCTGACCGGTCAGACCGTCAACGACCAGCAGGGTTTCGCGCGGGCTGGTGGCATCGCGCACGGCGATCACCTCATCCATCAGCACATCATCAATGTGCAAACGGCCAGCCGTGTCGAGCAAGTAGACATCGTAGCCGCCCAGCGTGGCCTGCTGGCGCGCACGTTTGGCAATGGTAACAGGGTCTTGGCCGGGGACAATCGGCAAGGTGTCCACACCGACCTGCGCGCCGAGAATCGCCAACTGTTCCATTGCGGCGGGGCGGCGCACATCAAGGCTGGCCATTAGCACGCGCTTGTGCTCACGGTCTTTCAGGCGCTTGGCGAGCTTGGCTGTGGTGGTGGTTTTACCCGACCCTTGCAAGCCGACCATCAAGATAGGCGATGGCGGGTTGTCGATCTTCAGCGCGCCGGCGCTCTCATCGCCGCCCGAAAGCGTGGCGACAAGCGCGTCATGGACAATTTTGACAACCTGTTGGCCGGGCGAAACTGACCGCGTTACCGCCTGGCCCGTGGCCTTTTCCTGCACCGATTTGACAAAATCGCGCACCACCGGCAGCGAAACATCGGCCTCAAGCAGCGCGACCCGCACCTCGCGCAGGGCGGTTGCAACGTCGTCATCAGACAGCGCGCCTTGCTTGGTCAGCCGCTCGAATACGCCAGACAGGCGGTCGGATAGATTTTCAAACATTGCGCGGCCTTTCTCAATCAGCCCGAACCAAACACCAAGCGCACCAGTGGGCGCAACGCGCTGACTGGTGGCGATCCCGATATATAGGCACGGGACCGGATGGTTGAAACATCCGGGAATTGAGCGGCAAATAGCGCAGATTGCAGCAAGCGTCAAGGCGGGCTAGATTTGGCGCATGGAAAGATGGGTGATATTGCTGCGCGGCATCAACGTTGGCGGCCATGGTAAGCTGCCAATGGCCGACTTGCGTTACATTGTAACCGCAAAAGGCGCGCAAAACGTGCAAACCTACATCCAAAGCGGCAATGTTACACTGCAAGGGCCGCGCCCAGATACAGTAGCGCTCGCCAGTGCGATTGAGGCCGCACATGGCTTTCGCCCAGCGATGATGGTGCTATCCGCCGCCGAATTTGAGGGCATCCTGCATGCCTGCCCGTTCGTTCCCGCCGAAGGCAAGCACCTGCAT
>JBBDJE010000031.1:0-125949 GCA_040880065.1 Paracoccaceae bacterium | reverse complement strand
AAACCCGCTGCTGCGATTCGGTGTATATTACAGGCGCGACAACCTATCTGTTCCCCGCAGAAAAGCCCTATGTTGTCTTGATATCGGGACATTCTGAAACACCGATCTGCCTGATCTGCCCGTCCTCCAAAACTGTTTTGTATTTCGCCCGAGGTCTGAAATTACCTGCAATTGCACCGCGCTTTTCAGCGCATCTGGCGCACTATCTTTTCCGAACACTGGGCTTTGCAGAAAAGTATAATGCGTTCGCCGCTTCCCCCGAACGCATCGCGACCGATGCGCCACCGTCAAAGATTACGCTAAAGATCAGTGGCGCGCCTAATTTCGCCAATCATATCAGAAACTTCTACTCCGGCCTTCAGCGGGCCATCGAATATGGCAATATTTCGAATGTCGAAGCCTACAGTTTTACCGGCCCAGCATTTTTCGGCGAGCTTCACGATATCTTTCCGGAACTAAAGCCGCTCAACTGGATCAAGACCGTCGACGGAAACGGCGTTGACCCGTCACCGTTCGACCGTTCCAAACTAGTGGTGCCATTGGGTGGGGCCTTTACGTCCGAAGGTCTGGTCCGGCGCGTGCGAAAGAACTGCAACAGGATCGTGGGTGATACGCCCGCCGAACACCGCATTATTGAACGCATCAGGGCCAGCGCCATCAATATCTGGTTTTGCATCAGGGTTGCCGACAAAAGCTGGCTGGAACAGGAGTCCGGCATCGCCGAAATCATATCAAGCCTGCACGCAGACTACCCTTTGGCAAACTTCATTCTGGATGGCTTTTCGCTCCCTCACGGCAAGACAACGGTTGAAGGTCGGTGGCAGGGCGCGTTTGAAAAGATTTCTGTCACTTGCCAGAACATTGTCAGCGCCTGCCCGCCCACAGCCAGCATTGTAAACCTAGTCGGTTTGTCGTTGCCGCTTGCCATTTCTGCCGCGCAATATACCCATCTTTATGTCAGCCCGCTTGGCACATCGCACCATAAGGTTGCCTGGTTCTCATCAGCCGAGGGCATAATCTATCTGCCGCAGTCGGCGAAGGGGAAATCGGTTTACGGGCTTCAGGGCACCTGGGATTCTGAAATCAGCCGCCTGCCGGACCTGATATTTGCGACCGCCGACCATGCGGGCGAAAGATTTGGGCTCAGTGACCATCGAGCCATTGTCGATAATATGAGTCTGGACCCGCTGGAGATTGAGCATTGGCTTCGCAGCAAGCTCAGCATAGTTTAGGCCCCAACAAACACCTTACGCTGAAAGAAAAATCATGAAACCCATCTCCACGCTTACCAATGCCGCCGACGCCGCAATGCCCGCCGCACTGGAGCGGCTGTTTGAACTGCTGCGCATTCAAAGCATTTCAACCGACAGTGCGTATAGCGAGGCTTGCAAAACGGCTGCCAACTGGCTGGTCGCCGATCTGGCCAGCATCGGCTTTACCGCCAGCCGCCGCGATACCCCCGGCCACCCGATGGTTGTGGCCCATCACGATGGCCCCGGCCCGCATGTGCTGTTTTACGGCCATTACGACGTGCAGCCGGTGGACCCGCTGGAGCTGTGGAACAGCGACCCGTTCGCGCCGGAACTTCAGGACACACCGCATGGCAAGGTTATTCGGGCGCGTGGTGCATCTGATGACAAGGGCCAGTTGATGACCTTTGTGGAAGCCTGCCGCGTTCTGAAAGCCGAAACCGGCGGCCTGCCCTGCAAGGTGACCATTCTGTTTGAGGGCGAAGAAGAAAGTGGCTCGCCTTCGCTCATCCCGTTTCTGAAGGATAATGCCGAGGAGTTGCGCGCCGATTTCGCCATGGTTTGCGATACCGGCATGTGGGACGCCGACACCCCCGCCATTTGCACCACCCTGCGCGGGCTTGTGGGCGAAGAGGTGACCGTTCAGGGTGCCGATATCGACCTGCATTCGGGCGGCTATGGCGGGCCTGCGGCCAACCCGCTGCGCGTTCTTTCCCATGTTTTGGCCGGGCTGCATGACGATGACGGCCGCGTTACGCTTGAAGGCTTTTATGACGGGGTAGAGCCTGTTTCCAACGCCACCCGCGAACAATGGGCAAGTTTGAATTTTGACGCGGCGGAGTTTCTGGGCGCGGTCGGCCTGTCGCACCCTGCGGGCGAAAAGGGATTTTCGGCGCTGGAACAGAACTGGGCACGGCCAACGGCGGAAATTAACGGCATATGGGGGGGTTACACGGGCAAGGGGTTCAAAACCGTGCTGCCCGCCAAAGCCCATGCCAAGATCAGCTTCCGGCTGGTTGGCAAGCAAGATCCGGCCAAGGTGCGTAGCGCGTTTCGCGCCCATGTGAACGCGATTCTGCCCCCCGACTGCACCGCCACGTTTGAAGAGCATGGCAGCGGGGCGGCCACAGTATTGCCCAGCGACTCGCCCGAATTTGCGCTTTCGGCAGCAGCGCTTAGCGATGAATGGCCAAATGCGGCGGTGTTTACCGGCGGTGGCGGCTCCATTCCCATTGTCGGGCATTTCAAAGAAATTCTGGGCATGAACTCGGTCATGATCGGCTTTGCGCTCGATGATGACGCGATTCACTCGCCGAACGAGAAATACAACCTTGCCAGCTTTCAAAAGGGCATCCGAAGCTGGGTGCGCGTGCTCAGCAAGCTTGGCGCGGCTTGAACCAATTGCCCCGACTGTTTTGTGTGAAATGGTCGGGGCGATAGGATTCGAACCTACGACCTACGGTTCCCAAAACCGCCGCGCTACCAGACTGCGCTACGCCCCGACGCGCATCATCTAGCGGCTTTATTCGGGAATGAAAAGGCTAATCTGCCGAGGTATCGCAAGGCCATGCGGCAAGGGTAGAATCGATTGCCGGATGCTGAATTACAACGCCCGGCACAATGTTGAGCATCCGCGCCAGACCGCCATTCACTTCCAACACATATTGAATATCATCCGAGCCACCGGGAATGCCGGTTTCATCCAATGGCTGCGCATTGGCATGCACATTCAGCACAACGCCATCTGCACCAATGAAAACCATATCAAGCGGAATGAGCGTGTTGCGCATCCAGAAGGACACGCGCTGCGGCCTGTCATAAACAAACAGCATACCGCTGAACATCGGCAGGCTTTCGCGAAACATCAGGCCACGGGCCTTGTCTTGCGGCGTCTCGACGACTTCGACATCAAACCGCGCTTCAACACCCTGCCCGCGCGCGCTGAGAATTAGCGGATCGCAGCTTTGCGCAACCGCGCTGCTAGCGAGAGCGAAAATCAGTGCTAAGAGCGGCAGAAGCTTCATTTATGCGGCGTTTTGGCCAGCAATAGCGGCCTATCCCACGAATAGATCGCACCAGCCATTTGCCCGCGCGGGCCATCAACCACTTGCAGGCTAAGCGCCTCACCGGGGGCCAGATCTGAAAAGCCGTAATGGCGCAAAATTTCCATATGAAGGAAAATATCTTCCGAACTGCCAAAGACATTTGCAAAGCCAAAGCCCTTGACCTTGTCAAACCATTTTACGCGCGCAGGCACCAGTGGCGCATCGCCGACATCGGGCATGGCCATGCGCGCCTCTTCGTCGGTCTCAGTTTCGGCGGGTGCTGAAATTTCGTATATTTCGGCAACCTGACGACCACGCTCGGTTTGCTGAACAGAAAAGCTGACCTCTGCGCCTTCGGAAATAGAGCCACGGCCAAAATTGCGCAACACATTGGCATGCAACAAAATATCGCCGCCTTCATCCTCGACAAGAATGAAGCCATAGCCTTTACCGGCGTCGAACCATTTTACCAGTCCCGTAATCATGTAGCAGGTGCCTGTTTTGTTTAAAGTTGTTTAGGGCAGCTTACTATTTACAAATTCATCCAAACCCAAGCCGAGACCGCAATATCGCCCAACTGTGCAATAGGTGCAAGCGGGGTGCATAAATAATTGGAATGATAAGCAGTTTTTTTTTCTATCATGGGTTTAATCTGGCAATTTCCCAGCTATCGGCAACTACCTCGCGGCGCCATTTGAAACGGTCATGCAACCTGTAAGCGCCATCGGCCCAGAACTCTATTTCCAGCGGAAGGATTCGGAATCCGCCCCAATGCGGCGGGCGTGCAGGGTTTGGCCCTTTGCTCAGCGCCACTTTTGCCGCCCGCGCCACCAGCGCCCCGCGCGATGCCAGCGGGCGCGATTGATCGGATGCCCAAGCGCCTATTCGGCTTTGCAACCCACGGCTGGCGAAGTAAGCGTCGGCCTGCGGCCCGTCTTCGCGGCTGACCAACCCGCGCACACGCAGCTGCCGGCGCAAGGATTTCCAGTGCATTACAAAGGCCGCCTTGCCCGAGCTTGCAAGCTCCTGCCCCTTGGCGCTTTCATAATTGGTATAAAAAACAAAGGCTTCTGCCTCTATTTCTTTTAGCAACACCATGCGCACATTGGGCAGACCCGCCGCATCAACGCTGGCCAACGCAATGGCATTTGCATCGTTCGGTTCAACCTGTTCGGCCTCGGCCAACCAGTTGCGGGCAATGGTGAACGGGTCGTCCCCTGCAAAAATTCCGCTGCGATCATTTGTGCCAGCCATAAGGTCAACCTTTCTGGGTAGTGTTACAATCTTGAAGCGCGCCCAGCTTTGACGTAAACCCAATTCAACACGGCATCAAGAAAAAGGAAAAACCATGGGTGCAGGATTGATGAGCGGAAAGCGCGGCCTGATCATGGGCGTGGCAAATGACAAATCTATCGCGTGGGGCATTGCCCGCGCCTGCCACGAACAAGGTGCCGAAATGGCCTTTACCTATCAGGGCGAAGCGCTTGGCAAGCGGGCTATGCCGCTGGCCGAAAGCATTGGCGCAAGTATCGTGCTGCCATGCGATGTTACCGATAGCGGCTCGATTGATGCCGTTTTTGCCGAATTGCAGGCCAAATGGGGCAAGCTGGACTTTCTGGTCCATGCCATTGGATTTTCCGACAAGAACGAACTTCGCGGCCGTTACATTGACACCAGCGCCGAAAACTTTGCGCTTACGATGAATATTTCGGTTTTTTCCTTTACGGCCGTGGCCCAACGTGCCGAAAAAATGATGCCCGATGGCGGCGCGATGCTCACCCTTACCTATTATGGTTCGGAGCGCGTTATGCCGCATTATAATGTGATGGGCGTGGCCAAGGCCGGGCTTGAAGCCTCGGTGCGCTATATGGCGATGGATCTGGGGCCGAAGAAAATCCGCGTCAATTCGCTTTCAGCGGGCCCGATCAAGACACTGGCGGCCAGCGGCATTGGCGATTTTCGCTATATCCTGAAATGGAACGAATTGAACTCGCCCTTGCGCCGCAATGTCACCACCGATGATGTGGGCAAGTCGGGCATGTATTTGCTATCTGACCTGTCCTCGGGCGTGACGGGCGAAAACCACCATGTGGATAGTGGCTATCATGTCGTGGGCATGAAGGCTGAAGATGCCCCCGATATTGCGCTGGGAGACTGAGCCATGAGCGACCGTCTGCCGCACGAAAAGGGCTTTCATATAAGCTGGGACCAAATTCACCGCGATTCGCGCGCACTTGCATGGCGGCTTGACGGAAAAGGCCCGGATGACGGCGGTTGGCGTGCCGTTGTCGCCATTACCCGTGGCGGCATGGCACCGGCGATGATTGTTGCGCGCGAGCTTGATATCCGCACGGTCGATACAATCTCGGTCAAATCCTACCATGCTGGCGGCGGTGCTGCCGACCAGCGCCGCGAAGCCGAAGTGCTCAAACACCCCGATGCCGAAATCATGGGCGATGGCACCGGTATTCTGATTGTTGATGATCTGGTGGATACCGGCAAAACACTTGAGCTTGTGCGTGAGCTTTACCCGAACGCACATTTTGCAACGGTCTATGCCAAACCCGCAGGCAAACCGATGGTAGACAGTTTTATCACCGAGGTGAGCCAGGACACATGGATCTTCTTTCCATGGGATATGGCGCTGCAATATGTGCAGCCGTTTCGTGGCACAGACTAGGCAAAGGCGGCTGGACATTCCCCCATTGCGCGCCGCATGATCCGGCGCGAAAAATGAGGGCAAAATGACCAAACCACCCAGCCAGTTACAACTTTCCCCCGCCACGCGCGCCGCACAGGCGCTGCACCGCATCAATGACATTACCGGCGCTGTTGTGCCCGATATCGCGCTGGCCTCGACCTTTGCGCGCGATGCCGATTACAACCCGCGCCAAAGCTATATTTATGCACGCGACGGCGGCCCTACGGTCGAACATGCCGAAGCAGTTCTGGCCGATCTGGACGGGGCGGCGGGCAGTTTGCTGTTTGCTTCGGGCATGGCGGCAACGGTTGCGCTGTTTGAAAGCCTGCCTGTTGGTGCGCATGTTGTCGCGCCGAATGTCATGTATCATGGCGGGCTGACATGGCTGCACCGGCAGGCCGAACGCGGCATTTTACGGCTGACAACCTTTGATGCCGCCGACCCGGCCGCCCTGCCGCGCGCACTGGCGGGTGGCGATGTAGCGCTTGTCTGGACAGAAACCCCCATCAACCCCAACTGGGATGTGGTCGACATTGCCGCCGCCGCCAGTGCCGCCCATGCGGTTGGTGCCAAACTGGTGGTAGACTGCACCGCCGCTTCGCCCTGCACCACACAGGCGCTTGCCTTGGGTGCTGATATGGTTTTCCATTCCGCCACCAAATACCTGAACGGCCATTCCGACATTACCGGCGGTGTGCTCTCCACCGCCAAAACCGGCCCTGCATGGGATGAATTGCGCAAAATCCGCACCCTTATGGGCAGTGTCATGGCGGCGTTCGAGGCGTGGCTGCTCATTCGCGGCATGCGCACCTTGTTTGTGCGCTTTGAGCGCGCCTCGGCCAATGCGCTGCGAATCGCCCAGCATTTTGAGGGGCATCCGAAAATTGCATCTGTTCTTTATCCCGGACTGCCCAGCCATCCGGGGCACGCGGTTGCGTCGCGCCAGATGCTGCACGGTTTTGGCGGCATGCTTTCGCTGCTTGCGCGCTCTGGTGCCGACGCGCGCCATATCGCCTGCTCTACCCAGCTTTTCCTGCCCGCTACCAGCCTTGGCGGTGTTGAATCCCTGATCGAGCATCGCAAGGCGGTTGAGGGGCCGCATTCACTGGTGCCAGACACGCTGTTGCGGCTTTCTGTGGGCATTGAAGACGTTGCAGACCTGATCGCCGATCTTGAACAAGCACTGGAACATCTATGACCACCCGTTTTGAACAATCACCCACCGCGCCGGATTTTGTGCAAAACCCCTATCCGTTTTATGACCGCGTGCGCCCGGCGGGCCCGTTTTTTGACTGGGCAGATTATGGCCACTTGTGTTCTGCAAGTTACGAGACTGTGTCGGCTTTGTTGCGCGACCGCCGCTTTGGCCGCGAGTTGCCCGCCGGGTTAAGCCGCGACATTCCCGAGCATCTGAAACCGTTTTACGATTTCGAGCAGCACTCCATGCTGGAGCGCGAACCGCCAACCCATACCCGCCTGCGCGGGCTGGTTGTGCGCGCCTTTACCAGCCGCCAGATCGCAGCCCTTGCACCGGGGATCGAGGTATTGTGCCATGAGCTTGTCGATAAATTTCCGCAAGGCGAATTTGACCTGCTCCACCATTACGCAGAAACCATTCCGGTGATCGTTATCGCCCGCCTGCTTGGTGTGCCCGAAGACATGGCCCCCCAACTATTACGCTGGAGCCACGACATGGTGGCGATGTATCAGGCCGGACGCACCCGCAAAATCGAAGATGACGCCGTGACCGCAACGCTTGAATTTTCTGCCTATCTGCGCGAGTTGATTGCGGCGCGCCGCAAGGCACCGGGCGATGATTTGCTCTCCAGCCTTATTGCCGCGCGCGACGATGGCGACCGGCTAAGCGAAGACGAGCTTGTCACCACAGCGGTGCTGCTGCTCAATGCCGGGCATGAGGCGACAGTCCACGCCATTGGCAACGCCACCAAAACCCTGCTCGATTTGGGGTTTGAGGGCGAGATTACCGAAGCGGTGATCGAAGAAACCCTACGCTATGACCCACCTTTGCACATGTTTACGCGCTTTGCGATGGACGATATCGAGGTGTTTGGCCAGAAATTCGCCAAAGGGCAGCTTGTTGGCCTGCTTTTGGCCGGTGCCAACCGTGACGGTGCGAAATACCCTAACCCGAATGTGTTTGACACGGTGCGCGGCGGGCTTGGCAATACCAGCTTTGGGGCAGGTTTGCATTTTTGCGTGGGCGCGCCGCTGGCGCGGCTGGAACTGGCCTATGCCCTGCCCATTTTATTCAGCCGCCTGCCAAAACTGGCACTGGCAGAGGTGCCGCGCTACGCCAACCGCTACCATTTTCACGGGCTGGAACGGTTGATGCTGACGCGCGCCTAGCGCTTGACTGTCTGGGCCGCTTCAACCAGTTGCGCAAAGAAGCTTGCGCCAATCGGGGCGGCCTCGTCGTTGAAGTCAAACTTTGGATGGTGCAGGCCCGGCCCGTCACCCTGCCCAAGGAACAAATAGGCACCGGGGCGCTGTTCCAGCAGGTAGGAAAAATCCTCCACCCCCATTTCGGGCGGAATGTCATCTTGCACATTGTCATGCCCGGCAATGCGCCGTGCAATTTCCACTGCGAAGGCGGTTTTTGCAGGGTCGTTCATGGTGATCGGATAGCCGGGACTATAGGTCAGTGTGGCGCTCGCCCCAAAGCTCGCCGCACAATTTGCAACCAGATCAGGCAGCAAATCCGCCACCAGTTTGCGGGTTTCGGGCGAAAGCGTGCGCACCGTGCCGCCCACAAAAGCCGTTTCGGGAATAATGTTATCGGCGCTGCCCGCATGAAACTGCGTGATGGAAATGACGGTATTGTCCAGCCCCGCAAGCCTGCGCGCCCGCACGGCATATATTGCCGAGACCATCTGCGCGCCAACGACGATCGGGTCGATCCCCTCTTCGGGGTAGGCGGCATGCGCGCCGCGCCCCTTTATGGTAATGTGAAACGTGTCATCGGCTGCCATCAGCGCGCCGGGGTTGGTAAAGAAATGCCCAAGCGGCTTGCCGGGCACGGTGTGCAGCGCATAAACCTGCGCGATGTTAAACCGCTCCAGCATCCCCTCGGCCACCATGGCCTGCCCGCCGCCGCCATCTTCTTCGGCAGGCTGAAAAATCAGCGCTACTGTGCCCGCGAAGTTGCGGGTTTCGGCTAGGTAGCGCGCCGCGCCAAGCAGCATTGTTGTATGCCCGTCATGCCCGCAGGCGTGCATTTTGCCCGCGTTTAGCGAGGCATGTTTCGCGCCGGTTTCCTCGACAATAGGCAGTGCATCCATATCGGCGCGCAAGCCAATGGTCGGCCCCGCGCCCTGCCCGTGAATGAGTGCCACCAAGCCGTTTTTGGCAATGCCTTCATGCAGTTCATCCACCCCGAATTCACGCAAGCGTTCGGCAACAAAGGCAGCGGTGTTTGCCGTGTCAAAGCCAAGCTCGGGGTGTTGGTGCAAATGGCGGCGCCAGGCCTTCATATCGGCGGCAAATTCGGCAATGCGGTTGGTGATGGGCATAATCGGCTCCGGAAGTTTCAAGCGCCATATGAGCCTTGGCCATTGGCGGCGTCAATCCCGCGCGCTAGCCTTGCGCGCATGAAAAACCCGATTCCCCACACCCCCCGCCCGATACCGCAATCTGATGCTTTGGTGCATGACCAAACCGGCGGCCTACCGCGCCTTTTGGAAATAATGACCCGCCTGCGCGACCCGCAAACCGGTTGCCCGTGGGATATTGAGCAGGATTTCGCGACCATAGCACCCTATACCGTTGAAGAAGCCTATGAGGTTGCCGATGCCATTGAACGCGGCGCTATGGATGATTTGCGCGGCGAGCTGGGCGACCTGCTGCTTCAGGTTGTCTATCATGCGCAAATGGCTGCCGAAGCGGGGCATTTCGGCTGGGATGATGTTGTTTCAGAGATTTCTAACAAAATGGTCGCCCGCCATCCGCATGTTTTTGGTGACGAAAGCCGCGATAAATCGGCCAACCAGCAAACCCGCGATTGGGAAAAGATAAAAGCTGCCGAACGTGGCGGCGTGGCGGCCAGCGCTTTGGCGGGTGTCGCCTTGGGCCTGCCCGGCCTGACCCGCGCGGTGAAGCTGCAAAACCGCGCCGCGCGTGTGGGGTTTGACTGGCCGGATATTACACCCGTTATTGCCAAACTGGCCGAAGAGGCCGCAGAGCTGAGTGAAGCCGCCACGCCCGAGCACCAGTTTGAGGAATTCGGCGATTTGCTGTTTGTTGTCGCCAATATCGCCCGGCATTTGCATATCGACCCGGAAGCCGCCCTGCGCGCCGCAAATGCAAAGTTCACCCGCCGTTTTGAAGGGATTGAAGCAAAGCTCGCCGCTATGGGCAAAACGCCTGCCCGCTCTGACCTTGCGGAAATGGATGCGCTTTGGGATGCGGTGAAGGCCGAGGAAAGATAACATAGTAGATCACTCGACTATTGACCCGACTGTTTTAGTCAGATATTGAGTCGCCATCAACTGATGGAGATTTTGATGCGCCACCTAACCCTTGCAACCACCCTCGCCTGCGCGGCAGCCATGCCCCTTTCTGCCGAGGTGAATATCTATTCCGCCCGCCAGCCCGAGCTGATCCAACCGATGCTGGACGCCTTCACCGCCGAAACCGGCATTGCCGTGAACATCGCGTTCTTGCAAGACGGCATGATCGAGCGGCTGAAGGCCGAGGGCGCACGCTCGCCCGCCGATATCATTCTAACCGTCGACATCGCCAACCTGTCGGCCATTGTGGATGAAGGCGTCACCCAGCCAGTGGTCAGCGACGTGATCAATGCCAACATCCCCGCCCAGTTCCGCGACCCCGAAGGTGACTGGATCGGCCTGACATCGCGCGCCCGCATCGCCTATGTGTCCAACGAGCGTGTGGCTGAAGGCGAACTCACCACCTATGAAGACCTTGCCGACCCGCGCTGGGAAGGCCGCATTTGCACCCGTTCGGGGCTGCACAACTATAACGTCGCGCTGGTTGCCGCGTTTCTGGCCCATCATGGCGAGGCAGAAACCCTGACATGGCTTGAAGCGCTAAAGGCAAATCTTGCCCGCAGCCCGCAAGGCAATGACCGTGGACAGGTCAAATCTATCTGGGCTGGCGAATGTGATATTTCGCTCGGCAACACCTATTACATGGGCAAAATGCTGGAAGACCCCGAGCAGGCCGAATGGGCCAATTCCGTGCATATCGTCTTCCCGATCTTTGCCGATAGCGGTGTGCATGTAAACCTTTCAGGCATGGCGATGACCGCCAGCGCCCCCAACTATGACGATGCGCTGGCGCTGATGGAGTTCCTCACCACCGAAACTGCACAGTCGCTCTATGCCGAGTTGAACTATGAATACCCGCTCAACCCGGCAATCGGCCCAAGCGACGTGGTTGCAGGATGGGGCAGCTTCACACCTGATGCGATCTCGTTGACCGAGATTTCGGAAATGCGCGCCGATGCGGTGCGGCTGATCGAGCAGGTCAATTTCGACGAATAAGCCAATTGGGCAGACCATGCAGCGGGCCGGGGGCAACTCCGGCCCGTTTCCTTTGTAGACTGCCGCTGTTTCCCGTCACCGCTCATGCGTTGCCAATCGGGGATCACCAATCGGGGGTTGACAATTGTGCCTCCGGCACGGCGTTTGGACCGCGCAACCGAGCTTTTGAAAATACGAGAATACAATGGAAAACCTGCGTGGGATCATCTTGATGGTCGCCTCGATGGCTGGCTTTGCTATCGAGGATATGTTCATCAAACTGGCATCAGACGAGGTGCCGGTCGGCCAGATCCTCATGACGCTCGGCATTGGCGGCACGATCTTCTTCATGGTTGCGCTGCGCATTCGCGGCGAGCGTTTTTGGGGCCGAGACCTGCTTTCCGCTGCGGTAAGCCTACGCAATCTGGGCGAGATCATCGGCTCGGTCGGCTTTGTATGCGCGCTGGCGCTTATGCCCATTTCATCGGCTTCGGCCATTTTGCAGGCCGCCCCGCTGGCGGTTACGCTCGGGGCTGCGCTGTTTTTGGGCGAGGCGGTAGGCTGGCGGCGCTGGAGCGCAATTTTCATCGGTTTTATCGGCGTGATGATGATTGTGCGCCCGGGGCTTGAAGGCTTCAACGTCTATTCCATCTTTGCGCTGGTCAGCGTGGCCGGCCTTGCCATGCGCGACCTTGCAACGCGGCAGGTGGCGAAATCCATTTCAAGCCTGCGTCTGGCTGCGGTGGCGCTGATCGTGGTCATTCCCACGGGTGCAGCCCTAAGCCTGTTCACCGCAGCGCCACAAATGCCCGGTGTGAGCAGCACGCTTTACCTGCTTGGGGCGATCTCGGTTGGTGCGGTCTCTTACTACGCGGTCATTCTGGCTACGCGCCTTGGCGAGGTTTCGGTCATTGCACCGTTTCGCTATTCGCGCCTGCTGTTTGCCTTGGGGATTGGCTATTTCATCTTTGCCGAGCGCCCCGATTTCTGGACACTGTTTGGCGCGACGATCATCATTGCATCGGGGGTTTATACATTCGCGCGCGAGCAGCGTTTGCGCCGCAAAAACCTTATTCCCGCCGCGCGCTCACCGCTTGGCACCAATCCGCACCCTTAAACTGCACTATCAACGCACTTTCACACTTGCGCCGAATGCGCTATGTGCAGGCCAACAGGCCCGCCCCGAAGCAAAGGACATCAAAAGATGAGCGCCATTCTGGACATTACCGCACGCGAAATTCTGGACAGCCGCGGCAACCCGACCGTTGAGGTCGATGTGATATTGGAGGATGGCAGCTTTGGCCGCGCCGCCGTGCCTTCGGGTGCCTCGACCGGCGCGCATGAAGCTGTAGAGCTGCGCGATGGCGATGCCAGCCGCTACGGCGGCAGGGGCGTGCAAGGCGCGGTTGATGCGGTCAACGGTGAAATTTATGAAATGCTGGCAGGCCAGGACGCCACCGAGCAAGCCGAAATTGACGCCGCGATGATCGAGCTTGACGGCACACCGAACAAGGCGCGCCTTGGTGCAAACGCCATTTTGGGCGTGTCGCTGGCTGTTGCAAAAGCTGCCGCAGAATCGACCGGCCAGCCGCTCTATCGCTATATTGGCGGCACAAATGCCCGCGTTTTGCCGGTGCCGATGATGAATATCATCAATGGCGGCGAACATGCCGACAACCCGATCGACATTCAGGAATTCATGATCATGCCGGTTTCGGCAACAAGCTGCGCCGAAGCCATTCGCATGGGTGCCGAAGTGTTCCATACACTTAAGAAAGAGCTGTCCGCAGCAGGCCACAATACCGGCATTGGCGATGAGGGTGGCTTTGCGCCGAACCTGAGCTCCACCCGCGACGCGCTTGATTTCATTATGAAATCTATCGAAAAAGCAGGCTACAAACCGGGCGAGGACATTTACCTTGCGCTTGATTGTGCCGCCACCGAATATTTTGCCAACGGCACATACAACATGAAGGGTGAAGGCAAGGTGCTGAGCAGCGCGCAGAATGCCGCCTACCTTGCGGGATTGGTCGACAGCTACCCGATTATTTCTATCGAGGACGGTATGGCCGAAGACGACTGGGAAGGCTGGAAAGCCCTGACCGAATTGATCGGCGAGCGTTGCCAGCTTGTTGGTGATGATTTGTTTGTGACCAACACCACCCGCCTTGCCCAAGGTATCGAGCAGGGTTGCGCCAATTCGATTTTGGTCAAGGTCAACCAGATCGGCACACTGAGCGAAACGCTCGACGCGGTCGACATGGCGCATCGTGCGCGGATGACTGCCGTGATGAGCCACCGCTCCGGTGAAACCGAAGATGCGACCATTGCCGATTTGGCCGTGGCCACCAATTGCGGGCAGATCAAAACCGGCTCGCTGTCGCGTTCCGACCGTTTGGCGAAATACAACCAGTTGATCCGCATCGAAGAAGAGCTCGGTGCGGCTGCGCGCTTTGCCGGGCGTTCGGTTCTGCCCCGCTAACCTTACGGGCGCGGTTTTGTGCCGCGCCCCGCTTTCAGGATGATTGCCATGGCGCAAGACGCGTTTACCGGGCCGCAAATTTACCTTGCCACCCCGCCAAGCTTTGACATTGCTACCTTTGTGCCGAAGCTTGACCGGGTGCTGGCATCCGGCCCAGTGGTCTGCCTGCGCCTTGCGCTTGTGGCCGAGGCCCGAGAAGATATTTCGCGCGCAGCCGATGCTTGCCGCGAGGTCGCCCACAAGCACGATGTGGCCATGGTGATCGACGATCATTTCCGCCTTGTCACACCGCTGGGGCTTGATGGCGTTCATCTGACCGATGGCGCGCGTCATGTGCGCGAAGCCCGCAAGCTTCTGGGGGCCGATGGCATTGTTGGTGCTTTTTGTGCCGATAGCCGCCATGAGGGCATGTCGGCCGCCGAAATCGGAACCGATTACATTGCCTTCGGGCCGCTCAGCGATACAACCGGCCTTGGTGATGGCACATTGGCCCCGCGCGATTTGTTTGCATGGTGGTCAGAGATGATCGAGGTGCCGGTTGTTGCCATGGGTGGTGTTAGCCTTGGCGCGCTCGCCGATGTAAAAGGCGTTGTCGATTTCATCTCGCTCGGCGCCGAAATCTGGGGTAGCGACGACCCTGTCGCCACGTTCAAAGCCTATTGCGCTGCTTTGGCTTGATCTGCCGCCATTTCTTGCCCGACCTCTGCCAGATCAGCCGCCATACCCGCGCGCACCACAGTTTCGCAATGTGTTGCAAGGCGCTTGCGGTCGGCAAAATCGGCGGCGCGCACAGGCTGGTGATATGTGACACGCACACGCCCGCCGCGCCCCAAGGCAAACACCGTGCGCATATGTCCGCCAAAGCTCATATTGCCCCACCAGCCAAAAAACCGCGACGATTGCGATTTCGGCGCAAAATAGGTTACGCTTACAGGCTGCACCCACATATGCGGCAGCAATTCCGGGGTGTGGAAGGCTGAAAACAGCGCCGACTTGAAGGGCAGCACCCGCCGCCCGTCGCTGCTTGTGCCTTCGGGAAAAAAGCAAAGCTTGTCGCCCTTTTGCAGGCGCTCTTTGAGCTGCTGCTGCTGGCGCTTGGCCTCGGTTGCGCGCCGCTCGATAAAAATCGTGCCGGTGACATTGGCCAAAAACCCGATACCGGGCCATGACTTCACCTCGGATTTCGCCACGAAATGGATATGCGCCGCGTCATGCAGCACGAAAATATCGGACCATGACACATGGTTGGCCACCAGCGCGCCACCTTGGGCAAGCTCTTTGCCCCGCACTTCGAGCTTGAGCCCGCAGAGCAGGCGCCCCATGCGGCCCCATGCCTTTATGAACACATCGGAAAGCCCGCGCCCGCCGCTTATGCGCTCAACCAGATAGGCCAGCAATGTCAGGCTGATCAGCGGTAAGGTGCCAACAACGAAAATGACTGCAAACAGCGCAAAGCGCAGCCCGCCCAGCACGCCCACTTTCGCAAATGGCGCTTCTGTTCCTTCACCCCAAGCCATCAGCCACCTCGTTTGCGTGCATAAAACTCACGATAACGCTCTACCATGCGGGTGGTATCCATGAGCAGGCATACATCTATCGTATTGAAGTCTTCATCAATATAAGCGCCCTGCCCTACAAAGCCGCCAAGCCGCAAATAGGCTTTGATCAACGAGGGAATCTGGCGCACAGCGGCGCGCGCATCTATATTTTCAGGGGCAATCCGCGCCATGCTCACACTATTTTCGGCATGTGCTGTCACGCGCAAATCTTCCGGGGCAAGGTGGTTGTGGTGCAGATATGAAAGCGCCTGCGCAACATCATCGGGGTTGGTGCCATGAAACGACGCCACACCGAACATCACTTCGATGCCGCGCTCGGTAACATAATCCCCCAACCCATCCCACAACAAATGCATGCCAACGCCGCCGCGATAGGCTTTATCAAGGCACGAGCGGCCAAGTTCGACAGTGCGCCGGCCTGAATTGAGCAGCGGTGTCAGGTCATATTCGGTCTGGCCGTAAAAGCCCAGACCTTCGCGCGCAACCTCGTCACGCAGCAAGCGGTAAACGCCCACAACATGCTGGCCGCTATCATCAACAGGCAGGGTGCGGTCGATCAACAGCAAATGGTCAAAATAGGTGTCGAACTGGTCCCGCTCTACGCCTTCGGCAGCGTCTTCATCGCTGATGCGCGCACCCATTTCCTGCACGAATACGCGATAGCGCAACTTCTGGGCAGCGCGCAGATCTGCGGGGCCTTCGGCAAGGCGCACCTCATATCTGTTTACATCCATCTTCACACTACAATCGCCTATGTTCACGGGCTGCTCGGCTACTCTCATTTTGGGCGAATTCCACCCGATAGACCGCCCGCGCGCACGCGGATCGGGTTTGGCGCGGATATATTCACGTTCCATTTACTGAATCAATGCGATAATTCAGCTTATCCGTTGTCGGTTTGCCTGCTCTTGGCGCTATGCGCAACCCCGTCAAAAGTATCCAACTGCACCCTGTCTGTGTTAATGACTACTTTACCCGCATGTTCGAAATTAACAGTTGCCCGGTTACCAATAACGGATTGAACCTGCCCCACCCCCCAGTCGGGCTGCAAGGGATGACTGACCAGCGCGCCCGGCACGATAAACATTTAAACCCTCCATTGCGGACCAAAGCCCATATGACAAAACCCAACCTTGAATCGCAAGCGATTGCGCGTATTTGCCATGATCTGATTTCACCTATCGGGGCCATCAGCAATGGCGTGGAACTGCTGAGCGACGTGAATGGCCGCTCGCCCGAGCTTGATCTGATCGCGCAGAGCGCGCGTGCGGCGCGCGACAAGATCAGCTTTTTCCGCCTTGCTTTTGATGGTGCGTCACCGGGGGTAACAATGGCAGGCAGTGCTGTTGCACAAACCGCGGTTGCAATGTTCCAATCAGCACGCATGCGCGCCAACCCGATGCACCTGCCCCAATTCATGCCACGAGACGAGGCGCGGCTTTTGCTGCTGCTCATGTTATGCGTTGAAAGCGCGCTGCCACTGGGCGGCCAACTCGATATGGCAGGCACCTCGCCCGATTTCACCCTTGTCGGGAACGGACGGCGCATTACGATCGAGCCGGACTATTGGGAGCATCTGCAAGATGGCTGCCCGGTTGGCGCCCCCACAGCCACGCGCGTGCATTTTTTGCTGGCGCACCTTGCCTTGGCAGATTGCGGCTTGCGCCTGAAATATACGACGGGCGAAACACATATCAGCCTGCAACTCTCGGCGGCCTAGAGCATATTGCACAAAAGTGGGAACCGGTTTTGTGCGTCTCAAACATGCGCATTCAAATTGTTAGAGCGGGCCGCGTGAATGATGATGAACGCGACACGTTCTAGCCGGGCGTTATTGCCCCAAATTCGGCATTAAGCCCCGCAACAAAGCCTTCCAGCCCCGGTCGCTGGCTTTTGCGAAGGCGCGCCGCAGTCACTATGGCGCGCAATTCATCCGCGGCACGGTCTACATCATCATTGATGACAATATGGTCATATTCATTCCAATGGCTGATTTCATCGAGCGATTTGGCCATGCGCCCGGCCACAACTTCGGCACTATCCTGCCCGCGATTGGTCAGCCGCTCACGCAGCGCCGCAATGGACGGTGGCAGGATGAAGACAGACACCACTGCATCGCGCAGCGGCGATTGGCGGATCTGTTGGCCGCCCTGCCAGTCGACATCGAATAACACATCGCGCCCTGCATTGATGGCGGCCTCAACCGGTGCGCGCGGGCTGCCATACAAATTGCCAAACACCTCGGCATGTTCGAGCATCCCGCCAGTATCGACCAAATGCTGGAACGCCGCGCGTGATTTGAAAAAATAGTCTTGGCCATCCACCTCGCCTGCGCGCGGCGTGCGGGTGGTGGCGGAAACAGAAAACACCACATCCGGGTCGCTTTGCAGCACGCGGCGCGACAGGGTCGACTTGCCAGCGCCCGAGGGTGAGGACAGGATGATCAGCAGCCCGCGACGGGCAATTTCGGTGTTTTTATTCAAGGTTCTGGGCCTGTTCACGCATTTGGTCGATAACTACTTTCAGCTCCAGCCCGATGCGGGTCAAGTCGCTGGATTGGGCTTTGGAACACAGGGTATTGGCCTCGCGGTTAAACTCCTGCATGAGAAAATCGAGCCGCCGCCCGACAGCACCGCCGCCTGCAAGCAGATCCTGCGCCGCTTTGATATGGGTGATGAGCCGGTCGATTTCTTCGGTGATATCGGTCTTGACCGCCAGAAGTGCCAGTTCTTGCGCCAGCCGTGCTGCATCCAGTTCCGTATCGGCCTGCTTGGCAGATGCAAGCAGAGCGGCCACACGTTCGTGCAGCAACAGGCCTGCCGAGGCTGCACGCGCTTGTGCGCAGTTTAGGGCTGCGGTTGTAAGCTCGGCCAGTTTTGCAAGCTGCCCTTCAAGCACATTATCAAGCGCCGCACCTTCGTTGGCGCGCATTGCACCAAGCGCAACAAGCAGCACCGGAATTTGCGCTGCGGCGGCTTTAACAGCCTCCGCTGGCACGTCTGAAAAGCCGCCCGTTTCAACAACACCGCGCATTTGCAGCACATCGGCAACGCTGGGATTTGAAAGCACAACGCCGCGCTTTTCCGCCTGCCGGCTAGCGGCTTCAACCAAATTCAGAGCGTTTTGCAGCCCCGCGGCGCTTAACGCGGTGCTGGTTTCTGTGGTCTGGCGCGCCAGTTTCAGGTTGACCGAAACGCTGCCCCGCGTAAGTGCTGCGCTCAAGGCGCGGCGCAACGGGAGCTCAAGCGCTTCAAACCCTTCAGCCAGGCGCAACCGCATATCAAGCCCGCGTGCATTTACGCTACGGATATCCCAATCCCAGCTCAGCGCGCCATGGCTGCCCGAAAGCGCTGCAAATCCGGTCATCGAATGTATGCGACTGCTCATAAAACGGCCTTGGCTCCTATGCTTGGCGGCCTGTCTATTGCCCTGATTGAGGGTGGTCAATGCCGCAGGTATTAACGACAAATGACTATATTGCTGCAATGATGAATAAAATGCGATAAAAACACGGGCATAATGCTACTGATTTGTGGCGCTGGTTTGATAGGTTTTTCGCGATGAGCGATGTTTCTTTAGAAACCCTATACGATTTATGGAACGAGATCCGCGCGGGCCGTATAGCGCCGTCGCGTGCTGATATCGAAACCTCGGCGTTTTCTGCACTTACAGAGATCATGTTTCAGCTCGAAGTTCAGTCGGATGTTGTCAAAATACGCAACCCCGGCAAGATATTGTTTAAAATCGCAGGTTCGGAGCCGCATGGCCGGCCGCTGGTTTCCCTGATGAGCCATGATAGCCGCGCGCAGCTTGTGCGCGCGATGAAGCAGGTTGTTGAAAGGCCCGCGATTGCCGAACTCGTCTTGCACGGCCAAAATTCTGCGGGCGCAGAACTGCAAGCCAACCTTCTGATGATGCCTTTGCGCAGCGACTTTGGCATGATGGACCGCATGCTTTGCGGTATTACCTTTGTAAAACCGCACGCCCCTTCACCGCTTGTTTTGGGCATTACCAATGTGAAGCTAAGATCAATTCCCGATACGCGGGTTGCGCGGCAGGCCTTGCACGGGTTTTCCGAGCCGGCTGCGCTGTTTTCCGGGCCGGGCAGCGCGCATGTGCATCAGGTTTCGAACAATCCGAGCGCCCATTCGGGTGAGCCGCGCGGCCGGTTCAGGGTTATCAAAGGCGGGCTGGATAAAAAGGAATAGCGCCGCTCAGCTCTTATGTGGAAAGACCAGCCATAGCGGGCGTTGATTGCATTAACGCCTAAACAACCAAGCCTTGCAATGCGAGCACGGCGCGCAGGTCGGAATGGTTCAGCACGGCATTTGCATGTTCTGCCAAAGCAGGTTTGGCGCGGTAGGCAACACCCAAACCGGCAGCGGTAACCATTGCCAGATCATTCGCGCCATCGCCAAGTGCAATCGCATCTTCGGGCGCAATATTGCGCGCAGCACAGATTTCGAGCAGCGCATCAAGCTTGGCCTTACGGCCTAAAATCGGCATTTCAACCGTGCCGGTCAGCCTCTCGCCATCGTTTTGAAGCACATTGGCGCGGTGCTCGTCAAACCCCGCTTCTGCGGCCACGCGGCTGCTGAAAAAGGCAAACCCACCCGATACAAGCGCCGTATAGGCCCCTCGGTCTACCATGGTTTGCACGAGCCTTCGGGCACCAAGGTTCAGCCGCACGCGTTCGTCATAGCATTGTGCCAGCTTGCCAAGCGGCAGGCCTTCCAGCAACGCCACCCGCGCCACAAGCGCGGCTTCAAAATCGAGCAGGCCTTGCATGGCACGCTCGGTTATTTCGGCGACCTCGGCCTTGACACCCGCATAATCAGCCAGCTCGTCAATGCATTCAACGCCGATGATCGTGCTGTCCATATCGGCCACGAGCACACGTTTTTCGCGGCCCTGTGCCGGGGTGATGTTCATGTCAAGATCGGTATCCGGCAGCCAATTGGCCGGGGCGAATGCGGGCGTTTCTGCGGTAAACGGAATTTGCACCGCATAATCATCCAAGCCTTGCGCCGCGCCGCCCTTAAAGCCGCGCGCCGCAAGGGCATTGAGTGCTGCATCCACGTCTGCGGAAACAAGATTGCGCGCAGATGTTACGACCAGAAAGCTGTTCATAGCCTAAACCGCCGCGCGTTCGGCCTCGGCGCGTTTGTGTAGCTCTCCGGCAACAAGAAACGCCAGTTCGAGCGACTGGCTGGCGTTGAGGCGCGGATCACAGGCTGTGTGGTATCGGTCGGACAGATCCTCGTCGGTTACTGCGCGCAAACCGCCGCCGGTGCATTCGGTAACGTCTTTGCCCGTCATCTCGAAATGCACACCGCCCGCATAGCTGCCTTCGGCCTGATGGATAGCGAAAAACTCGCGCACCTCGGCCAGAACCTGCTCAAACGGGCGGGTTTTATAACCGGATGGTGATTTGATGGTGTTGCCGTGCATCGGGTCACACGACCAGACAACCTTGCGCCCCTCACGCTCGACCGCGCGGATCAGGCCGGGCAAATGGTTTTCAACCTTGCCCGCACCAAAGCGTGCGATCAGCGTCAGCCGTCCGGCTTCGTTTTCGGGGTTGAGCGTGTCGATCAGGCGCAAAAGCTCGTCAGGCTCAAGGCTCGGGCCGCATTTCAGGCCAATCGGGTTCATCACGCCACGGCAAAACTCAATATGCGCGCCTTCGGGCTGGCGCGTGCGGTCGCCAATCCAGATCATATGGCCGGAACCTGCAACATGCTGGCCGGTAAGGCTATCAACGCGGCAGAGCGCTTCCTCATATTCCAGCAACAGGGCCTCGTGGCTGGTATAAAAATCCACCTTGGCCAGAGATTCGCTTGTTGCCGAAGTTACGCCAGCGGCTTTCATGAAGTCGAGCGCTTCGGAAATGCGGTTGGCAAGCTTGTGATACTGCTCATAGCCTTCGGCACCGCGGGTGCTTTCCAGCGTCCATGAATGCACGCGCGTAATATCGGCAAAACCACCCGTAGAGAACGCGCGCAGCAGGTTCAGGCTGGCTGCGGCCTGGGTGTAGGCCTGCAACATCTTGTCGGGCGCGGGAATGCGCGCTTGCGGCGTGAAGGCGATATCGTTGATGATGTCACCACGGTAGCTGGGCAGTTCCACGCCGTCGATCACTTCGGTCGGGGCCGAACGCGGCTTGGCAAACTGCCCCGCCATACGCCCGATTTTTACAACCGGCGTTTTGCCACCAAAGGTCAGCACCACCGCCATTTGCAGCATCACCTTGAACGTGTCGCGGATCAGGTCGGCGGAAAACTCCGAAAAGCTTTCAGCGCAATCGCCACCTTGCAGCAAAAAGGCGCGCCCCTCGGCCACTTCTGCCAACGACTTTTTAAGGCGGCGGGTTTCGCCCGCAAAAACCAGCGGAGGATAGGCGGAAAGCTGGCCTTCAACGCGCGCAAGCGCGCTGGCGTCGGCATAGGTGGGCATCTGCACCCGCGGCAGGTTGCGCCATCCCGATTTTGTCCAAGCTTTTGTCATGTTGCCACCTTTATCATCGCTGTAATTAAAGCGGTTTGTTATACGGCAGGCCAAAGCGGGAAACCAGCGCACATTAGCGATATATCAACGATTTTTGCCAATTTACGACGCCGTTTTCTGAATCCCCCTTGACCCTGCCGCGCCGCAAATCAAACATGATGCGCCGCGTAGGGGAGTGTGTGATGGCATTGCGCAATGATTCGATAGACCAAAAGCCAGCACATTACCTGTTTGTGCTTTTGCATGACTACTCCATGATCGCCTTTGCCTCGGCTTTGGAGCCGCTGCGCCTTGCCAATCGCATGGCGGGTAAAAAGCTGTATCAGTGGAGCCTTGCCTCGGAAAACGGCGAAACGGCGATGTGCTCGAACGGCACCGAGGTGCGGGTCAATTCCGGGCTTGGCGAGGTGGCGCGCGATACAACAATCATGGTTTGTGGCGGCATCAATATCAAAACCACAATGACCCGCCCGATGATCGGCTGGATACGCCGGGAATCGCGCAAAGGCATGCCGATTGGCGGGCTGTGCACCGCCACGCAACTTATGGCCAAGGCGGGAATGCTCGATGGCAAGCGCGCCACAATCCACTGGGAAAACCGCGAGGCATTTCAGGAAGAATACCCCGAACTGATGGTCTCGACCGCAATTTTCACCATTGACGGCAACCGCTATTCCTCGGCGGGCGGCACATCTTCGGCTGACCTGATGCTGAAGATCATCGCCAATGAACATGGCGCCGATCTGGCCAACGCCGTGGCTGACCAGATGATTTATACCACCGTGCGCACCGATAAAGACGAGCAGCGGCTTTCTGTTCCCACCCGCATTGGTGTGCGCCACCCCAAGCTCGCCAATGTCATTCAGGTGATGGAGAAAAACCTCGAAGAGCCGATTTCGCCCTCCATTCTGGCCAGCGATGTCGGCATGTCGACCCGCCAGCTCGAACGGCTGTTTCGCCGCTACCTCAACCGCTCGCCCAAACGCTATTACATGGAGCTTCGGCTGCAAAAAGCGCGCAATCTGTTGCTGCAAACCGATATGAGTGTGATCAACGTCGCGCTCGCCTGCGGCTTTGCCAGCCCGTCGCATTTTTCTAAATGTTACCGTGCGCATTTTGCCACCACACCCTATCGCGAGCGGGGCCAACAGGAGCTTGCACATGACTGACCCTATCGTAATTCTTGGCGCGGCCCGCACCCCGATGGGCGGCCTGATGGGCGCACTTTCGCCGCTCTCTGCCGCCGAACTTGGCGGCGCTGCCATTGCAGCCGCGCTTGAGCGTGCAGCGGTGGATGGCGCGCAGGTGGATGAATTGCTTATGGGCTGCGTTTTGCCCGCAGGCCAGGGCCAGGCCCCGGCACGTCAGGCAGGGTTTCTGGGCGGCTTGCCAGAGTCAGTGCCCGCCGTAACGCTCAATAAAATGTGCGGCTCGGGGATGAAAACCGTGATGATGGCGCATGACCAACTGCTTGCGCGCAATGGCACAGTGGTGGTTGCGGGCGGCATGGAGAGCATGTCAAACGCGCCTTATTTGTTGGCAAAAATGCGCGCCGGCGCGCGGCTTGGCCATAGCCAGGTGATAGATTCCATGTTCCTTGACGGGCTGGAAGACGCCTATGACAAGGGCCGCCTGATGGGCAGTTTTGCCGAGGATTGCGCGCGGGAATTCCAGTTTTCACGCGAAGAACAAGATGCCTATGCCTTGGATTCGCTCAGCTTTTCGCTGCGCGCCATTTCCGAGGGTGATTTTGCTGACGAGGTGACGCCCGTCACCGTATCCAGCCGAAAGGGCAGCATCAGTATTGCGCATGATGAGCAGCCCGGTCAGGCGCGGCCCGAAAAAATTCCCCTGCTCAAACCAGCATTCCGCGAGGGCGGCACGGTAACTGCGGCAAATTCCAGCAGCATTTCGGACGGGGCAGCCGCGCTGGTTCTGGCCCGAGAAAGCAGCGCTGCGGGCACTGTTCGTGCGCGCATTCTGGGCCATGCCAGCCACGCCCATGCGCCCGCCAACTTCCCCACAGCACCGGTGCCCGCTGCGCAAAAGCTGCTTGCCAAGCTCGGCTGGACTGTGGCCGATGTTGATTTATGGGAGGTTAACGAGGCTTTTTCCGTTGTCCCCATGGCCTTCATGCGCGAAATGGGGCTGAGCCGCGACAAGGTAAACGTCAATGGCGGTGCCTGCGCACTTGGCCACCCCATCGGGGCATCGGGCGCGCGCATTATCGTAACGCTGCTGCATGCGCTGGAGCGGCGCGGGCTGAAGCGCGGAGTTGCGGCAATTTGCATTGGTGGCGGCGAGGGCACAGCCATCGCGATCGAGCGGCCTTAAGCCAATCTTCATACTCAACGGCGATGATCGGCCAAAACACCGACCGGATCGCCTATGCCTGACACCGCCCTTGCCAAAGCCGCACCAACCGCCCCGCAACCGGTGGTACCAAAGCTCAGCAAACCGCAAAAAGCGGCGGTGCTCATTGGCGCGCTTGGCAGCCAAAGCGCGCGCCCTTTTCTTGAAACGCTGGACGAGGCTGGCCTGCGCCATTTCGTGGCCGCCATGTCGACCCTGCGCCAGATTCGCCCCGACACGGTTCATGTGGTGATTGACGAGTTTTTGGCCGAACTTGAAACCGCAGGCCTTGGTGTGGCCGGTGGCATGGGCCATGTGCGTGAATTGCTGAAGGACTACGTTTCTGATGCCGTGATGGAGCGGATTATGGGCGAGCTTTCGGCCAGCGATGCGCAGGATGTGTGGCGCGACATCATCGCCGCCCCGCCTGAAGCTTTGTGCGATATCCTGACCCCCGAACACGCCCAGATTGCCGCAATCGTGCTGGCGCGCCTGCCCGCCGAGCGTGCGGCTGCGGTGCTCGCAAGCTTCAACCCCGATCACGCCCGTGATGTTGTTGTTGCGCTGAACGAAAACCAGCTTTTGG
This sequence comes from Paracoccaceae bacterium, assembly GCA_040880065.1. Classification (GTDB taxonomy): domain Bacteria; phylum Pseudomonadota; class Alphaproteobacteria; order Rhodobacterales; family Rhodobacteraceae; genus Abyssibius. The sequence goes on along the minus strand of JBBDJE010000031.1, from coordinate 100,966 downwards.
CCGACGAGGTGCTCGGCGAAATTGGCACGGTTTTGCACGAAGCGCTGCGCGCGCGCCCGCGCCAGCGCCCCGTGCCCCCGAGCGAGCGGATCGGTGCGATCATGAATTTCACCCCCGGCCCGGTGCGCGACCATATTCTTTCGCATTTTGAGGGCACAATGCCCGATGTTTCGGCTGCGATTCGCCGTAAAATGTTTACATTCAACGACATTCCTGCGCGCATTTCCCCGCGCGATATTGGCAGCATCACACAATCTGTCACGGAAGAAACACTGCTGCGCGCGCTTGCCGGAGCTGCACAAAGCGCGCCAGAAACCCATGAATTTATTCTCGGGAACCTCTCCAAGCGCATGGCCGCGCAGCTTGAAGAAGCAATGGGTGAGCTTGGCACGGTCAAGCCAGCGGAAGCTGACGCGGCCCAGCTTGATATTCTGCGCATTATCCGCCGTATGGTTGATTCAGCCGAAATCACACTCATCGACCCGCCCGACGAGGCGCAAGATGACTAGTGCAAAAGCCGCAAAGCTTGGCGCGCGCGCCACAGCCGGCGCCGCCATCGCCCACCAAACTCACATAGCAGAAGCTTTGCTGCATGCGGCCAAGGCTGCCAATGCGCAAATGCTGGCGGATAAAGCACAAATTTCGCCGCCTGATATTAGCCTACAGCGGCGCGATGCTTTGCTTGATGGGCTTGAAAGCGGCGCATTTGTTCAAGTAATACGCGCCGGCCCCGCCCCACCGGTTGGCCTTGTCGCCATCTCGCCAAGCTTGGTGCGCTTGATTGCGAGCGCGCTTTCGGGCGCCAAACCACGCGAAAACGCAACCCCGCCATCGCGTATTGAAAGCGCACTGGCCGAGCTGTTTGCCCATAAAATGCTTGAACATCTCGGCAAAAAACTGACCCCGAGCGCCGGTGAAGACGCACTCGCCCCGCAGCAAAACCGGCGCGCGACGCAAGATAGCGCCACCCTGCAATCGCGGCTGCCAGACGGTAGCTATGCAGGTTTTTCGCTTCCCTTCCAGCTTAATACTGAAGATGATGATTGCCTGATAAGCATATATTTTCATTTGGATTTCTGTAATGTTCTTGAAGGTAAAAGCGCAGCAGTTCAGCCCGCACGCCTTGGTGCCGAAGCCCAGAACTGGCACCGGCATATGCAAAATGTTGCGCTGAGCGCCCCTATCGACGCACGCTGCATTATAGACCGGTTCGCCCTGCCCACCCGCGCGGTTGCGCGCCTGCAACGCGGCGATATTCTGCCACTGCCCGGCCTTGGGCTTGCTGACATTTCGCTGGAATTGCAGCACCGCAGTGGCACGCTTGCCTATGGGCGCGGCAAACTCGGCGCATCGCGGCGCAACAAGGCGCTGCAATTGCATTCGCTTGCCGAAGACACAGCGCCAAGCACGCCACGCCTGTCTGCACCTGCAAAACCCAACGCCGATTAACCCATAGCGACGGCATCGCCTTATCTTTTGACTCTTTTGAAATTTTGACCGTTTTCGAGTTGACGCGCCCCCTTTGGCCGATTATTCACCCCGCTGTGATGGGCGATAGGCCGCAAGGTGTGGCAGGGGACTGTAACTCCCTCGAGGCGACTCACGCCTGGTTCGATTCCAGGATCGCCCACCACGAAACCCGATTTTCGGGCATTTCCGGAAAAACTGCGGTATATGCACAGATCAGCACCCCAATCGGGTGCGGTTTCGGAAAGGTTTTTATGTCTCAGCCACAGGCCAAACGCGCCAAAAAGCCCGCGCATGTCATTGAAAAGGAACGTGCCAAGCGGGGCGGGGCTGCACAAACGCTGTTTCTTTTCGGGCTGCACGCGGTGCGCGATGCGCTGGCGAACCCGGCGCGCGAAAAGCTGCGCCTGATGGTTACGCCTAATGCTGCGTTAAAGCTGGAAGCTGATATTGCCCAAAGCGGGCTGGTGCCGGAAATCCACGACCCGCGCAAATTCAACCCGCCGATAGACCGTGACTCCGTGCATCAGGGCGCGGTACTTGAGGTAAAGCCGCTTGACTGGGGCTCGGTTTCTGAAATCTGTGCGCCGCGCGATGACGCGCCGCTGGTGTTGCTGCTTGACCGTGTAACCGACCCGCATAATGTGGGCGCGATCTTGCGTTCTGCCGAGGTGTTCGGCGCGCGCGCGGTGATTGCCCCGCACCGCCATTCGGCGCCTGAAACCGGGGCGCTGGCCAAAACCGCATCGGGCGCGCTGGAGCGCCAACCCTATATGCGCGTGCCCAACCTTGCGGGTGCCATGAACAGCCTGCGCGAAATGGGCTATACGATTTTGGGGCTGGATGGCGCGGCTATGGTTGATATCGGCGCGCTTGCCCCCACCCTGCCCCAAGGGCCGATTGCGCTGGCATTGGGGGCCGAAGGGCCGGGCCTGCGCCAGCTTACCCGCGATTTGTGCCACCATCTGGTGCGTATTCCTGCGGCAACCGACTTTGCCTCGCTCAATGTTTCAAACGCGGCGGCGATATCGCTCTACGCAATTGCAGCACGCTAGTGTTCGCCACCCGACAATAGATACCCAATGACGGCTATTGCGCCCCAGACGACGCTGCGCAGAGCCATGGCGAATACCGTGCGCATCTCGAATGCGCCGCCTTGTGCCGCGTGAAAGCCTAACCCCGCAAAGACCAGAAGCGTTGCCGCGAAGATCGCCACCGACAAGATAAAGGCCCAGCGATGGCCCCGCCAAAGGCCGATGCCTGCGAAGATATAGGCCAGCCCTGCCAATGTGTTGAACCATAGCACAAACAAGACGACCGCGCCCATCTCGAGTCTGCCAAGAAGCGTGGCTCCGCCCGAGCCAACAGTCAAAAGGCCGAAGGCGATCGCAACGCCGCCCGCAATGCGCAGCACTTTACCTTGTTTCTTCATTGATAACGCCCTCCTGAGCCGTCAGCAGAACCAACTGGACATCAAGCAACCGCAACCCTTCCTGTTCGAGTGAAAAGTTCCGTGCGCCCAATGTCCAGCGGATCGCAACGCCCTGCACCAGCGATGTCAGCAGAAGCGCGACATCTTGCGGGCTGGCGTCATGGCGCAGACCGCTTTCTGCCTGTTGATCCCGGATAGCGGCAACCAGGCGGCCCTGAAACGAACCAAGAAGCCCCCGAAACACGTCGCGCAGCGCTGGATTGTTCACCTGTAACTCGCGTGAGAACAGGATCGACGGCAAGGCGGGGGTTTCAGATATGGCCGTCAGTTGCGCCCGGATCAGCGCCCTGAGCCGGGCCTCTGGGGCGGCGGCGCCTTGCTCTGCAACAGTCCATCGCGCTCGCAACCGCGCCGCGATATCCTCGGCCACGGCCAGCCAGAGCGCGCCTTTGGTGGGGAAGTGCCGGAAAATCGCGGGCTGGCTGATGCCTATGGCGCGCGCGACATCCGTGGTGCTCAGGCGGTCGGGGCCGATCTCATCGGCCAGGCGCAGCATCTCGGCCACGATCTGCGCCTTTCGATCTTCTGCACTTTGCCGACCAACCACCAGATCACCTCTTGTTAGTTATCGCTCACTAATCTATATTGAGCGCAACCGCAAGCTTAATCCTTAGTCGCAATTGGCTGACCGAAAGGACCGTTATCATGCCCGCAACGACCGCTCCCACCGGCTATTCCCGTCTTCAGATCGCACTGCATTGCATCGTCTCCGCGCTAATCGCGCAACACTATATTTTCAAGGGCGCGATGTTAACCGCCTGGGACCGCGTCACCGATGGGATGGCAGTCGGGTTCGCCCAGCTCGTGATGGCGCATGAGGGCGCCGGAGCGCTGGCGCGGATGCGCCGGGCGCAGGACTGACCCAATGCGCTTTGCCCCGCTTCTCGCCCTGCCACCCATCGCAATCGGGGTCGCCGCTGCCGTCTGGATGATCACGACCGCCCCCGGCCCTGCACAGGTCGAGGGGCGCGCGCCGGCCTTTCCCGTCCGCGTGATGACAGTCGCTGCGGAAGACCTTCGCCCCACGGCCACCGCATGGGGAAATTTGCGCGCCGCTGACGTCTGGATCGCTGTGGCCGAGGTGCAGGGCGAGGTGATCTGGCGGCATCCCGACCTTAAGCCGGGCCGTTTGGTCCCTGCCGGGACCGAGGTGCTGCGAATAGACCCTGCCGACTACGAGCTGGCGCTCGCGCAATCGCAGGCCGACCTTGCTGCGCTTAACGCAGAGCGTGCGCAGATCGAAGCCGAGGCAAACAATACAAGCCGTATCCTTGCGCTCGAGCAAGACCGGCTGCGACTGGCCGAGACGGATCTGGAGCGCACACGCACGCTTGTTGCGCAAGGCAACTTGCCGCAATCACGCGCTGACGATGCTGAGCGCGCGACCCTTCTTGCGCGCCGCACTGTAGCGGAACTGGAAAACGCGCTTGCCCTTGTTCCCCCGCGCCAAGCACGTATTACGGCACAGATCGCACGGAGCGAGGCCGCAATCGCGCGGGCGCGCCGCTCGCTTGCGCGCACCACGCTGACAGCACCTTTTGATCTGCGCGTGACCGAGGTAAGCGCCGAACGGTTCCAGACCGTCGCGCCCGGTCAGGTCATAATCCGGGGCGACGGCATCTCGGTCGCCGAAGTCGTGGCGCATTTGCCGATTGACGACTTTCGCCGCCTTATAGGCACTATGCCCGAGAATATCACACTGGCCGATATGATGCGCGACGGACCCCTGACGCAGTTTGACGTGACGCTCAGCCCCCTGTCGGACCCCGCACAGGTCTGGTCTGCTCGCGCAACCCGGATTGAGGGTTTGCTCGACGCCCGCGCGCGCACCGTGCCCGTGGTGGTGACGGTGGACGATCCATACGAGGGTGCGGACCCGCCGCGCCGGTTGCCGTTGGTGCCCAACATGCAGGTCGGGCTGTCCTTCATCGGCACAGCCTTGACGGGCGCTATCGCTATACCCGAAGCGGCGCTGCATGCCGGGATGGTGTATGTCGTGGGCACCCATGATCTGCTGGAACTGCGCCCCGTCACCGCCGCATTCGCCCAAGGTGGGCGCGTCATCATAACCAAGGGTCTGTCCCCCGGCGACCGTGTCGTGATTGATGATATCGCCCCGGCCATCCCTGGCATGGCCCTGACCGCTATCGAGGTCTTCGAATGATCCGCTGGTTTACCAGCCACCCGACGGCGGGCAACCTGCTTTTGCTTTTGTTACTGGCTGCGGGTGTTTTTGCGGTCCCCGGCCTGTTGCGCGAAACCTTCCCGGATTTCCGCGCGGTCGAGGCTGAGATCACGGTGCCCTATCGCGGGGCCGCCGCCGAGGACGTTGAAACCGCGATTTGCGCGCCGCTCTGGGACAGTGCGCAGGGTGTCGAAGGGCTTGGGACCTTCGTGTGCAACGCGCAAACGGGCCGCGCCCGCGCCGTGGCGACCATGGCACCGGGCAATGACGCGCTGCGCTTCGTCAATTCACTGCGCACCGAGGTTTCCGCCATCAATAGCTTTCCCGCTCGCGCCGATCCCGCTGTGGTGCGCGAACTGCACCGCTCCGATCCGGTCACATCGGTCGCCATCTCGGGCAATCTGCCGCTGGGCGCGTTGGACCTATACGCCGACGCGCTGTCGGACCGCCTCACCGCATTGCCCGGCGTGGCGCGCGTGACCCGCAGCGGACTGGGCACACGGACGCTCTCCATCACCGCGACGCGTGCCGTGCTGGACAGCCACGGCCTGAACCCTGCGGCACTGGCTGCCGCTCTCGCTGCCCAAAACATCGACCTGCCCGCCGGCACGCTGGAGGGGCCGGGCGCGGACCTGACCCTGCGCTTCACCGCCGAGCGCGACACGGCCACCGCACTGGCGACGATACCCGTTCTGGTCCTTCCAAGCGGCGCGACCCTGACACTGGGCGACGTGGCGGTGATCAAAGAACGCTTCGAGCCGCCGCACGACCGCGCCTTTGTCGATGGCACCCCTGCCGTCGTGATTGACATCGCCAAGGCGCTCGATGCTGACGCACTGCGCGTGCTCGACGGTGTCGCGGCGCTGGTGGCCGAAGAAACACTGCGTTTGCCATCCACGATTACGGTGGAGGTCGTGCAGGACGTGACATCCATCATCCGCGACCGGCTGTTGATGCTGGTGCAGAACGGGGTGATTGGCCTTGTTCTGGTCGTGGCCCTGATGAGCCTGTTCTTCCGCCCCGGTTTTGCGATCTGGGCGGCTATGGGTCTGCCTGTAGCCTTTGCGGGTGCTTTTATCTGGATGGCGCTGACAGGGCTCAGCCTCAACATGATGACGCTGGTGGCGCTGCTGATGGCGATCGGGATCGTGATGGACGATTCAATCGTGATTGCGGATTCCATCGCGGTGCATGCCACCGAGGGCGCGACGGTAAAAAACGTGGCTGCGGGCGTTGCCGCCGTGGCGCCCGGCGTCATCTCGTCGTTTCTGACCACGCTTGCGGTCTTCCTGCCGCTGGCCTTCTTGGCAGGCGAGTTGGGCGCGGTGCTAAAGGTTCTGCCAATCGTCCTGCTGGCAGCCCTTGCCGCCTCGCTGGTCGAGGCGTTCCTGATTCTGCCCCATCACCTGAAGGGCGTGAGGAAGGAAACCGCGCCCTCGCGCTTTCGTATCCGCTTTGATGCGGGGTTCGACGCCTTGCGCGAAGGTATGGGCCGTGTGGCTGATGCCGCGATCAAGGCACGCTGGCTGGTCGCAGGACTGGCCATCGGTGCATTGATCCTGACCGTGGGCGCATTAGGCGGCGGCGTGGTCAAACGCGAGGCGATGCCCGATATCGACGGCGACGTGCTGGAGGCGCGATTACTGCTGCCCGCTGGCACACCGCTGACGCGCAGTGCCCAGGCTATCGCGCAGGTAGAAGCGGCGCTTGACCGCGTGAACGCCCGCCTGACCCCCGAACAACCCCAGGCGCAGCCCCTTGTGATCCGTCGCATCACCCGGCTGGGCCGAAACCTTTCGGCCGGTGAGACAGGCGCCCATGTCGCAACCGTCGCAGTAGACCTTCTGGGGGCGGAGACGCGGACGAGCACGCTTGATGACATCGTGACGTTCTGGCGCGAAGAGATAGGCCCGCTTGCCGGCGTTAGCTCGCTGATCCTGACCGAGCCGGGGATCGGCCCGCAAGGCATCGCGGTGGAATTGCGTCTCAGCCATTCCGACCTCACTACGCTCGAATCTGCAGGCCGCGCAACGCTCACAGAGTTGGAAACCTACGCGGGCGTGCGCAACGCGATACTCGATCTGCGCCCCGGCGCGCCCGAATTACGATTGAACCTGTCGCCGGGGGCGGAGGCTCTTGGCCTGACCGCCACGGATGTCGCAGGGCAGTTGCGCGCAGCCTTCCTTGGCACGCAACTCGCCGAGATCCGGCGCGGCGACCTCGTCTGGGACCTGGAGGTCCGTTTGTCGGACACCGACCGTGCCACCCCTGCCGACCTAGACGTCTTCGAGATCGCCCTGCCCAGCGGCGACACTGTGCCGCTTTCCAGCATCGCCACAATCGCCGAAGCGCGCGGCTGGGGCAGCATCACGCGGCGAAACGGTCTGCGCACGTTGACCGTTTCGGCCGATGTGGACGGCCGGACCGGCAATGCAGACGCGATTACCGCAAGGCTGGCCGATGGTTTTTTGCCCGATCTGGCGGCCGGCATACCGGGCCTTACGTTCGAGATCGGCGGTCAGGCCGCAAATTCGGCAGAAACCGTTGCCTCGATCCTGCGTGGCTTTCTGATCGGACTCGTGGGCATTTACCTTGTGCTCAGCTTCCAGTTCCGTAGCTACGTCGAGCCCCTGATCGTGATGATCACCATCCCGTTGGCGTTTCTGGGGGTGATCTGGGGCCATGTGCTGATGGGCTACAACATCTCCATGCCGTCGCTGGTCGGGGCGGCGTCACTGGCGGGGATTGTGGTGAACAACGCGATCCTGCTGGTCGGCGTCATCAATGCCCGCCGCGCCGATGGGCTATCTGCCGCGCTCGCAGCCGGAAAAGCCGTCCGCGCCCGCTTCCGCCCGATCTTCGTGTCTGTCTCGACCACCATCATAGGCATGGCGCCATTGCTTTTGGAAACCTCGACCCAAGCACAAACGCTCAAACCGCTGGTCATCTCGGTCGTCTTCGGTCTGCTTGCCGCCACGGTGCTGATCCTACTTGTGCTGCCCGCGTTTTATGCCGCGCTGGAGGATCTCCGGCCAAGCAAACAGGCCAACGCGACAAGCTCCCAACCGCGACACAAATGATAATCAAAATTCATCACGTCACCGTTTCGCCGCAGATGATGACCGAGTTGGTCGCGCTGACGCCCAAGCAAAAACCCGGAAAACGGTGGCAGATTTGGGGGCAAGGCGATGGTTCTTGAACCGAGCAACCTCTCCATGGGCCTATGATGGGTCGCAGCGATAGCCAAAGGGCAGACTGGCCAACACTTCGTCAAAACGTGGCATTTTGGCCGGGCCCGCTTGCCTGAGCATGCCCCGGCCCTTTCTCAGTGTGTCACCCTAAAAATCCTTGAACTCGGCAACTTTAATGCCGTTCAGCAGCATGTTTAAGCGGGTGACCATTTAAACAAAAGCATGGCTGCCCGGCGCGCACACAAATCAGCGTTTGGCCCGGTTTTTACGATTGAACCGCCACAGCGCGAGCGGGTAGAGCACGCGGCGGAACGCGTATTTCCCGGTGATTTTCAGATAGAATCTGTCATTACGCCAGAGCGTTATAAAATAGGCGGGGACAAGGCAGAAAAATGCCAGAATGGCCGGCATTGCGACAATTTTTTCTAGATACGCGCCGCGATCTACAAACCTCTGGCAACGGCGGATGATCTTGTCTTTATCGGCAATATCAATTTTGGCAAGGTCGATGATATGGGCCTGATAATTGGCAGCGACCCGCAGCGTGACCGCAACCCGCCTGCCGTAAAACACATTGCTTGGATGCGAAATCGTCCCAGGCTCAGCCCAGCTTATTCCTCCAGTGCGCCATTGCACCAGAATATCGGGCAGCGCGCCAATGTGGCCAAGGGCGCGGGCGCGCATCGGCAAAACGTGGTCCTCGACCATGGCGCAGTCGGGAATGGGGCCGAAATGATCATAGAGTTTGCGCGAAAACCCCACGCAGGTGCCGGCAATATAGGCGCTGACATGGATAAATTCCGCAAGCGGCGCATCGACATTTGCCAGTTTGGTGGCGCGGGCGGGGCCAAGAACGGCGCCGACCTCGTCAATGCGTTCAGCCGCCGAAAACACCATCATCACCCTGTCGGGTGCGCCACGCCACACGGCAGCCAGCCGCGCCACGCGATCGGGCAGGCTGATGTCATCGCCATTGGATTGCACGATGAACTGCCCATGGCTGAGCGCGACAGCCCGGTTCACATTGCCCACAATACCAAGGTTTTCCGGGTTGCGGTTCATCACAATCTGATGCGGGCCCTTATAGGCGGCGACAACTTCCTCGATAAGCTCAAACGTGCCGTCGGTGCTGGCATCATCGGAAAAAACAATCTCCAGCGGCTCGCCCTTCTGCGCCAGAATCGCGTTTAGCGCCGGGCGCAATGTGGGCGCCTGATTGTAGCTGAGCTGAATGACAGAGATGCGCGGCTGGACCATAGGGTGATATTGCATAGCAGGAATTTGCTGTCGAGCATCATGCGCTGTGGCGGCAGCCGGATTGATGGCTTGTTGTTCGGCTGGCAGTTTGGCACTCTGCGCTTATGCCGGATTTGCATTTTGAAAACCAACACCCCGCCCCCGTTTGCGGGGTGGACGAGGCCGGGCGGGGGCCTTGGGCGGGGCCCGTCGTGGCCGCGGCTGTGGTGCTGGATTTGGATTATATTCCGCGCGGGCTGGATGACAGCAAAAAGCTTAGCGCGGCGCGGCGCGCGGTGCTGTGTGATGCGATCAAGGCGCGGGCGCGATGGGGGGTTGGCATCGCTTCGGTTGACGAGATTGACCGGCTGAACATTCTGCGCGCCAATGATCTGGCGATGGCGCGCGCGGTTGCGGGGCTAGGTGCGGCCTTCGCGCTGATTGATGGCAACCGCATCCCGCCCGGCTTCCCCCTGCCCGCCCGTGCGATTGTGAAAGGCGACAGCCTGAGCCTGAGCATCGCCGCCGCCTCGATCATCGCCAAGGAAACCCGCGATGATATCATGGCCGCGCTTGCCCGCGCCTATCCGGGCTATGGCTGGGAGACAAATGCAGGCTATGGGGTAGCCGCGCACAGGGCCGGACTCCAAAGACTGGGTATCACCCCACATCATAGACGTTCCTTCAAACCCATCCACAAGATGTTGTGTGAAGAAATTAATATAACCTCTTGATTCAAAAAGAAATTGACGGCGAATCACTTTTGACTCATGTTCGGTGAAAACATAAAACCGAGGCAAGACATGGCAAAAGTAGTGGCGAAAACGCCAAGTAAAGAGTTGCCGCTGGACACGATTCTGGCGGGAGACTGTGTGGAGGCGATGAACGCGCTGCCGGAAAATTCGGTGGACCTGATCTTTGCCGACCCGCCTTATAACCTGCAATTGAAGGGCGAACTGCACCGCCCCAATAACAGCAAGGTCGATGCCTGCGACGATGCGTGGGACCAGTTTGCCAGCTTTGCGGTGTATGACGAATTTTCGCGCAACTGGCTGAAGGCCGCGCGCCGCGTGCTCAAGCCCGATGGCGCGCTCTGGGTGATCGGCAGCTATCACAATATTTTCCGCGTGGGGGCGGCCTTGCAAGATGCGGGCTTCTGGATTTTGAACGACGTTGTCTGGCGCAAATCCAACCCGATGCCGAATTTCCGTGGCAAGCGGCTGACCAATGCCCATGAAACGATGATCTGGGCAGGCAAATCCGATGCCTCGAAATACACGTTCAACTATGAGGCGCTGAAAGAACTGAATGATGGCGTGCAAATGCGCAGCGATTGGGTGCTGCCCATTTGCAATGGCGGCGAGCGGCTGAAGGATGAAGCGGGCGACAAGGCCCACCCGACGCAAAAGCCCGAAAGCCTGCTGCACCGCGTGCTGGTCGCTTCCACCAAGCCCGGCGATGTGGTGCTGGACCCGTTCTTTGGCACCGGCACCACCGGCGCTGTCGCCAAGAAGCTCGGGCGGCATTACATCGGCATCGAGCGTGAGGCGGCCTATCGCAAGGTGGCCGAGGCACGGCTGGCTTCTGTGCGGCGTTACGATAGCGAAAGCCTGCAAGTAACCGCCGGAAAGCGCGCCGAAGTGCGCGTGCCGTTTGGCCAGTTGGTCGAGCGCGGCATCCTGTCACCAGGCGACAAGCTCTATTCCTTCAACGGCCGCCATTCCGCCAAGGTCCGCGCCGATGGCACGCTGATCGCGCATGATACACGCGGCTCTATCCATCAGGTGGGCGCAGCACTGGAAGGCGCGCCAAGCTGCAACGGCTGGACCTATTGGCACGTGAAAAAGGAAGGCCAAATGATGCCGATTGACCTAATGCGTCAGGCGATCCGCTCGGAAATGGCGAAAACAAACTGAAATTAGGGGGCAGAGTTTGCGCCCAAAGGAACCGCCCGGACCACTGGCAAGTGGCCCGAACCTATACCTCGCCTTCGGGCGGGGTTTTTTTGTGGGTGTGTTCAGCCATGCCCTCGGTCAACAGGCTGAATGCCGCGCTAGGTGGTCGCGGTTGAAAGTTTGAATATGATCTTTCTTCGTCTGGATTAAACCCAGCTCTCTCAACGGCAGAGTATATTCTGCTTTTGATCCAATATGCCGCCTCTTCAAGTAGCTCGATTGAATCTCGTCCCTTATACATCCCGTGTTTCATTTCGATAATTGTCTTTTTATTTTCTGGCGTCATCAGTAAAGAATGAATGGACGGGGTAGATCTATTACCTTTCGGGTCCAGCCATAATTCATAGGCATTCCATTTATATTCATGGACGATATTGTCTCGCTCTTTCCGCAGAAACTCCCAAAATATTGGATGCAGATCTTTCTGTTCCTTAATTTTGTGCCACTCTTGGCCAATTTCGTCCCTAATTGAATTGTTAATACAAAGCCTACTGTCAGCACGAAACAGCTCGACCGACGTCCGCAAAATCGCGCAAATTCCAACCCACCTAAACTTCCATTCATACACTAGCGAGGCGTTCTCATTCAGATACGTCTTGAGCGAGGAAATACCAGAAATGCCGTCTGAAAGCGCTCGGTAGGAGTTCAAAAAACACTTAACTGGTAGGTAGATATCGTGATATTTTATCGGTACAACCATCTCACTCCCCCCTCACCTCAGTCTCCCCCCGCTTATACGGCCCCCAGTCCACAATCTCGGGGTAATACATGGCGCGCCATTGTTTCACCTTGGGGTTCATCAGCCGCCGCCACCATATCGGAAACGCCGCTATAAACGTCATGGCGGGGTAGCCGTGGGGGAGTTGCGGGGCGTCAAGCTCGGTATAGGTTTGCAGCAGGGGGTAGCGGCGGGACGGTTTGTAATGGTGGTCGGAATGGCGCTGGAGGTTGATCAGCAGGTAATTCGTCACCGTGTGGTTTGAATTCCAGCTATGGCGCGGGGCGATCGGCTCGTAGCGGCCCGCGCCTAAATGTTTGCGGGTTAGGCCGTAATGTTCGACATAATCGGTGATTTCAAGGTGGAAGACCGCCACCACTGCCTGAAGAACAAACAACCCAATGCCCGCCCAGCCGCCGATAAGGGCGGCGAGCAGTAAAAACCCGCCCGCAAGCCCGAAATAAACCCAGAACGGGTTGGATTTGTGCCAGATCGGGCGGTTACGATGCGTGCAGCGCGCCGCCTCGATGCGCCAAGCCGATTTGAAGCTGTCAACCACGGCACGCAGCCAGAAGCGCCAAAAGTTTTCGTTATAGCGCGCGGTAACCGCATCGCGCGGCGTGCCGACATGGCGGTGATGGACAAGCACATGTTCGGTGCGGAAATGGCCATACAGCACCATGCCGAGCAGAATATCGCCCAGCAAGCGCTCGGCCCGGTTTTTCTGGTGGATGAGTTCATGCGCATAAACAATGCCAACCCCGCCCGAGAGCATGCCAATCGCGGCAAGCAGGAAAAAGCTTTCCCACGGGCCAAGATGGTCAAACCAGAACACGGCAATGAGCGCACCGAAGATAACCACCACCTGAATGGGCACCCAAACCCATGTGAGAAAGCGGTGCCAGAACAGGGCGGAGTCTTCGGTTTCGGGCGGCAGGTTGAAGCTCGACAGCCCGAAGGCACGATCCAGAATCGACATCAGCGGCGAGGCGTAAAGCGGGATGGCAACGATCCACCAGCCGCCATAGGTGATGGCCAGCGCCCAGATAGGCAGCAGGCCAAGGGTAATGGCATAGGGCAGCGCAAGGACAAGGTTGTAGCGGGTCATGGGCAATCCTGAAGTTTTCTTGCATTCTGGCGGGGCGGCGTGGCGCATTCAAGCCCTTCACATGTTGGCTGCCATGCGCGCCGCCGCCAGCGCCTTGCGCATAACGCTGGGCAGGTCGGTGGCCTTGGGCATGGGGGTGAAGCTGCCCCGGGTCGGGGTGGCATGGGTGATGGCCCAATGCACGGTAAGATACAGCTCGAAATGTGTGAACACATGGCGCACGGGGGCGTTGAGGATGTGCCATTGCGCGGCGAGCGGCGGGTTTGGGGCGGGTGCAAGGCTCCACTCGGAACAGGGCAGCGCCAGCATGCCGCCAAGCAACCCTTTGGGCGGGCGGGTTTCGAGCAGCACCTCGCCCTGTGCGGTAAAGGCCGCATAGGCGTGGCCATGTCGTGTGGGGCGCGGGGCTTTGGGGGTTCTGGCCGGAAGGCGCGCCGCAATACCTTGGGTATGCGCCTTACAACGATGTGCCCATGGGCAGCTTTCACATTTCGGGCTGCGCGGCGTGCAGATGGTGGCGCCTAGGTCCATCATCGCCTGCGCGTAGTCGCCGGGGCGGTGGCTGGGTGTCAGGGTGGCGGCAAGTGCTGTGAGTTCCGGTTTGGCGGCGGGCAGCGGGGTGAGCACGGCAAAACGCCGCGCGATGACCCGTTCAACATTGCCATCGACCACGGTAGCGGGCGCATCAAAGGCAATGGCCGCAATGGCCGCAGCGGTATAAGGGCCAATGCCGGGCAGTTTGCGCAGCGCTGCTTCAGATTGTGGAAACCCGCCACCCGCCGCCGCAACACTGCGCGCGCAGGCCAGAAGGTTGCGCGCGCGGGCATAATAGCCAAGGCCGGCCCATGCGGCCATCACCTCGGCATCATCGGCAGCGGCAAGGGCGGCAACGCTGGGCCAGCGCATAAGGAAGGCTTCGAAATAGGGCTTTACGGCGGCCACCGTGGTTTGTTGCAGCATGATTTCAGACAGCCACACATGGTAGGGCAGCGCGCGCCGCGCAGCACCCGGCGGCACGCGCCACGGCAATTGGCGCGCCGCCGCATCATACCAAGCCAGCAACTCGGCGGAATCTTGCATCAATGACGGCTCTGTGATCGGGTTGGGGGATGGCATATGTGCAAAAGGCCGCTAGATTGGGTGAACAGGAATTGAAAGGCGAACATGGCCAGCCAGACTGACCAACCACGGCGAAAACGCAAGGGCTTCGTGCAGACGGGCGGGCTTTTGGCTGCCCAAATCCGCACCATTGGCGGCGCGCGCGGCTTTGCGCAAACCCGCCTGCTAACCCAATGGGCCGAAATCGCCGGGCCGGAGCTTGCCGCCATAACCCGCCCCGGCAAGGTAAGCTACGGGCGGCAGGGGGTTGGCGCGGTGCTGGCGCTGGAATGTGACGGCGCGCACGCCCCCGAAGTGCAGATGCAACTGCCGGCACTTCTTGCCCGCATCAACGCCGCCTATGGCTATGCCGCCATTCGTGATATTCGCATCACCCAGGTGCAGTTGCGCGGTTTTGCCGAAGGCCAGGCCGCATTTGAACATGCAACCAAGCCCGCCCCCAAACTGGGCGATGCCGCCCCTGCCCCTGTGGCCGATGCGGTGGCAGGCGTGGCCGATGAAGGATTGCGCGCTCAGCTTGCCTTGCTGGGCGCTAATGTTTTGAACAAAAAAGGACCAAATACATGAAGCTGACACCCCTGATGGGCCGCCGCGCCCTGCTTGGTATGATGGGCGCAGGCATAACAGGCGCAAGCGCTATGCCGCTTTGGGCACAAGAGGCTGACCCCACGCTGGAAACCCAAGATGATATGGCCGCAGCGCGTGAAATGGTCGAAATGGTAATGGGCGACCCCGATGCACCGATTGAATTGGTTGAATATGCCTCGTTCACCTGCCCGCATTGCGCGAATTTTCACATGAATGTGTTCCCGCAGATCCGTGCCAATTACATTGATACCGGCAAGCTGCGGCTGGTCTATCGCCCGGTTTACTTTGACGGGCCGGGCCTTTGGGCCGATATGATGGCGCGCTGCGCCCCGAGCGAGCGTTACTTCGGAATCGTGTCCATGCTCTATGAAAAGCAAAGCGAATGGGCGCGCGCGGCCACCGGTGCCGAGGTCGCGCAGAACCTGCTGGCCATTGGCCGCCTTGCAGGCATGCAAGACGATGACATGACCGCCTGCATGCAGGATGAAGATTTTGCCCGCGTGCTGATTGAAAGCTACCAGACCAACGCCACACGCGACAATGTTGAGGGCACGCCCAGCTTTATGGTGAATGGCGAACCGATGGGCAATTCGGCCTATGCGACCTTTGCTGCGATGTTTGACGAAATTTTGGGCGGCTAGTCGCTCAAGCCAAGACCGGACAGCGCAGCATCAAGCGCCGCGCTGTCCAACAATTCCAGCCGTACCGGCAGGGCGATAACGCCCGCACGCGCTGCCGCTGGCAGCCGCACGGCATCCTTTTCCGTTGTCACCAGCATGGCATTTTTTGCTTTTGCCTCGATGCGCATGCGGGTCAGCATTTGCGGGGCCAGCGGGGCGTGGTCGCCAAATTCGTGCGTGGCAATGATATTGGCGCCCAGTTTGCGCAATGTGGCAAAAAACTTGCCGGGCCGCCCGATACCCGCAAAGGCGATCACGCGCATCTTGTCAAATGACAGACCGGTTGAAAGCGGGGCCAGATGCCCGCGCGCCAGCGGCATGGCTGCCAGTTCGGGCGCGCGTGAAAGCAGGCTGGCTTGGGCTGAAGCCCCCCCGATCGCCAACACAAGATCAGCGCGTGCAAGGCCCGTGGCGATAGGTTCGCGCAAAGGGCCGGCAGGCATGACCCGCCCGTTGCCAAAGCCGATTTCGGCATCGACCACAACAATCGACAGGGTTTTTACAAGGCCGGGGTTTTGAAAACCGTCATCCAGAACCAGCAGTTTCGCGCCCGCATCAACCGCGGCTTTGGCGCTGGCAACACGGTCGCGCCCCACCCAGACGGGGGCGAAAGCAGCCATGAGCAGCGGCTCATCCCCCACATCGGCGGCGGTATTTTTGGCGGCATCCACGCGGTGCGGCCCGGTAATGCTGCCACCATAACCACGCGAGATGACATGCGCGCCCCGATCCGCCAGCCGTGTCAGCAGCGCGATTGTCGCCGGAGTTTTGCCTGTGCCGCCCGCGTTGATATTGCCCACACAAATAACCGGAACACCAGGGTTGTAGCCCGGTGTTTTTGCCAGCCGGTGCGCGGCCATGCCTGCCCAAATGGCGGCAAGCGGTGCAAGAAATGCTGCGCGCAGACCTGCGGGCTGATGCCAGAAACGGGGTGGGCGCATTAGCCGGCCCTTTCTGTGCACAAGGTGGCGAGCGCGCCCACGGTTTCGGCGGTTTCGCTCAGCATGCTCCAGGCGGAAGTTGCCAGCCGCGCAGCCGCATCAGGGCGCAAAAGCCCCACCAAAGCAGCACCCAGCGCTATGTTTTCGGCAAGCCCGTGGCTGGCCCGGGCGTTTTGCAGACGCTCGAAATCGGCTCTAAACGCGCCAAAATGCGGGCCATGGATGAGCGCGGCACCAAGGTTGGCGGGCACAAGCGGTGAAAATTGCGCGCCCGGCGCCAAAAGGCTTTCGGCCAGCACCGCAACCGGCGCAAGGCGCGCTGCCAACGCGGCCTGATCGGGCGCAAGCATCAAGGCGCCGGGGTGAATCGCGCTGGCATCCATTGCTGCCGCCTGAATGTTGAGCGCGGAAAATTTCGCTTTAAGCGCTGCGGCATCACCCCCCGCGGCGGGCACAAGCAGCATGACAAGCCCCGGCGCTGCGCGGCGCGCATGCACCTGCGCTGCGGCAAGAATTGGCAGGTTTTCAACCGTCACCCCCAAAGCCGCCCAAACAGGGTGCCCCGCAAGGCGCTGGGACAGAGATTTGCGTATTGCAGGCTCGTCATCGGGCAGGCGCACCATAGGGTGCATTGGGCCGGTAAGTTGTAGCGCGGGTGCCAGCCCCCCCAAGGAACGGAGTTGGTCAAACGCAATTTTATCTGCACAAAACACATTGGAAAATCCGGCGATTTGCGCTGCCAGATTGCGGCGCTGGCGACGCGCGCCCAGATCGGCGGCACTCAGGTTGAACAGAGCCGCCGGAATTGCGGCCTGTGCCAATTGTTCGGCCAAACGCTGCGGTGGCAAAGTGCCGGACCACAGCAGCGCATCGGGGCTAAAATGCACGAAATATCCGGCGGCCAGTGCTGCATCTGGCATGGCTTGCGCAATAATTTGCGCCGCCGCGCCTTTGGGCAGGTTTTGCGTATTGCCGGTGAGCAGAAGTTTGGTTCTGGGCATTGAGCACAGCGCGGCAACCAGATCATCGCGCACGCCGGTCGCCAGATCATCGCCACTATGCAGCCAGATCAGCCGCCCGGCCGGGCGCGGTGGCAGGCCGGTTGCGGGCGCAGCCGGGCGGTTGGTGAACAGGCGGGAAAGCCGGTTACCAAACCCGCGCGGCGTTGGTGTGGTATCGTCGGTCAGTCGAGCTCGCCGGTCGGGCCGGCTGGCTGCTCTTCGTCGCGCAAGCGGTGCAAATGCGCAATGAAATAGCGCATATGCGCGTTATCAACCGTGCGTTGCGCCGCCGACTTCCACGCGTCAAAGGCAGATTGATAGTCCGGGTAAATGCCGACCATTTCAATCTCGCCGACATCACGAAACTGGGTCGATTGCGGATCGACGAGTTCACCGCCGAAAACAAGGTGCAGACGCTGGGGCATATTTTCTCCTCTTGTTTGGTTGCCGCCTTCTAGCATTGCCGGCGGGCTATTGGCCAGCGTGATTGAGCGCAGCGCCAAGCGTTTTTATAAGCGGTAAAGGCCCGGCCAATAGACCGTTCAGGCGCGGGTCGGGGTTGTTGAAACGTGGCGGGGCAAGGCTGCGGGTGATCACCCTGCCACCCGCTTCGCTCACCATCAGCGCACCGGCGGCGACATCCCATTCCCATGTGGGGCGCAGGGTGATCATGGCATCGAACTGGCCCGCCGCCACAAGGCACATCCGCCATGCGAGCGACGGGCGAAAATGGCAGGCAAAGGCGGGCGGGCCTGCCGCCCAATGTTCGGCATTTAGGCTGGCGCGGCTGGTGAGAATGCGGGCTTTCGCTAAGTGCGGCGCGGTGCTGACACGCAAAGGCGCGCCGTTCAGAAATGCCCCGCCGCCAAGGCTGGCGGTATAGGTTTCGGCCCGCATCGGCGCATGCACCACGGCGGCGATGATCGCGCCATGCTCGGCAAGCGCCAAAGAATGCACAAAGCTGTGCTCGCCCGCCAAAAAGGCGCGGGTGCCATCAATCGGGTCGATAATGAAGGTGCGCGCAGGCGCAAGGCGGGCGGCGCTATCGGGGGTTTCTTCCGACAGCCAGCCATAGGCAGGGCGTGCCGTGCACAGGCGCGCGCGCAGCATGTCGTTTACCTCGATATCAGCTATAGAGACCGGGCCTTGGCTATCGCCCTTATCCCAGCTTTCGGGGCCGTTACCAAAATGGCGGCGGGCAATTTCGCCCGCCTCAAGTGCCGCATCAACGAGCAGCGCGAGATCATGCGCCAGCAATTGTCAGCCCTTCAACCAACAGGCTGGGGATTTGGTAGGATTTGTGCATTTGTGCATCATTCGCCGCGATCAGGCTGGCAAGCATCGGGCGCAAGTTGCCCGCAACCGTGCATTCGTTCACAGGGCCGGTAATTTCACCGTTTTCCACCCAGAACCCCGAAGCACCGCGCGAATAGTCACCGGTGGTGGCATTGATGGACGCGCCGATGAGCGAGGTGATCAGCAGGCCGGTGCCCATGTCTTTGAGCAGGTCGTCGCGGCTGCGCGTGCCCATGCTCAGCGCCATATTCGCGGTCGAGGGCGAGGGCGGCCCACCTGTGCCGCGCGCGGCATTGCCTGTGGAATCCATGCCGAGTTTGCGCGCGCTCGCAAGGTCGAGCACATAGCCTTGCAGGCGGCCATCTTCCACCCAGCTACGGGCATGTGTGGGCAGGCCTTCAGCATCAAAGGGGCGGCTCGCCGCGCTGCGCACACGGCGCGGGTTTTCAACAAGGTCCATGCCTTCGGGCAACACGGATTCACTTAGCGCATCGCGCAGCCAGCTTGCGCCGCGCGCGATGGCCGCCCCGTTGATGGCCGAAAGCAAATGCCCGATGAGTCCGGATGAAACCCGCTCATCATAGAGCACCGGATAGGCACCGGTGGGTGGTTTGCGCGGGCCGGAACGCGCCACGGCGCGCGCGCCCGCGCGTTGGCCGATGTCTTCGGCACTTGGCATATCACCGGCAAAAATGCGCGATTCCGAAGCCCAGTCACGCTCCATCGTCGTGCCTGTACCCGCAATCGCCACAGCAGCCAGCGCGTGCGACGAGCGCCCGTAACCGCCTGAAAACCCGTTGCTCGCAGCCAGCCAGATAGTGTGGCGCGACCAATCAGCCCCGGCAGATTGCACTTGCGCAACACCCTTTATTGCCAGTGCAGCCGCCTCGGCGCGGCAAGCAAGCGCTTGCAGGGCGGCGGGGTCAGGGGCCTCGCCGGGTTCCTCCAGTTCCAAGCCGTCGGCGGCGCGCAAAGCGCTTAGCTGGTCGGGGTCGGCAAGGCCGATATAGGGGTCTTCGGGGGCGAGTTTGGCCATGGCCACGGCGCGGGCGGCGGCGGTTTCAATGGCACCATCGCGAATATCGGAGATGGACACGCAGGCCTGCCGCTTGCCGATAAGAACGCGCAGGCCAAGGTCAACGCCTTCGGCCCGCTCGGCATGTTCAAGCGCACCGCCGCGCACTTCGATCGACAGGCTGTCACCCGCCACGGCCAGCACATCGGCGGCACCGGCCCCGGCGGCTTTTGCGGCGGCCAGCGCCTTTTCTGCAAGGGCTTTAAGATCGTGGGGCATGGCGCACTCCTGTTGCTTGCGCCTTACTTAGGGGTGCGCTGCGCAATGCTCAAGGCAAACCGGCCAATCGTTTACTGCATTTGCGCCCCATTCACCCAGATCGTGCCATCGGCGCGCATTTCAAACGAGCTGCGCAGGCTGCCCGGTGCCGGGCCGGGGGTGAACATAGCCGCAATCATCCCTTGGGCGAGCGACACATCAAAGCTACTGATCAACCCCGCCGTGGCTAGCCGCTGGAGCATGGATTGCAGGTTGGTCACACTGGCCTGCCCGGTGCCGATGGGCATGTCATTCTGCATCTGGCCGCTGCCATCGGCGGTGAAGTTGAAGTCGGTATACTCACCCGCAATATCAAAGCGGAAAGTGCGCAGCTCGGGCGGCTCCATGGTTTCAATGTCAACCGGATTGGCAAGGTCGAACAGCGCCGATGTCTGGGCTTCGGCTGAAAGCGACAGGTTGATCGGGCCGCGACCAAGCGCGCTGCTCGGGTCCATCATCGCCATTAGCTCTTCGTCCAGCGCAAACCCCTCTATGTCCAGCACTACACGGCTGGTGCCCATGCGGTGGCGCGGGCCGAGCGGGGCGCTGGCATCAATGGCAAAACGGTCGAAGGAAAAGTTGACCGGCACGCCCATGAATGTGTTGCGCTGGGTCCAGTCACTGATATCAATCGCAAACGCGCCGTGTTGCGCATTCAGTGCAAAGCTGCCGGTTGAGGCGCCAAATGCCATGCTAACCTGTGTGCCTGCACCTTCCATTTCCAGTGTCATGCCCGCAATCGTGCTGTTGAGCGTGATATCGAGCGCTGACAGGTCAAGCGTTTCGCCTGCAAAGGCTGCAAGGTTGATCTGCCCTTCGTCTTGCTGGCCGGTTATGGTCATTTCCGTAGAAATGGCCAGCGCCGCGCCAAATGCCGGATCGAGCGGAATGCTGGTGCTAAGGGTCGAGTTTTCAACGCTGTAAGAAAAATCTGCCATGCCCATCGGCGCGATTGGCGTGGTATAGGTATAAACCACGCCAGTATGGAGCTGCGTGTCGGAGGTCTTGACCGGATCACCATCGCCAAACCAGTTGGTTTGCTGCGAGACGACCTGAATTTCGCCATACTGGCCGGAATAGATATGCGCGCCAGCCGTGCCGCTGATAACAGTGCTGGCATCCAGTAATTGCATAGTCGAGCGTGCTTGGCTGCGCGTCACCTCACCGGCCATTGCCGCGGTTGTGTCCATCTCCATGATGATGGTGTCGGCTTCGCTCATGGCCACCGTGCCATCGCCGCGTGCGCGCAACTCGACCCAGCCAAGGGTTGCTGTAAGGTTCAGGTTGCCAAAGCCGAAGTCCATAGCGCTGGTGATGACCAGATCGTCAAGGCGGATGAATTCCGATGTTTCGGTGCTGATCACGTAGGAAAGCTCGAAAAAGCCCATGGCATCATCCAGCGCCTGCCACTCGGCCAGCACAGCGGCAGGGGTGGTTTGGGCAGGGGTGGTTTGGGCGGTGGCGGTTTGGACGGCGGCAAGGGGCAAGGCGCTCAGGGCAAGCGCGGCATAATACGTTTTCATGGCAAAACCTTTGGTTGTAACTGCCCTTAAAATGATCAGCGCTGCGCGCCCTGTCAACCCAAAGCACCGAGGTTCGCCACCCGAGACAAGCGAACAAGTGGCAGGTTTGAGGACTGAGTGCCAGATGCTGCAACCTGCACAAACGACGGCTATCATGAGCAAAGCCAAAAACCTTCAACAACCACTTAGGTTTTGAACGGGGTTTTTGGAAGCGTTGATCGGGGTAGTTTGGGCGTGTTCCAAGAAGGAGGGTTCTTGGCACAGCGCGGCACAAAAGAATTTCGTTGACTGACTGCATTTCTTGAACTACATGAATATTACGAACTTCATGAAATACACAGAGAGGCTTTAACAATGACCAAACTCGCTTCATCCTTTGATCAAGTCATCAAGAACATCAAAAATTATCCGGCTTTCATCGGAGAATCATCAGACATTAAGGACCGCTTAGCCATGAACCGTGCATGGTATGCCCACAATGTTGGGGATCAATGGCACTTTGGAAGCTCCAAAATTATCGGGTATGCCAATTTGACCCCAGAAGCCTATCTCTCTCAAGACCATGATGGACGACAAACTGAAGCTACACTTCAGAAGTGGTTCATTGAGGTGGGGCCTGAGCACCCTATGTATAAGGAACTCTGGGAAAACCTATCTGAATTCTTGGCCGGATATGGAAAAAACCCATCAAAGCTCGCACGCATCAATATACCTATTTCAGAGATTCAGATTGAGGAAGGAGAAAACACCCATGCCTTGTGCAACCTTATCGTCGAAGTCGCCAAAGGTCTTGCCCATGAACAGATCAAAGCCGTCAGAAATCGTCTAAAAGCCCTTCTTTGAATATCAAGCTTGTGGCTGCTTTGCTCGATCACAAGCCAATGTAAATTCAAAAATACACCTCCCAAAAAGGACCGTTTGTTGAACGGTTCGCCAGACCGGACACTGGTGCAAACGCAGCAAAAAGCCCCGTCCCGCAAAGCCGACCTTCTTCACCGATAGCGTTTGGCGCGCGGCATCCTGCGTCAGGTGGTTTACGCCCGCCCGTTCACGTTCGCGTTGGCCTGACTGGCGACAAAGCGCAGTTTTTGTTAGATTATCTGCAACACGCGGGGGAATTTCATGCATCGACGCAGCTTTGTTCTGGGCCTTGCCGGCACCTGCTTTGCACTGCCCGTGCTATCAGCACCTTATTTCTTGCGCCAGAATCTTGCTGCCAACGGCCATGATGTTGTGGCCTATTTCACCCAAGGCCAGCCCGTGCCGGGCCTTGGGCAATTTGTGGCCGAGTATGACGGCGCGCGCTTTGCCTTTGAAAGCGCCGCGAATCGCGCCGCCTTTGCCGCCAACCCCGCGCAATACGCCCCGCACTATGGCGGCTGGTGCGCCTTTGCCATGGCGCATAACGCCCAAGCCAGCACTGTGCCGCAAGCCTGGAGCGTGGTTGGGAACCGTCTTTATCTGAATTTCAGCCTTGATGTGCGCGAAAGCTGGCGCGCCGATCCGGCAGGCTTTATTGCGCGTGCTGATGCAAACTGGCCCAATTTCGCGCGCTAGAGCGTGTTGCATTCATTTGCATTCACGTAATACGCTCTAGCTTTGTGATAACGCATGTTTAAATGCAAAAAAACCGGTTCCCACTTTTGTTGCAACATGCGCTAGTCGGCGGAAAACCGCATCTTTGGTCATGAGCTGTTCACATTGTGCTGATAGGCTCTTTAACGGGGCGAAATTGCCCTTACCTTAAGTGAGAAGCAGGATGCTGGAACGCCCTGCTTCCTAAACTGTCCCTCGTTCCACACTGCGCCCGGCACCTGTCCGGGCGCTTTTTTTGGTCTGGAGCTTGGCGCATGCAACGATTAGCGTGCAACCATGAGCTACACCCCGCCAAACAACGCCACTTTGCGTGCGATATTCGCCGAAACGAAAACCATTGCCTGCGTTGGGGTTTCCACAAATCCTGTGCGCCCGAGCTATTTTGTGGCGCGGTATCTGGTGTTGCGCGGGTTCAAGGTAATACCCGTAAACCCGGCTTATGCTGGCCAAACCCTGTTTGGCGCCGAGATAATGCCAAGCCTTGCCAACATTCCCAAAGACCAACCCGTTGATATGGTCGATATTTTCCGCCGCTCCAGCGATGCTGGTGCCGTGGTTGACGAGGCCATGGCCACCCTGCCCCATTTGCGCACGATCTGGATGCAAATTGGCGTGATTGACGAGGCCGCGGGCGCACGCGCAATCGCCGCCGGGCTGCGTGTGGTTATGGATCGCTGCCCGAAAATAGAATATCAGCGGCTTTTTGGCGAATTGCGAATGGGTGGTTTCAACACCGGGCTGATTTCGTCTAAACTATGAAAGCGCCCGATTTACACTTGGAGATTTGAATGACCGACGCCCCACAATACGGCTTTGATACGCTGCAAATTCACGCCGGCAGCCGCCCCGACCCAGCAACAGGGGCGCGCCAAACGCCCATTTACCAAACAACCGCCTATGTGTTTCGCGATGCCGACCACGCCGCGGCATTGTTCAACCTGCAAGAGGTTGGCTATATTTATTCCCGCCTGACAAACCCCACCGTTTCCGCGCTGCAAGAACGCGTGGCAGCACTTGAAGGCGGCATTGGCGCGGTTGGCTGTTCTTCGGGCCATGCGGCGCAGATTATGGCGCTGTTCCCGCTCATGCAGCCCGGTGCGAATATTGTTGTTTCCACCCGGCTTTACGGTGGCACGGTCACGCAGTTCAGCCACACAATCAAACGTTTCGGCTGGTCGGCAACCTTTGTTGATTTTGACGACCCTGCCGCGATTGTGGCGGCGGCCGATGAAAACACCAAGGCTGTGTTCTGCGAATCCATCGCCAACCCCGGCGGCTATGTCACCGACATTCCGGCGGTGGCCAAAGCGGCAGGCGAAATCGGTGTGCCGCTGATTGTCGATAACACCTCCGCCACGCCCTATCTGTGCCGCCCATTCGAGCAAGGCGCGCATATCATCGTGCATTCCACCACGAAATACCTGTCGGGCAATGGCACTTCAATGGGCGGCATGGTGGTGGATAGCGGCACGTTTGACTGGTCGGCCTCCGGCAAGTTCCCGTCGCTTTCCCAACCCGAACCCGCGTATCACGGGCTCAAATTCCACGAAACCTTCGGCCCGATGGCCTATGTGTTTCATGGCATCGCCATTGGTTTGCGTGACCTTGGCATGACCATGGCACCGATGAACGCCTTTCAAACCCTGCTTGGCATTGAAACGCTGAGCCTGCGGATGGAGCGCCATGTGCAAAACGCCCAAAAGCTGGCGGCATGGCTGGAGGCCGACCCGCGCGTTGACTATGTGACCTATGCAGGCCTGCCCTCTTCGCCCTATGCCGACAGGGCCAAGGCGCTTTACCCCAAAGGCGCGGGTGCGCTGTTTACCTTCGCAGTGAAGGGTGGCTATGCGGCCTGCACCAAGCTGGTTGATGCGGTGCAAATCTTCAGCCATGTGGCCAATTTGGGCGATACGCGCAGCCTGATCATCCATTCGGCCTCAACCACGCATCGCCAGCTTACACCCGCACAGCAAGAAGCGGCTGGCGCGGGTGCAAATGTGGTGCGCCTGTCCATCGGCATTGAAGATGTGAACGATCTGATCGCCGACCTTGATCAGGCGCTGGCGACAGCTACAGCCTAGTCGGCCTGAAATTGCTTATGCCCAACTTGCCGCGCTGACATGGCGCGGCAAGAATGCTAGAACGTGCAAGAAACCAGTTTTAGAGCAAATGACAAAGCAATCGCCCACCCTTGCGCTGGACCTGTCTGGCGACGCCGCCTCGTTGCAACAGTTGGCTTTTGACGGCCACTGGCATGAAATGGCGCGTGCCGGATTCAACGATAATGGTCTGGCCGAAAAAATGGCCTTCATGCGGCGGGTTGCCGTGCGGCTCGAGGGGCGGCGGTTTTACAACACCGTCTGGCTGCCCGATGCGCAAATCATTGAACGCAAACTGAAAATTGCAGCAGCCGAGCCTGATGAGCGTTTGGCTCAGGCGCGAAGCGCGCTGGCAACAATCACCGCGCATCCGGCTGAAGATTTTCTGCTTGAGCTTGGCGAACAGGGTGAGGACGGCTTTACACCCGCCGTTGCCGTGCGCAAAACCACGCTGAGCGAAGCCAAACGCTTTGCCACCAGCCACGGGTTCAATGCCGACAGTTTTTCGATGAACCGCGCGCCCGAAGGCTTTGAAGACCGAATCTTTTTCAACGCGCCGCCTGATCCGAAAGCCACGATAGAGCTTGCCACCAAAGCCGCCGCAGTGCTTTTGGCGGTTGGCCTTGTTCTGGGTGGCACGTTTTGGGCCGACCCGTTCGGCTGGCGCAACCCCGCCAGCCCTGACACCATTGCCGCGGTCGCCCCCGAAACCCCCGCATTGGATGAGGCTGCGCCGGAAGTTGCTGCTGCACCAAGCGAAGCACCCGAACCTTTAGCACTGCCC
Organism: Paracoccaceae bacterium; assembly: GCA_040880065.1. Taxonomy (GTDB): domain Bacteria; phylum Pseudomonadota; class Alphaproteobacteria; order Rhodobacterales; family Rhodobacteraceae; genus Abyssibius. The sequence goes on along the minus strand of JBBDJE010000031.1, from coordinate 74,654 downwards.
GAACGCGCCGAGGTAACGAGCCCTGCGCCCGATGCACCAAACAGCGACATCGCCGAGGCTGCGCCGGTGTTGCTGGCCGATCAGGCCGAGCAGACCGATGCTGAACCGGTAGAGCTGGCCCTCACCGAGCCGGAAGCACCCGTTGCACCCGCTTTAGACCCGCTCGCCGCTCAATCACCCACGGCCGAGTTGCAGCCGGTTGCCGATATTGCCGATACAGACGAAACACCCGCCGAAATTGCTGCGGACGCGCAAAACGAACCCGAAGCAGTCGAGATTGCGCGCGCGGCCAGTGAAGCATCGCAAGCCGAGGTTGCGGCAGCAGACGATTTGACAGCGGCAGCGCCGGAAGCGGAAACACCGCCGGCAGAGATTGTCGTTGCACGCGAAGCGTCAACCAGTATCCTTGATGATCTTGCGGCAGCAAAGCCCCTGCCCGAACCAGTTGTCGCCGCACCCGAAGCGGAAGCATCCGCAACTGAAGCCCCCGAACTGGCCGCGACAGAAACCACACCTACCGCAGAAGTTACCGCGCAAGATTTGGGCTATGAGGTAATTGCCGGGCTGCCGGATTTTACGCTTTTGCTGCGCTCGGGGAACAGTCCGCCAGCACCAATTGAAATTGGCACGGTGGAGAACATCACCGCCGCGAGCGCCACATCCGAGGCTGTTGCGCCAGAGCCAGTGCCAGAAACCGTCGCAGAGCCAGAGGCGCAAGCCGAGCCGCAGCCCGAAGATATTGAAGTGGTTTCCGGTCGCCCGGCATTTGTTCCGCTTTTGCGTGCGCGCCCTGCCCCCGAAGAACCAGCCGTGGCGATCGCCGATGCGACAGAGGCTGAGGCTGAGGCAGATGCAGCAGCCGCCACAAGCGACGATGCCACCGAAGTTGCCGCGACCGAGGCTGAAGTAAACGCGACAGATGGAGTGGATTCACCGGTTTCCGCCATCGAACTTGCCGCAGCAGAGCGCCTGCGCCCCGATCGCAGGCCGGAATCCTTCGCGGTTGCTGCCGTTGCATCCGAGGATATTATATCGGGTGCCGCGCCGCGCACATCCAGCCGCGCGGTTCATCGTAGCGCCGATTTTGCAACCCGTATCGCGCCCTTGGTTACGGCGCGCGCAGCCGAGGCAACAACCGCCAGCCCCGCTCTTCCGCCCGAGCCGCAAAGCGTGACACTTCCGACACGCGCCTCGGTCGCGCGCGCGGCAACCATTGAAAATGCCATCAACCTGCGTGAAGTCGCCCTGATCGGCATTTACGGCACCGCCGATTCCCGCCGCGCGCTGGTGCGCCTTGCCTCGGGCCGCTACATACGGCTGACCTTGGGTGAGAGCTTTTCGGGCGGCTGGCGGATTATTGCGATGGATGAAAATTCAATTCGCGTGCAAAAGGGCAGCCGCACGGAAATTCTGCGCATCAGCGGTTAGCGGATGTCGCGCCAATCCTGTGGCGTATCAAGGTCCTGAACCGCACCCATCCCCGGCGTTGGCACAGCAACAACGCGCCGCATAGCGAACAAATCACGTGCACCCCGATCACCGTGCAGCGCTTCAAGGTCTTTGAAATGACGCGCATCAAACAACACGGGGTTGCCCGCCTGGCCGTTGCTGGCAGTGGCACGAAAAATTCCTGCCCCATCTCCGGCTTCATAGGCATCTATCAGCGCGTTATAGTGGGCTTTTGTCACTGCAGGCATATCGGCCAGCGCCACAATCACGGCTTTGCAGCTTGCAGGAAGCATGGCTAAACCGTTGCGCAGGCTACCGCCAATCCCTTCGCCATGGTCGGCGGCGGCACAAATTTCCACGTTCAACCCGCCTAGCACTTTTGCGCGTGCATGCTCCGGCGCGGGCAAAACCACAATCACACGCCCTGCACGGCTGGCCAGTGCGGCCCGCGCTGTGCGGCACAGCAGCGGTTCACCGGCGATTGGCTCCAATAGCTTGTCCGGCCCGCCCATCCGCCGTGATGCGCCCGCAGCCAAAAGCAGCACCGCTATATCGGGGTTCTGTGCCATGCCTAAACCTGCCGCAAGCGCGCGACCACCTGCGCCATGATGGCTATGGCAATTTCGGCGGGCGAAGCTGCGCCAATGGCCAAACCAACCGGTGCATGTATGCGCGCGAGCGCGGTTTCATCTGCATGCGCCGCGCCCAGCCGGCTCAACCGCTTGGCATGCGTGCGCATCGAACCAAGGCAGCCAAGGTAAAAACACGGGCTGGCGAGAGCTGCGAGGATTGCAGGGTCGTCGATTTTTGGGTCATGCGAAAGGGTGACAACGGCGCTGCGCGTATCGGGCGCAAGCGCGCGCAGCGCCAGATCGGGCCAGTCTTGCACGATGTCAGCTTCGGGGAAGCGGGCCAATGTTGCAAATGCGCTGCGCGGATCTATTAGCGTGGTTGCAAAACCCGCCAGTCGCGCCATTTCCAGCAGCGGTTGTGCAATATGCACAGCGCCAACAACCATCATGCGCAAGGGCGGGTTATGCGGGGCGACATACCAGTCGCCTTCAAGCTTCGCCTTGTCTTCGGCCAAAGATTTGCGCAGCAGCGGGGCGAGCGGATCGCCAGCATCCGGCACAAGCAGCCTGTGTTCATAACTGGAAAGGTTAATGGCAAGCCCCGCGCTTTGGCGCGCTGCGCGCACGGTGACAAGCCTGTCCAGCATAGCGCGTGGCAGGCCGGCACCGCCGACAGGTTCCAGCAGAATTTGAATGCTGCCGCCACAGGCCAGCCCGGCGGCAAAGGCGTTTTCATCGGAAACACCATAATCGAGCCGTTTCGGCATGCCCGTTTCCAGCACGCCCGCAGCCTCGGCAATGACCGCGCTTTCAACACAACCACCCGAGACCGAACCCATCATCTCGCCATCATCGCGCATAACAAGCATTGCACCGGCAGGCCGCGGGGCCGAGCCCCATGTTTGCACCACATGCGCCAATGCAACCCGGTGCCCCGCATCCAGCCAGGCTTGGGCAATTTCCGGAATCTGGTCAAATTGCGGTTGCATCTAAAGAAGGATCAACCCGGCCAGCCCCAAAAAGACAAAGAAACCAACAACATCGGTAACCGTGGTCACAAATGTGCCTGACGCGAGCGCCGGGTCAGCCCCGGCTTTTTCCAAGCCAATGGGAATGAGAATGCCCGCAAGCCCGGCTACAAGCATATTCACCACCATGGCGAGAGCAATCACCAAACCCAGCAGCGGCAGGCCAAACCACAGCCAACTGACCACACCAATAAGCACCGCAAATACCAGCCCGTTGCCTAAGCCGACAAGGGCTTCACGGCGCACAATGCGCATTGCGTTTGAAGTTGTAAGGTCGCGCGTGGCCAGTGCGCGCACAGCAACAGTAAGGGTTTGGGTGCCGGCATTGCCCCCCATGCTGGCAACAATCGGCATCAGCACGGCCAGCGCAACCAATGTGTGAATGGTGTCTTCAAACATCCCGATCACCAGCGACGCAAGGATGGCCGTTGCCAAATTCACCACCAGCCACGGAAACCGCAACCGCGCTGTTTGAAGCACGGAATCTGACAGTTCTTCGTCACCGAGACCGGCGAGCCGCTTCATGTCTTCCTCGGCCTCGTCTTCAAGAACCTCCATCGCGTCGTCAATGGTGATCACCCCGACAAGGCGGCCATCGGCATCGACCACGGGTGCTGAAACCATGTGATACTGGTTGAAGGCATAGGCCACGTCTTCTTGTTCCTGATCCACAGGAATTGTCCGGAAATCTTCGCTCATCAGCGTGGTCAGCTTTGTTGCGCGCGGCGCCGCCATGATTTTCGAGAGGCGCACCGTGCCCAGCGGGTGCTGGCGCGGATCAACAATAAACACATCGTAAAAGGTTTCGGGCAGGTCATCGCTGCTGCGCATATGGTCGATGATATCGCCGACATTCCAATGCTCGGGGGCCGAAACCAGCTCGCGCTGCATCAATCGGCCAGCGGTATATTCGTCATAAAGCAGCGACATTTTAACGGCGGCGCGGTCAATATCTTCCAGCGCGTGCAGCAGTTTTTCTTGCTGCGGCTCGTCAAGATCGCCGACCAGATAAACCATATCGTCGGTGTCAAGGTCGCGCACGGCTTCGGCCAGAACATGGTCAGGCAGGTCGCGCAAAATCTCGTCGCGCACGCCTTCCTCAAGCTCGGAAAGCACCTCGCCATCAAGCTCGATACCCCAAAGATCAATCAGTGCGGCACGCTCGGCACGGCTGATCTGTTCCAGAATGTCGGCAATGTCCGCAACGTGCAGCGGCTCGAGCAGGGCAATCAGGTGGTTCTGGTCCTGCGCCTCGACAGCTTGCAAAATGGTGTCGACAATATCCTGATCAAGCGCGTAAGCGTCATCATCCTCGGCCAGCGCGTCTACGGGGTCGAAATCCTTTTCGTCAGTCATCGCAGGCTCCTTTTTTGCTGGTCCGTGGCGCAACATAGAAGCTGGGCCATGGCTGCACAAGTTGACGCATGCGCAAACCCCTGCCCGCACGCAGTTTACCGCCGATTATATACATATATTTGAAAGTGCATTCGCGTCTTGTGAAGTTGATCAATGTGAAAATTGCAGGAACTATTCGGTCACAACAAACCGGACCACTAAATGTTGGCCAAATCGCGCAACGACGCACAACAGTGAGGGACATATGACAGATATCACACGTGACATGTATCGCGACCCGAACTCGATGCCACCTTTGGCACAGGCGGTGCCTTTGGGCATTCAGCATGTTCTGGCCATGTTTGCTTCCAACGTCACGCCTGCCATTATCGTGGCCGGTGCGGCGGGCATCGGCTTTGGCTCGGGCGACCTTTCCAATATGATTTACATGATTCAAATGGCCATGCTCTTTGCGGGTATTGCCACCTTGATTCAAACCGTCGGCATGGGGCCGGTTGGTGCGCGCCTTCCCATTGTGCAGGGCACCAGCTTTGCCTTTGTGCCGATAATGATTCCGGCCGTTGCGGGCGCAGGTGTTGGCGGCATGGCCGGGCTGATGACCGGGGTCATGGTCGGCGGCGTTTTCCATTTCGTCCTTGGCGCGTTTATCGGCAAGCTGCGCTTTGCACTGCCGCCGCTGGTGACCGGGCTGATCGTGTTGATGATCGGCCTCGCGCTTATCAAGGTTGGCGTGCAATACGCGGCCGGCGGGGTGCCTGCCTATGACGCCGCCATCGCGGCTGCGGCCAATGCCAAGACCGAGGGCACACTGCTTGATACCGCAGCACTGAAATTCGGCAGCTTTGCCATGTGGTTTCCGGCAATTGTGGTTGTGGTTGTCACCCTGGCGCTGAAGTTTTTCACCAAGGGCATGTTTTCGGTGGCCGGCGTGCTTGTCGGGCTGATTGCGGGTTACATTGTTGCCCTGCTCATGGGGCAGGTCAGCTTTGGCAATATCGGCACGGCCGCATGGCTCAGCGTGCCTTCGCCCTTCAAATGGGGGTTCGAACTGAACTGGGCGATCATCATCGGCATGTGCCTCATGGCGATCATTTCAGCAATTGAAACGGTTGGCGATGTATCGGGCATTACCAAAGGCGGTGCCGGGCGCGAGGCGACCGACAAGGAAATCTCCGGTGCAACCTATGCCGACGGGCTTGGCACGGCGGTTGCCGGCGTATTCGGCTCGCTGCCCAATACAAGCTTTAGCCAGAATGTCGGCCTTGTTGCGATGACCGGCGTTATGAGCCGCCATGTTGTCAGCATTGGCGCGCTGTTCCTGATTGCGGCTGGGCTTGTTCCAAAGGTTGGCGCAGCCATTTCAACAATGCCCATCAACGTGCTGGGCGGCGGTGTTATCGTCATGTTCGGCATGGTGGCGGCCGCCGGTCTTTCCATGCTGTCCGACGTGAAGTGGAACCGCCGCAATATGGTGATTTTTGCAACCGCGATTTCGGTCAGCTTCGGTTTGCAACTGGTGCCTGAAGCGCTGCTGCATTTGGGTAAGACCATGCAGATCCTGCTGAGCAGCGGCTTGCTGCCCGCAGCCATTATCGCGATCGTGCTTAATCTGGTCATTCCGCAGGAAGACTGAACATCGGGGGCTGCGCTACGGCGCGGCCCCTAAACGAGCCCTGCTGCCAACTGGTTCTGGCGGGTAATCAGCTGGCGCGTATCAAGCCGCGCCAATATGCCGCCCTCCACCACAATCTGCCCCTCTACCAGCAAATCGCGCACGCTCTTGGGCGGGCACAGGATGAGAGCGGCGACCGCATCCCACGCCCCGGCAGCGCCCAAATGCTGACTGTCCCAAATGGCGATATCGCCGCGTTTACCAAGCTCAAGGCTACCGAGGTCGGGGCGACCAAGCACTTTGGCACCGCCAAGCGTGGCAATTTCCAGCACTTCGCGCGCCGAAATGGCATCGGCCCCGTTTTTGACACGTTGCAACAGCAGCGCCTGTCGCGCCTCGCTCAGCAAATCACCGGCATCATTGCTGGCCGAACCATCCACCCCCAGCCCCACATTCACCCCCGCATCGCGCATGGCGCGCACAGGTGCAATGCCCGAGCCAAGGCGGCAGTTGGAACAGGGGCAATGCGCCACACCCGTGCCGGTGCGGGCAAACAGGTCAATCTCGCTGGCGTCGAGCTTTACGCAATGGGCGTGCCATACATCGCTGCCCGTCCAGCCCAGATCCTCGGCATACTGGCCCGGTCGGCAGCCGAATTTCTCTAGCGAATAGGCAATGTCTTCATCATTTTCAGCCAGATGCGTGTGCAACATCACGCCCTTGTCACGCGCCAGAACAGCCGCATCGCGCATCAACTCGCGACTGACGGAAAACGGCGAACAGGGGGCAAGGCCGATACGCAGCATCGCGCCCTCGGCGGCATCATGGTAGGCGTCAATCAGGCGAATGCTGTCATTCAATATAGCCGCCTCGTTCTCGACCAGACTGTCGGGCGGCAGGCCACCGGCGCTTTCGCCAATGCTCATTGCGCCGCGTGTGGCGTGCAGGCGCAAACCAATGCGCTGGGCGGCTTCAATCGTGTCATCCAGCCGCGCGCCATTGGGAAACAGGTATAAATGGTCAGATGTCAGCGTGCAGCCGGAAAGCGCAAGCTCGGCCAGCCCGACCTGCGCAGATACAAGCATATGCTCCGGCCCCATGCGCGCCCAGATCGGGTAGAGCGTTTTGAGCCAGCCAAAGAGCAGCGCATCCTGCCCGCCCGGCACGGCGCGGGTCATGGTTTGGAACAGGTGGTGATGGGTGTTGACCAGCCCCGGTGTTACCACGCAGCCGCGTGCATCAATCACCCTGTCGGCCAGATAGGGGCCATCGCCAATGGCGGTAATCACCCCGCCTTCAACCAGCACCGAAGCCCCCGCCAATTCGCGCCGCGCTGCATCCATTGTGACAACGGTATCAGCATTGCGGATGAGCGTGCTGGCCATATCTGCCCCTATTTCGTGCCGAACATGCGGTCGCCCGCATCACCAAGACCGGGCAGGATATAGCCGATATCGCTGAGCTGGCGGTCAACCGCGGCGGTGATGATCGGCACATCGGGGTGTGCCTCTTTCATGCGCGCAATGCCCTCGGGCGCGGCAAGCAGGCACAAAAATCGAATGTCTTTCGCCCCAGCTTTTTTCAACAAATCAATGGCCGCAACCGAGGAATTGCCGGTTGCAAGCATCGGGTCCACGGCGATCACCACGCGCTGGTCCAGCTCTTTTGGCACCTTGAAATAATATTGCACGGGTTGCAGGGTTTCTTCATCGCGATAAAGCCCCACAAACCCCACGCGCGCCGAAGGTATAAGCTCCAGCACCCCGTCAAGCAGCCCGTTGCCAGCGCGCAAGATCGAGATCAGCGCAAGCTTTTTGCCCTTGAGAATGGGCGCTTCCATTTCCTCAAGCGGCGTGTCGATATCGGTTGTCGTCATCGGCAGGTTGCGGGTGACTTCATAGCCGATCAGCAGGCTGATCTCGCGCAAAAGCTGGCGGAACTTGGCGGTAGAGGTGTCACGCTCGCGCATTTTGGTCAGCTTGTGTTGCACAAGCGGGTGTTTGACAATGGTCAGATGCTCAGACATCGGCGCTCTCCTCAAATCGGGCCATAATGCGGGTGCGCGTCGCCTCGTCACAAAACGCAGCCGCCATCGCATCGCGGTTTATCGCACGAAAATCCGCCTCGCCCCAGCCGAAAGTTGCGTTCAAGTTGGCATATTCGCGGCTCATATCGGTGTCAAAATAGGGTGGATCATCGGTAGATACGCTGATTGAGACGCCCGCTTCGCGCAGCTTGGTGATCGAATGATCGGCCAAAGCCTCAAACACCGAAAGCGAGATATTGGAGCCGGGGTTCACCTCCAGATGCACATTCTCGCCAGCAAGGCGCGCCATAAGCCCGGCATCTTCCACCGCGCGCACACCATGGCCAATGCGGCTTACCTTCAAATCGCGCAGCGTTTCAGCCACGCTTTCAGCCCCGCGCACCTCGCCGGCATGGCTGGTCAGCCCCAGCCCCGCTTCGGCCGCACAGGCAAAGGCCCATGCAAAATCTCCGGCTTTGCCGAAATTCTCATCGCCCCCCATGCCAAAGCCTGTCAGCATAGGGCTGGCAGTTTCGGCGGAAATACGCGCGGTTTTGCGGGCATTCTCGGCCCCGAAATGCCGCACAACAGTGGAAATGAAGCGCGTTGTAATGCCAAGCTTCGCCTCTTGGCTGCTGGCGGCCTCACATATCGCCGCCAGATATTCGCGCCATTTGATGACATCGCCGCCGCAAAAATCCGGTGCCAGAAAAATTTCGGTGTAAATCACCCCATGCGCGGCACTTTCCGCCAGCACGGCCTCGGTCAGGCGGGCGAAGTCTTCGGGGGATTGCAACACCGAGCAGGCGGCCTCGTAAACCCGCAGGAAGTTTACAAAATCTGTCCATTTATAAGTGCCATCTGCGCCAAAAATGCCCTCAAGATCGACCTTTTTCTCATGTGCCAACTGGCGGATAAAGGCGGGCGGCGCCGCCCCTTCAAGGTGCAGATGCAGCTCTGTTTTGGGGGTGGTGGTGAAAGTGTTCACAAAAAGCTCCTGCCATGTTCGCCTTGGGCCAGCCCCAGATGGGCGGCGAGTGTTTCGCCAACCTGCACAAACCCCACCTGCCCCAGCGGGCCAGCTTTCAGCCCTTCGCCATGCACCAGCACCGGCACGCGTTCGCGCGTGTGCTCGGTGCCGTGCCATGTGGGGTCGTTGCCATGGTCGGCGGTGATGATCATCATATCGCCCGCACGCAGTTTGGCGCGCAAGGCAGGCAGGCGCGTATCAAAGCGTTCCAGCGCGCGTGCATAACCCGCCACATCGCGGCGGTGGCCGTATTCGCTGTCAAACTCCACAAAATTCGCGAACACAAAGTCGCCATTTTGGGCGGTATCGGCAAGGGTCAGCAAATGGTCGAACAGCGCCATATCGTCTTTGCCTTTGAACACCTCTGAAATGCCCGACATGGCGAAAATATCGCCTATCTTGCCAATGGCCAGCGTGCGCCCGCCCGCATCAACCACGCGGTTGCACAAGGTTTTTTCAGGCGGGGTAATCGCATAGTCATGCCGGTTCGGCGTGCGTTTGAAGCTGGCCGCATCTGCGCCAAGAAACGGGCGCGCAATCACCCGGCCCACCCTCATCGGATGAAAAATTTCGGCGCCGATCTCGCATAGCGCATAGAGCTTTTCCAGCCCGAACGCCTCTTCATGCGCGGCGATCTGCACCACGCTGTCAGCCGAGGTGTAAACAATCGGCTTGCCGGTTTTCACATGCGCCTCACCAAGCGCTTCGATGATCTTGGTGCCCGAAGCATGGCAATCCCCTAAAATGCCCGGCAGGCCGGCTTTCGCAATCATCTCGGCGATTTTGTCTTGCGGAAATGCGGGCTGCTCATTGGGGAAGTAGTGCCAGTCAAACGGCACGGGCATGCCGGCCAGTTCCCAATGGCCCGAAGGCGTGTCCTTGCCATTGGACACCTCGTTGGCCGCCGCATAAGGGCCGGTTGGCGTGGCCGAAAAGCCGGGCGGATAGGTGCCTGTTGCCAGTTCGGCCGCGCGCCCAAGGCCAAGCGCATCCAGATTTGGCAGATAAAGCGGGCCGTTTCGCCCCTCATTGGCGCGGCCTGCTGCACATTCGGCAGCAATATGGCCAAGCGTATTCGCACCCTCATCGCCAAAGGCGGCGGCATCCCGCGCACCGCCAATGCCCACGGAATCCATGACCACAAGAAAAGCGCGGCTCATGGGGTGATCCTTTCCAGAACCAGCGGTGTCGCATCGGGCGCATCGCCAATGGTGTAGGCGGCTTCAAGTCGCGCGCGCGCCGCCTGAAACCCGGCATCGGTGCGGGCATGAATGCGCGCGATCGGGGTTTGAGCATCAACCTTGGCACCAAGCGGGGCCAGCGCATCCAGCCCCACAGCATAGTCGATAGCATCGGCAGCGCGACGACGCCCGCCACCAAGCTCGACCACGGCCTGCCCCACGGCGCGGGCGTCAATCTTGGCGACATGGCCCGCCGTTTTGGCATAGACATCAACAATGATCGGCGCGGCGTCCATATGCTTTGCCGGCGCGTCCATAAAGTCGGCAGGCCCGCCAAGGGCTGCTATCATTTGCGCGAATTTCTCAGCCGCTGCACCACTGGCAAAGGCGTTTTTTACTTTGGCGCGCGCCTCATCCTCGCTTGTTGCCATGCCTGCGCTGTGCAACAGTGCCGCACATAGCGCGACGGTAACCTCGTAAAGCCGTGCATCGGCATCACCGCGCAAGAATGCCACGGCATTGGCCATTTCCAGCGCATTCCCCGCCGCGCTGGCCAACGGCTGGTTCATATCGGTGAGCAGCGCGGTGGTTACGCACCCCGCGCCATTGGCAACCTCTACAAGGCTTTCAGCCAGCGCGCGCGCCTGCGCCGCGCTGGCCATAAAGGCACCCGAGCCGAATTTCACATCCAGCACCAGATGCTGCAACCCGGCTGCAAGTTTTTTGGACAGGATCGAAGCTGTGATCAGGTCAATCGACTCCACCGTCGCGGTTACATCGCGAATGCCGTAGAGCCGCTTGTCGGCGGGTGCAATTTCGCCCGTCTGGCCGATAATCGCGCAGCCTACCTGCCCAACCACGCGGCGCAGCGTGGCAATATCGGGCTGGGTGTTATAGCCGGGAATTGCATCGAACTTGTCGAGCGTGCCGCCTGTATGCCCAAGCCCGCGGCCCGAAATCATCGGCACATAAGCGCCGCAAGCCGCCAGAGCAGGGGCGAGCATAAGCGAGACATTATCGCCCACGCCACCGGTTGAATGCTTGTCGACCACCGGGCCGGGCATATCCCATTTCAGCACATCGCCGCTGTCGCGCATGGCGCATGTCAGCGCGACACGCTCGTCAATGCTCATCTTTTGAAAATACACCGCCATTGCAAAGGCAGCGGCTTGGCCTTCGCTGATACTGCCATCGGTAATGCCGGCCACAAACTGGGCAATTGCCGCCTGTGAAAGCACGCCGCCGTCGCGTTTTAGTGCAATAATTTCCTGTGTCAGCATATCAGCCCCCTGCATTCAGCCTGCAGCATTGGGCTGTTTTTGTCCAGATGGTCAAGTTTTAGGTAGTGGGTCAACTTCTTCGCCTGTTGTGATCCGACCAATCATCACAACAAGACCGATGACGTCATCTGGGCATTTTTCTCCCTTTGGGCCCTTAGGCATCAGCATCATCTTCGAACGGTGGCTTCCTGACTTGCTCTTCGACTGCGATCTTCATCTTAGCGGCCACACGATCTAGATCAGCCTTGAGGGCGATTACTTGTTGATCAATTTCACTAGGAGACAGTGATGCCGTGGACAGGCGTTCTCCGGCTACGACGATGGTCGCCCCATGGATGTCAATGGTGAAATCAAAGAATTGCATACCTTGCCTCCTGTGCTTTAAGCTAAATATAGCATATGATCTTGCCTGATAAACTTAAATTTTCAAACTGAGTCACTACGAAGTTCTATTATCAAGCTGCACTTGGTCAAACGCAAAGGGCAAAAGCTCGGCCATGGTCATGCGCCGCCGTTCACCGTTCAGATCGGCCAGAATGACCACGGTTTCGGGGCTGGAAAACTCGGCCAGTTTTTGGCGGCAACCGCCGCAAGGTGTTACCGGCTGGGGGCTGACCGCAAGCACCAGCACTTGCCTGATCTGCCGCTCGCCTGACGCCACCATGGCAGCAATGGCCCCGGCCTCGGCGCATGTGCCTTGCGGATAGGCAACGTTTTCAACATTGCAGCCGGAAAACACGGCACCTGAGGCGGTTTCAATCGCCGCGCCGACGGCGAAGTTGGAATAGGGCGCATAGGCATGCGCGCGGGCGGCTTTGGCAGCTTCAAACAGCATTGCGGCTTCTCCAGATTTTTCAGCCTGACGGTCAGGTCCAGCCTTCGCGTTTACGGTAAAGTGTAGACGGTGACACGCCTAAAATGCGCGCAGCTTGCGGCAACGAGCCGCCGCTCGCCTCGATTGTTGCCTCGATAAAGGCCCGCTCCATTTCGGCAAGCGTATGACCAACAAAGGCCGAAATGTTCGGCGCAGCATCGCTGCGTGCAGCGGGCTGTTCCGGTGCGCCGGGTGACATCATGCGCCGCGCGTCAAGCAGAATGTCATGCGGCAGCATTTCGGGCATCATTTCAACGCCGTCATTCAGCACCACGACATTGCGCAACACGTTCAAAAGCTGGCGCACATTGCCAGGCCAGTCAAGTCGGCGAAACACCTGCGCGGTTTCCGGGTTGAGCCGGCGGAACATCTTGCCTTCTTCCTGCGCATATTTGTGCAGGGTGAGTTCGGCAATCTTGAGAATATCGTCGCGCCGCTCACGCAAGGGCGGCAGATGGATCGGCACCACATGCAGGCGGTAATATAAGTCCTCGCGAAAGCGCCCTGCCCGCATTTCGACCATCGGGTCGCGGTTGGTGGCACACACAATCCGCACATCGACCTCGCGCGGCGTAACCGCCCCCACCGGGGTTACGCTCGATGTTTGCAAAAACCGCAAAAGCTTGGTTTGCAACGACAGGTCCATCTCGCAGATTTCGTCCAGAAACAAAGTGCCGCCATGCGCGGCGGCGGCGGCGCCCTTCTTGTCGGAAATAGCGCCGGTGAACGAGCCTTTCAGATGGCCAAACACCTCGGATTCCAGCAGGTCGCGCGGTATCGCCCCGCAGTTCAGCGCGATGAAAGGACCGTTTGCGCGGGGTGAACAATCATGTATTGCATGCGCGGCCAGCTCTTTGCCGGTGCCGCTTTCGCCCGTGATGAACACCGAGGCCGTAGAGCGGCCGATACGGTCGATCATCCGGTAAATGGCCTGCATTTCCGGCGAGTTGCCCAAAAACCCATGAAACCCGTCAGCCGATTGTGGCAGCTCGCGCGTGCCGCTCCGTTGCGCCTGCTTGGCGCTTAGCGCGTTTTCAACGGCGCGCAGCAGGCGGTTTTCGTCAAACGGTTTGACCAGAAAGTCGAAGGCGCCAAGGCGCATGGCCTCAACCGCGCGGTTGATCGAACCATTGGCGGTAATCACAATTACCCTTGCATTGGCATCATGGCGATGGACCTCCTCCATCAGTTCCATCCCGTCACCATCGGGCAACATAAGATCGAGCAACACGGTGCCAGCCTTGGTTTTGCGCCAAAGCTCGCGCGCATCCTGCAGGGTGCTGGCCGTCACCACCTCATGACCGGCTTTTTCCAGCACGGTCTTGTAAAGCATGGCCAGCGATAATGTGTCTTCAACGAGGAGAATTGGAGATGCCATCGCCTCTGCTACCAATTGCCGGTCTCCTTGGCAACAAATGTAAGGAGTTCATCGACACCTTCTACCAACCTGTCAAGCCGCGGCGCAACCTGCGGCCAGGGTTCGGCTTTGACTGCAGCATTGAGTTCTTGCGACAGGTTCTGCAGCCCCGTGCCGCCGATGGCGCCGGCCAGCGATATCAGGATATGGGTTGCACTGCGCACAGGCTCGACCGCCTCGCCAGCCTGACCTTCGCGCAGCTTCACCTGCACATTTTCAAGGTCGATGGTGATTTTGCTGAGCAATTCGCGCATGCCCGCCGGGCCCATCGTTTCCGCCAGACTGTCAAAAATCCGCCGGTCAACCGCCGTAAGATCAGCCGGTGCCGCCTGTTTTGGTGCCGGCTCAAACGAGGCAGTGCCGGAAACATAGCTCAAAATCTCGCTGCCGAAGTCTGTGATACTGGTCAGGGGCTTGGCGATCAGCCCGTTGGCACCAACATCAATAATGCGCTTCAAATGTTCGGGCATGGCATAGGCGGTGAGCGCGACAAGCGGCACAGTTGCCAATGCATCCGCGCGGGCGCGAATGGCGCGGATAACATCCAGCCCGGTCATGCGCGGCATCTCGATATCGAGCAAGGCAATGTCGAACCCGCCGCGCCCCAGAATTTCCAGCGCCTCAACCCCGTCCGAGGCCAGTTCGTAACGCGCGCCCATTGCTTCCAGCATCTGGCTGACAACGAGCTGGTTGGTCAGGTTATCTTCCGCAACCAGAATGTTCAGCGCCGAAAGATCAGGCAATCCACCGGTGAGGGCAGCACCGGGCGCGTTGGCGGGGGCATCGTCAAAGCGGCACATTTCGCATGGAAAATCGAGAAGGATACGCGCCCCGCCCCGTGGCCGGTTTTGAACCTCGATTTTGCCATTGAAACGGTCCGTCAGTGATTTGGTTATGAACAGCCCAAGGCCAGTGCCATCTTTGCGGGCATCGGCAGGCCGGCCACGCAACGAAAACAGCGCATGCAGGGCGGCATCGCTAAAGCCCGGGCCATCATCGTCTATAATTACGATAAGCCCGCCATCATCGGTGCCGTGAAAATGCACGCGAACCTCGCCCTCGTCACAGAATTTAAGCGCGTTACCAATGATATTGTCAAAAATCCGGTTCAATTCGGCCCATGCAGCATGGACCGAGGCCGGCGCATCCGTGCTGAGCGTAATGCGCAGGCATACGCCTTTTTCAACAGCCGTGTCGCGCCAGCGGTTGTCAATCCGGCGGGCAAGTTCGGCAAGGGGAATGTCGTTTTTGCTGACAACGCCAACACCCATGGAAATGTCGAGCAAATCTTTCAACGTAGCCGCTGCCACCCGTGCCTGACGCAGGCTGCGCTTTTCAGCGCCGCTCAGGCCATCGGCACCGATCAGGCTAAGCGAAGAGAGCACGCCTGCCGCTGCGGCACGCAAATCATGCGCCAGCAAATCGGAGGCGATATCCGGATCGCCGATATTTCGTTCGTTAAATGTCATTCGCAACGATACTCCTTGCCGCATACCATGCCGCAAAAATAGTTACTCGTCTATTAGTTGTGCATCAGTTACCAAATATACCAATTTTATGCATCGCGCAGCAACCTAGGCTGCATTTCGGTATTTTTGCAGGGCTAAACGGAGTGCCGACAGGTCAAGCGGAAGATCAAGGCACTGATCGTAAAGCGTTTTGTCGGTAACTCTGCCGATCGAAATAATCGGGACTTTCGGGTAGGCATTGCGCAGGTCCGACGCGGTTTTCGTTTCATCCGGTCCGGTCGGCTCAAACAGAATGAGCTTGGGCGGTGCAGTCGACACATCGTCATTCACCAGAATGCGTTCATCGCGCAGCACGCTTTCGCAAATCGCCCGCACAGCGCCCGATTGCAGTTGCATATGCACATTGAAGGGTGCGGCGGTCGTTGTGCTCATGGGAATGGAAATTGCGAGCTTGGTGCCGCCATCATCCAGTTTGTGCACATCAATCCGCCCACCCATCTGCGCGCTTAGCCCGCGCGCAAGTGTGGGCCCAACGGCACCGGCGGCGAAATTCGTGTCATCTTGCGGCGCAGCATCTTCAAGGAAAATCGGGCGCCAACTGTCGCCACCGCCCTGCCGGTATGAAAACACAATCGTGCCTTGTAATGCGCCATCGGCATGCGTCATGGTCACGCTCAGATGGTCCACACCGGCGGTTTCCAGCAGGTAGTTGCACAAATGTTCAAAAATCTGGTGCAAGCGCCGCGCATCGCCAAGCAACTGATCGGGCGCGTTTTCATCAACCGCGATATCCAGCCGCCCGCGGCTTTCATCAATCGCCTCGCCAAGCCCCTTGGCCAGCATACGCAGGCTGAATTGCTTGCGCTCGACCGTAAGCGAGCGGGATTGAATGGCTGAAAAATCCAGAATATCGGTCAGCAAGCCAATCATCCGCCGCGCCGAGCGTTCCGCCATGCTCAGGGTGCGGCTGAGTTTGCCGGGCAAATCCTGTTGGCGGGCAATGGCGAGCAAACCCAAAACCCCGTTCATCGGTGTGCGCAACTCGTGGCTCATCATGGTGAGGAATTGCGATTTTGCGCGGCTGGCCTGTTCAGCCTCGCGGGCCAGTTGCAGGTTATGCTGCGCCATTTTGCGAAACCTGCGTGACGCGTTCCAGTTCACGATCAGCGCGAGCAGCAAGACCGCTGTTGCTGCACCCAGTAAAATCGCGGTATTTTGAACGCCAACGCCGAGTTCGCCGCGAAGTTCCGAAAGTCTTTTCTGTTCACCCTGCGTGACAATGCGCGACAATTCACGCAACTCGTTGCTGAACGGCGCGAATCCGCGGTCAATCGCCCTGATTGCCGTATCATCCCCGGGTTGCAGCAGCACAACCTGTGTCTCAAAAGCCTGCATTGCCGCAAAAAAACGGCTTACGATCTGATTCTCGGCATCATAATCTTGCAGGCGTTCACCAATGCGGCCGCGCTGAAAAATCGCCACACGGCTCCATAAAATATCAAACCGATTATTGAGGTTGGCTGCGCTTTCATTGCCGGTGAGTTCATTTGAGTGAAGCGCCGCAAGCTCGGCGCGAAAGCGCATAAGCTCCAGTTCCAGTTGGCTGGTCGACCATGAAATATCCTCTTGCCCAGCCGTTTGCAACGCCTCTACATTGCGCTGAATGGCCTGATATCCGAAGAAAACCAGACCAATAAGCGCAATGAAAAGAAGCGTTCCAACTATAGACGTAAAGCGTTGAGCCGCCTTCACTTAGTCCAGTTCCACCTTGATCAATTGCCAAATCATATAGGTACCATAAAACGTATCTTGCAAAATTGCATTATCACTTTGCGGGTAAACCACCCAAATCGGCCCTTTATCACGCAGCGAAAGCCGCGCATTATTCACCGATGTTGTGAAAATCACGTCAAACTCAAGCAAATGCGCAAAGGGCGCCTCGACGCGATAATCGTTCATTGCGGTCAATGCGACAAACGCTTCGGGCTCTCCGTCAAGCAGGGCAACAACATCGCGGCCAAGCGGGCCCTCATAGCAGTTCAACCCTTCAAGATACTCGTTTTCGGTAGCAATGGCATATTGCGGCAGCGCAAAAAACGCGGCCTCGCTCAACGCGATTTCTGTGCCGTCACGCTCGATGAGCGTGATCAACACCTCGTCGGAATATTCATCGCTCGGGGTTGCACTGCCCTCGGATACGAGAACGGTTTCACCGGCAATACAGCGGGTATCGGCGGGCAATTCAGCATGCGCGGCAAGCGGCAGCAGCACGCCAAATGAAACGAAAATCGGGATCAGCTGGCCAGGTGACATAGACATACGCAAATCATCCTCTGTTACTTTCACCTATCATCCTGCAAAAATCGGGCCGCGCTGTTTGCAAAGGCTTTGATGCCCCGTTTTGCATTTGGCAAACTCAACCCTTGGTTTCTTTGCATTTTGCTAATTGTACGCATTGTAATTTGCATTTCACAATTAAACCCACAAACTGATTGATGGTATCTTAACCGAACACGCTGATATTACGGCAAAAATCCTCCCTGCATAGCTAAAATTTTTTATATTATGCCCGATAAATCAGTCCGTAGTCGAATGATTGGCATAGCCGAGGTTTTGCAAAGCGGCACGAATTTCATCAAGAACCGCCGGATCGTCGATGGTCGCCGGCATGTTCCAGTCGGCCCCGTCGGCGATTTTTGCCATCGTGGCACGCAGAATTTTGCCCGAGCGGGTTTTTGGCAACCGCTCGACAACGCAGCCCAGTTTGAAGGCTGCGACCGGCCCGATCTGGTTTCGAACAAGCGCGACGCATTCGGTCACGATCTCCGCCTCGGATTTCGTGCATCCCTTGTTGAGACACAGGAACGCCATGGGCAACTGGCCCTTTAGCGCGTCTGCAACACCAATCACCGCGCATTCGGCCACGTCTTTATGGCCTGCCAGAACCTCTTCCATGGCCCCGGTAGAAAGCCTGTGGCCAGCCACGTTGATCACATCATCGGTGCGGGCCATAATGTAGAGATAGCCCTCGTCATCAATCATTCCGGCATCGCCGGTTTCGTAAAAACCGGGGAATGTGGCGAGATAAGCCTTCTTGAAGCGATCATCGGCGTTCCACAGGCTTGGCAATGTGCCCGGCGGCAATGGCAGTTTAATGGCAATAGCCCCAAGCGTGCCGGGTGCAACAGGCTTGCCGGCTTCATCAAGAATTTGCACATCATAGCCCGGCATGGCCACGGTGGGCGAGCCGAGTTTAACGGGCAATTCCTCAATTCCCAACGGGTTGGCGGCAATGGCAAAGCCGGTTTCGGTCTGCCACCAGTGGTCAATCACCGGCACGCCAAGCTGCTTTTGTGTCCAGATGATCGTATCTGGGTCGGCGCGTTCGCCGGCAAGGAACAGGGCGCGCAGCTTTGACAGGTCGTAGCCCTCAACGAGCTTGCCCTCCGGGTCTTCGCGTTTGATGGCGCGAAAGGCGGTCGGTGCGGTGAAAAAACTCACAACGCCATGTTCGGCAATCACCCGCCAGAATGTGCCGGCATCCGGCGTGCCAACCGGCTTGCCTTCAAACACAACGGTGGTCGCCCCAAGCAACAGCGGCGCATAGCAGATATAGCTGTGCCCCACCACCCAGCCAACATCTGAGGCCGCCCAGAACACCTCGCCCGGCGCAACATTGTAAATGTTTTTCATTGTCCACAGGAGCGAAACGGCGTGGCCGCCATTGGGCCGCAGCACGCCCTTGGGTTGCCCCGTGGTGCCCGATGTATAGAGGATGTAAAGCGGGTCCATCCCGCCGACCGGCGTGCAGGGCGCAGGGGCCACCCCCGCTTGCACCGCATGCCAATCAAAGTCGAACCCGTCTTTCAATTCGGCAGCGAGCTGGTCGCGTTGCAGCACGATGGTAAAGTCAGGCTTGTGGCGCGATTGCGCAATCGCGGCATCAACCAGCGGTTTATAGGCAATCACGCGTCCCGGCTCTATCCCGCACGAAGCCGCTATAATCGCCTTGGGCGTGGCATCGTTGATACGCACGGCAAGCTCATGCGCGGCAAAACCGCCAAACACCACCGAATGCACAGCACCAATGCGCGCGCAGGCCAGCATGGCCATAATCGCCTCGGGCACCATGGGCATATAAATGATCACGCGGTCGCCCTTGCCAACGCCTTTGGCCAGCAGCGCGCCTGCCAGTTGCGCGGTTTTTTCGGTCAACTCGGCATAGCTTAGCGTGGCTTTGGCACCGGTTATGGGGCTGTCATAGATGATGGCCGCCTGCGCGCCACGCCCGGCCTCTACATGCCGGTCGAGCGCATTGTAACAGGTGTTGAGCGTGCCATCGGCATACCAGTCATAAAACGGGGCGCGGGCATCATCCAGCGCATGGCTGGGCGGTTTCACCCAGTCAACGGCCTTGGCCTGCTCCATCCAGAAGGCTTCCGGATCTGCCTGCCAGGCGGCATAAACGTCACGATAGGTCATTCTCTTCACTCCCCAATGCGCGGCGCAACGCCATGGGCGCGCGGCCGCAGTGTAACCACTTTCCCTCGGGGATGAAATTGCCCGGCTGTGCCGGTGTTTTATGCCAGGCCGGTCGCAATGCCAGCCCTTAAAGCCTGTTTATGCCCCAGCGCGCAGGCCGTTTCCATGCGGCATTCCGCCCGCATCAGCCATAAGTCTGCATCGGCGTGCCGGCAAGTGCAGCCGTGTTGAGCAAACCACGCGCGGTAATCGAGGGTGTGACGATATGCGCCTTGTTGCCCATACCCATGAGAATGGGGCCAACTTCAAGGCTGCCGCCCAGCATTTTCATGGTGTTGCGCACGCCACTCGCCGCATCGGTATTGGCGAAAATCAGCACATTGGCTGCACCTTCGAACCGGCTTTCGGGCAGGATGCGGGCGCGCAACTCGGCATCGAGCGCGGCATCAACATGCATTTCGCCCTCATAGGCAAAGTCGCGCGGTGTGGAATCAAGTATCTCGATGGCCGCCCGCATCCGCCGCCCGCTATCGGTTTCAAGGTTGCCAAACTGGCTGTGCGAACATAGCGCTATGCGCGGCACCACACCAAAGCGGCGCACATGGCGGGCCGCGCCGATAACGGTATCGGCTATCTGTTGCGGTGTCGGCTCGGGTGCAACCTGCGTGTCGGCAACAAAGATCGGCCCTTTTTCATGGATCAGCAGCGAAAGCGCACCGACAGGGTGCAGCGTGTCTGAACCAATAATCTGTTCGATGTATTTGAGGTGCCACAAATACTGCCCGAATGTGCCGCAGATCATGCTGTCGGCCTCATCACGCTTGACCATGATCGCACCAATCGCCGTGGTGTTGGTGCGCATGATCGCCTTGGCAAGGTCGGGGGTTACGCCGCGCCGCGCCATGCAGGCATGATAAGTGCCCCAATAGTCGCGGTAGCGCGGGTCGTTTTCGGGGTTCACCAGCTCAAAATCACGGCCCGCTTTCATGCCAAGCCCGCATTTCTCTATACGCTGGGCCACAACTTCGGGGCGGCCAATAAGAATGGGGACATCATGGGTTTCCTCGATCATCGCATGAGCGGCACGCAGCACGCGCTCATCCTCGCCCTCGGCAAACACAATCCGCCGCTGCGAGGCGCGCGCCGCCTCAAACACCGGCCGCATGATAAGCGCCGAACGATAGACCGAACCGTCAAGCCGCGCGCGATAGGCATCCAGATCGGGCAGCGGGCGGCGGGCAACACCGGAGTCCATTGCCGCCTTGGCAACGGCGCTGGCAACAATGGCCAAAAGCCGCGGGTCGAACGGTTTGGGAATCAGATAATCGGGGCCGAAAATGAGGTCTTCACCCTGATAGGCCGCTGCGGCTTCGGCGCTGGAATGGGCGCGCGCCAGTTTGGCGATTGCGTTCACGCAACCAATTTCCATTTCGTCATTGATGGTCGTCGCCCCCACATCCAGCGCACCGCGAAAGATGAAAGGAAAACACAGCACATTGTTGACCTGATTGGGAAAATCGCTGCGGCCGGTTGCAATAATCGCATCGGGGGCCACCGCGCGCGCATCGTCGGGCATGATTTCAGGCGTTGGATTGGCAAGCGCAAAAATGATCGGTTTGGCCGCCATTTTCGCCACCATATCGCGCGACAGCACACCGGGGCCGGACAGGCCCAAAAACAGATCGGCCCCCGCAATCACATCATCAAGGCTGCGTAAGTCACTGGCCTGGGCGAACTCGGCTTTTTGGGGGGTCATTTCCTCGCTGCGACCCTCGTAAACCAGCCCGGCAATGTCACATAGCCAGATGTTTTCGCGCTTCACCCCCAGCTTCACCAGCATGTTGAGGCAGGCAATCCCCGCCGCCCCGCCGCCGGTAGACACAACCTTGATGTCTCCAAACGCCTTGCCTGCACAATGCAGCGCGTTGGTGGCAGCTGCGCCCACCACAATCGCCGTGCCGTGCTGATCGTCATGAAACACCGGAATGTTCATCCGCTCGCGGCACAGCTTTTCAACAATAAAGCAATCGGGTGATTTGATGTCTTCAAGGTTGATCGCCCCGAATGTCGGTTCCAGCGCGGTAACGATATCGGCCAGTTTTTCGGGGTCGCTTTCGTTCACCTCGATATCAAAACAATCGATATTGGCGAACTTCTTGAACAGAACCGCCTTGCCCTCCATCACCGGCTTGGAGGCAAGCGGGCCGATATTGCCAAGCCCCAGCACGGCGGTGCCATTGGAAATGACGGCCACCAAATTGCCGCGCGCGGTGTATTTTTCCGCCGTTGCCGCGTCGGCCTTGATCTCCAGACAGGCCTCGGCCACCCCCGGCGAATAGGCGCGGCTCAGATCGCGGCCATTGGCCAGCGGCTTGGTGGCGCGAATTTCCAGTTTGCCGGGTTTTGGCAGCGCGTGATAATCCAGCGCCGCCTGTCGTGCCTGCTCTTTGCCAATATCTTTCATGACATCCCCGGTTGTTGCTTGCGTGTTTCTGCCCAGCATATACATCGCAGCCGCATCAGGAAGCCGTAATCGAAAACAGCGGATGATTCGTGGCCCACACCCCTGAATATGGCGCGCCAAGGCATTAACAACGCCGGGTTGAAACTTGTTAACCTTTACAGCAGATAGTCGCAGATTTTCCGCAACCTGTCTCAAATTTTACTATTGTTTGTTGCGGTTTGACTTAGAATGCGCATATCAACGCGCCATGGCCATAATTTGGCCAATGTTAATATATTAATAATCGAGATGCAGTCTTTTGGTTTTGAACCAGCGATTGGGGACTGGTCCGAGTTAGCGTTAAAGGAGTAGCAAATTGCCAACAGAAATTCTTGATTGGTCCGCCCTCGGCGGAACCGGGACGCAAGCAGCCGATTTTAGCGGCGTAGAACACACCGGCACTGGCGGATATCTCAATGTTACCGCAACGCTGCTCTCATCGCACGATTATGACAATGACAATGTTGCCGATACGGCTACAGTCGGCATCAACCATATTCAGGGCGCGTTTGATGGCAGCCAAATTCACACCGGCGAAGTGACCGGCGGCAACATGTGGACCGGTTCGGTTACCGGCGGCGGCATTGATCTGAACAACCGTTTGGCGACCAATACTGGCGCTGGCTCGTCCCCGACTGGCGAATCGCTCACCACGGCGCTGCGGCTTGATTTTGACACGAGCAACGCATCGCTTTATGGCGATGGTGCGCAAAATGTCAGTTTCTGGATTTCAGACATGGACACATCGGCCTGGGACGATTTCGTCGTCGTTCAGGCCTACGATATCAACGGCAACCTGGTTCCGGTCAGCTTTCAGAACCTCGGCTCGAACGTTACCGAAACCATCGCCGGCTCGCGGGTTGAAGCGGCCGGATCCGTCACATCTGCCACCAGTCCCGATGGCGCATTTCAGGTGGTTGTTGCCGGTCCAGTGGCGACAATCATCATCAGCTACGGCAACGAGCGTTCGGGCGACCAGTTCGTGCGTGTAAGCGATATCAGCTATGAAACCATCCCCCCCGATTACCCCTGGTGCTTTGTTGCCGGCACCATGATCGCCACGCCAAATGGCGAAGTGGCGATTGAAACGCTCAAAGCCGGCGATTTGGTGCTGACACAAGATAACGGCCCGCAGCCGCTGCGCTGGATCGGGTCGCGCAGCGTGGCCGCACAGGGCGAATTTGCGCCGGTTTGTTTTGCGCCCGGCGTGCTTGGCAACACGACAACCCTGAAGGTTTCCGGCGCGCACCGTGTGCTGGTAGCCGATGCGCGGGTCGAACTGTTGTTCGAGCAATCCGAAGTGCTGGTTTCGGCCAAATCGCTGCTGGATGGTGACCGGGTTTATCGCGCCGAAGGCGGCGAGGTGACCTATTACCACATGCTGTTTGACCGGCACGAGCTGGTCTGGTCGAACGGGGCGGTCAGTGAAAGCTTCCACCCGATCGACAACAGCCTAGGCAGCGTTGACCGTGGCTCGCGCGTTGAACTTCTGGCGCTGTTTCCCGAACTTTTCGGCAATCTCAGCCAGTTTGGCCCGGCGGCCCGCCCAACACTGTCAAGCGCCGAGGCACGAATTCTGGTCGCCTGACCCGTTGCCTTACCCTGTGCCAAAACCGAAAATCTGAAAAGCCCGCTCTTTGGCGGGCTTTTTGATGGAAAATCAGCGGTTTGCCTAACTCGCGGTTGCAATGTTTCGCCGCATAAACGCCGCCACCATCGGTTTTCAAGACCGAATTGCCAAATTTTCCCCTTTAGTTAGAGCATGTTGCAAAAAAGTGGGAACCGGTTTTTTGCATTTCAACACGCGTTATCATAAAGTTAAAGCGTATTGCGTGAATGCAACACGCTCTAGAACGGCGCGCGCGTTCGCCTATTGCGCAGGTTCTATAAGCTTCATGATATTGCGCGCCGCTTCGGGAATATTGGTGCCGGGGCCAAAAATCGCCTTGATGCCCGCGTCATACAAAAACGCATAATCCTGCTGGGGAATGACACCGCCACAGATAACGATGATGTTCTGCGCCCCCTTGTCGCGCAAAGCCGCAACCAGTTGCGGGGCCAGCGTTTTATGCCCGGCTGCCTGGCTGGAAATACCGACGATATGCACATCATTGTCGATCGCATCTTGCGCGGCCTCTTCGGGGGTTTGAAACAGCGGGCCAACATCGACATCAAAACCGATATCGGCAAAAGCCGTGGCGATAACCTTGGCGCCGCGGTCATGCCCGTCCTGCCCCATTTTTACCACCAGCATGCGCGGGCGGCGGCCCTCTTTTTCGGCAAAATCCGCAACCTCGGCCTGAATGGCGGCAAAATCGGCATCGCCCTCATAGGCGGCGCCATACACGCCCGCCAGCGTTTTCACCTCGGCGCGGTGGCGGCCAAATACTTTTTCCATAGCGTCCGAAATCTCCCCCACAGTGGCACGTGCGCGCGCCGCATCTACGGCCAGCGCCAGCAGGTTCCCCTGCCCCGTGTGCGCGCCCTGCTCCAGCGCGGCAAGGGCCGCGCCACAAGCCGCGGCATCGCGGCTGTCGCGCACCGATTTAAGCCGCGCGATCTGACTGTCGCGCACCTTCACGTTATCCACATCAAGAATGTCGATCGGGTCGGGCTTGGCCAGCTTGTATTTGTTCACGCCAACGACAACTTCGTCGCCACGGTCCACCGCCGCCTGCCGTTTGGCGGCACTTTCCTCAATCCGCAGCTTGGGCATACCGCTGGCCACGGCCTTGGTCATGCCGCCAAGCAAGTCGACTTCCTCGATGATCTTCCAGGCTTCATCGGCCAGTTGCGCGGTCAGGCTTTCAACATAATAGCTGCCCGCCAGCGGGTCGATCACGTTACAAATGCCGGTTTCTTCCTGCAATATAAGCTGGGTGTTGCGGGCAATGCGGGCCGAAAACTCGGTCGGCAGGGCTATCGCCTCATCCAGCGCGTTGGTGTGCAGGCTTTGCGTGCCGCCAAGGGCTGCGGCCAGCGCCTCATAGGCGGTGCGCACCACGTTGTTATAGGGGTCTTGCTCTTGCAGGCTCACGCCGGATGTCTGGCAATGGGTGCGCAGCATGAGCGAGCCGGGTTTCTTGGCGCCGAAGCTTTCCATGATCCGGTGCCATAACAGCCGGGCGGCGCGCAGCTTGGCAGCCTCCATAAACACATTCATGCCAATGGCGAAAAAGAACGAAAGCCGCCCGGCAAAAGCATCTACATCCATGCCCGCCTCAATCGCCGCTTTCACATATTCCTTGCCATCGGCCAGCGTGAAGGCAAGCTCTTGCACAAGGTTCGCGCCAGCCTCTTGCATGTGATAGCCGGAAATTGAAATCGAGTTGAACTTCGGCATTTCCGCAGCGGTAAAGGCGATAATGTCCGACACAATCCGCATGCTGGGTTCGGGCGGATAAATATAGGTGTTGCGCACCATGAACTCTTTGAGAATATCGTTTTGGATGGTGCCTGTCAGTTCTGCGCGGTCCACGCCTTGTTCTTCGCCCGCTACAATGTAGCTGGCCAGAATGGGAATGACCGCACCGTTCATTGTCATCGACACCGACATTTCGCCCAGCGGAATCCCGTCGAACAAAATCTTCATGTCTTCCACGCTGTCAATGGCGACGCCAGCCTTGCCAACATCGCCGGTCACGCGCGGATGGTCGCTATCATAGCCGCGATGCGTGGCAAGATCGAACGCCACCGACACGCCCTTTTGCCCTGCCGCAAGGTTCTTGCGGTAAAAGGCGTTGCTGTCTTCAGCCGTTGAAAACCCCGCATATTGCCGGATGGTCCAAGGGCGGCCTGCATACATGGTGGCACGCGGGCCGCGCACAAAAGGGGCAAGGCCGGGCAATGTGTTCATATGCGCAAGGCCGGCCACATCATCGGCGGTATAAAGCGGCTTTACCGAGATCCCTTCGGGGGTTTGCCAATTCAGGCTATCAAGCGCCTTGCCACGTAGCTCTTTCTGGGCCAAAACACGCCAGTCATCAAATGCACTCATGCGAATTCTCCCATTATATTTATCGCTTTGGCATGGCAATTGCGCTGAAAGCGCCTATCTTTCTGTAAAAAGGAATCGTCTATGCGCCGTGTAATTATGCTGTTTGTCGTCATTCTGGCGTCTGTCGCCAATATAGGGGCGAATGCCGGCCCGTTGGCCGAATTTATATGGGTCAACCGTGTGATTGTCGTGTTTGCCGATAGCGAGCAAGACCCGCGTTTCACACAGCAAATGACTATGCTGGCCGAAGACCAGACACAGCTGGAAAACCGCGACATGGTGGTAGTGACCGACCTTGAGCCGGGCAGCGAATTGCGCACCGAATTACGCCCACGTGGCTTTTCGGTGGTGCTGATCGACAAGGATGGCAGCGTGATTTTGCGCCGCCCCTCGCCAATGAGCATGCGTGAAATTTCCCGCCATATCGACAAGACCCCGATACGGCTCGACGAGCTTTCGGCGGGTGCCGCGCGGTAGCGCATCATTCAAACTCCATAATCACATCATCCACCGCGAGCGATTCACCCGGCTTGGCGTTGATTTTGGCAATTTTACCCTTCTTTTCAGCACGCAGCACGTTTTCCATTTTCATGGCTTCGACGGTGCAAAGCACCTGACCGTCCTGCACCTCGTCACCCACGGCCACAGCGATGGAAACCACCAGCCCCGGCATGGGGCAGAGCAGCAGGCGCGACATATCAGGCGCCTGTTTTTCCAGCATATGCCTCGACAATTCAAAAACGCGCGGCGTGCGCACATGCACAACCAGATCGGCCCCGCGATGGCGCAACCGGAACCCGGTAGCGTTCTGGCTGACCTTGGCCACCAGCCGCGCGCCGTCGATGCGTAGATCGGCAAGGCTTTGCCCCGGCGTCCAATCCGACATCACGCGGTGGCGGCTGCCATCGGCAAATTCAACGTCCGAGCCGTCATGGTCGGCATGGATTTTGACGGCAAAGTCATGCCCGTTCATCGAAATCACCCATTCGCTGCCCACGCGGCGCTCGTGGTTGCTCATCCGGCCCGACACACGCGTTTGGCGAATTTCGCTCACACGGTGCATGGCGGCGGTGGCGGCGGCCAGCTTTTTCAGCGTGGCATCGGGCAGGGTCGCGCCCTCGAACCCGTCGGGATATTCCTCGTCGATGAAGGCCGTGGTGATATTGCCCGACATGAAGCGTTCGTGGTCCATCACGGCTGACAGGAAGGGGATATTGTGGCCAATGCCCTCGACCTCGAACTCGTCCAGCGCCTCGCGCATTGCGACAATCGCCGCCGTGCGGTCGGGTGCCCATGTGCAGAGCTTGGCGACCATCGGGTCATAAAACATGGAAATTTCGCCGCCTTCAAAAACCCCGGTATCGTTGCGCACAACGCGTTTTTCGCTGGCCATTTCGGCAGGCGGGCGGTAGCGGGTCAGCCGCCCGATAGACGGCAGAAATCCGCGATACGGGTCTTCGGCATAGAGCCGGCTTTCGATCGCCCAGCCGTTGATGCCGATATCATCCTGTTGCAGTGTCAGCGCCTCGCCTGCCGCTATGCGGATCATCTGCTCCACAAGGTCGATCCCGGTGATCAGCTCGGTCACAGGGTGCTCCACCTGCAAGCGGGTGTTCATTTCCAAAAAGTAGAAGTTGCGCGCGCCGTCGACGATGAACTCCACCGTGCCTGCGCTGCAATAATCCACCGCCCGCGCCAGCGCCACGGCCTGCTCGCCCATGGCCTTGCGGGTGGCGGCATCCAGAAACGGGCTTGGCGCTTCCTCGATCACCTTTTGGTTGCGCCGCTGAATCGAGCATTCACGCTCGTTCAGCCATAAAATATTGCCATGCTTGTCGCCCAGAACCTGAATTTCGATATGGCGCGGCTGGGTGATGAATTTTTCAATGAAAATGCGGTCATCGCCAAAACTGGCCGCCGCTTCGTTTTTGGAGCTTTGAAAGCCCTCGCGCGCTTCCTGGTCGTTCCAGGCAATGCGCATGCCCTTGCCGCCGCCACCCGCACTTGCCTTCAGCATGACCGGATAGCCGATTTCGGCAGAAATTTTCACCGCCTCATCGGCATCGGCAATCAGCCCCATATGGCCGGGAACGGTGGAAACCCCCGCCTTGGCCGCCAGCTTCTTGGAGGTGATCTTATCTCCCATCGCCTCGATCGCACCCGAAGGCGGGCCGATAAAGGCCACGCCCGCCGCTTCCAGCGCCTCGGCAAACTTCATGTTTTCCGACAGAAACCCATAGCCGGGATGCACTGCCTCCGCCCCCGTTACGCGCACCGCCTCCATGATTTTTTCAATCACGATGTAGCTTTGATTGGCGGGCGATGGCCCGATATGTACCGCCTCGTCGGCCATTTTCACATGCAGCGCGTGCCGGTCGGCATCGGAATAGACGGCAACGGTTTTGATGCCCAGCTTTTGCGCCGATTTGATAACCCGACAGGCAATTTCGCCCCGGTTGGCGATCAGAATTTTCTTGAACATATAACCTCGCATAAACCGCCATCATGGGGGGAAGAAACGAAAACGGGGGCATAGCGCGGCTGCGCCATACCCCCGAAAACCAGATTTCTGCGCGCAATCAGGCGCGCAAAATGTTTAGCAAATGTTGTTGGTCTGGTGGCAATAAGCCCCGCCAACGGCACCAACAGCAGCACCGGTAGCCGGGTTGCCGCCAACTGCTGCCGCGCCAACCGCGCCAACACCGGCACCAAATAGTGCACTTTCACCAAGCGTGTCACACCCGGCCAGTAACAGGCCGGAAAGGGCCAGAACCATAAATTTTTTACGCATAGCTTTTCTCCTGCATATAGGTTTACTCTGTTACGATACGCTGCATAGCTGCCTGCTGCCAGCAATGATTTTTCTTGCGCGTGTTTATGCCGATCATCAATGGCCAACCTATTTGAACAATTCGGGAAAAGCCGCCTCGGCGGCGGCCATATCCACACGCAAACGCGCCTCGTAGCTGGCCGGGTCAAACGGGTCATCGGCGGGCAAAACCTCGCGCCCCAACAGCCATGAAAGCCGTCCGGCATCAAGATTGCCGCGCTCAAACGGTTCTTCGCCGAACATGTCGATCAGCGAGGCCAGGAACCAACGATCCGCCTCCAGATCCTTGCCCTTGCGATAGCGGAACCTCTCGCGGGCCTTTAGCGGCGTTACCACTTTGGCGGCACGGCGGATGGTAAACTGCAAATCCGATCCCGGCAGCCGCCCCGGAAAGCCGCGATGCTTGATCATTGGCCTGCGCCTTGCTGAATCTGGTTGAGATGGCGCAGCAATTCTGCGGCGGCGGGCTTGTCTTTATAGGGGTTAAGCACTTCAACTGCATGCGCTAAATCCCCGCGCTGCATAAGAATTTGCGCATAGTCTATATGGGCGAAATGCTGGTCGGCCTCGGGCATTGCCGCCAGCGCCTCGGCATAAAGCCCGTCAACCACAGCAAAATCATCGCCGCGAATATGGGTGGCAATCATCAGCCCATAGGCAAGGCCGTGATTGGTCGCATCGATCAGCGATGCCTGGTTGAAGCGGCGCACGGCAGTTTCAGCATCGCCAGCGCCAATCGCCGCCCAGCCCATATTTGCCCAGCTTTGGCCAGCGGCTTCAGCATCACCATCATGTTCCAAAAGTGCGCGTTCTACCAAAACACGGTCGGCGGCAACCTGTGCCACTGTCTTTTCCATGCCGCGATAAAACGGTGGCACCACCGCATCTTGTGCGAAGGAAATCGTGGCGAATGCCAAAAAGGCGAATGTTAGAATGAAGCGCATTATCAAGCCTTTATAGCGGAATGTTATCGTGCTTTTTCCACGGGTTTTTCTGTTTTTTGCCCCGCAGGCTGGCAAAAGCCCGCGCCACGCGGCGGCGGGTTGAATGCGGCATGATCACCTCGTCGATAAAGCCCTTTTCAGCGGCCACAAACGGGTTGGCAAAGCGGGTCTCGTATTCTTTTGTGCGCGCGGCAATCTTTTCTGCATCGCCCAATTCGCTGCGATACAGAATTTCCACCGCGCCCTTGGCCCCCATGACAGCAATTTCCGCCGTTGGCCATGCATAGTTGAAATCGCCGCGCAAATGTTTGGAGGCCATCACATCATAGGCCCCGCCATAGGCTTTGCGGGTGATGAGCGTAACCTTGGGCACCGTCGCCTCGCCATAGGCAAATAGCAATTTGGCACCATGTTTGATAACGCCGCCAAATTCCTGGCTGGTGCCGGGCAGAAAGCCGGGCACATCCACAAGCGTTAAAATTGGAATTTCAAACGCATCGCAGAACCGAACGAAACGCGCGGCCTTGCGGCTGCTGTCAATATCCAGACACCCCGCCAGCACCATCGGCTGGTTGGCCACAACCCCCACCGTCTGGCCCTCAAGGCGCACAAATCCGGTGATGATGTTGCGGGCAAAAGCGCCCTGAATCTCATAAAAATCACCCTCATCCGCCAGCTTCAGGATCAGCTCCTTCATATCATAAGGCGTGTTGGCATTGTCGGGGATCATCGTATCAAGGCTGGCATCAATGCGGGCCGGATCGTCAAAAAACGGGCGCACGGGGGGCTTTTGGCGGTTGTTCAGCGGCAAAAAGTCGATCAACCGGCGGGTTTCCATCAGCAGTTCAAGGTCATTCGCAAACGCGGCATCCGCCACCGAGGATTTGGTCGTATGGGTTTTCGCTCCGCCCAGCTCTTCAGCCGTAACCACCTCGTTTGTAACGGTTTTCACAACATCGGGGCCGGTTACAAACATGTAGGACGAATCGCGCACCATGAAAATAAAGTCGGTCATCGCGGGGGAATAGACGGCGCCACCCGCACAAGGCCCCATGATCAGGCTTATTTGCGGCACCACGCCGCTGGCCATGATATTGCGCTGGAACACCTCGGCATAACCGGCGAGCGAGGCAACGCCTTCCTGAATGCGCGCCCCGCCACTGTCATTCATGCCAATGACAGGCGCGCCGTTCTGCATCGCCATATCCATGATCTTGCAGATTTTTTGCGCATGCGTTTCGGAAAGCGAGCCGCCGAGCACCGTAAAATCCTGGCTGAAAACATAGACCTGACGGCCATTGACCGTGCCCCAGCCGGTGATTACGCCATCGCCGGGAATGCGGTTTTTCTCCATCCCGAAATCGGTGCAGCGATGGGCGACGAACATGTCAAATTCTTCGAAGCTGCCTTCATCCAGCAACACTTCGATGCGTTCGCGCGCTGTCAGCTTGCCTTTGGCATGCTGCGCATCAATCCGCGCTTGCCCGCCACCAAGCATTGCCTCGGCGCGCCGGGTTTCAACCTCGTGTAGAATTGCGTTCATTTCGCCCCCCGTTTTGGCCTGTTGATGGCCCATTTATAACAATTTAGCGAAATGCTGCGCCCGCGAAAAGCGACAATCGGCATATTTGCAAATTTACTTGCAAAGTGATTCTGCAAAATGCAAAATTGCAAATACAGGAGCGCGCGATGGCTGGTCAAAAACTCTATGCAGGCGCAAAGCTGCGCGAATTGCGGCACCGTCTGGGGCTGACGCAAAAGGATTTTGCGCGCGCCTTGGCGGTATCCCTACCCTATCTCAACCAGATGGAAAACAACCACCGCCCGATTTCGGCAGGCGTTGTGCTGGCACTGGCGCGCGAATATGCGCTGGATGTGACCGAACTTTCGGTTGGCGAAGGGGATCGCATGGTCGCCGATATGCGCGAAGCCCTTGCCGACCCGCTGTTTGACGATGCGCCACCGCTGGCCGAATTGCAGCTTGCCGCCGCCAATGCCCCGCGCCTTGCCCGTGCATTTTTGGCCCTGCACCGCGCGCACCGCCAGCAGCAAGACCGTTTGGCCCTTCTGGATGAAGCGATGGGCCGCGACGAAGCCGCCGCCGGGCAGCAGCCCTGGGAAGAGGTGCGCGACTTTTTTCATTATTGCGACAATTACATCGACGCGGTGGACCGCGCCGCCGAAGGTTTTGCCCGCCGCGCCAAGCTTGGCGGCGGCACCACGGCGCAAGCATTGGCGGATTGGCTACAAGACCACCACCAAATTACCCTGCACAAAAGCCCCAAAGCACCGCTGCGCAAGCTCGACAGGGCGGCGGGTGTGCTTAGCCTG
Organism: Paracoccaceae bacterium; assembly: GCA_040880065.1. GTDB lineage: Bacteria > Pseudomonadota > Alphaproteobacteria > Rhodobacterales > Rhodobacteraceae > Abyssibius. Next base: position 42,273 of record JBBDJE010000031.1, on the reverse strand, counting down.
TCTTCGCACGCCTCATCGGCCACGCAGGCCTTTCAAACCTGCCACCAGATCGCTTTGCTTGACCATAACGCGTTACTGGAAGCCACGCTTGACCTTGCGCGCTTTCGTTCCGAGCAGGCACGCGGTATCGCCAAAATCGGGCTGGCGAACTATTTCGCGGGGGCCGCGCTCATGCCCTATACCCGCTTTTTAGAGGCCGCCCAAAGCCAGCGGCACGATCTTGAACTGCTTGCCGAAAGCTTTGGCGTATCGCTTGAGCAGGTCGCGCACCGGCTTTCAACCTTGCAACGCCCCGGTGCCAAAGGTGTGCCGTTTTTCTTTGTGCGGGTCGATCAGGCCGGCACAATAACCAAGCGGCATTCCGCAGCCCGGCTGCAATTTGCCCGCTTTGGCGGTGCGTGCCCGCTTTGGAATGTGCATCGGGCCTTTGAGACTCCGGCGCAGTTTTTACGCCAACTGGCCGAAACGCCCGACGGGTTGCGCTATTTCTGCCTTGCGCGCGATGTCTCCAAATCCGGCGGCAGTTTTCGCGCGCCCATGCGGCGCTATGCCATCGGCCTTGGCTGCGAGGTCGATTTTGCCGGACAGATGGTTTATGCCGACGACCTTGACCTTGCCAATGCCGCCGCATTCGAGCCGATCGGGGTTTCGTGCCGCATTTGCCCGCGCAAAACCTGCCATCAACGCGCCGTGCCGCCTGTGCAAGCCCAGCTTGGCGTGAATCACGATCTGCATGACACGCTGCCCTACCAGATCAACTAGCGCGGCCAAAGCAGGTTATTGTGGCTAAATTATGCCGGAAACGCCATAAAAACACACTTGTTACCTGTCATTTTAGTTAAGAATCATCTGGACGGAATCGGATAAGGTCTTAATATCTGGCCATCATTATTATTTGGAGTTTGACCATGCGTAAATTTGCACTGGCCGCTTTGGCCGCAGTAACCCTTGCCGCTTGCACCGAAGACACCACGACGACCTACACCACCGTTTCGGCCAACAGGGTCGTGGATATTGTAAACAATTCAAACCAGACGATGACGCATTTTTACGCGTCCAACACCAGCCGAAACACATGGGGCCCCGACCAGCTTGGCTCGTCGGTTCTGCGCTCGGGCCGCTATCTGACCGTCAATTTCGATGATGGCACAGGTGCTTGCTGGTTCGACTTCCGCGCACGCTTCTCGTCCGGACAGGAACTGACTGCACGCGTGAATGTGTGTGTTGAATCGCGCTGGGTATACAGCTAAATCCTGCCAACTAAATGTAAAAAAGGGCCGGGATTACCCGGCCCTTTTTTTATGCGCGCTGCGCGGTTGGTTAGCCCAACTCATCCAAAGCCGCGGCAACCTCGTCTGAAATTTCAAAATTTGCGGTGACAGATTGCACATCATCATCGTCTTCCAGGGTCTCGATCAGGCGCATCAGCTTTTGGGCGGCATCCAGATCAACCTCGGTGGTGGTTTGCGGCTTCCAGACCAGTTTGGCGGATTCACTTTCACCAAGCGCGGCTTCCAGCGCGCTCGACACGGCGTTGAGGTCATTGGCCTCGCACCAGATCACATGGTCGTCTTCGCTGCTTTCCACATCGGCGGCACCAGCCTCGATTGCCGCCATCAGCACAGTATCGGCATCGCCTGCCCCGGCCAGATAGGTGATCTGGCCCATACGGTCAAACATGAAGGACACCGAGCCGGTTTCGCCCAGATTGCCGCCCAGCTTGGCAAAGGTCGAGCGCACATTCGAGGCGGTGCGGTTGCGGTTGTCGCTCAACGCCTCAACGATAATGGCAATGCCCGAGGGGCCATAGCCCTCATAGCGGATTTCGTCATAGGATTCCGCATCGCCGCCTTGGGATTTCTTGATCGCGCGCTCGATCACATCCTTGGGCACAGAACTGCTTTTGGCCTCTTTTACGGCAAGGCGCAGGCGCGGGTTCTTGTCGGGGTCCGGGTCGCCCATTTTCGCGGCAACGGTAATTTCCTTTGCCAGTTTGGAAAACAGCTTTGAGCGCAGCTTATCCTGCCGCCCCTTGCGGTGCTGGATATTTGCCCATTTTGAATGGCCCGCCATTATGCCTCCGGTAAATCCTGAAATTATTGCGCTTATATACGCGCGCCAGCGGGCGGCCAGCAACCCCCTGCACAGCGAAATCAGCCTCTATAACGGCCAGAAATACGGGACAAGCAGGCTGGTAAGCACGCCAAGCGACAGGTTCAGCGGAATGCCGATGCGCATGAAGTCGGTGAATTTGTAGCCGCCGGGGCCATAGACCAGCGTATTGGTCTGATAGCCGATGGGCGTGGCAAAACTAGCTGAAGCCGCGATCATCACCGCCACGACCAGCGGGCGCGGATCAACGCCAATGGCATGGGCCAGCGCAATGGCAATAGGGGTTATCACAACGGCAACAGCATTGTTTGAAACCAGTTCTGTCAGCACCGAGGTCAGCAAGAACACGCACCATATGACAAGCGACGGGGGCAAACCGGCGATCCATGGCGCAAGCGGGTCTACGATAAGCTGGACGGCGCCGCTTTCCTGCAAGGCGGCCCCAATGGCCAGCATAGCGAAGATGAGCGCGAGCAGGCGACCGTCAATCGCGCCAAACGCCTCGTCCGCGTCTATGGCGCGGGTGGCAAAAACCAGCGCAACGCCAATGAATGCTAGCGCCAGCAGCGGTGCAATTTCGAGCGCCGCCCCCACAACCACCGCCACCAATATGCCCAGCACAAGCGGCGCATGGCGGCGGCGATAGGAGCGTGCTTCGGGTTTGGCAAGGTCGACAAGGTCAACATCATTTGCTAGGCGCTGGATGTCTTCGGGCGCGCCTTCCAGCAACAAGGTATCGCCGACACGCACAATCACATCCTCAAGCTGTCGGCCAAGGTTCTGGTTGCGCCGATGAACGGCCAGTGGATAAACGCCATAGCGCCGCCGCAGCCGCAAACTGCCCAGCGAGCGGCCGACAAGCGTGCAACCGGGCGAGATCAGCGCCTCGACCGTTTCGGTTTTGCGCGAGCTGAGCGTATCCACCATGTGCAACTCGCGGCTTTCCTTAAGGCCCATCAGTTCAGCCACATCGGTTTTCAGCACCACACGGTCGCCTGCTTGCAGCGCCACATCGGGAAAGCTGCGGCGCAGGCTTTCATCGCCGCGCAGCACGTCGATCACCCGCATCTTGTCGCGCTTGAAAAGCTCGACTGCGAGCACATTCTCACCGATGAGCGAGGAGTCTTCCGGCACGGCAACCTCGGTAAAGAAAGACATGCGCTTGCGGTCGACCAAGGCATCGGACATCGAAAACCGGTCGGGCAGCAGTTTGGGGCCGAGAATGCGCAGGTAGACCACACCAAAGGCGGCAAGAATGATCGCCATTGGCGTGAGTTCAAACAAGGTGAACGGTTCCAGCCCCTGCGCGCGGGCAACACCATCAACCAACAGGTTTGTCGATGTGCCGATCAGCGTGCACATACCGCCAAAGATGGTAACATAAGACAGTGGTATCAGCAGTTTGGAGGCGGAAAGCTTCATGGATTGCGCCAGCCGCACGGTGATCGGAATCATCAGCACAACAACGGGAGTATTATTCATGAAGGCCGATGCAAACAGGGTAAGGGTGCCCAAAATTGCAATCACGCGCAGCGGGCGGTGGGCGGCCTCGCGCACAAGGCCTGCCGTTATCCCGTTCAGCAACCCCGTGCGCACAACGGCACCGGATAGCACAAACATGGCCGCAATGGTCCATGGCGCGGGGTTGGACAGCACGCCAAGCAAGGATTCCATGCTCAAAACGCCGGTTACCACCAAAAGCGCCGCGCCGAGCAAGGCCACCACTTCGGTGGGATAGGACTCGCGCAGGAACATCACAAACATGCCTGCCAGCACTGCAAGGGTTATAGCAGCATCCAAAAGGGGCCAGGTCTGCAGATCGGGCATCATATCCTATGCGTTGGTTCAGGCTGACTGTGGCGCAGGATTTGTGGTGATGCAAGAGCGCAGGCTAGGGCGCGCTTTGCTGAAGCAGCCCGCCAAGGCGGATGGGCACAACGCGGCGCGCAAACCCGCCTTCGCCCGTTTCAACAAACAGGCCCGAAAGGGTGACAGGGCCGGCCGCCGGGGCAAAGCGCCCGTTCACCATGCCGGTGACAAAGCGGCGCATGGGTTCCAGCGGCTCCATGCCGATCACCGAGTTATAGTCGCCACACATGCCAACATCGGAAATAGCTGCGGTGCCTTTGGGCATGATGCGCGCATCGGCAGTGGGCACATGGGTGTGGGTGCCACATACCATTGTGGCGCGTCCGTCCAGCCAATGCGCCATGCCCATTTTCTCGCTGGTGGCTTCGGCGTGGAAATCAACGATCACCGCATCGGCAATCTGGCCGAGCGGCGCGGCTTTCAGCGCAGCATCAAGGGCCGAGAACGGGTCGGCAAAGGGGCGCTTCATGAAAACCTGCCCAAGCGCCTGGGCGACAAACACCTTTTTGCCGCCTTGCGTGGTGAACAGGCGCGCGCCAACCCCGGGGGCTGAGCGCGCATAGTTGAGCGGGCGAATGATGCGCGGCTCGGACGCCAAAGCGCCATTCATATCGCGCTGATCAAACGCGTGGTCGCCAAGGGTCACGCAATCGGCCCCGGCATCGAGCAGGTCTTTGGCATGGGCGGCCGACAGGCCCATGCCGCCGGTGGCGTTCTCGCCATTCACGACAACGAAGTCTAGCGCCCAGTCAGCGCGCAGTTTTGCCAACTGGTCCGACAGAGCCGTGCGGCCCGCGCGGCCCATGACATCGCCTAGGAAGAGTAATTTCATGCGCGTGGCTTAATCTGTCGCTGCGGGTTTGGCAAGGTGGTGCCAATAAACCCCGTTCTCGGTGGCCACAGCATCGAGCGGCTGGTCATGCGCATCATGCGGCAGGGCAGGCATGCGTTGCCCCTCATAGGCCAGCCCAATGGCCAGCACCGGTTTGGCGGCGCGCAGGGCGTGCAGGGACCGGTCGTAAAAACCGCCCCCATAGCCCATGCGGTAAAACGCGGCATCAAAGGCGACAAGCGGACAAAGCAGGATATCGGGCGCAAGCCATGCACCGCTTGCAGGCACGGCGGCACCAAACGGGCCATCTTCCAGCGCACAACCGAGCTGCCATGCACGAAAGCGCAACGCCTGCCCTTTGCCCTGAATGACAGGCAGGCACAGGCTGTGGCCGCGTTCGTGCAGCGCTTCCATTGCCGGGCGCGGGTCAATTTCGCTGCGAATGGGCAGATAGGCGGAAATAGCGCAAGGTGCACGCGCGGCCAGTGCAGCCAGAACATGCCCGCCAAGCGCGTTGGCAACTATGGGGCTGGCGGCTTTATGCGCGGCGGCGCGGGCGGCAAAACCGGCTTTGCGGGCGGCCTGCTTGGCCTTTGTGATAGCGTCCATCGCATAAATCCTGTGGCGGGCCCATCTAGACCGTGGCAGCGTTAGATCCTTGAGAGCCTGGTAAACCAGGTGGGCACCAGATGACTAAGGCCAGGGCCGAAGACAGAGCCGGCTCCCTCAAAGATGAGTAAGGCCACTAGGATGCTTGCCCCCACGCGAAAGACAGCACCCGCCGACGACCAATTTAGGCACTTGTGCGACAAATGAGAAGGGGCGATCGGCATAGAATTTTTGCAATGACGCCGCGCAAATTTACAAACAGGCACGCGACGGGCTTGCGCAGCCCCGCGGCGTGTCGCAAAACGCCCCTTATATTGGCTAAACTTTAGCGCATATTGTGGGAGCGGGCGTGCAAGAACGCAGCGGACAGGCAGAACACAAGGTGCTGTTACTATCACCCTTTCCACCCGCGAGCGGCAAGGCTGCAGAACGGGGTGCGGCACTTGCCCATGCGTTTGACGGTGTCGGCGCAAGCGTGCATACGCTTGATGCACCGGGCACCAGTTTCGCGGCCCAGCACATCCATTTTGCGCCCAAACGCCGCTACCGGCGCGAGGCGGCGGCACTTGCGTCACCACGCTGGGCGCTTGTCATTTTGGCACCTGCCGCGCTGGATATAAGCCGTATTCGCGCAAAAACCCGCCTCAAAACCCTTGCAGTTGCCGCGCGGCATATCGGCCTGTTCATGCGGCTGGGCTCTGCTGGCAAACGCGTGCTGGTGGTGCGGGGCGGGCCGCATGCGGCTTCGCGCTGGCTGTTTTGGGCGGCCACTTTGTGCTTGCTGGCCATGCGCCCGTTTGCCGTTCGCACCACCCGCGCCTTGCGCCCGAATGTGCTGGCTGCGCGTTATTTTGCAAACGCCAAGGCTTCAAGCAATGCACCGCTGGACCCCGAAGATACACTTGTGCGGCTGGCGGGTGGCGGGTTGCGGCTAAGCCCGGCATGGCTGCAACGTGCGATGTTGAAATCGGAACAAGATAACCGTTTGGTCGTGCGCGACCTGTTTCAGGCGGCGCAATTTTATACGCGCCATGCACATGCGCCGTTTCAAACTCCGCCGCGCGGGCGCCAAACCCAACAGCCGCCCCGCGCGCTTGATGCGGTTTTGCACAACGCCGATACGCCGCTTGGCGCAATGGCACTGCACCTGCGCAGCACCGAGCGGCTGCAGGACCGGTTCGATCTGAGCACGCCAAAAGGCCGCGCGCGTTTGCTGGGCTGGTATGTAGAGCAAGGCCCCGAGCTTGCGCAAGCCGCCCTGCCCCTGCCCGCGCCATTGCTTTGCGCATATCAGGGCGCGCTGGCGAAAGGTTCGTGCGCGCCCGGCACACTGGTTGGCGCGCTGCAAGCCCATCTGCCGCATATCGCGCGCCGCATGCAGGGGCCAGGCCTTGGCGCACAACTGGCGCGCGATTTTGAAACATTGCTGTTTTTGTCGCGCTTCACGGTCGATTTGCGCGCGCTGGCCCCAAAGCTTGTGGATTATTTCGCAACGCCGCTGCCCGGCGGCTTGCTCAACCGGTTCCAACTGCTTTGCGCGGTGCTGGCACGTATGCCGGTTGCCGATGCCAGCCAGATGAAAATACCTTGGCAAAGCCACGAAATCTCCAAATGGTTTGAGGCGCATGTAACGGCGCAAGCCCCGGCACTTGCGGTTTTTTCCACAACTTCGGCACCGGCCGCGCCCGCCGGCATTCTGCTCACCGGGCCGGAACAGGAAGGCACCGGCATCGGGCAAAACGCGCTTATGTCGCGGGGCGCGCTGCAAGGTATTACCGTCAACCGCCCCGTGGCACTGCACCATGTCAATGCCGATGCGGTGCCGGTGCAGATTCTGCGCCATGGCACGGGCGCGCATTTCAACATCGGCTATATGTTATGGGAGGCCGAGCAAGTCCCCTTCAACCATCATCTTGCCGCTGATTGCCTTGATGCGCTTTGGGCCCCCAGCCGGTTTGTGGCCGATATTTACGCCCGCGCTTTTGATCGTAATGTTACCAATCTGGGCAAGGCAATTACGCTCCCCAACATTCCGCCGTTGCCGCGCGCCCGGTTTGGCCTTGGCGCGCATCACCACATTGTGCTGACTGCCTTTGATGCGCATTCCTCGCTTGTGCGCAAAAACCCGCTGGCGGCTTTGCGCGGGTTCCAGCGGGCTTTTGCGGGCGATGCCGATGCGCGGCTGATCATCAAATCCACCCCCCTGCCCGAGAGCCATTGGGGCGACCCGGAGGGGCAGATGGACGCGATTTGCACAGCCGCAGCCGCCGACCGGCGCATCATCATCAACACCGAATACCTGCCCTTTGCCGAACTTATGGGCCTGATCGCCAGCGCCGATGTGCTGGTCTCATCGCACCGCGCCGAGGGGTTCGGCTATTTGCCCGCCTATGCGCTGGCATTGGGCCGCCCGGTGATAGCGACCGATTATTCCGGAACGCGTGACTTCATCACCCCGCAAACCGGCTTTCCGGTTTCATGGCAGCCGCGCACCATTGCACCGAGCGATACGATCTACCCGCTGCAAGCCGCAAAATGGGCTGAAATCGACAGCGATGCGCTGGCGGCCACACTCGCCGCGCACCGCGCCGACCCGTCAACAGGGTTTGCGCGCGCCGAACAAGGCCAAAAGCTGATGGAAAGCTACTATTCACCCGCAGCACTGGCGCAACGCTACCGCACGGCTTTGGCAGAGCTCGGGCTCTTGACGTGATGTTCACCAAATGTTCATGTATGCTATGGACGATACGCTGCCACAATCACCCCCACTAGCCCCCGGCCAGTTGCTGGCGCGCGGCGTGTGCCGCCATCTGCGCAGCTACAACTTTATCGGGTTGACCGAATTTGTGCCCACGCGCGGGCTACGGGTTGATGTTATGGCGCTTGGCCCAAAGGGTGAGCTTTGGGTGATTGAATGCAAATCAAGCCGCGCCGATTATATGGCCGATTGCAAATGGCAAGGTTATCTGCCGTTTTGCGACCAGTTCTTCTGGGCGGTCGACCAAAACTTCCCGACCGAATTGCTGCCCGCTGAAACTGGGTTGATTATGGCAGATGCGTGGGATGGCGCGATTCTGCGCCACGGCCCGATTACCCCGCTGGCCGGGGCGCGGCGCAAAATACTCACGCAGAAATTTGCACGCAATGCCGCCGAACGCCTTGCCAGCCTGTGCGACCCGCGCCCGGCCATGCGTTTTGCACCCTAACCTTTAGTGGTCTGGGCACGGGCGGCGCGGGCGGCAGACATCAACTCTTCTGCAATCTCGTCCGCTTCGTCCGGCTCAAAGTCGAACGGCAATTCCTGTGTGTCGGTTTCAACGTAAATTCGCACCATGCCCTGATCGGTCGGCCCGATTTGCAGGCTGGCTGAAACATCGCTTTCGTTATTGATACCCATGATCTTCCTCATTGTTTGCGCCACGGCTAACGCCTGAGGGCAAAAACTGCAAGTGGGCGTGCAACCGCTCTTGCAATCAGCTATGCTGCGCGGTAATGCACCCACGGAGTGCCGACGTAGCTCAGTTGGTTAGAGCACTAGATTGTGGATCTAGGGGTCCCCCGTTCGAGCCGGGGCGTCGGTACCATTCCATTTAAGGCGCACACAGCCAGTGCTGCGGCCCCTTGCAAACCCCCTTCATTCCACACTAGCCTGCGCCATCTCAAATTGAATGCAGGTTAGCATGGATCATCGTAGCAACTACCCGTCAACCGCCGAAATGCAGGCGCTGGACGCGGCCCACAATTTGCACCCGTTCACCGATACCGCCGAGCTTAACGCAAAGGGCGCGCGGATTATCACCTCGGCAAAAGGGGTCTACATCCGCGATTCTGACGGTGCTGAAATTCTTGACGGAATGGCCGGGCTGTGGTGCGTGAACCTTGGCTATGGGCGCAAGGAAATGGCCGAAGTGGCCTATCGCCAGTCGCTGGAACTGCCGTTTTACAACACGTTCTTTCAAACTAGCCACCCGCCGGCGCTGCAACTGGCCGCTAAACTGGCCGAGGTGATGCCGCACGATCTGAACCGCGTGTTCTATGCCGGCTCGGGGTCTGAAGCGAATGACACCAATATCCGCCTTGTGCGCCATTACTGGGCCAGCCAGGGCAAGCCCGAGAAAAGCCACATCATCGGGCGCTGGAACGGCTATCATGGCTCCACCATGGGTGGCGGTTCGCTTGGGGGCATGAAGGGCATTCATGCGCAGGGCGGCTTGCCCATTCCCGGCATCAGCCATATCGACCAGCCCTATTGGTATGCCGAAGGCGGCGATATGTCGCCCGAGGAATTCGGGCTGATGCGCGCCCGTGCGCTGGAAGCCGAGATCGAGCGTTTGGGTGCCGACAAGGTTGCCGCCTTCATTGGCGAGCCTGTGCAGGGCGCCGGTGGTGTGATCATTCCGCCAAGCACCTATTGGCCGGAAATCCAGCGCATTTGCCGCGAACACGATGTGCTGCTGATCGCCGATGAGGTTATCACCGCCTTTGGCCGCACGGGCAACTGGTTTGGCTGCCAAACCTTTGATATTAAACCAGATATCATGACCATTGCCAAGGGCCTGTCTTCGGGCTATGCGCCGATTGGCGGCTCGATGATCTCGGAACGCATGTGCAAGGTGCTCGATGAAGTGGGCGGCGAGTTTGCCCATGGCTATACCTATAACGGCCATCCGGTTTGCGCGGCTGTGGCGCTCGAAAACATTCGCATCATGCAGGAAGAAAAAATCGTGGAAACCGCCGCGGCCGACACAATGCCCTATATGGCGCAGCGTTGGGCCGAGCTGGCCGACCACCCGATGGTGGGCGAGGCGCGGATCGTCGGCCTTATGGGCGCAATCGAGCTAACCCCCGACAAAGCGGCCCGCGCGCCCTTTGCCGCCGATGAGGGAACGGTGGGCTACATGGTGCGCGAACGCTGCTTTGCCAATGGTCTGGTCATGCGCCATGTGGGCGACAAGATGATCATTTCGCCGCCCTTGGTGATAACCCGCAGCGAGATCGACCATTTCCTTGAACTGGCCGTCAAATCACTCGACGAAGGCATGGCGAAAGCCAAGGCCGAAGGTGTGTTTACGGCCGGAAAACGCAGCTAAAAACTAGGCCGCCGAGGCGTAAAACGATACAACGTTGCGCCCGGCGGCCTTGGATTTATAGAGCGCCTGATCGGCTCTGCTGATAACGGCCTGCGCATCGACCTCGTTGCTGGCGGCCACCGCCACACCAATGCTGACGGTAATGTTAAGCTGCACCCCGTCGGCCAGTTTGAACGGGCGGGTCTCTACTGCGGCACGAATGCGTTCTGCCACCGCATGGGCGGCGGCATTATCGGCATCGGGCATGGCGACCAGAAACTCCTCGCCACCCAAACGCGCCACAAGGTCTACACCGCGCACGTTTTCTTGCAGGCGGCGAGCCATTTCAACAAGCACGGCATCGCCTGCATCATGGCCAAAATTGTCATTGACCTGCTTAAAGTGGTCCAGATCCAGCATCATGACCGTAAATTGCCCGCCGCTGGCCTGCGCGCGGCCCACAATCCGGCCCATATGCTGGGTGCAATAACGCCGGTTGAACAGGCCGGTGAGCGGGTCGGTCACCGCCATGCGCAACCCGTCGCGCACATTGCTGCGCAACCGGTCGGAATAATGCTTGCGCCGCAACTGGCTGCGCAGCCGCGCGGTGAGCTCGTTCTTGTCATAAGGCGGCATGATGTAATCCGACGCGCCAAGGTCGAGCGCGCGCTCGGCGGTTTCTATCAACCCGTCGCCCACCACAAAAATGATGGCCGATTGCCGCGTTTCGTGGCGCGCGCGCAAAGCCGAAACCAGGCGCAAACCGTCGCCGCCCTCTTGCAAATGCTGGTGCACGATATAGGCATCGGGCGATTCCAGAGTTGCCACCGAGAAGGCTTCGCGTTCCGATCCGGTTTCAAAAACCTGCAAATCGAGCTTTTCTTTCAGGCACCGCGCCCAACAGGCGGCTTCATCCTGCGAGCTGGCGGTCAGCAAAACCGAGCCTGCCTGATCGCTCTGTTGGCTGAGCGCGTCGACAAATTCGCTGAGCCCGAGCTCGCGTGTCGTCGAATCGCGCATGCGCAACTCGTCAAACATGATTTTCACGCGCACAAGGTTGCGCACCCGCGCAAACAGCGCCACATCGTTGATGGGTTTGGTCAAAAAGTCATCCGCACCGGCATTGAGCCCGCGCACCCGCTCTTCAGGGGCGCCCATGGCGGTGACCATAACCACCGGAATATGCGCTGTTTCTATGTTGCTTTTCAATGTCTTGCACACCTGATACCCGTCCATGTCTGGCATCATGATGTCGAGCAAAATAATATCAGGATGGGCCGTGCGCGCCAGATCGAGCGCCTCTTGCCCGTTTGAGGCCTGAATCACATCAAAATACGCGGTTGCCAATTTCGCCTTGAGAATCACGCGATTGGTCGCCACATCATCGACCACCAGTATACGCCCAGACATAGTGACCCCCAGAAACCAAATTGAAAAACTAAAAACTTGCTAATGCGCGCTACTTTGGACCAAAGATGTTAACGAAACGTTTACCGGCTTTAATATGAACAGTGAACAGGCACAGAATTTGGCCCTTCAGGCCCTTGGCTGGATGGCAGCGGATGACGAGGTTATGGGCGGCTTTCTGGGCAGTTCCGGGCTCGACCCGTCGGATATTCGCGCGCTTGCCAAAGACCCTGCCTTCATGGTCTCGGTGCTCGATTTTATTCTCAGCGCCGATGAATACGTTCTGGCCTTTGCTGCCACGCAAAAAATCGCGCCCGAAAGCGTGGTTGCCGCGCGCAACGCACTTCCCGGCGGTGCGCCCGTTCATTGGACATAAGGCAAAGGCGGCAATTTCTGCCATCAGGTGCAAAAACACGAGGGATTTATGGCAATTCAAGGGCTGATATTTGACAAAGACGGCACGCTGTTTGACTTTCAGCAAAGCTGGGGCGGCTGGTTTGCGCGGCTGCTCGACAGCCTGAGCGACGGGCAAGCCGAACGCCGCGCCGCCCTTGCGCAGCGGATGGATTTTGACCTTGCCACGCAACGCTTCAACCCCAACTCAATTTTCATCGCGGGCACGTCGGATGATATGATTGCCCATATCGCCGATCTGATGCCGCATGAAACCCCGCAAAACCTGCTTGCGCGCATTGCGGCCATGAAGGCCGAGCCTGCGCAGGTGCCTGCCCTGCCCCTTGCCCCGTATCTGAGCGCGCTGCGTGCGCGCGGATTGGTGCTGGCCGTGGCCACAAATGATGGTGAAGGCCCTGCCCGCGCGCAGCTCAAAATCGCCGGTATTCACGACCAGTTCGCCTGTATCGCCGGGTATGATAGCGGCTTTGGTGCCAAACCCGCGCCCGGCATGTTGCTGGGCGTGGCGGAAAAAATGGGGCTTGCGCCGCATAACCTTGCGATGGTGGGCGACAGCACCCATGACATGCATGCAGGCCGCGCGGCGGGCATGCATTGCATTGCCGTGCTCACCGGCCCCGCAACACAGGCCGACCTTCATGGCCATGCCGATATTGTGCTTGGGAATATTGGGGAAATCCCCGAATACCTGTCTAAAACGACCTGAAATGTCGCCTTTGCTTTAGCGCATGTCGCGCCCCGGCTTACTCATGGGGCCAAGGCACAAGGGGGCGGTATGAGCGAGAGACAATCACGACGCAGCGGCGGGCGTGCAGGCAATGCGCGGCGCGACAGCCCGCGCGCGATCGAACAAATGCCATGGGCGCCGCCCATCAATATCGACCGCCCTACCGAGCCATTGGACGAGGCCGGGGTTGAAGCCATACATGATTGCGCCATGCGCATTCTTGAGGAACTGGGCATCGAATTCCTGAATGACGAAGCGCGCGATATTCTGGCCGCAGCGGGTTGCACGGTTCAGGGGCACAATGTGCGCATGGGGCGCGAATTTGTCATGGCGCATCTGGCCCATGCCCCTGCCGAGTTTACCATCACCCCGCGCAACCCCGCGCGTGCCATCACGCTTGGTGGCAAGAATATGGTTTTCGTCAACGTCTCCTCACCGCCCAATGCGATGGATCTGGACCGTGGCCGCCGTGTGGGCGACTTTGAAACCTTCCGCGATTTCATGAAGATGACACAGTATTTTAACTGCATCCATGTGGCGGGTGGTTATCCGGTCGAGCCGGTCGACATCCACGCCTCGGTGCGGCATTTGCACTGCTTGTATGAAAAACTGACCCTGACCGACAAGGTAGTCCACGCCTATTCGCTTGGCAGCGAACGGGTGGAAGATGTGCTTGAAATGGCGCGCATCGCCTCGGGCCTTTCGGCTGAGGAGTTCTTCTCCAAGCCAAGGCTTTACACCAATATCAACTCGTCATCCCCGCTGAAACATGACTGGCCGATGCTGGACGGTGCCATGCGCTTTGCCCGTCGTGGCCAGCCGGTTTTTGTAACCCCTTTCACGCTGGCCGGTGCGATGGCCCCTGTCACCATGGCCGGTGCGGTGGCGCAATCGGTGGCCGAGGGGCTGGCGGCGATTGTGCTTTTGCAAATCATCAACCCCGGCACGCCGGTTGTGCTGGGCACCTTCACCTCGAATGTTGATATGCGCACCGGTGCGCCCGCCTTTGGCACGCCCGAATACATGCGCGCCACGCAGATGACCGGGCAAATGGCGCGGTTTTACGGCATTCCGCTGCGCGCCTCCAACGCCTGTGCCTCCAATGCGCCCGACGCGCAGGCCATGTGGGAAAGTATGAATTCGCTGTGGGCGGCGGTGCAGGGCGGGGTCAATATCGTTTATCATGCCGCAGGATGGCTGGAAGGCGGGCTGATTGCCTCTTACGAGAAATTCGTCATGGATTGCGAAGTTCTCCAGCAAATCCAACGCTATATGCAGCCGATCATCACCGATACGTCGGCCTCCGGGCTGGGGTTTGATGCGATGACCGAAGTCGGCTCCAGCGGGCATTTCTTTGGCGCGGCCCATACGCAGGAACGCTACGAGACGGCGTTTTACGCACCGTTCCTGTCTGATTGGCGGAATTACGAGGCTTGGGAAGCCGATGGCAGCAAGGATGCCGCGCAGCGGGCCAATGCCATTTGGAAGAAGATTCTGGCCGAATTCCAGCCCCCGCCGATGGATGAGGCCGTGCGCGAAGAACTGGCCGCCTTTGTGGCGCGGCGTGTTGCGGAAGGTGGCGTGCCGACCGATTTTTAGGCGAGGCGTGGATCTGTCGCAAACCATGCGCGGGCAAATTCAACTGCACGGTCAGGGTGTTCGCAGCGCGCCTGCACATGGGTTTGCGAAATGTTCAGCCACCAGCTTTGGCGCGCAACGGGCGCGGGCCTGGCGAAGGCACTGCACGCCAGCACCGCAATATTGGCACCGCGCTTGGGGCAGCGGCAGGATTGATAACGGATGATCTGCGCACCTGCTGCACGCGCCTTACCCTCCAAGGCTTGCGTGGTCGTGTAATCCGTCGGGTGGGTCCATTGCGCCGATTGCGCGGCATAGGGCTGCACCGTCAGGTCAAGCAGGGCGCTTGTGCCCAGCGCTGCGGCAAAGACCGAAACCTCGAATGGCGCGCGTGGCATGGGGGTGGCAGGGGATTCCGCAAAGAACAGCAACCGGTAGAACGCCGCCTCGGCCAAGGCTGTTTCCAGCTTTTGCGCAGCATAAAACACGCCCGGCGAATGCCCCGCACGCCGAAAGCGCGAGCCGTTCGGGTAAGGTTTGTAGCGAAAGGGCGCGGCGAGCAAATAGTCGAGATGATGGCAGGCTTCGGGCAGCGGCGGCTTGCTGGCCTCGATCAGGCTTTCAAGCAGGGCTTGGTCGTCCAGCGTGTCGGCCAGTTTCATGGTCGCCACCTTGTGCTGGGCCTCGACCACGCGCCAGCCGCGCCCTTGATAGGAAGAAAATTCAGAGCGGTGCATGTCAGATTGGCGCGCGGCGGGCATCGAGGTAAGCAACCACATCGACCAGCCCTGTGATGCTGGCGATCATGTCCAACGGCACGTGGCCCAGCGCCAGATTATCAGCGCGCAGCCATGCGCGGGAAAGTGCCTCATCGCCCGCACACAGCGCATCCAGCCCGCGAAACAGGCGCACGAACAACACCCCAAGCTCAAAAGCCTTTTGCCCCGGCATCAGCACCAGCGCACCCGATTTCAGCCGCGAGATACTGGCGGATGAAACCCCGAGCACCCCCGCCAGCGTGCCACCGCCAAGGCCAAGCCGGTCGGCGGCGCGCAGCACCGCACGGGTAAGCACAAGGCCCGCATGGTCGGGCCGGGCTGCGGTTTGCGGTATCTGGTGGAGCGTAAACATATTTCACCTGCAACATTAAATTTATTTTGTTACATATGAAATAGCACAACCCGCACCATATTTCAACCCGAACGCAAACGGCGCCACATTTCTGCGGCGCCGTTTGCATCGTTTTGGCGGGGTTCAGCTTATCTTGGCCAACAGCAAATCCACGCTCGCCTTGGCATCGCCATAAAACATGCGGCTGTTTTCCTTGTAAAACAGCGGGTTTTCTATTCCGGAATAACCCGTGCCCTGCCCACGTTTGGAAATAAACACCTGCTTGGCCTTCCAGACCTCCAGCACCGGCATACCGGCAATGGGGCTGTTCGGGTCTTCCTGTGCGGCCGGGTTCACGATGTCGTTTGAACCGACCACGATCACCACATCGGTTTTGGGGAAATCGTCGTTGATCTCGTCCATCTCCAGCACGATGTCATAAGGCACCTTGGCCTCGGCCAGCAGCACATTCATATGGCCGGGCAAGCGGCCCGCCACGGGGTGAATGGCGAAACGCACTGTCTTGCCACGCGCGCGCAGACGGCGAGTAAGCTCGGATACGGATTGCTGCGCTTGCGCAACCGCCATGCCATAGCCGGGCACGATGACAATGCTATCCGCATCTTCCAGGGCCGCCGCCACACCATTGGCATCAATAGCAACCTGCTCGCCCTCGATTTCTTGCGCGGGGCCGGTTGTGTTGCCAAAACCCCCAAGAATAACGCTGATGAAGCTGCGATTCATCGCCTTGCACATGATGTAGGACAGGATTGCACCCGACGAGCCAACAAGGGCACCAACAACGATAAGCAGGTCGTTGCCAAGGCTAAAGCCGATTGCGGCAGCAGCCCAACCGGAATAGCTGTTCAGCATCGACACAACCACCGGCATGTCGGCCCCGCCGATACCCATGATCAGATGATAGCCGATGAACAGGGCCAGCAATGTCATCAGCAGCAGGGGCAAAATCCCGCCCGTGTTGAAATACCAGATCAGGCACAGAACGGAAATCGTCGCCGCAGCGGCGTTCAGCAAATGCCCGCCGGGCAGTTTCTCCGCCTTGGTTGTGACCTTGCCCGCCAGTTTGAGGAAGGCAATGACCGAGCCGGTAAACGTTACCGCACCGATAAACACGCCAAGGAACAGCTCCACGCGCAGGATATTGACCTCGACAACCGATTTATAGGCAAGAAGTGCTGAAAAACCTTCAAGCTCAGCACGATCAGCCGCAGCCATGCCCAGCACGCGGCCAAGCTCGATATGCGCCGCAAACCCAACAAAAACCGCTGCAAGACCAACAAGCGAGTGCATGGCCGCCACAAGTTGTGGCATTTCGGTCATGCGCACACGCGCCGCGACAACCCAGCCGATAGCCCCGCCTGCAACAATCATGGCCGCCGACAGAATCCACAAGCCGGAGCCGGGGCCAACAAGCGTGGCCAGAATGGCAAGCGCCATACCGGCTATGCCATACCAGACAGCGCGTTTGGCGCTTTCCTGGCCCGACAAGCCGCCAAGCGAGAGGATGAACAATACAGCCGCGACAACATAGGCCGCTGTGGTGAATCCGAGTTCCATAATCCTGCCCCCCGCTTACGATTTCTGGAACATGGCGAGCATACGCCGTGTTACCAGAAAACCACCAAATATGTTAATGCCCGCCATAAATATGCTGAGCGTGGCCAGCACTATCACAAAGAACGAGCCCGAGCCGATTTGCAGTATTGCACCCAGAATGATGATGGAGGAAATCGCATTCGTGACAGCCATAAGCGGCGTATGCAGCGAGTGGCTGACATTCCAGATAACCTGAAAGCCAACAAATACAGCAAGCACAAACACGATGAAATGCTGCATGAAACTGGCAGGTGCAACAAGCCCGACGCCGAGCAACAGGACCGCCCCAACAGCAAGCAGCGAAACCTGCTGAAGGGTCTGTTTTTTGAATGCCGCAACCTCGGCGGCACGCTTTTCTTCAGGGGTTTTTTCGACTGTCTTTTTGGGCTTGGCGGCTGCAATCGCGGCCACCTTCAGCGGTGGCGGCGGGAAGGTTACGGCCCCGTCATGGGTAACGGTGGAAGAACGGATCACGTCGTCTTCCATATTCACAACCGGCACCCCGTCTTTTTCGGGGGTCAGGTCATCCATCATGTGGCGGATATTGTTGGCATAAAGCGTGGAAGATTGCGTGGCCATGCGGCTGGGGAAGTCGGAATAGCCAACGATGGTGACACCGTTTTCGCTTTCGATCTTCTCATCCATCACCGTCAGGTCGCAATTGCCACCACGTTCGGCGGCAAGGTCAACCACAACCGAGCCGGGCTTCATGGCGGCAACCATATCTTCCAGCCATAGCTTGGGCGCATCGCGGCCCGGTATCAGCGCGGTGGTGATGACAATATCCATGTCCGGGGCCAGCGCGCGGAATTTCTCAAGCTGCTTTTCGCGGAATTCGGGGCTGGAGGGGGCAGCATAGCCACCTGTCGCGGCACCGTCCTGCTGGGCTTCCTCAAAGTCCAGATAGACAAACTCGGCCCCCATGCTTTCAATCTGCTCGGCCACTTCGGGGCGCACATCGAACGCGTAAACCAGCGCACCAAGCGAGGTGGCGGCACCAATGGCCGCAAGCCCGGCCACGCCTGCGCCAACCACCAGCACCTTGGCGGGTGGCACCTTGCCTGCGGCGGTAATCTGGCCCGTAAAGAAGCGGCCGAAATTGTTGCCAGCCTCAATAACCGCGCGATAGCCCGCGATATTCGCCATGGAGCTGAGCGCATCCATCTTCTGCGCGCGCGAAATACGCGGCACCATATCCATCGCCAGCGCGGTCAGGCCCTTTTCCTTCATCGCATCGAGCAGTTCGGCGTTCTGTGCCGGGCTGATGAAGGAAATGAGGATCTGGCCCTTTTTGGCGTGCTTCAGCTCGGCCAGTTCCGGCGCACGCACCTTCACGATGACATCGGCGGCCTTCCACAAGGCGGCGGCGGTTTTTACCACCTCGACACCCGCAGCCTTATAATCGGCATCGGCAAAGCGGGCCTTGGCCCCTGCCCCGGCCTGTACAACACAGTCATATCCCAGTTTTTGAAGTTGCACGGCACTTGCCGGAGTTAAAGCAACCCGCGCCTCGCCTTCAAAAACTTCGGTTGGTGCGCCAATTTTCATTATAACTCCCCCTATGCAGAAATGCTGGCCGAATGCGGTTTCAATCTTTAGCAGGTGCAGCACTTGTGCAACAGGAAATCGGCGGATTCTTCCAAAACTTGGGGGCAATGCGCATTATAAACGCCGCCGAATTGCTCCGGCGGCGCGTGTTTTAGGTGAATTCAATCAACCGTAACGATACGGGCGGCCTGCGCGGTCCATCGAGTCGTTATAGTCTTTGATGATCTGCACAACGCGGGCCTTGGTTTCGCTTTCTGCGGCGATCTCGTCCCAGAACTCGCGCGCGGCGGCTTCAACGGTTGCCCATTCCGCATCGGGAATGCTGGTCAGTTCCATCTTGGTGCCTTCGGTGCGCAGCTTGGCCTCACCACCCCAATACCAATGCTGGCGATAGTAGTGGCTGCTGTCCATGCACAGCCGGAACAGCTCTTGCAGGTGCTCAGGCACTGCGGCCCAGCTTGCCGGATTGGCAAAATAGCTGCCCGCCCATGCGCCCGAAATGTTGTTGGTCAGGAAGTAGTTGGTCACATCGGCCCAGCCGACCGTGTAGTCTTCGGTAATGCCCGACCATGCGATACCGTCAAGCTCGCCGGTTTGCACGGCAACCTCGATATCTTCCCAAGGCAGCGTTACCGGCACCACGCCAAAGCGTGACATGAAGCGCCCGGCGGTCGGGAAGGTAAAGACCCGCAAGCCGTTCAGATCGGCCAGCGAGGTGATGGGGTTCTTGGTGGCAAAATGGCACGGATCCCATGCGCCGGCCGAAAGCCATTTCACGCCGACCTTGTCATATTCCTCTTCCCATATCTCGTTGAGGCCCCATTGGTTGAACAACACCGGCACATCGAGCGAATAGCGGGTGGCAAAGGGGAAATAGCCGCCGAAAACCGTAACATCGGTGGGCGATGCCATGGAATCGTCATCGGATTGCACCGCATCAATCGTGCCGTTTTGCACGGCGCGGAACAGTTCGGATGTTGGCACGAGCTGGTCGGCATAGAAGAGTTCAATTTCCATCTGGCCCGCAGCGACCTTGTTGAAGGCTTCGATGGAGGGTTTGATCACATGCTCGCCCAAAGCCGGGCCGGCATAGGTTTGTAGCCGCCATTTGATGGGCGCCTGCGCGTGCAGTGCGGGCGCGGCCAGTGCGGCCGGGGCCGCCAGCGCGGCAGTGGTTAAAAACTTGCGACGTGTTGTCATGTCTCTCTCCGTTGGTTGGTGTTTACGGCCCCGCACCACACGGAGCCGGCCTTGTTATTTTCCGTAAACGAGGTTCGGCAGCCACAGCGCGATATTGGGGAATGCTGTGACCAGAGCCAGCGCCAGAACCATCACCCCCACGAAGGGGAAGACGGAAACGTAGATGTCGCGCAGGCTGATTTCGGGTGGCGCCATGGCGCGCATCAAAAACAAGTTATAGCCGAAAGGCGGGGTCATATAGGCAATTTGGCAGGTGATCGTGTATAGCACGCCATACCAGACCAAATCAAAGCCAAGCGCACCCACAAGCGGCACATATAGCGGGGCGACGATGACCAGCATCGCCGTATCATCCAGAAACATGCCCATGAACAGATAAGACAGTTGCATCAGAATCAGGATTTCCCACGGGCCAAGCTTTAGCTGGCCGACAAAAAAGCCCTCAATCGCCTTGCCCGCGCCCACCGCGTCAAACACCGCACCAAAGCAGAGAGCGGCCAGAATGATCCACATGAACATGCAGGTAATGGCCAGCGTCTGGCGCAGCGAAACCTCGAACACCTCGCGGTTCATCCGGCCCTTGAACACAGCGGCCAGAAACGCCGCCATGGCCCCGACGGCCGAGCTTTCGACCAGCGATGTATAGCCGTTCACAAACGGCACCATCATCACCGCAAAAATGCCCACCGGCAGCAAACCCGCACGCAGCAAGCGCAGCTTTTCACCCAGTGGAATGTTGCGCTCTTCTTGCGGCAAGGCGGGGCCAAGTGCAGGGTTCACGCGGCAGCGGATGTAAATATAGACCACGAACATCGTGGCCATCAGCAGGCCCGGCACCACGCCCGCCAGCCATAACTGGCCGACAGGCTGTTTGGCGATCATCGAATACAGCACCAGCACCACCGAGGGCGGCACCAGAATTCCAAGGCTGGAACCCGCCTGAATGACCCCGGTGATCATCCTTTTGTCATAACCCCGCCGCAACAATTCGGGCAGCGCGATGGTCGCCCCAATCGCCATGCCCGCCACCGAAAGCCCGTTCATGGCGGAAATAAGCACCATCAGCAGGATCGTGCCAATCGCCAGCCCGCCATTTACCGGCCCCATCCAGACATGGAACATCTTGTAAAGGTCTTCGGCAATGCGGCTTTCGCTCAGCACATAGCCCATGAAGACGAACATCGGCAGGGTCAGCAACGGATACCAGCTCATCAGCTTCATCGCGGCAGAAAACGGCGCGTTCGACCCGCCCGTGCCCCAAAGCAGCAGCGCGGTGACACTGGCCACAATGCCAATGGCCGCAAATACACGCTGGCCCGTCATCATCATCATCATCATGGATGCGAACATCAGCAGGGCAATCATTTCATAAGACATCAGTATTTTTCCCCGCGAATACGCGCAATATCCTTGATAAGTTCGGCTGTGGCCTGCAACAGCATCATCACAAAGCCAAAACACATGATGGATTTGATCGGCCAGAGATAGGGCCGCCACGCGGTTGGGCTGCGTTCAAACCGGCCCAGCACCTCGGCGGTTTCGCCAGTAAAGACGCTCGCAATCAACTGGCGGTAAAACACCATCGGTTCCATTCCGTAATAACCGAGCGAATAGGCGAGTGAGGAAAGTCCGCCATAAAGCAGCACGCCAAGAAAGAAGATCATCGCGGAAACAGTGATCGCATCGGCCCAAGCCTTGGTGCGGTCGGTCCATGAGCCATAAAGCAGGTCCATGCGCACATTGCTGCCCAGTTGCAACGAATATGGCCCGCCGAGAATGTAAAAGGTGACCATGATGAATTGCGCGGTTTCCAGCGTCCAGAAATTCGGCAGGTTCACCGCCGCAGCAGGGTCGGCAAAGCGGGTGACATCGGCCACGACCTTGGAAAACGATGAATACAGCAGCACCGCCATCATCACGAAAATCAGATACATGGTGATGCGGCCAATCCGGCGGTTAACCGCCTCGACACCGTGCGCATATTTATAAAGCACGTGCATCATGCAACCGCCTTGCGCGGGCTGGCCAAGGCCGCTTTCAGTAGGCCGGCAAGGTCTTGCGCGGCCTTGGCCTGCGCTTTCGCGCCTGTCAGCAGATCATTGCGGATCTCGATCATCACATTCAGTATTCCCAAGCTCACCCCGTGGCGCTGAAGCGTGTGGGTCACGCCATCATCGGGGCCATAGGGCTGGTTTCGTTCGGTTTTCATGGCGGTAAATGCGCTGGCTTGCGCCAGCATCGCATCGGCCAGACGTGCATCGCTGTCGTGCAAAATGCCTAGCTCTACCGCGCGCTTCTGGCCGAAATAAACCGGCGTGAAGCTGTGGATGGTCACAAGAACCGCGCCTGCACCGCGCGCGGCAAGCGCATCACCCACTGCTGCATGAAACGGCGCATACAAGCCCTGCACCCGCGCCTGCTTTTGCGCATCATCCAGCCCCAAATTGCCCGGAATGTCGTAAACCTCACTGCGCGCGGGCATGGCGGCGGGCGCGTCCGGCGGGCGGTTACAATCATAGGCAAGCCGCGAGAATGCGGCGGTAACCACAGCCGCATCAAGCGCTTTTCCAAGGGCAAGCGACACCCCAAGCGCGCCCGGATCCCATGCGATATGGCTCATCAGGGCCGCGTCATCCAGCCCCAAATTGCCCAATGCGCGCGGAATGCGGCTTGAAGCATGTTCGCAGACAATGACAACGGGGCTGGCCCCGTTCGGGTTTACCACGCGCGCGGCTGGCCCTTCGTCCGCCAACAAAACACTGTGCAAATCTGCCGCCACGCGCCATCCTCCTGCCTGAAATTTCGGCTATGCAGCACGATTCTGTCAACTCATTTGATTGTTTTTTTTCAAACGAACTTGTGCTGTAATGAATCCGACAATTTAAGGAATGCCCGTGACCAAGCCCGTAACGCCCCCCCAAAGCATTGCCGATATGTTGCATGCGCGCTTTGACACGCTGACCCGCGCCGAAAAACAACTGGCAAACTCGCTGCTCGACAATTACCCCGTTTCAGGGCTGGCCAGTATCACCGCCATTGCCCATGCGGCGCAGGTGTCTACCCCGACCGTGGCGCGCATGGTGCAAAAGCTTGGCTTTGTCGGGTTTTCCGAGTTTCAGGCACGCTTGCGCGACGAGCTAGAGGCGCGCATTTCCAACCCGATCAGCAAGCACGACCTGTGGGCAGGCGATGCGCCGGATACGCATATGCTGAACCGGTTTGCCGATGCGGCCATGCAAAACCTGCGCCAGACTCTGGCCCAGATCGACCCGAAAGACTTTGATGCGATCTGCGCGGCCCTTGCTGTAAAGAAAAACCGCGTCTACGTCACAGGCGGGCGGATAACCCGCAGCATTGCCGAATATCTGTTCACCCATCTGCAAATGCTGCGCGGCGGGGTTACGTTTTTACCGGCGGGCGATGGCACCTGGCCGCACCATCTGCTTGATCTTGAGGCGGGCGATGTATTTGTAATGTTCGACATGCGGCGCTATGAAAACACCGCGCTGCGGCTGGCCGAACTTGCGACAGCACGCGGTGCAACACTTGTGCTTTTCACCGACCAATGGGGCTCGCCCGCCACCAAACACGCGCGGTTTCGCATCAACTGCCGGATCGAGGCACCCAGCGCGTGGGATTCTGCTGCCGCAATGCTGGTGATTGTCGAAAGCCTGATTGCGCAGGTGCAGCAGATAACATGGCAAGACAGCCGCGCGCGCATGGATGCATTGGAAGATATTTTTGATACAACGGGTTTGTTTCGTAAATTCAAATAAAGTGGTGCAATGCCCGATCCTGAAATCCCGCTTGAGGGCGGCAATGTAAATGGCGGCGTGGTGCGCATTGGCAATACAGTGCGCCGCAAAACCTCGCCGCAAAGCCCCTTGGTCCACAAGCTGCTTTTGCATCTTGAGGCGCAGGGTTTTACCGCCGCGCCGCGCTTTTTGGGGCATGATGAGGTGGGGCGGGAAATTCTTGGCTACATTCCCGGCAGGGCAAACGCTTGCCCCGAAACATGGGAAGGTAACGCGGCGGCCATTGCCGCAGTGCGCATGCTGCGGCGCTATCACGATGCGACAACGGCGCTTGTTGGCCAAAGGCATGCAGGTTGGGCAATCAGCAGCCCGGACCCTGCGCGCCATGAAGTGATCTGCCATAATGATTTTGGCCCTTACAACATGATCTTTGATGGTGCCGTGCCGGTCGCGATGATCGACTTTGACCTTGCGGGGCCGGGGCCACGCATGCGCGACCTTGCCTATCTGGCCTATTGGTTCGCGCCACTTTGCTTTTCGCGCCACGATCTGGCCGCGTGCTCCGAAGCCGAACTGGCCGCCGGTTGCCCGCGCCTGCGGCTGATTTGCGAAGAATACGGCCATGCCGATATGCCCGCACTTCTGGATATGCTTGCAATTTCACTGCTGCATTTAAGCAGCGAGGCATCGACCGCGCGCGTGGTCGGGGCTGCGGTTGCAGCACAACTGGCCGCTGATGGGTATTTGAAAAACTGGCATGCAGAATACCGCGCCCTGATCGCAAGACGCGCGGCGATACTGGCCTGCTTTGCCTAGCCTAGCCGCCCGACGCAAGGCACCCGCGCGCCGGATGCTAGCAGTCATGACGGTTGGCGATGTGGGTGCGGAGGGGTAGTTTGGTGCGAGTATGCCAATGGCTGCTTCGGCGAACCGTTCAATAAATAGCTATTCTTTATAAACATCTTTGGGAGACAAAAGTTGCTATCCTTCGACCGCCAACCGCGCACCGATGTTTTTCCAATATGCAACCTTCGCGCCACGCCCTCCGTGGATCGGCCGCGTTGGGTGAACTGTGCAAATAAAAGAAGTGTCGCCCGCCTGAGCAATGTGTAGGCCGTCGACTTCAACAAAATCCACACCCGCAATCTGTTGCCAGTGCTTTAAATATGTTTTGCTGTAAAACAACACGTTGCGCGGCTTATATTCATAAATGGCATTCTTAACAGCAGTGGTTCGCTTTGGCAGCATCGCCTCACTATA
The DNA here is from genome assembly GCA_040880065.1 of Paracoccaceae bacterium. Lineage (GTDB taxonomy): Bacteria > Pseudomonadota > Alphaproteobacteria > Rhodobacterales > Rhodobacteraceae > Abyssibius. The sequence goes on along the minus strand of JBBDJE010000031.1, from coordinate 17,166 downwards.
ACTGTCCCGATTGTTTAAGATTGGATTGTCTGAGAAGCGGTCATAATGCCAAACGGTTGCTTTGGGTGAAGGAAGTGGCAGCAATTCAATTCCGCAAGTGTTAGATCCATTGCGCAACCAACGCTCACTTTGCATCGCTTTTGACGCGGTGGTGTCATGCGCCTTTCCCTCGGATTTCAGTTGCGCCCGTATAAGCCAATCCCATGTGGGTTGTGCTTTACGCACCGGAGGGGTGAATAAATGACTCTCTCCAATCGCATGATGATACTCTGCGCAGTCTTCAAGGACACGTCCACCACGCTCTGCCCATGTGCCGATGCGGGTTTGGACATCCTCAAGACTATTACCGCCAGCTTCTTCCATTCCAATGAACCAAGTGTCAGCATTAAAATCGCCATAACCCAAGAAAGTATTCATGAAAGCGTTAAGGGTATTTTGGTGAAGCATTCATCTTTTCCTTTTTGGTTCGCGCGGAACGTATGCAATCCGCGCACCTTGGTCAACAAACCCTCGTTTTTTGCTTTCGGGTGTTAGCAGACATTCGTGGTCGATGCAGCATCCGACACTTCGGCCTCCAAGCCAACTTTAGTGCTTCAACCTGCCCACGCGGCAAACACTAGCTTAGCCGTCTCGGCGCGGGGCCTAGATGTGCGGCGGCTTGTTCGGGGGTCACATCGGCCTCATCCCAAATGCCGATCATCAGGCCAAGGTCGGCGGCATCGCCGCGCTGGGCGCGTAGTTCGGCTTCGGATTTGGTTACCCGCTGGCTCATCCGGCGCGACCATTGCGCAAGGCGGGCCTGCATGAGCGCGATTGTTTCGGCATGCTCGGCACTGTCGCCACGGTCGAAATATTCCTGAGGGTCGGCCTGACGGTCAAACAGCATGGGGCGAAAACCGCCTTCGGCGTGGATGAAGGTATAGCGCGCATCGGCCACCATAAACAGCCGGCAGTCGCGCGGCGCCAAGCCGAGTTTCGTGGCCATGGGCGAGGTTGCATAGTCATATTCGCTCACCACGAAGTCGCGCCAGCTATCAAGCTGCTGGCCCTTTAGCAACGGCATCAGGCTGCGGCCTTCAAGAATATGGTCGGGCACCGTGCCGCCCTTGGCTTCAATAAATGTCGGGGCAAGGTCTATCGCTTCAACCAGAGCATCACAAACCTGCCCGCGCGTGGCATCGGCCGCATCGCACGGGTCATAGATGATCAGCGGCACCTTCACGCTCGGGGCATGGAACAGGTCTTTTTCACCCAGCCAGTGGTCGCCGAGATAGTCGCCATGGTCCGATGTCAGCACGATCATCGTGTCATCCATCCGGCCCGTAGTTTCCAGATAGGCCAGCAGCACGCCAAGCTGGTCGTCGCATTGCTTGATAAGCCCCATATAGGCGGGGATCACGGTTTTGCGCACATCATCGCGCGCAAAGGTCTGGCCGATGGTGCTGTTTTGAAACGCCGCCAGCACGGGGTGCGGGTTCTGTCGCTCGGCCTCATGGCGCTGGGCGGGTTGCACATCGGCGGCGCGATACATGTTATGATAGGGCGCAGGCACGATATAGGGCCAGTGCGGCTTGATGAAGGACAGATGCGCCAGCCAAGGCGCGGCCGCCTGCGCACTGTCCATGAACTGCATCGCGCGGCGGGTCAGCCATGGGGTTTCGGAATGCTCTTCTTCAATATTTGCCGCCTGCCCCGCGTTTTTCATGAACCAGCCCGAGGCCATGTCGCCGCCATCATCGCCCGCATTTGCAAAGTCGTGCCACGGGTTGCTGCCTAGGTAGCCCAGCGCGCGCAGATAAGCGTTATAGGGCGAGGCTTCGTCGCCATAATGGCCTTTTGGCCCGTCGCTATGCAGCCCGTCTTCGCGGCTCCAGATGTCAAAGCCGCATTCGGCAACGCGCGCACCGATCACGCTATCCGCCGCCAGCCCCAGCCGTGCCATGCCCGCCGCATCGGCCTTCATATGGGTTTTGCCGATCAGCCAGCTTTGCACGCCAATATCGCGCAAATGGTCGCCCAAGGTCATCTCGCCCACTTTCAGCGGATAGCCGTTATAGGCCGCCCCGTGGCTGGACACATAGCGCCCGGTATAGGTGCTCATGCGGCTGGCCCCACATACCGGCGACTGCACATAGGCGTTGGAAACCCGCATGCCGCGCGCGGCCAAAGCGTCCATATGCGGGGTGTGCAGGGTTTTATGCCCCGCGCAAGACAGATAATCGTGGCGCAACTGGTCATACATGATGAACAGGATATTGCGGATTTCACGGCGTTTCGGCATGGTCACCCCTTACAGTTGCGCGACTATTCCACCGCGCAGGGCGAAGGGCAAGCTATGAGCAAAACGGCGATTGTTATCGGGGCGGGCATTACCGGCCTGTCATCGGCCATATGGCTGCAACGCCGCGGCTGGCAGGTGGAACTGCTCGACCGGATCGCACCCGGCGACCCCGAACAGGCCTCCTATGGCAATGCCGGGTTGCTGGCGCGCGGCTCTATCTTGCCAAACTCCGAGCCGGGGATGTTGTTCAAAGTGCCGGGCATGCTGGTCGACAGCGACTCGCCGCTGTTTTTGCGCTGGCGCTATCTGCCGCGCCTGTTGCCATGGTTCATGCGGTTCATTCGGGCGGGGGGCAAAGCCAATTTCAACGCCACTATCGCCCCGCTCGATGCGTTGGTCTCCGACACGATCGAGCAGCATATGGCGCTGGCCGAAGGCGGACCTGCGGCGCGCCATATCCGCCTTGGCGAATACAGCTACCTTTACCCCGACCGCGCGGCTTATGAGGCCGGAGCGGTGGGCACGGCGATCAAAAAGCAATACGGGCTGAAATCTTACACGCTGCAAGGTGCTGCGCTGGCCGAACACACGCCGGGGCTTGGGGCGCGCTACGGCTTCATGTCGGTCTATCCGGATTATGGATGGATCACCGATCCCGGCCAGTATATGCGCGATCTGGCCGAGGATTTTTGTGCCAAAGGCGGCACACTGCGGCTGGCCACGGTTATGGCGATTACCCCCGGCACCCCCGCCAGCGTTTCACTTGCCGATGGCAGCACTCTTACCGCCGCGCGCGTGGTGCTTTGCGCCGGTGCGCATAGCCAAAAGCTGCTGAGCCGCCACGGCCCGCGCCTGTGGCTGGAGGCGGAGCGCGGCTATCATCTGTTTTTGCGCAACCCGAGCTTCATGCCGCCAAACCCGATAATGGTGGATGACGCAAAATGCGTAATCACCCCGATGGAGCATGGGTTGCGCATTGCAGGCATTGCCGAATATGCCACGCTTGACGCCCCGCGTAGTACGGCCCCACTGGCATTGCTGGCCAAACGTATCGGGCAGGTTTTTCCTGACTTGCAGTATGAAAGTGCTGATGAATGGATGGGCCAGCGCCCCTCCACCCCCGACGGGCTGCCCTATCTGGGGGAAGATGCGCAACTGCCCGGCATTATCAGCGCCTTTGGCAGCCAGCATATCGGGCTGACAATTGGCCCGCGGCTGGGGCGGATGGTGGCCGATATTGCCGAAGGCGCGCGCCCCAACCGCGATGCAACGCCCTACCGGTTGAACCGCCATCGCTAGCCCCCCGACCCACAGGCCGGGGGGAGGTGACGGCCTAGCGGATAATCGTTTCCGGCCCCATCATCTCGGTTGGCAGCCATGTCGATATGGCGGGCACATAGGTGATGATGATCAGGAAGATGAACAGGATGCCAAGCCAAGGCAGCGCGGCTTTTACAACCCGCATCATCGGCATGCCCGCCACGCCGGATGTCACGAACAGGTTCAGCCCCACGGGTGGCGTGATCATCCCGATCTCCATGTTCACCACCATGATGATGCCTAGGTGAATAGGGTCGATCCCCAGATCCATCGCAATCGGAAAGACCAGCGGCGCGACAATCACGATCAGCCCCGAGGGTTCCATGAACTGCCCGCCGATCAGCAAGATCACGTTGACGATGATCAAAAACACCACCGGACCGAAGCCGTAGCCCAGCATGGCACCGGCAATTTGCTGGGGCACCTGCTCGTCGGTCAGCACATGCTTCAAGATCAGCGCGTTGGCAATGACGAACATCAGCGTGACCGTCAGCTTGCCCGCTTCAAACAAGGTTGCACGGGTGTCTTTATCGAGCAGGGCCAAGGGTGCTGCGAGCAGGTTTTCAAAATTGCCCCGCAAAATGGCACGCGTTCCGGTGAGCAGCGAGTCAAAATAGTCGCCCCCTGCCCCGGCCAGCGCATTTGCGCCCTTCTCCATTGCAAAAATGAACACGGCGGGCGGCAAGAGCATCGCAATGGACAAGATGATCGTGCCAAGCACCTGCATTGACAGGCCGCTTTCCTGTGCCGACCATACAAGCACAAGCGTATAAAGCCATGGCAACACGCCCAACAAAAGGAAAGCCAGCACCGAAACAAGCCGCGCCCGCCCGACCAGGGCCGCCCTTGCCATGATATTGCCCATGATCAGCGCCACAGCAAAAAACCCGATCGCGGCCAGAATGGCGGTGGAATAAGTGAGCGCTGTCATCGCGGCAATGCCGCAATAAAGCAGCAGCGTCACCAGCGAAAACCCGATGACCCGAAAGCCGAGCAAGCCGCCCTGCGCTTCGCCTTCACGCATCCAGCCGCGCCCCTGTAGCGGCCCCATATCGCGATAGATGAACACCGCCACCAGAAAGGCATAGACCGAGGCAACGGCAGCGGCCTCTGTCGGTGTGAAAATCCCGCCATAGATGCCGACCAGAATGATGATGATCAGGAACAGGCCCCAACCGGCTTCGAGGATCGAGTCAAATATCTCGGTCCAGCCCAGCCACTCGCCTTTGGGCATGTTGCGCAGGCGCGCTGTCAGGTAAATGGCAACCATCAGCATGGTGCCTGCCAAAAGCCCCGGAAACACGCCCGCCAGAAACATGCGGCCAACCGAAACATCGGTCGCGCTGGCGTAAACCACCATGACAATGGAAGGCGGAATAAGAATGCCCAGCGTGCCCGCGTTGCAAATGACGCCTGCGGCAAAATCCTTGGTGTAACCCACCTGCCGCATTGCGGCGATAACAATGCTGCCAATCGCGACAACTGTGGCGGGCGAAGAGCCGGACAGGGCCGCAAACATCATACAGGCCAGCACGCCCGCTATTGCCAGGCCACCATGAAAATGCCCGACTATGGCGATAGAAAACCGGATGATCCGCTTGGCCACACCGCCCGTAGACATGAAGGATGAGGCAAGTATGAAGAACGGAATGGCCAGCAAGGTGTAATGCCCGGCCATGGCCTGAAACAGCGTTTGCGCAATGCTGGCAAGCGATGTTTCGGATAGAACCAGCAGATAGATTGTCGAGGCAAGCCCAAGCGACACGGCGATTGGCACACCAATCAGCAGCAGGCCAATGATGGCCGTAAAAAGAAGCGCGACATCCATGGATTATGACTCCTGCATCTTGCGACCGGCTTCTTGCACCGCGTCCTCAGCCTCGTGGCTGGCAATAAGATGGGTGCGCTTGCCCAGCGCGATCAGGATAAAGGCCTGAACAAAGCGAAACAGCAGCAGAGCAACGCCAAAAGGCAGCATCACATAAGGCACAAGGCGCGGCAGCTTTTCATAGGCCTCGCCTTCGTTGAACCAGCCTTCAAGAAAGCCGAGCATGGCGGGTAGCGGAATGTCGGATGTTTCATACCAGCCCTGATCGCGGCTATTGGCAAACCCCGTGGGGAACCAGCGCCCGGTGGTCGCGTTCATGCCCGCAAAAGGTGCATAATAGTCCCACGCGCCCTTTAACAACAGGGCAGCATAAACCACGCAAACCAGCGCAGCGACCAGCACCGCTATGCGGCGCGGACCGGGGCTGAACAGGTTGATCACCGCATCAACGCCCAAATGCGCCGAAACCTTTACGCAATAGGAAATGCCGAACAAAACAAGCCATGCAAACAGATAGACTGTCAGCTCCAGCCCCCAGATCCAGCCGCTGTTATAGACATAGCGCAAAATCACGTTGCCAAAGGTGATGACCACCATCGCCAGCATGATATAGGCGATGAAGGTTTCTTCCAACGTGTTGATAAAACGGCCAAACCGGCCCGAGCTTGCAGCATCGGCAGTCATAGCGCACTCCCCCCAGAGCGGAATCAGCCCCCGGATGTTACCGGAGGCTGAAAATGGTTTTACATGTTGTTGGCGTTTGCGGCCTGTGCAGCGGCAATGTTGTCCACCCCTACATCGGCCTCAAACTGTGCCCAAACGGGCATCATCGCTTCGACCCATGCCTGGCGCTGTTCGTCGTTCAGCTCGCGAATAACGCCACCGGCATCCAGAATGGCTTGACGGGCTTCCGCATCCACCATGTTCACCGCAGCATTCCGCTCGGCGGTAACTTCGTTCAGGATGGTCAGGAACTGGTCGCGCACGGCCGGGTCGAGGCTGTCAAGCCAGTCGGTCGAGGTCACAACGAGGTAGTCGAGCACACCATGGTTGGTTTCGGTGGTGCCGTCCTGCACTTCAAAGAACTTCTGGCCATAAATGTTCGACCATGTGTTTTCCTGCCCGTCGACAACGCCGGTTTGCAGCGCGCCATAAACTTCGGAAAACGCCATAGGCTGGGGCGATGCTCCCAGTGCCTGCATTTGTGCCACCAGCACATCCGAGGGCTGCACGCGGAACTTGAGGCCTTCGGCATCGCTTGGCAATTCAAGCGGCACATTGGCCGAGAACTGCTTCAGCCCGTTATGCCAATAGCCTAGGCCCATAAGGCCGCGACGCTCCATGCTGCCCAACATCGCCTGACCGGCTTCGCCGTTCTGGAATTCTTCGACCGCTTCAATATTGCTGAACATGAAGGGAAGGTCGAAAATGCGGAAAACACGGGTGAAGGTCTCAAACTTTGAAAGGCTGGGCGCAGCAAGCTGCACATCGCCCTGCAGCATGGCTTCAAGCACCTGATCATCGTTGTAAAGCGTGGAGTTCGGATAAACCTCCATACAGGCAATGCCATCCATTTCAGCATTTACACGCTCGGCCAAAAGTGAGGCGGCAATGCCTTTGGGGTGTCTGTCGGTGTTGGTAACATGCGCGAATTTGATAACGATTTCGCCCGCGTCACAATCGGCGAAAGCCGGGCTTGCGGTTAGCGCTGTGGCCGCCATCAAGGCGGCAATGGTAATATTTTTCATTGTTCTCTCCCAAAACTTTGAAGGCCGCGCGCAGGTAACGCTGCGGCACCGGTGTGGTTTTAGCAGAAGTAGCGCGCAGGCGAGCGGTGGCGTTACGGCTTTTGCCCTTTCGGGTCGCCACAACAGCAATGCTGTTACCGCTGCCCCCCATTGGCGCAGTTCAAATGGGTGGATTGCCACCCATCGCGGCGCTAACCGGGCTGGTCGCTGCCAAAGTCTTCGCGCTTCAGCCCGTATTTCTGCATTTTTTCGTAAAGCGATTTGCGCGCCAGCCCCAATGATTCGTAGGTTTCGCGCAGCGCACCATGATGGGCCGACAGGGCGGCGGCAATCTGGGCATGCTCGAAGGCTTCCATTCTTTGCGCAAGCGTCAGCGGTGTCGTGTCGCCGGTTTTTTGCAGGCCCATCACGAAGCGTTCAGCCTCATTCGCCAGTTCGCGCACATTGCCGGGCCAGTCGCGCGCTGACAGCGCCATCAGTGTTTCGGCCGCAATGTCGGGAACGGACAGTCCGGAGCGCGCGGCGGCAAGCGTTAAAAAATGGCGGAACAACAGCGGAATATCGCCACGCCGTGCCGCAAGGGGCGGCACATGCAGGCTGGCAGGATTGATCCGGTAGAGCAGGTCGCGCCGGAAGCTTTCCAGCGCCGCAAGCGGCCTGTTTGAGCTGGCCAGAAAGCGCACATCGAGCGCAACACTGTCATTGGCACCAAGCGGGGTAATGGCACGTTCCTCGACCACCCGCAGCAGTTTCACCTGCAAGGCGGCGGGCAATGCGCCGATTTCATCAAGATAAAGCGTGCCACCGCGTGCATGCTCAAACCGCCCCCGACGCTCGCGCAGCGCGCCGGAAAAGGCACCCGCCACATGGCCAAACAACTCGGATTCGATACTCGCCGCCGGAAGCGAGGCAAGATTAACCGCCACGAAAGGTTGCGCCGCCCGCGCAGAAAGGTCGTGCAGTGCGCGTGCGACAAGTTCCTTGCCGGTGCCGGTATCACCCTCGATCAGCACATCGGTATCATGGCGGGCCAGCAGCGTAATCTGGCGGCGCAGGTCGATGATTTCGGGGCTGCGCCCCTTTATGCGCGTTGCAAGTATATCATCGCCATCAAGCACACGGCGCAGGCTGCGGTTTTCCAGTGTAAGCTTGCGCAGGGCAATGGCGCGACGGGCAATTTCCACCAACCGCGCAGGCTCGAACGGTTTTTCAATGAAATCATGCGCACCGGCGCGCATTGCGGCCACCGCAAGTGCAACATCGGCATTGCCGGTAATCAGCACCACGGGCAGTTCGGCATCGCGCGCGCCAATCGCTTCCAGCAGCGCCATGCCATCCATGCGCGGCATACGAATATCGGATACGACAACACCGTCAAACTCGTCATTGACCAGTTCCAGCGCGCGTTCGGCGCGCGCGCAGGCGGTTACTGTAAAACCGGCCAGCTCCAGCGTCTGAGTCAGGGCGGCACGAATGTCTTCCTCGTCATCTATCAGCAGAACCTTCATTCGGCGGCCTTTATGTTGGCACGGTCCACATGCGGCAGGCCAAGCGTGAAGCGCGCGCCGCCATTGGCGTTACGGCTTACTTCAATCGTGCCGCCAAAATCGCACATGATGTTGAACGAGATCGACAGGCCAAGCCCAAGCCCCTGCCCCACTTCCTTGGTGGAAAAGAACGGATCAAACACCTTTTCGGCCAGATCAGGCGCAATGCCCGGCCCGTTATCATCAACGGTGATAAGCACATTGCCGCCCTCAACGCTGGCGGCAATGGCAATTTCGGGCATGCGCCCTGCGCCAAGGGCTGCATCCAGCGCGTTGCCAAGCAGGTTCATCATCACATGTTGCAAGCGCACCTGCCCGCCCATGACCACCAGTTCCCCGATATTGGTAACACTGATCTTCGCGTCGGCCCGCTCGATCCTGCCGCGCATCAGCGACAAAGTCTCGTCGATCACATCCGACAGGCGCGTGGGGCGCACGGTTTCACGCGGCTTGCGCGCAAAGCCGATAAGGTGGCGCGAAAGTTCGGCCATGCGCTCGGTCAGGCGCAGCACGCGCTTCAGGTTTTCTTCGGCATATTCGCGTTTGCCAATACCTAAAAACGCCAGCGCATTATCGGTATAGGTGCGAATGGCGGTCAGCGGTTGGTTGAACTCGTGGCTGAGCGCCGCCGACATCTGGCCAAGCGCGGCCAGCTTGGCCGCTTGCACAAGATCGGCCTGCGCACGCTGCAGGTTTTCATTGGCGCGCGTCAAATCGGCGGTGCGCGCGGCGACCTGCGCTTCCAACACCTGCGCGGCACTGGCCCGCACCTCCAACCGTTCCAGCAGACGCGCGCGGCGTTGCAATATAACCACGGCAACCAGCCCGATGATCAGCCCCACGGCACCTGCCAGCAGCGCCGCCCCCCAAGCCTGTGCGCGCACCAGCGCCAGCGATTTGACCACATGCAGTGTCCAGCCTTCCGGCACCATGGGCTGGCGCAAATGCAACTGCCCGTCAAACAGTCCCGCATCAATCGGCGCAATCTGGCCAAGGTCAAACTGGCGGTCACGCAATATAGCCTCGGCATGGGCCGGGGCGATGGGGCCAAGCGCGCGCAGCCGCAAGTCCGGGTCATTCGAGATGATGATCACACCCGCCCTATCGGTAAAAAACACCGTCGCACCTTCGGGGGCCAATTCGCGCTCGATCCGCGCAACCGAAACCTTGACCACCGCCGCGCCGGTAATTTCGCCGGGGCGATGAATGGGGAAGGCAAAGTAATAACCGCGCACGCCCGATGTTGTGCCCAGCCCGAAAAACCGCCCCAACTGGCCGGTAATCGCCATTTGGTAATAGGGGCGGAAGGCGAAGTTATTGCCGACAAAACTATCCGCCTGCGCCCAGTTTGATGCGGCGATGGTCAGCCCGTCACGATCAAGCACATAGGTATCAGCAGAACCGCTCATCGCGTTCCAGTATTCCAGCCTGCGGTTCAGCGGGGCAATGTCGGGGCCATCTGCGCCCCCTTCAACAGCAGCGCGCACAAGCGGGTCACGGGCATAAACCGCCGCAAGGGCGCGGTATTGGTTCAACCGCCCGCGCGTCGTTTCCATATAAAGCTGCATTTCGGTAGCACCACGGCTGCGCAATTCCGCCACACCCAGATCATAGGCGCGCTGCCAGCCCAAAAAACCGGCCGCAATGCATAATGCAAGCAAGCTCGCCGCAAGAAGAATGCGCCGGAACACCAAATAAGCTCCTCCCGTTTTAGCAAGTTGACCGTGCAGCGCAGCACTTGGCAAGGCGCAATGTTGCCGCGTGGCGCGAAATCGGTTATCGGCAAGGCAACGTGAAAGGAATACGATGCAAAGCACGATTTTGGTCACTGGCGGGGCGGGGTATATTGGCAGCCATACATTGGTGGCGCTGCTAAAAAACGGCCACAAGGTTGTGGTGCTCGACGATCTGTCCAACGCCTCTGCCACAGCGCTGGCACGCGTGGGCGAAATTGCAGGCCAGCCCGTGCAGCTTATTCGCGGCGATGTGCGTGATGGCGACTTGCTCGACCAGATTTTCGCCATGCACCCGATAGACTGTGTGCTGCATCTGGCCGGTGTCAAAGCCGTGGGTGAATCCGTCGCCGACCCGCAAAAATATTTCGAAGTCAACACCCAAGGCTCACTTGCGTTGTTTTCGGCAATGCAGCGGGCGGGTGTTGCGCGCGCGGTATTTTCATCAACCGCCACGGTTTATGGCGTGCCGGAATTTGTACCCCTGACCGAAGCCGCCGCCCTGCGCCCCGAAAGCCCCTATGCCACCAGCAAACTGGCGGTGGAATACATGCTGGCAGGCTTTGCGCGTGCCCATGGCTGGCGGGCGATCAACCTGCGCTACTTCAACCCGGTAGGCGCGCATCCGTCGGGCGAAATTGGCGAAGACCCGACGGGTGAGCCCGCAAACCTCTTTCCCTATATCGCGCAGGTCGCCGGCAAACGGCGGCAAATTCTAAACGTTTTCGGCAATGACTACCCCACCGCCGATGGCAGTTGCGAGCGCGACTATATTCACGTTTGCGACCTTGCCGAAGGCCATGTTGCCGCCGTGAATCACCTTCTGAACAGCGCAAAGCCGGGCGACTGCCCAGCCTTGAACCTTGGCACCGGGCGGGCCTATTCGGTGTTGCAGGTTCTGACGCAGTGGCAAGAAACCTGCGGCTTTGACATTGCCCACCAGATTGCGCCGCGCCGCGCAGGCGATGTGCCGTCGTATTTCGCCAACCCGCAAGAGGCCGCGCGGCTGCTCGGCTGGCGCGCGCGGCACGATCTGGCACAAATGTGTGCCGATCATTGGGCGTGGCAACAAAAAAACCCGCAGGGCTATAACAGCAACTAGCCCTTGCCAAAACGCCAACCAAGCGCCACATCACATAAAAAGGAAAACAGAAAATGCCAATTGCACTTATATTTCTTGCGCTTGCGTTGACGGTTGCTGTGCTTTGGCGGTTTCCGGAATACCGGCTTGGCATTGCGGGCGCGCTTGTGGTGGTTGTTGCGGTCTTTGGCACCTATTTCTCTTTGAGCGAGCCCACCGAAAAAACCCAGATCTCTGCGATTGACCCCGATAATCTGGCGCTGCGCGATGTCGAATTTCTGGTCGAGCCGCGTTTTGTAACCATGGTCGGGCAAGTGCACAACCTTGCAGATGGCGCGGAGCTTCTGGTAATGAACCTCGTGCTGCGCGCGCTTGATTGCCCTTTGGTTGATAGCCCGGTCGTGGAATGCATCGTCATTGGCGATGATGACGGCACCGCGCGCGTGACCGTGCCCCCCCAGCAGTTGCGCAGCTTTCGTGCCGTGTTCATGCTGCGCAACCTGCCTGCAGTAGCCGGTGTGCTGCGCTATAACTACACGCTCGCCTCTACCCGCGCCCGACCACTTTAAGGCAGTTGGCAAGCGGGCGGTGCAAAGAGCGGCGATTGCGCTGTTTAGCTGCTCAACCACAAATATACCGCGCAACAGGCTTTTGGGAATCATGCACCGCTGCTAGGCTGCGCGGATTGAACCCAAAATCTGGATAGTGTGATGACCCGTTTCACCCGTAACAATCTCTTTGCCGCCCTCGTTTTTACATTTTGCGCCAGTGCTGGACTTGCCCAGCCGCTTTACATCCCCACCGAACAGTTCAACCGGATGCAGGCCACCGATCTGCCCGGAAATGATATTCGAATACTGCGCGATACTTCGGTCGAGATTTGCCTGAACGCCTGCGCTGCCGAGCAATCCTGCAACGCGGTCACTTATAATACCTCGGCCAATGCCTGTTTTTTAAAAACCGATGGCAGCCTTGCCGAACCGTTCAACGGCGCTGTGTCCTACCGTGTTTCCCGCGCCAGCCCGCAAGCACTCAGCCTTGCACGCAGCAGGCAGGACGATCTTGCCACCCTGCCGCGCTTCTGGATGGACCGTGCCCTCACTCAGGCCACCAGCCTTGGCCAGGCCTACCGCGCCAATGAAATGCCGGTTTCCGCCCTTCTGTCGCTGGCCGATGAGGCGCGCGGCACCTCCGATTTTGACAGTTACGCCTTTTACATGCAGCGCGCGCTCGCCCAGTCTGATGATGCCGGCCTGTGGCTCGCCTTTGGCGATACAATGCTGCGTTCTACAAAAAGCGACGACCGGCTGATTGGCACTTCGGCGCTGATCAACGCCTATTTTCGCAGTTCTGTGGCCGATATGCGCGCCGATATTCTGGTGAAACTGGCCAGCCGACTGGAGCAGGCCAATTACGGGCGCCAGTCCATCACATTGCTGCGCACCGCCCTTGGCCTTGCCCCAAGCGAGGCGGTTGATACGGCTTTGCAACGCGCCATCGGCCTGTTCGGCTTTCGCATTGTCGAACATCAGGTCGACAATAACGCCGAACAACCGCGCATTTGCCTTACCTTTTCCGACCCGCTGGCGCAAACCGGCGTAGATTACGCGCCATTTGTGCGCATGCAGGGCGCTGAATTGCCGGTCGAGGTCGAGCAAAACCAGCTCTGCCTTGATGGTGCGCGCCATGGTGAAACCTATGATCTGACCATCCGCGCGGGCCTGCCTGCCGCCGATGGCGAGGTGCTGACAAAAAGCGTTGATATAGAGCTTTATGTGCGCGACCGCGATGCCATGGTCTACTTCCCCGGCCGCGCCTATGTGCTGCCCAAAACCGATGATGCGGCACTGCCGATCGTTTCCATCAACGCGCCATTGGTCGCGTTGCGGCTGTTTCGCGTGGGCGAGCGCGGGCTGATCACCGCCATCCGCCGTGGCAATGTTGGCCAGGCAATGAGCGAATATGAGGAATCCGACATTGCCGAGCGATTGGGCGCAGCCCTTTGGGAAGGTCAGGCCGATCTGCAAACCGACCTTAATGCCGATGTCACCACCGGCCTGCCGGTCTCGGCCTTCCTGCCCGCGCTGGAGCCGGGTGTTTATGCCATTACCGCACGCATTCCCGAAACCACAGAAAGCTGGGAAGCCGCCGCCACGCAATGGTTCATCGTCAGCGATCTGGGTGTTGAAACCATGCAAGGCGGCGACGGTCTGCATGTGTTTGTGCGCAGCCTTGCCAGTGCTGAACCCAAACCGGATGTAACCCTGCAGCTATTGGCGGTAAACAACGAGGTTCTGGCCGAAGCCACCACCGATGCCGCTGGCTATGCGCGTATCGACCCCGGCTATCTGGCAGGCACCGGCGGCATGGCCCCGAGCATGCTTACACTGGCCGCTGCCGATGATTTCGCATGGCTCGACATGAGCGATGGCGGTTTTGATCTGTCGGACCGCGGCGTTGCAGGCCGCGCCGCCCCCGGCCCGATAGATATTTTCACCACAACCGACCGAGGCATTTACCGCGCCGGTGAAACGGTTCACGCCACGATTCTGGCGCGCGACAGTGCTGCAAAGGCGCTTGAAGGCCTACCGTTGACCGCCATTATCCACCGCCCCGACGGGGTGGAATTTTCGCGCCATCTGCTGGCCGACCTTGGCGGTGGCGGCCATATTCTTGACCTTGCCATCCCCGCCAGCGCCCAGCGCGGGGGCTGGCAAATGCACCTCTATGCCGACCCGAACGGCCCGCGGCTCTCTTCCACCCGCTTTTTGGTCGAGGACTTCATTCCCGAGCGGATCGACTTTACCATGGCCCTGCCCGAAGGCGCGCTTGACGCCCTTAGCCTGCCGCCGCTTGATATTGCCGCGCGCTACCTTTACGGCGCACCGGGGGCTGGCCTGTCGATCGAAGGGTCAATCGAGGTCGAGACCACCTCCAGCCACCCCGGCTATGACGGTTATCATTTCGGGCTGGAAGATGACCCGTTCATCCCCAGCGGCGACGGGCTCTATGACCTGCCCGCAACCGATGCGGCGGGTGCGGCGCAAATTTTCCTTGCCTTGCCGGATATGGAACAAACCAGCCGTCCGCTGGAAATGCGCGTGACCTTGCGCATGGCCGATGGCTCCGGGCGCCCGGTTGAGCGCACGCTGACCCGCCCGCTACTCCCCTCCGAGCCGGGTATCGGCATCAAGCCGCTGTTTGACTGGAACCTTGGCGAAAACGAAAATGCCGCCTTTGATATCGTCAGCATCAATGCCGATCTTACCCCGCGCGCCGAGGCACCGCTGGCATGGGTGCTGAACCGCGTGAACCGCCGCTACCAGTGGTATTCCCATGATGGCAACTGGCGCTGGGAACCGGTGACAACGCGCACCCGCGTTGGGGCCGGCACGCTGACAACCGGCGCCGATGGCAAGGCCCGTATCGAGCACCCCGTCGAATGGGGCCGTTACGAGCTGCGCATCAACGCGCAGGGTGGCGAGATCCTGCCAAGCACCCACAGCTTTTATGTCGGCTGGTGGGGGGCTGATGGCAGTTCCGACACGCCAGACCTGCTTCAGGTCGCGCTTGACCAGCCCGGCTACGCCCCCGGCGATAGTGCCGTATTGCGGATGGATGCGCGCATGGATGGCGTGGCGCTCGTGCGCGTGGTGACAGACCGGCTCATCTCCATGCAGGCGATAGAGGTCACGGCGGGCGAAACCGAGATCACCCTGCCTGTGACCGATGAATGGGGCAGCGGCGCTTATGTCATCGCCTCGCTCATCCGCCCCGGCAATGCCGATGCGGGCCATAATCCGGCCCGCGCGCTTGGCCTTGCCCATGCGGCGGTAAACCCGCAGGACCGCGCGCTTGATTTGTCGCTTGACCTGCCCGATACGACCGAGCCGCGCGGCCCGCTCAATGTGGGGCTGAATGTCGGCAACCTGCAACCCGGCCAGCAGGTTTGGGCGACGGTTTCGGTGGTCGATATCGGCATTTTGAACATTACCGGCTTCAAATCGCCCGACCCTGAGGCACACTATTTCGGCCAACGTGCGCTGGGGATGGAGCTGCGCGACATTTACGGGCGGCTGATAGACGCCAGCGCCGCCAGCCGTGCCGCCATTCGCAGCGGTGGTGACAGTGCCAATACCCGCACCAACACCCCGCCGCCAACACAAGAGCTTTTGGCGAGGTTCAGCGGGCCGGTCAGCATCGCAGCCGATGGCACAGCCACGGTCAGCTTCGAGCTTCCGGCCTTTAATGGTGCCGTGCGGGTTATGGCGGTTGTCTGGGGCGCGCAGGGCGTTGGCCAGGCCAGCCAGGATGTGCTGGTGCGCGACCCGATCGTGCTGACCACCACCACGCCACGCTTCATGGCCCCGGGGGATGACACGCGCCTGCTGGTCGAGTTGGCGCATGTCAGCGGGCCTACAGGTGCTGTTGGCGTCGAAATTTTCGCCACCGGCCCCGTTGCTGTTGCCCAAGGGGCTGCGCAGTTCAGCGTTGAGCTTGAACAAGGGGCGCGGGCCAGCCGCATCATTCCACTTAAAGCCGATCGCACGGGGCTGGGCGCGTTGCGCATTGTCATGACCATGCCCGACGGGCGCGTTGTAGAGC
The DNA here is from genome assembly GCA_040880065.1 of Paracoccaceae bacterium. Lineage (GTDB taxonomy): Bacteria > Pseudomonadota > Alphaproteobacteria > Rhodobacterales > Rhodobacteraceae > Abyssibius. Next base: position 1,023 of record JBBDJE010000031.1, on the reverse strand, counting down.
AAACAGCGCGCCTGAATGTGCTGGCAAATGACCCCGAAATCATCCGCCGCACGCCCATTCGGCTTGCAGCCAATGGCGGCAATTTCACCATTGATAGCAACACATTTGCCGGTATCCGCCCGGGCAGCGGCACGGTCACGCTCAGCGTTGGCCCGCTCGCCGCGCTCGACCCGGCGGGGCTGTTGGCGGCACTCGATCGTTACCCCTATGGCTGCTCGGAACAGCTTGTTTCACGCGCATTGCCCCTGCTCTATGTGGGCGAGGTGGCCGAGGCGCTAAAGCTTGTCCCGCAGGAAGGCATGCAAGCACGGATTGCCGATACCGTGATCGATGTGCTTGCCAACCAGTCCAGTTCGGGCGGTTTCGGGCTATGGCGGCCGGATTCCGGCGATATGTGGCTCGATGCCTATGTGACCGACTTTTTGTCGCGCGCGCGCAGCCTTGGTTATGATGTGCCCGATATGGCCTTTGATCTGGCTTTGGCAAACCTGCTGAACCGCATCAATTACGCGCCCGACTTTGAGGATGCGGGGCAGGATATTGCCTATGCGATTATGGTTCTGGCCCGCGAAAACCGTGCAAGCATCGGCGATTTGCGCTACTTCGCCGATAACCGCGCCACCCAGTTTGCCACGGCTATGGCACAAGCCCAGCTTGGCACGGCGCTCGCTTATTACGGCGACCAGTTGCGCGCCGACCGTATGTTCGGCCTTGCCAATGCCCGCGTGCTTGGCTTTGGCGCCGAAAATCAAGCCTGGCGCATCGACTATGGCTCTTACGCGCGCGATGCGGCGGCCGTGCTGACCTTGGCCGCCGAGGTGAACTCCACCGCGGTTGACCGTTTGGAACTGGCCCGTCGGGCAAGCTTTTATGGCAGCGGCCATCGCTCTACCCAAGATATGGCCTGGATGTTGCTGGCAACCAATGCCATGGCGCAAGATGCCGCTGTGGCGGGTGCATCTTTAGGCGGCGCGCCGCTAGCGTTAAGCGGTGTGCGCCAGATCACCGAGGCCGAAGCCGCCG
>JBBDJE010000030.1:23055-29242 GCA_040880065.1 Paracoccaceae bacterium | reverse complement strand
AGAGGAACAAAAACCCGAAGGCCCAGAGCATGGGGGTTTTGAACTCGATCGAGCCGCCCCACATGGTTGCGATCCAGCTGAAAATCTTCACCCCTGTCGGCACCGCAATAACCATGGTGGCCAGCATGAAATAGCTTTGCTGGGTCAGCGACATGCCCACCGTATACATGTGGTGCGCCCAAACGACGAAGCCAAGCACGGCAATGGCGACCATGGCATAAACCATGGGCAGATAGCCGAAGATCGGTTTTTTCGAGAAGGTCGAGATCACATGGCTGATAATGCCGAAACCCGGCACGATGATCATGTAAACCTCGGGATGCCCGAAGAACCACAGGATGTGCTGATAGAGGATCGGATCACCGCCGCAGCTGGCCTGAAAGAAGCAGGTGCCGAAGTTACGGTCGGTCAGCAGCATGGTGATACCACCGGCCAGAACCGGCAGCGACAGAAGGATCATGAAGGCGGTGACAAAGATCGACCACGCGAAAAGCGGGGTTTTATGCAGCGTCATGCCCGGCGCGCGCATGTTCAGGAAGGTGGTGATCATGTTGATCGCCCCCAAAATGGACGAGGCGCCGGAGACGTGAACCGCGAAAATAGCCAGGTCCATCGAGATGCCACCCTCGGAGGTGGAGAGCGGCGCATAAAGCACCCAGCCCACACCCGAGCCAAGCTGCCCGTTACCGCCGGGCGACAGCAGCGAGGCCACGGCCAATGAGGAGCCTGCAACATACATCCAGTAAGACAGGTTGTTCATGCGCGGGAAGGCCATATCGGGCGCGCCGATCATCAGCGGCATGAAATAGTTGCCAAAGCCGCCGAACAGTGCCGGAATAACCACGAAGAACATCATCAGAATGCCGTGGCCGGTGATCAGAACATTCCATAAATGGCCATTCGGGTCACCATCGAGCGTATCAAGCAGGCCGTAAAGCAGCGGGCGTTCAGCAGTGCCGGCAGTGGCAATAGCAGCGTCCATCGCGCTCATCATATCGGCGCGCAAGGCGCCTGAAACAACGGTTTGCAGCGCATCGCTGTCAGGCCCGGCAGCCGCGGCTGCAACAAGTGTATCTTGCAGCCCGCTCACAGCCGCAGGCACCTCGGCGCCCAATGCGGCATAGGCGGTTTGCAATTCGGCAAACAGCGCGTTGATCCGCTCGACGCCAAGTTCGGCCGCCATGTACATATATTGCACACCCGGATCCATAAGCTCCATGCGCATATAGACGGTGAAGGCTACAGAGACGAAGCCAAGAATGGCCGCGGTGAACAGATAAAGGATGCCGATATCCTTATGGTTCGTCGACATGAACCAGCGCGTGAAAAATCCGCGCGTGTCGTGATGCTCGTCGGCGTGAGCGGCTGCGTCTGCCATTTTATTCTCCTGACACGTCTTTCATGCGATGCGAATCCGCCGCAGCGTTCGCACCGATACAAGTTGATGTGTAACCAATGGGGCGGACAGGCTCAACTATCATATGTGTCGCAGCCGCGCCTTGGCGTAAGTTTATTGCGCTGAAAGGCTGCGCAAATAGGCAGCAATGTCGCCAGCGCCATCGGCAAGCTTGAATGTCATGCGTGAGCGGGGCGCAGAATCACCCAAGGTGGCTTGCAAAAAATCACCCGGATCGGTCACCCATGCGATGAAATTCTCGTCATCCCAAACGGTTTCGGCTTCGGCCAATGCGAGCAATGCGCCGGAATAGCGAAAATCGGCCGCACCGGCGGGGCTGTCCATAATGCCAAAAAGGTTGGGGCCGGTGCGCCCGCCGCGCACAAAAACATTATCACCATCGGCAATTGCATGGCACGATTTGCAACGGTTGAACAAGTCTTCGCCGCGCGCCGCATCGCCTTCAGCAAAAACAGGGGTTGCGGCAAGCAGGGTGGTGGCAAAAACAAGCGGTTTCATGATAAGTCCTTAATGTTGATCTGCCGCCAGATTAGCGCGTGGCCTTGCTATGGCAACACGCTGAAATGTCGCGGCCTAGTTGCCAAAAACCGCCTCGAAGTTTCGCTTCAGGGCAATATCGACATCGGCCATGGTAACTGGCAAGCCAAGGTCGACAAGGCTGGTCACGCCATAGCCCGAAATGCCGCAAGGCACGATGCCGTCAAAATGGGCAAGGTCGGGCTCCACATTCAGCGCGATGCCATGAAAGCTGATCCAGCGGCGCAGGCGAATGCCGATCGCCGCGATTTTATCTTCCGCAGGGCTGCCATCGGGCAGGGGGGGCTTGTCGGGTCGCAGCACCCAAACTCCTACGCGACCGCGGCGGCGCTCGCCCTTTACGTTAAAATCGGCCAGCGTGGCGATGATCCAGTCTTCCAGCAGGCATACAAATTTGCGCACATCGCGGCCACGCCTGTTCAGGTTGAGCATGGTATAGGCCACGCGCTGGCCGGGGCCATGATAGGTATATTCGCCGCCGCGCTGGCTGGTGAAAACCTCAAAGCGGTCGGGCCGCAACAGATCGGCGGGTTTGGCCGAGGTGCCGGCGGTGTAAAGCGGCGGATGTTCGAGCAGCCAGACCTTCTCGTCAGCATCACCGGCATGCATGGCCGCCACATGCGCTTCCATTGCGGCCACGGCTGCCGGATATTCGGTTAAACCATCGGAAATTCGCCAATCCATCACCGCGCCCCGCTGCCTGTTGCCTGCGCAAATACATAAAGCGCGCGCAAGGTAATAAAAAGAGGAACAAACCGCTTCACATGGCAAATTGGCGGTGCTATACGGCGCCCACCTTATGCGGTCGTGGCGGAATGGTAGACGCGCTACGTTGAGGTCGTAGTGGGGTAACTCCCGTGGAAGTTCGAGTCTTCTCGACCGCACCAAAAACCCGGCCATCTGTGCCGGGTTTTTGCTTTTTACCATGCTTTACAGTGGCTTAATGCGCGATCATTACGTGGCGCACGGCGGTGTAGTCTTCAAGTGCATACATCGACATGTCTTTGCCATAGCCCGATTGTTTGAGCCCGCCATGCGGCATTTCGTTGACCAGCATGAAATGCGTGTTCACCCAAGTGCAGCCATAGCGAAGTGCTGCAGATGTTTGCATTGCACGGCCAATATCCTGTGTCCAAACCGATGAAGCCAGGCCGTACTGGCTGTCATTTGCCCAATCCACCGCCTGTTCGTCTTCGCTAAAGCGCGTGATAGAGACAACCGGACCGAACACCTCGCGCTGCACGATTTCATCGCTTTGCAACGCTCCGGCAATGACCGTGGGGCGGTAGTAAAAGCCGCCACCATCTGGCGCATTGCCGCCTGTTGTGACCTCGATATGGCTGAGTTCGGCGGCGCGTTGCACGAAGCTGGCCACACGGTCGCGCTGGCGCAGCGAGATGAGCGGTGGAATTTCGTTGGTGCTGTCATCGGGCTGGTCATAAGTGATGCTGGCCGCAGCACTGGTCAACTCGGCCACGAGATTGTCGTAAATCTTTGGCCCGGCATAAATGCGGCAGGCGGCGGTGCAATCCTGCCCGGCATTGTAAAACCCGAAGGCGCGCAAACCATCGACCACGCGGCCAAGATCGGCATCATCAAACACGATCACAGGTGCCTTGCCGCCCAGCTCCAGATGGGTGCGTTTCACGGTTTTTGCCGCCGCTTGCAGCACCTTCTTGCCGGTGGCAATGTCGCCGGTGATCGACACCATATCAACATCGGCATGGTTGATCAGCGCATTGCCCACGGTGCCACCTTGGCCAACAATGACATTCACTACCCCCGGCGGCAGAATTTCGGCCATAAGTTCTGCCATGCGCAGGGCGGTCAGCGGGGTTTGCTCGCTGGGTTTCAGCACAACGGTATTACCACCGGCCAGCGCGGGTGCCAGTTTCCAGGCCATCATCATCAGCGGGTAGTTCCACGGCGCGATCGAGGCGACAACGCCAATCGCATCACGCCGGATCATCGAGGTGTGGCCCTCCATATACTCGCCCGCAAGCGGCCCGTGCATGTTGCGCACAGCGCCGGCGAAATATCGGAAACAATCGGCAATGGCGGGAATTTCGTCGTTGCGCGCACAGCTTATGGGTTTGCCGCAATTGAGCGCCTCCAAGGCTGCCAGCTCATCGCCGTTCTTCTCGACCGCATCTGCAATGGCCAGCAGCATGGTGGCGCGTGTAGCCGGTGTGCTGCGTGACCAAGGGCCAAATGCGGCCCGCGCCGCTTGCACGGCACGATCAATCTGGCCCAAATCCGCCTCAGCCATTTTGAGGATAAGCGCACCGGTGCGGGGGTTCAGAATCGGTTCTTCAACCTCGTTGCCCGGCTCAAACGCAGTCCCGATCAGCATTTTGGTTTGCATCACATACTCCTTGGTTTTATTTGCCCTGACCGGCTACAGTGTCGGTGCCGCGTGTCAGGTAATAGGCGGCAAGAATTGGCAGGAACGTCACCATCACCACGACCATGGCCACCACATTTGTGACAGGGCGTTGGCGCGGGCGCACAAGCTCCTCCAGCATCCAGATCGGCAGGGTTTGCTGCTGTCCGGCGGTAAAGGTCGTGACGATAACCTCGTCAAACGACAAGGCAAAGGCCAGCATTCCGCCCGCCAGCAGCGCCGTGGCGATATTGGGCAGAATGACATAGCGAAAGGTTTGAAAGCCGTTTGCGCCAAGGTCCATCGCCGCCTCGACCAGAGAACCGGAAACCCGACGAAACCGCGCCACGGCGTTGTTATAGACAACCACCACACAAAAGGTCGCGTGGCCCAAAATAATGGTCCAGAAGCTGAACGGAATGTCGGCAAGGTTGAAGGCTGAACGCAGGGCAATGCCGGTCACAATTCCGGGCAGGGCAATGGGCAAGATCACCATCAGCGAAATCGCCTCGCGCCCGAAAAACCGGCTGCGGCTGACAGCAGCGGCGCACAACGTGCCCAGCACCAGCGCAATCACCGTTGAAATGCTGGCCACCTTCAGGCTCAGGCCAAGCGCGGCCCAAACATCGGGGCGGTTCCAGGTTACGGCAAACCATTTCAGTGTCAGGCCGGGGGGTGGCCATTGATAGGATTTATCCTCGGTGGTGAAGGCATAGACAAAGATCAGCAAAAGCGGCAGGTGCAAAAACAACAGCCCGGCGGTTGCAGCAATTTTCAGGCCCAGCGGGGCACGGTCAGAGCGCATTAAAAGCCCCCTTGCGTTTGGCGACCCAAAGATAAAGCGCCATGATCAGAATGGGCACGACCGCAAAGGCCGCCGCCAGTGGAATATTGCCCGCCGTGCCCTGATGGGCATAAACCGCCTGACCGATAAAGCGCCGCGATGTCCCCACAAGCTGCGGGATGATGTAATCACCCAAGGTAAGCGAGAAGGTGAAGATGGACCCGGCGATCAGGCCGGGCAGCGCCAGCGGCAACAACACATGGCGGAAACTCTGAAGCGGTTTGGCCCCCAGGTCGCCCGCCGCTTCCAGCATCGAGGTGGGCACACGTTCCAGCGCCGCCTGAAGGGGCAGGATCATGAACGGCATCCAGACATAGACAAACACGATGAACGTGCCGGTCACACTGGTTGAAAGCGAGTTGCCACCCAATGTCGGTAGGCTCAGATAGCCTTCAAGAAGCCAGCCCAGATGCAGCTTTTCAAAGGCCCAGTTCAAAATGCCTTCCTTGGCGAGGATCAGTTTCCATGAATAGACCTTGACCAGATAACTCGACCACAGCGGCAGCATGATGCCGAGGTAGAACACCGCCTTCCAGCGCCCGCGCGCATAACGTGCCGCGAAATAGGCAATGGGAAAGGCAATTATGGCCGAAGCCAGCGTAACCGCCGCCGCCATGCCGACGGTGCGCAGGATAATGTCGAAATTAGCCGGTGTGAAAAGCTCGCCATAGGTTTTGAGCGTAAACTCGTAGCGGATCATCCCCGAGAATTCGTCGATCGAGAAGAAGCTTTGCACCAGAAGCGCAAACAGCGAGCCAAGGTATATGATGCCAAGCCAAAGCACTGGCGGGGCCAGCAAAAGCAGCAACAACAGGCGCGGATGGCGCCAGAGCGTGTCGGACAAGCGCGCAACGCCGCTCATTGGCCCGCCGCCATCTTGTGCAGGTCTTCGGCCTGCCAGCCGATGCGCACGGTGCTGCCGATGCTGGGAACGGTCGCGTCTTTTGGTAGCAGTGCGGTCAGGCTCACGTGCCCAAGCGCCAGCGTGACCCGCGTGGCCGTGCCC
>JBBDJE010000030.1:14467-23045 GCA_040880065.1 Paracoccaceae bacterium | reverse complement strand
AAACGACGCGCGCCTCATGCGGTGCGTCGGGGGCAATCATTACCGCTTCGGGGCGCAATGCGCCGTGGCCGTCATGGCCGGCAAGCTGCACCATCAGGTCTGGTGGAAACACATTTGACGAGCCGACAAAATCGGCCACAAACGGGGTTTCCGGGCGGAAATATACGTCTTGAGGTGCCCCGATCTGCGCGATCTTGCCGTCGTTGAACACAGCAACCTGATCGGCCATCGACAGGGCTTCTGTCTGGTCATGGGTGACAAATACGAAGGTGATGGCCAACTGCCGTTGCAGCGCCTTCAACTCTTCCTGCATTTGTTCGCGCAGCTTCAAGTCAAGCGCGCCAAGCGGTTCATCCAAAAGCAGCACGCGCGGCTTGTTTACCAAGGCCCGCGCCAGAGCAACGCGCTGGCGCTGGCCGCCCGACAGGGCCGAAGGTTTGCGCATGCCGTATCCGCCCAACTGCACAAGCTCCAGCGTTTCTTGCGCGGCGCGGTGGCGTTCGGCCTTGCCCTTGCCCGCCACCATCAACCCGAAGGCGACATTGTCCTGCACATTCAGATGCGGAAACAGCGCGTAATCCTGAAACACGGTATTCACCGCGCGCCGATAGGGCGGCACGCCCGCCATGGAATTGCCAAATACCGCAATTTTACCCGCTGTGGGTTGCTCGAACCCTGCGATCAGCCGCAAACAGGTGGTTTTGCCCGACCCCGACGGGCCAAGCATGGCAAAGAACGTGCCTTCCGCGATGCTCAGGTCTACCTGATCGACAGCGCGCACGGGGCCGTAATGGCGTGAAACGCCTTGAAAATGAACTGCGTGAGCCATGGAAATTCGCCTTATGTGCCCGCCACCCCTTTGGAGCAGCGGGCGGGTTGGATCAGCGGCCGCCAATCACACCAATGTAATCTGACACCCAGCGGTAGTAGGGCACACATTCACCCTGGCTTTCGCAAGCGGAAACCGGAGTCTGCCAGAACTTGATCTGCTCGAAATTGTCGAACTGGTTGGCGGTGCAGCCTTCCGGTGTCAGCATACCGCGCCCGTCGCTACACGCCGCAGGCACCGAAGGCGATGCGCCAAACCAGACCGCAAGGTCAGCTTGCAGGTTGGACGACAACTGATGTTCCATCCACAAATATGCGCAGGTCGGATGTTGGCTATCGACATGCATCATTGTGGTGTCGGCCCAACCGGTTGCGCCTTCAATCGGGATAGTGCCGGCTACATTCACATTGGCGGCTTGCAGCAACTGCACCATAAAGGGCCAGGAACCTGAAGCGGCCATGCCTTCATTGGTAAAGTCGTCAATCTGGATGAAGGCATCGTGCCAGTAGCGCGCCACCAGCTTGCGCTGCACCCGCAGCAGATTCAGCGCGGCATCATACTGCTCTTGGTTCAGCTCGTAAGGCGAGATGATGCCAAGCTCGGGCTGATGATACATCAGGTAATTGGCAGCATCGGCGATGTGGATCGGCCCGTCATAGGCCTGTATGCGGCCAATATTGGTTTGTCCGTCGGCCAGCGTCTGTTCTTCGAACACCGCGCGCCACGATGTGGGGGCCTCGGGGTAAAGGTCGGTGTTATACATCAGCACATTCGCGCCCCACATATAGGGGGTGCCATAGTGAACGCCGTCCACCGTGTGCCACTCTGCATTTTGCAGGCGCGGGTCAATCGTGCTCCAGCTTGGAATCAGGTCGGTATTGATGGGCTGCACACGGTTGCCTGCAACCATACGCAAACTGGCATCGCCTGAAGCGGTAACGAGGTCAAAGCCGCCTTCGTTCATCAGCGCGACCATCTCATCCGATGTATTGGCGGTTTTCACAGAAACCATGCAGCCGGTGGCGGCTTCAAAGCTGCTCACCCAGTCAAAGGCCGGATCGGTTTCGCCGCGTTCGATATAACCGGCCCATGCCACAATGCTGACTTCGCCTTCCGGTGTGCCAAGCTCGGTCAGCATTTCGCCCGCCATGGCCTGACCGGCCAGCCCGGCAGAAATGGTGAGTATCGTGCAAGATCTTAGTATATGTTTCATGCTAACGCTCCCTGATTGAACGGCATTAGGCTGCCATTGCATACTAGCCTGCCTTCAGTTTGAAGATTTCGCAAATTCAAAAATCAGAATTATGATATCGGAAAAATAGTGATCATGCGTTTAGCGCGCGCCTATTGGCTGATTTGCCTGTGAAATGGCAATGAAATCGCGCGCGGCGGCGCTTAGTGGCGAGCCGCGGCGCCAGACAACGCCCACCTGCACCACGGGTAAAGCACCCGATACATCGCGCTGTTCGATGCGATCACCCTCAAGCGACCATGGCCGATAGACCAGATCGGGCAGCAGGGCGACACCCGCACCCGTGGCCACAAGGCTGCGCACTGCCTCAACCGAACGGGTGCGAAAGGCCACGCGGGGGCGCGTGCCAAGTGCCGAGAGCAGGTTCACCGCTTCGTCTTCCATTTCATCGACATTCAGCATGATCAGCGGTTCGGCCGTTACATCGGCAAGGCTGATACTGTCCTGGTTCGCCAAATGGTGGCCCAGCGGCAACCAAAGCCGATAGGGCGAAACATCGAGAATTTCCATTTGCAGCGCGGTCTTGTCGCGCAGGTTCGATGTTACCATCACTGCGACATCAAGTTCGCCACCTACCAGCAAATGCTGCAAGTATTCGCCGCTATCCTCGATCGCACTCACCACCACTTCAGGGTTGGCGCGGCGGTATTTCGAAAGAAGATCCGACATTACATAACCCGCCATCAGCGAGGTGACGCCAAGTTGCAACTGGCCGGTAATGGCATCGTCTTGCATGTCAAACGCGCGGCGCGCGCCCGAAACTGCACCCAGAATATCGGTCGCATGGCGCAAGAACTGGTGGCCACGGATGGTAATGTTTAGCCCGCGCGAATGGCGTTCAAACAGCTTGACACCTAAATCGGCTTCCAGGTCTTTGATGGCGGCGGTGACTGATGATTGTGAAATCGCCAAAGCATGTGCCGCGTGCGACACCGAGCCATGCTCGGCCACGGCCACGAAGTAATGCAATTGGCGTAAGGTGAAAGACATCGCCAAGCTTTGGCTTAAAGCGGGAGAAAAGGCAAATACCTGTAAGCGCTAACGCAATGGTGATGCACGAGAATGGGCAAACCAGCGTAGCATTTCAAAAAGGGAGATTGCGCCATGCACCGTTTGGTTTTTATTTTCATGCTGTTTTTTGCGCCCGCGATCGGCCATGCGCAAAGCACACAGCAAGCCGATATCCGCGACATTATCACCCGCCAACTTGAAGCCTTCCAGCAAGATGATTTTGCAACGGCCTTCACCTTTGCCTCGCCCGCTTTGCAGGGCATTTTCCAAACACCGGAACGTTTTGCCGATATGGTGACAGGCGGCTACCCGATGGTTTATCGCCCGCAAGATTACCGCTTTGACAGCCTCAGCGCATTGGCGGGCAGTTCGCTGCAAAGGCTGCTGGTATGGGATACGAACGGCCGTGGTTTTCTGGTGGAATACCAGATGATAGAAACCGAAGACGGCTGGCGCATCAACGGTGTATCCGTCACGCCCTTGCCTGATGTTGCCGTGTAGCTGGAGCGGGTGAAGAAACTCGGCCAAGCCGTAAAACTCGACGTGATGCGGCCCCTACAGGCGTTCGACGCGGGCGGTCGCTCGGCGCTATCGTGCAGACACTGGCACTGACGAAAGAGGCAGGCGTCGATCCGGCTCAGGCTCTGGCCCTTGTGGATTGGAAAGACTGACGGGGCACTTTATAAATTTGCATCCGTTAGCTTTACCCCAGTACCGGTTGCAACAAGGATCAGCATCGTTGATCCTGTTGCGCCAATTTCCTGATAGTTTAGGCTAACACCTACAACCGCATCTGCTTGAATGCTGAATGCCTCACGCTTCAGTTCATCCAAAGCCTGAATGCGAATATCTTTCAGAGCCTTCTGTATGGTTTTGCTACGCCCGCCCGTAAAGTTTCGAACGCCCGCGAAAATGTCTTTGAAAACGTTCATTCCAACCACAACTTCCGCTGAGATAATCTCCAAGCGCTTTTCGACGCATAAGTTATGGGCAGTTTCCGTGGTTAGGACGATACCGCGATAGAGGCTTGGGTCTCGATGGTCTGCCGTCTTTGCGGGCTTATCAACTGCTACGTTGCGGGTTTTGTTAGCCCGGAACTCTTGTACGGAAATTTTTGCAACGTTCGCTTTGAGATGATCGCTATGGCACGGGCCACAACGATCATTGAAAGAGTTTAGAATGTCGATTTTCTGACCACAATCTGTGCAATTCATATCTGTGTCCTTTTCCAACTAAGATCGGCAACCATTGTTGTCAGTCTAATGTCGATGTCAGATTGGTTGGAAGCTGCCAAAATTGATAGACAAAAACGACCGCTGTTGCATTGGTGGGTCTTTGGGCGGGTTGGCGCTGTCCGACACTATAATTTCGATACAAATCAATGGTTTATAAGGACTTTTGGAGCGGGTGAAGGGAATCGAACCCTCGTCGTAAGCTTGGGAAGCTTCTGCTCTGCCATTGAGCTACACCCGCCTTGGCCAATCATGTAGCTGTGGCGCAAGGGCGGGTCAAGTGCCTGCCGGGCTAGTTGCGGCGACGGCGGCGGCCACCATCTTCATTGCCGGGTTTGATGTTGAAACTCACATCGGGCAGGGGGGCTATGCTGCGCAGGCGCGTGAACGGGTCAACCGCGTTTGGAATGGCGGAAGCGTTCACGAAATGCTCCTGAAACTTCGGTTCGATCGCTGTTTCGACCTTTTGAATATTGCGCACGACCGCTTCGATCTCGCGCCGCTGGCCTACATTGAGAAGGGCGATGCGCGCACCCGTGCCCGCCGCATTGCCCGCCGAGGTGACCTTGGACACATCACAATCGGGGATCATTCCCAAAACCATGGCGTGTTTTGGCGAAATATGCGCCCCGAACGCACCGGCCAGAATCACGCGGTCCACCTCGGTGACACCCATTTTATCCATCAGCAGTTTTGCGCCCGCATAAAGCGCGGCCTTGGCAAGCTGGATGGCGCGAATATCACCATTGGTGACCGCGATGAGCGTGCCACCGCTTTGCCGTGCGTCATGCAGCACATAGCTGTTGGTGCGGCCTTCAACAATGCAGCGCGCAGAGCCGGTTTGCGCGGCACTGCCAATCAGCCCCGTTGCATCGACCAGCCCGGCCATGCGCATTTCGGCCACCGCCTCGATGATGCCCGAGCCGCAAATGCCGGTCACGCCTGACGAAAGCGTCGCTTCGGGAAAGACAGGGTCGTTCGACCAGATATCGCTGCCGATCACCTGAAAGCGCGGCTCTTTTGTAACCGGGTCAATTTCAACCCGTTCAATCGCGCCCGGTGCCGCTCGCTGGCCCGATGAAATTTGTGCGCCCTCAAAGGCCGGGCCGGTGGGCGACGAGCAGGCCAGCACCTTGTGCTTGTTGCCAAGCTGGATTTCGGCATTTGTGCCAACATCCACCACCAAAACAAGGTCTTCCGATGTGTGCGGAGATTCAGACAGCGTTACCGCCGCCGCATCGGCCCCGACATGGCCGGCAATACAGGGCAGAATATAGCCACGCGCATTGGGGTGCAGGCGCAGGTCAACATCGCTGGCGCGCAGGTTGATCGCTTCGGCAATTGCCAAGGCAAAGGGTGATTGCCCCAGCTCGACAGGGTCGATCCCCAAAAACAGGTGGTGCATGACCGGGTTGGCCACAAGCACAAATTCAAAAATTACTTCCGGCGCGATAAGCGTTTCGGTTGAAAGCTGCTGCACCAAAGCGTTTATCGCTTCGCGCACCACGGTTGTCATTTCAACGTCGCCACCGGGGTTCATCATGACATAGGAAACCCGGCTCATCAGGTCTTCGCCAAAGCGGATTTGCGGGTTCATTACGCCGCTCGATGCGATAACCTCGCCGCTTTGCAAATTGCACAAATGCGCGGCAATGGTGGTTGAGCCAAGGTCAACAGCCAGCCCGTAAATGGGCTGGTCGTAAAAACCGGGCCAAACATGCAGAATTTGCGCCGCACCATCGGCATGGGGGCGGTGCACCGCGCAGGTAACCTGCCATTTGCCCTTGCGCAAAGCTTTTTGCAAATGCGGCAGCATGGCAAGGTCGGCTGTTACATCGTCCAACTCCCATTGGTCGCGCAAAGCATCTATCAACCGTTCGATATCGCCCGAAGGCTCGTCCATATCGGGTTCGGTAACCTCGACAAAAAACAGCCGTGTGGCCGGGTCCATCAGAATTTCGCGGGCCTCGGCGCGTTTGCGCACCACCTGCTTATGCACCTGGCTTTCGGGGGGGACGTCGATCACGACATCGCCCTGCACGGTGGCCTGGCAGCCAAGGCGGCGGCCATCCAGCATGCCGCGGATGGATTTGTAACGCTCTTCAACCGCGTTCCACGGGCTGAGCGCGCCGTCTTTTACGCTTACGCCATGTTTTGAAAACTCGCCATAGCCGGGGCTGACCTGACATTTGGAGCAAATCCCGCGCCCGCCGCAGACCGAATCCAGATCAACCCCCAACTGGCGCGCCGCGCTCAGAATGGGGGTGCCAGCCGCAAAATGCCCACGCTTGCCCGAGGGGGTGAAAATGACGAGATGCTCGTTTGCCATGGTGAACCCCAGTTTCTTATTTTGCCCAGATTAGCCACTGTGGCGGAAATGATTGGCATATAGGCGGCATATTCGTGTTGGTTCGCGCCACCAAATGCGGGTTTACATGCTTGGTTCCGGCGCGGCCAGCATAATACGGACAATAAGGTAGGTCGCGCCGTGCAGCACCGCAAAGCCCAGCACAATCGGAATTACCGAACCCTGAAAGGTCTGCCCGATCATCGCGCCCAGCCCTGCGGAAATAAGTGTCGATGTGCTGCCCAATACTGCCGCCCCAATTCCGGCAATATGCCCGAGCGGCACCATACCAATTGAAAAGAGATTGCCGAACATGATGCCAAGGCAAAAGAATGTCGGCAAAGCCCAAAGCATAAACAAGGCGAGGTTGTCGCCGATGGGCAGGGCCAGCAGGGCGGCAAGGTAAACAAGCGCGATTATGCTTGAGGCTGCCGCAGCGCGCCGCGACAAGAAGCGCATGCCCAAACGCACAACAACCCGGCTGTTTACAACCGAAGCGACGCCAATGGACAATGCCAGCGCGCCAAACAGATAGGGGAAGTTTTCGCCCTGATTGAAGGCATCGGAAAATATTTGCTGTGATGCGCCAAGATAGCCGAACAGCGCCGCCGAAGACAGGCCTGCCGCCAGAATCGCGGCCACGCAATCACGCGTGGTTACCACTTCACGTGCACCTGACAAGATATTGGAAACGCTGAATTTAACGCGCTTTTCCTTTGGCAGCGTTTCGGGCTGGCGCATGGCAAGCCACACCAAAACCACAGAGCCAAACACAAGGATAAGCACAAAAATCGACCGCCATGTGCCAAAGCTGAGAATGGCCACGCCCAGCGTGGGGGCGATGGCGGGCACAAGAATGAACACAGCACTTACAATCGACATGACCCGCGCCATTTCGCGGCCAGCGTAAAGGTCGCGCACAAGCGACATGGTGATCGCGCGCGGGGCTGAAACGCCAACGCCTTGAATAAGCCGCCCGATGACCAGCGTGTTATAGTCGGTTGACATGGCGCAAACCACGGAACCGGCCAAAAACAGTATCATGCCCGCGTAAATCGTGGGTTTGCGGCCATAGGAATCCGAGGCAGGGCCAAACAGCAACATGCCAAACCCCATGCCCAGCAGGTAATAGGTAATGGTCAACTGAATGGTGTTCGGGTCGCTGAGGCCAAGATCGGCGGTCATTGCGGGCATGGCAGGCAGAATCGCGTCAATGCCGAGTGCAAGAATGGAGGTGATTGCCGCAATCAACAGCGTGAATTCAACCAATCCCGGCTGACGGGTAGGCGTAAACATAGGGGTATCCCGAAAAAAACGGGGCCAAAATGGCCCCATTTCTGAACATTATGTCGGGTTTTGTGGCTTGTCCAGATGCCGCGTCAGCCGCGACGGCGTGTGCCACGCCCCTCGCGCCCGCCACGCCCTGCGCCGCCGCCCGAGGCAATGGTGCCCGAGGCTTCGGCGAAGGTTGCGCCTTCCTTCACAAGGTCGGTTACGCGGCTGAACTTGATCCAGTCGGCCCCGTTCGCATCGTTGTTCATCAGCAGGTTGGCGGCGCGGATCGCTTCCATTTCCACATGGCGGGTGGGGTTCATGATGGCGCTGGTCATGCCCGCCGCAATGGCCATGGGCAGGAAGGCCGCGTTGATGCCGTGGCGGTGCGGCAGCCCAAAGCTGACATTGGACGCCCCGCAGGTGGTATTTACACCAAGCTCGTTGCGCAAGCGGCGCACCAGCGCAAACACCTGCTGGCCCGCATCGGCCAGCGCGCCAATCGGCATGACCAGCGGGTCAACCACGATGTCACAGGCCGGAATGCCGAAATCGGCGGCGCGTTCCACGATTTTCTTGGCAACGGCAAAGCGCACGTCGGGGTCCATCGAAATGCCGGTATCATCGTTGGAAAT
>JBBDJE010000030.1:0-14457 GCA_040880065.1 Paracoccaceae bacterium | reverse complement strand
TCAGCGGCAGCACGATTTCAAGGCGTTCTTCTTCGCCCGTCACCGAATTTACCAGCGGGCGACCCTTGCAAATTTCCAGCCCGGCGGCCAGCGCGCCGGGGACCGAACTGTCGATGCAAAGCGGCACATCGACCAACCGCTGCACAAGCTCGATCATCGCGCGCATGAGCGGCGGTTCGGTTTCGTTCGGGTTGGGGTTGGAGTTGTAGACAACGCCCGCGTTCACATCGAGCATGGTCGCCCCGCAGGCCACCTGTTCAATCGCGTCGCGCTCGACGGTCGAAAAATCGCCCGCCTCAAGCTGTGCGGCCAGTATTTTGCGCCCGGTCGGGTTGATGCGTTCACCAATAACGCAAAACGGCTGGTCAAAGCCGATGATCGCGGTTCTGGTGGCGCTTTGAACAATCGTGCGGGTCATACAAATAGTGTCCTTGGGGTTTGGTGTTTAGGCTTTTGCCGCGGTGTCGCTGCTTGCGCCGGTTAGGAGAGGTTTAAGGAATTCTGCCGTAGCGTTGATGCCACCCAGCGGAAAGAAGTGCACCGATTCGATGTTGAAACCGGGGGTCGCGGCCTTGTGCAGCGCCAACTCGCCCAAAATTTCATCGGGCGTAAAAGGCATGATCAGCTTTGTCACATCTTTTGCACGGCGCTGCAACACGCGCAGGCTGGGGCCAACACCGCAGGTGAGCGCGAATTTGATCATGGTTTGCAGCTTGGCAGGGCCGGCAATGCCGATGTGGATAGGCAAATCAATTCCTTCGGCCTTCAGCCGGTTGGCCCAGTCGATCACGGGGGCAGATTCAAAGCAAAACTGCGTGGCAATGGCCATTTGCGCATCGGTCCGCTTGGAAAATTCCTGCTTCCAGCGCAGGGCGTCCATCACCGCAGCGTCGCCGCCTTTCGGGTCGATATCCTTGTTGCCTTCGGGGTGGCCGGCCACATGCAGGCGTTTGAATGCGTGCTTGTCAAACAGGCCGGTTTCCATCAACTGCATCGAACAATGAAAATCGCCGCGCGGCGTGTCAACACCACCGGCCAGCAGTAGCGCCTCACTTACGCCTACATCGGCATAACGCTCGATCCAGTTTTCCAAGGTTGCCGCATCGGCGATGATACGCGCGGGAAAATGCGGCATGACGGCAAAGCCCTCACCGGCAATGCGCTTGGCGGTGGCAACCATGTCTTCAATGGGCGTGCCGTCAATATGTGCCACGTAAACGCGGGTGCCTTGGGGCAGAATGGCGCGGAAATCGGCGATTTTTTCAGCCGTGCGCGGCATCACCTCAATCGAGAAGTTCTGCAAAAAAGACGACATGGCCGCATGCGGGGCGGGGGTGGTTTGCGGCTTTTTGCGGCCAAAAGGCAGGATCGACGCCATGAGCTTTCTCCAGTCCATCATATGCGGCTAAACCGCGTTCCAACCATCATTGCCGATCAGCGCCTTGATGCGGTCCTGATCGAACTCGGCTTGCAGACGTGCCGCTTCGCTTGCCGCAACATCTGCATCCTCTCCGTCAACCGTATAAGGCTCTGCGCGGCGCCATTCGGCCAGATAGGTGTCTGAGTCGCGCGCACCGATCTTCATGGCACAACGGTCAATCGCCTGTTCAAACCGTTCGGGCAATTGCACCTTTGCCGCACGCCGCCCTTTGCCCACAATAACTTGTGCGGGAATGTCGCGCCAAAATACAATAACCACTTCAGCCATCACAGAATCCTTTGGTTTCCTGCCGCCATTTGCGCGCAATCGCACCGCCGCATATGGAGAATGGCGACTTTCGCAGATGCAGAAACGACAGATGACGTTTTTAGGACTGGGGTGCAAGACCGGATTGTCGCAAATAGGGCTTGAACGGTCGCTTGGAGTGTGCAACTTTCGCCGCGTAGCAACACTCATTGACGGTATGGACCGATGCAAAACACTGACCAAGGGCAGGCCGTGCGCCTGTCATTCGAATTCTTTCCCCCACATTCCCCCGAAGCCAACCTGCGCCTGTGGCGTTCGGTCGAGCGTTTGGCGCCACTTGGCCCCGAATTCGTTTCGGTAACTTACGGCGCAGGCGGCACCACACGGGGCCGCACCAACGCCGCCATTGCCACCATTCGTGACCGTGCGCGCCTGAATGTGGCGGGCCACCTTACCTGCGTTGGTGCAAGCCGCGCCGACACGCTGGCCACCGCGCGCAGCTATGCCCGCATGGGCGTGCGCCATATTGTGGCATTGCGCGGCGATGCCCCCAAGGGGGCCAGCCATTTTGTGCCGCATCCCGATGGGTTTGAAAGCGGGGCTGATCTGGTTGCCGGATTGCGCGCCCAGGGCGGCTTTCGCATTTCGGTTGCGGCCTATCCTGAAAAGCACCCCGATTCTGCCGATATGGCCGCCGATATTGAAAATCTGAAGCGCAAGTTCGATGCGGGCGCCGATCAGGCTATCACGCAGTTTTTCTTTGAAGCCGAATCCTTCCTGCGTTTTCGCGATGCTTGTGTTGCGGCGGGGATCACGCAAAAAATCATCCCCGGTATTCTGCCGGTCGAGGATTTCGCCAAAATGGCCACGTTTGCGGCGCGCTGCCATGCAACGGTGCCCGACTGGATGCATCAGGCCTATCGCAATTGCGCGGATGTGGCGCAAACCGCGCTGCTTTCGGTGGCCATCACATCGGAGCTTTGCGACGATCTGCGCATTGAGGGTGTGGGGGATTTCCACCTTTATACGCTCAACAATCCAGACCTTGCCTATGATGTTGCCCGCGCCATTGGTGTGCAGCCCATTGCACCGGCCATGGCTATTGGCAACGCGGTTGCCTGAGCAATCGTGAACACTCGCTGCTTGCAGGGTTGCTGCGGATAGGTTAGCCTTTCTGCAAAGGCTGCCGAACCGGCGGCCAGGATTGGTACATTGACCGAAATCGGCGATCAAAGCCGACAAACGGGCGCCCGCAGGCAGCGGCGGCGCTCGCCGCGCGGCAACGCGCCGGCTCCACTTTATGCTGCACTGGATCTGGGCACGAACAGCTGCCGAATGCTGGTCGCCCAACCCAACGGAGCGCATTTTGACATTGTCGATGCGTTCTCTAAATCTGTCCGCTTGGGGCTGGATCTGGAGCGCACGGGCGCGCTTTCTAATGCCGGTATATCGCGCACGCTACAAGCGCTGCATGTTTGCGCGCGCAAGCTTAAAAAGCTGGGTGTGCGGCGCATGCGGCTTGTGGCCACCGAAGCCTGCCGCCGCGCCACCAACGGCAACGCCTTTCTGGAACAGATACGCTATGAAACCGGCCTGCGGCTTGAAGTGATCCGCCCCGAAGAAGAAGCGCGGCTTGCGGTTATATCTTGCGCGCCGCTGGTTTCGCCCGATGCACGGCAGGTTCTGGTGATCGACATTGGTGGCGGGTCTACCGAACTTGTGTGGATTGATCTGACCGAGGTTGAAGCCACCACGCGCATCAAGGCAATGATCGGCTTGCAGCCGGGCAAGCAGGCGCAGGCGCTGCTGGAAGCGCGCGGCGCGCGGGTTATCGACTGGATTTCGGTGCCGCTTGGCGTGGCCACATTGCTACAACGTTATGCCGATGTTGAAGATGACGGTGCCCGTTTTGCGCTGATGTCTTGTTATTTTGAGGAGCAGATGGACGCGTTTTCGCCCTATTCCACGGGCAGTGCGGGCCAATGGCTTGATGGATTGCAGATGATCGGCACCTCGGGCACGGTGACCACGGTTGGTGCCATGCATCTTGGCCTGCGCCGCTATGACCGCCAGCGCGTTGACGGGATGGGCATGGGGGCTGCCGAAGTTGATGTTGTCATTCGCAAATTCCTCGAACTTGGCCCCGAGGGGCGGCGCAATGAGCCGGGCATCGGGCGCGACCGCGCCGAACTCATCATGTCGGGTGCAGCAATTTTGCAGACGATCTTGCGGATCTGGCCCACACAGAATATCCGCGTGGCCGACAGAGGGTTGCGCGAAGGCATCCTGTTTTCAATGATGAGCGCGGATGGCGTGCTAAGCGAAGGACAACTGGTAGCATGAGCGCATCGGGCAGAGGGCAACGCGAATTGCGCGTGCGGGTAAAAACCGCCAAGGGCCGCAAAATTTCATCGACCCGCTGGCTGGAGCGCCAGTTGAACGACCCCTATGTGCTGCGCGCACGTAAAGAGGGTTTTCGCGGTCGCGCGGCCTATAAAATCATGGAGTTGGATGACCGGTTCCGATTTCTGGTGCCCGGCGCGCGCGTGGTCGACCTTGGTTGCGCGCCCGGCGGCTGGTGCCAGATGGCCGTTCACCGCACCAATGCGCTTGGCACGCGGCAGGGTAAAAAACAGGGCTATGTGCTGGGGATTGACCTGCAAGAGGTTGAACCTATTCCCGGCACCGAGCTGCATGTGCTTGATTTTCTGGAAGATGAAGCCGACGACAAGGTGAAAGCCTGGCTTGGCGGCGGTGCCGATGTTGTTTTGTCCGACATGGCGGCGGCAGCGTCTGGCCACCCGCAAACCGACCATTTGCGCATTGTGGGGCTGGTGGAAGCCGCGCTGGTATTTGCGCTGGATGTGCTTGAACCGGGCGGCACATTTGTGGCCAAAGTGCTGGCAGGCGGGGCCGATGCAAGCGTGCTGAACCTGATGAAGAAAAACTTCACCAAGGTTTACCACATGAAGCCGCCCAGTTCGCGCAAGGATTCCAGTGAAAAGTTTGTGGTGGCAATGGGGTTCAAGGGCGGCTCATCTGCGCCCGATCAGCCTGTCGAGTGATAGCATCCCGCCACCTTTGATGACCAGATAGAGCAGCACAAATACCCAAAAGGTCCGCAAATCCAGAATACGGGCGTTTTCAACCCCGTCAAAAAATGCGCCTATGGTCGCGGAATCGGCCATATGGCCGTAAATATCCGTCAGGCTTTGCACGATGATAAAACCGATCATGCCCAGCGCTGCAAGCCGCGTAAACAGCCCCAGCACGATCAGTGCCGGTAGCACAAATTCGGCCAGCGTGCCTGCCCAAACGATGAGGGTTGCCAGCAATCCGAACTTGCTCATGTCATATCCGTAAGCCTCGGCCTGATGCGGAAATATCTGCACAAAAGCTCCGGTAGACAGGCCAAAGCCATCAAGCTTTGTGCCCGCTGAATTCCAGAAATAGACCAGTAAGACAGCCGCGAATGTTAGCCGTGCAAGGCTCGTTAGTAGCCAGCCGCGCGTCAAGCGCTCAACACCTTCAAAAACCCTGTCATGAAGGCTGAATAACCCAGTAATTACAGACATATCTTTCCCCCGTTTGCCCGGTCCAGTTTAACTGGCATCCGGTTCAATTGTGACTTGCGCAAGCAGGCGTGCTTGCAAAATTGCGGCCAGCGCCGCGCCAAGCTCAAAGCCTTTGGCCTGTGCCATATGGTCAAGTGCTACGCCAAGGCTGTGCTGGCTAAGCAGGCGCAGGAATTCGGCGTGAGGCGGCGCAAATGCGTGCATTTCCACCCGCGTTTCGGGCCGTGCGACCAGCACTGTCTGCCCGCTTGCGGGCAGGGCTAACTCCGGCGCTTCCAAGTTTTTTCGCCAGATCGCCAGCACGGGGTAGGGCGAGCTCAGCACCGCCATTGCAGGAATGAAATGCAGCCGCGCATCGGGCAGGTCGGCCGCGGCTATGCGCGCCAGCACATCGGGTGCGGCGCAAGTTGCATCGGCGGCGTGGTAGGTTCTGCGGCGCAGCCATTCAAGCCGCGCAACATCGGGAAGATAGGGCAGGCGGGCGGCGGGCTCGAACCCTTCCAGCCAATCGGCAAAATCATCGCCATATTGTTGAATTATTGGGGTTTTTGGCGGGTGCGCACGCACATAGACATTGGCCATTGCCTTAAAAAACGCCTCGCCCACAATCCGCTGCACGGCGGGGTAAGCATCGGCCATGGCCTTGCAAAGAGACGCGATGACATTGTTGCGATAGACATCAAAACGGCGCCCCGCCGGGCGGCCCTGCGGGTCGATCACACCGGTTGGGACCGGCGCATCGGCGTTGAGCAAGGCATGGGCAAATTCGGGCTGGTTCATGGCATTTTGGCGGTTACGGGTGCAAGAATTGCGGCAGCACGCGCGGCCTCTGCCTGCAACACGGGCCATTCGGGAATGTCGCTATCCCACTCAATGAGCGTCGGGCGCGGTCCGGCACGCGCGATGGTGCGCGCATAAAGCGCCCAAACCGGATCGACCACCGCGGCATCATGGCTGTCTATCAGCAGGGGTGCGCCGTGGTCGTCTTGCTGTGCATTATGCCCGCCAAGGTGGATCTCGCCCACATGCTCGACGGGAAAGGCGTCTATAAAGGCTTCGGGTGAATAATTCTGGTTGGTGGCGGAAACGAACACGTTGTTCACATCCAGCAGCAGCCCGCAGCCGGTGCGCGCCTGCACTTCGCGCAAAAAGCCGATCTCGTCCATCGTGGATTCGGTGAAAGCAACATAAAGCGACGGGTTTTCAAGCAGCATCTGCCGCCCGATTGTTGTTTGCACTTCGTCAATATGCGCAGCTACACGCTTAACGCTGGCCATATTATAGGGCAAAGGCAGCAGGTCATTCAAATAGCCCATATCATGGGTCGACCATGCCAGATGTTCGGAAAAAAGCGCCGGTTTCAGCCAACCGACGAGCTTTTTGAGCCGCGCCAGATGCGCGCCATCAAGGCGGCCTTCAGCGCCGATCGACAGGCCAACCCCGTGGCAGGAAACCGGAAACCGTTCGCGCAAATGGCGTAGCTGGGCCAGTTGCGGCCCGCCCTCGCCCATGTAGTTTTCAGCATGAATTTCGAGCCACTCAACCGCGCCCGCATTGGCCAGAATGCCCGACAGGTGCTGCGGTTTATATCCAACGCCGGGGGCGTTTGGCATGGGGCCATCGGGCTGCGAATCAAGCATATCCGGACTTTCGGCTAAAGACGGCAGGGCCGCTTGGCCCCGCCAGATTTTGCTGCATTACGCTGGCAGGTCACGCTCAAGCTCTTCAAGCGAGCCCATGCGTGCCGAACCATCGTCCATTGCGGGCAGTTCCATGCTATCGCAGGTGCCAGCGGGAACCAGTGTCCAGGCATTGCCCTGATAATCAACACTCGAGGTTCCGGCGCAGGTTGTGCCCGGGCCAGCGGCACAGTCGTTTGCCCCGGCAAGCGAAACGCCGAAACATTTTTCGTTTTCTTGCGCAATTGCTGCGCCTGACATGGACGACATCGCAGCGGCAAGCGAACCGGCGATCGCCATTCCTTTAAGAAGTTTAGAAGACATGTAAAATTCCTTTTTTGTTTGGTGTCAGTCGATGGTCTCGACGTAGCAAGGGGTAACGCAGGCACTACATCACGTGCGACTCACAAGCGCTTTACCTCACAGCAGAGTGACTGACTGTAACATTTATCGGCCGATTTTCGACATTGGCCGAAATTTTGCCATGATTAAGGGCGCTTGATAGGCCCAAGTTTGGTTGACGGCGCTGAACAGCAAGGGTAAACCGCAGGTGTATCAACGCGTTTGGCACCGGCCGGGCGCAAGCAGCAATTGCTGTAAAAACTGCGATTAGGCGCGAGGAGTAGAGATTTGGAAGACCTGCTGCGCGAGTATCTTCCCATTATCATCTTTCTGGGCTTGGCGATTGCGCTTGGCCTTGTGCTGATTCTGGCGGCAATCATTCTGGCAGTTCGCAACCCCGACCCCGAAAAAGTGTCGGCCTATGAATGCGGGTTCAATGCCTTTGACGATGCACGCATGAAGTTTGACGTTCGCTTCTATCTCGTAGCGATTTTGTTCATCATCTTCGACCTTGAAATTGCATTCCTGTTTCCTTGGGCGGTAGCCTTCAAAGATATCGGCATGCTCGGATTTTGGTCGATGATGGTATTTTTGGCGGTGCTGACAATCGGCTTTGCCTATGAGTGGAAGAAAGGGGCGCTTGAATGGTCATGACTGCGGCCACATCGCCTGCTGCAAGCATGAGCGCCGGGGCAGATAAGGAATCGGCCACCGGGCTTTTGAATGCCGAACTGGCCGATAAGGGGTTCATCCTCACCTCGACCGAATCTGTGATCAACTGGGCACGCACCGGCAGCCTGCACTGGATGACCTTCGGTCTGGCCTGTTGCGCTGTCGAGATGATGCACACCTCGATGCCGCGCCTTGATGTGGAACGCTTTGGCGTTGCCCCGCGCGCCACGCCGCGCCAGTCGGACCTGATGATCGTGGCGGGCACGCTCACCAATAAAATGGCCCCCGCCCTGCGCAAGGTTTATGACCAGATGCCAGAGCCACGCTATGTGCTGTCAATGGGCTCTTGTGCCAATGGTGGCGGCTACTACCATTACAGCTATTCTGTCGTGCGCGGTTGTGACCGGATTGTTCCGGTCGATATTTACGTGCCCGGCTGCCCGCCAACCGCCGAGGCACTGCTTTACGGCATTTTGCAGTTGCAGCGGAAAATCCGCCGCACCGGCACCATTCAGCGATAGGGGCAGGGCATGGAAAATCCCCTTCAGGAATTGGCCGAACTGCTTGTTGCCCGCCGTGATGATGCGGTGCTGAACACAAGCATTGCCCATGGCGAGTTGACAGTCACTGTCGTGCCCGCGCTGTTGGTGAGCTTTCTTGAGTTTCTCAAGCAAGATAACGCCACGCGGTTTTCGCAACTGGTTGATATTACAGCGGTTGATTATCCCGAGCGCGAAAAGCGCTTCGAGGTTGTCTATCACCTGCTGTCGCTGGTTCAGAACCAGCGTATCCGCGTAAAAGCCGATGTTGCTGTTGATACGACCGTTGCCAGCATCATTCAGGTTTATCCGGCTGCCAACTGGTATGAGCGCGAAGTGTTTGACATGTATGGCATTATTTTCACTGGCCATCCCGACCTGCGCCGCTTGCTGACCGATTACGGCTTTCGTGGCCACCCGTTGCGCAAGGACTTTCCAACCACAGGTTATGTCGAGCTTCGCTATGATGAGGTTGAAAAGCGCGTGGTTTATGAACCCGTTTCGCTGGTTCAGGAATATCGCCAGTTCGACTTCATGTCACCTTGGGAAGGGGCAGAATATATCCTGCCCGAAAAAGAGGGGGCGAAGTGATGGACGGAACACTAGGCGACGCGCTGACCGGCGAACAGCAAATTCGCAATTTCAACATCAACTTCGGCCCTCAGCACCCTGCTGCGCATGGTGTTTTGCGCCTTGTGCTTGAGCTTGACGGCGAAATCGTCGAGCGTGTAGACCCGCATATCGGCCTGCTGCATCGCGGCACCGAAAAGCTGATGGAAAGCCGCACCTACCTGCAAAACCTGCCGTATTTTGACAGGTTGGACTATGTGGCCCCCATGAACCAGGAACATGCCTGGTGCCTGGCGATCGAGCGGCTGACCGGCACTGAGATTCCACGCCGCGCCAGCCTGATCCGCGTGCTTTATTGCGAAATTGGCCGTATCCTGAACCATCTGATGAACGTGACCACGCAGGCCATGGACGTTGGCGCGCTCACCCCGCCGCTTTGGGGCTTTGAAGAGCGTGAAAAGCTGATGGAGTTTTACGAGCGCGCGAGCGGTGCGCGCCTGCATTCGGCCTATTTCCGGCCCGGTGGTGTGCATCAGGATCTGCCCGTTGCGCTGCTGAATGACATTCTGGCCTGGACCGAGACCTTCCCCAAAGTGCTGGACGATCTTGGGACGCTCTTGACCGAAAGCCGCATCTTCAAGCAACGCAATGTTGATATTGGCGTGGTAAGCGCCGCCGATGCGCAGGCTTACGGCATGTCGGGCGTTATGCTGCGCTCGGCCGGTATCGCGTGGGATTTGCGCCGCAACCAACCCTATGAATGCTACAACGAGTTTCAGTTTGATATTCCGGTCGGCACGCGCGGCGATTGCTATGACCGGTATATGATGCGCATGCATGAAATGGTGCAAAGTGTTCGAATCATTCAGCAATGCATTTCCAAACTGGGCGAATGCGAAGGTGATGATGTGCTGACGCGCGGCAAGGTAGCACCGCCAAAACGCCACGATATGAAAACCTCCATGGAATCACTGATTCATCATTTCAAGCTATATACAGAAGGCTTTCACGTGCCCGAAGGCGAGGTCTATGCCGCTGTTGAAGCCCCTAAAGGTGAGTTTGGAGTTTATTTAGTCGCAGATGGCAGTAATAAGCCTTACAAGGTTAAGTTGCGCGCGCCAGGTTTTCCGCATCTTGCGGCATTGGAACATCTGGGGCGTGGACATCAATTAGCGGACGTGTCGGCCATTATCGGCACACTCGATATCGTGTTTGGGGAGGTTGACAGATGAAGAAGCTACTTGCATTCGGCGCAATGGTTATAAGCGGCGCAACTGGCGCTTATGCGCAAAGCGGGCTGACAGACCAGATGGTTAACACGCTGCGTGCGAATGAATGCACAATGCGCATGGGCGTGCTGGTTGCCGAGTTTACGGCCAGCGGTGCCGTCGAGGGCGATATTCGCCGCTCGGCTGGTGAACTGGTCAATAACGGCCAACTGGCCTATGATTTCGCCACCGACGCGCTGACACTCGATGCGGCCATTTGCAATGTGGTTGAAGAACAGCCTGCGAACCCGCTGCTTGCAAGGCCCGAGATCGCGACCTTTGTTTCGGTCTTGTCAACCAATGGCTGTGCGATTGCCGAAGCCGATGTTGACGAGATTTTTGCCAATACCGACCTGCCCGCCGATGATGCCTTTGTTGCCGGTTCGCGTTTGGTCATGGCCGGTCTGGCGGCATTTGACCCCGACTCGCAATTGCTGGTGCTAGACGTTTCGGTCTGTGACCCGGATGCGAGGGCTGTCGCCGCCGCCCCGATCACCGAAACACCGATCGAAGAAGTTGCGCCCGAGCCGGCAGCCGAAGCCGCACCCGCACCCGCTGCCGAAGCCGCACCTGCGGCGACTCCGGTTTTATTCAGCGCGCGCGACCTGCTTGTTGCGTTTATCGAGTTGAACGGTTGTGCGATCCACATGCACGAGTTTGTTCGCCTGCTGCCCTCACAGGGCTTGTCGATGAACGAGGCGTCAGTGCTGGTTGCTGAATTGTCCAACGAGGGCAAGATCCAGTTCCTGCCGAACGCCAGCGCGCTCATCCTCAAAGGGACATCGGGGTGTAATTGATGCTTCGGCGCCTTCATAAAGAGCAACCTTCATCTTTCGCCTTCACCCCGGCCAATCAGGCTTGGGCGGAGGCTCAGATGAACAAATTCCCGAGCGGTCGTCAGGCCAGCGCGGTCATTCCGCTGCTTTGGCGCGCACAAGAACAGGAAGGCTGGCTTAGCCGCCCGGCAATCGAGGGCGTGGCCGACATGCTTGGCCTTGCCTATATGCGCGTGCTGGAAGTGGCGACCTTCTATTTCATGTTCCAGCTTCAGCCCGTTGGTTCTGTTGCGCATGTGCAGGTATGCGGCACAACATCCTGCATGATCTGTGGTGCCGAAGACCTGATCTCGGTCTGCCGCGCTGAAATTGCCCCCAATGCGCATGATATTTCGGCCGATGGCAAGTTCAGCTGGGAAGAGGTTGAATGCCTTGGCGCCTGCGCCAACGCGCCGATGGTGCAGGTCGGCAAAGACTATTACGAAGACCTGACCGCAGAAAAGTTTCGTGAAGTTCTGGCCGCCTTTGGCCGCGGTGAAGTGCCCAAACCCGGCCCTCAAAACGGCCGCTTTTCCTGCGAACCGGCTGGCGGGCGCACCACGCTGACCGAACTGTCGGGCGAGGCACATAACGGCTCGGTTGCGCGGGCGCTTTCACTCGGCGACACGGTCAAGCGCATTCAGGGCGACGAGGTTCCGCTGCTCAAGCGCAAGGCACCCGCCAACAAAGCCACATCGCCCAAGGCCGATGCCAAAGCGGAAACGGCGGCGCCGGTGACCAAGGCAAAGCCTGCACCCAAAGCCGCCCCTAAGGCGGGGCCCGAACCTGCAAATGTTTCTGCCACGGTTGACGATGGTGCCAAGCCCGCTACGCTTGCAGCGGCGCGGGAAACCGGTGCCGATGATTTAAAGCGCATCAGCGGCATTGGCCCAAAGCTCGAAAAGATGCTGAACGGAATGGGCTTTTACCATTTCGACCAGCTTGCCGCCTGGAGCGAAACCGAACTCGCTTGGGTTGATCAGAACCTTGACGGGTTCAAAGGCCGGGCAAGCCGCGATGAATGGGTGGCGCAGGCGAAGGTGCTGGCGCAGGAATAGCGCCTGAGATGGGCTTTGCGCAGTCGCGCCGGCCCGTATTACCAACTTTGCGAGGTACATGATGACACATGATGAACGCGCAAGTTACGAATGCGGCGCCTGCATTGGCGCGGCACTCACGGCTGCCGTAATTCTCAGCGGAATTCTGGGGCTGGTTCTGGCGTCGTTTCTGCCTGATTTTCTGGCGCTGGTCATCATGGTTGTGGTGATTATCGCGGCAAGCTGGGCGGCGCTGCGTTATTGCGTGGCCGAACATCCCGGCGCGGGCATTTCGGTGCCTGAAATGCCCAGTGTTTCACCCGGCGTTTCGCGCAGTGCCGGGGCAGGGCCGGTTGCCAAAGACGAGGGAAAAGGCGCTGAATCCGATGTGCCGGGTGATTTTGGCGGCCCCGATTATGACGGTGACGGCATTGACGAGGGCAAGGATGAGGGCAGCCGCCCCGCCAGCCTTATGGTGCCGATGGCCGGTGGTGCCGATGATCTCAAGCGCATCAAAGGTGTTGGCCCGGGGTTGGAGCGTATGCTGAACGGCATGGGCTATTTCCACTTCTCGCAAATTGCAAGCTGGACCAAAGACGAAATCGCCTGGGTCGATGCCAACCTTGAGGGCTTTAAAGGGCGAGTTTCGCGCGATAATTGGGTGGAACAAGCCCGCGATTTGGCCGATACAGGGGCAAACTGAATGAACAAGGCTGACGGGGATTCGGACGCCTCGCCAGTTGGGGCAAAGCAGGTGCGCCTTGCAGCCTATGTCATGCTGGGATCAGCAGCGCTGTTTTTTGGCGGCGCGTGGATTTCGGCGCAACTCGGTCTGGCACAACGCTGGGCTGTGATATTCGATCTGGTTGCCTTGGCGGGCTTTGCCTTCGCAATCATAGTATTGTTTCAAGTCTGGCGCGCGCGCCAGCGGCAGGGAGACTAGGTATGCTGGCCGACAAGGACCGGATTTTTACCAATATCTACGGCATGCACGACCGCTCGCTGGCGGGGGCAAAATCGCGTGGGCACTGGGATGGCACAGCCGGGTTTCTCAAGCAGGGGCGCGACTGGATTGTCCAGCAGGTAAAAGATTCCGGCCTTCGCGGGCGTGGCGGCGCTGGCTTTCCAACCGGCCTGAAGTGGAGCTTTATGCCCAAGGAAAGCGACGGGCGGCCCGCCTATCTGGTCGTCAACGCCGATGAATCCGAACCCGGCACCTGCAAAGACCGCGAGATCATGCGCCACGACCCGCATACATTGGTGGAAGGCTGCCTGATTGCCGGTTTCGCCATGGGGGCAAATGCGGGTTATATCTACATTCGTGGCGAATACATCCGCGAGCGCGAAGCCCTGCAAGCCGCGATTGACGAGGCTTATGATGCGGGCCTTCTCGGCAAGAATGCCGCCAAATCAGGCTATGATTTCGAACTTTATCTGTCCCACGGGGCCGGCGCTTATATTTGCGGCGAGGAAACCGCGCTGCTTGAAAGCCTTGAGGGCAAAAAAGGCATGCCACGCATGAAGCCGCCCTTTCCGGCGGGTTCGGGGCTGTATGGCTGCCCGACCACGGTGAACAACGTTGAATCCATCGCTGTTGTGCCGACCATTCTGCGCCGCGGGGCGGGCTGGTTTTCCAGTATTGGCCGCCAGAACAACCACGGCACCAAAATATTCGGCATTTCCGGCCATGTCATGAACCCCTGCGTGGTGGAAGAGGCCATGTCGATCCCGCTGCGCGAGTTGCTGGACCGGCATTGCGGCGGCGTGCGCGGCGGTTGGAAAAACCTCAAGGCGGTCATTCCGGGCGGATCATCCGTGCCGATGCTGACAGCCGAGATGTGCGACGATGCGATCATGGATTTTGACTGGCTGCGCGAGCAACGCTCGGGCCTTGGCACGGCGGCGGTGATCGTCATGGACCAGTCAACCGATGTGATCAAAGCGATCTGGCGACTGAGCAAGTTCTACAAACACGAAAGCTGCGGGCAATGCACGCCGTGCCGCGAAGGCACCGGCTGGATGATGCGGGTGATGGACCGTCTGGTGACCGGCGATGCCGAGGTTGAGGAAATCGACATGCTTCTCGACGTGACCAAACAGGTCGAAGGCCACACGATTTGCGCGCTCGGCGATGCCGCGGCATGGCCCATTCAGGGGCTGATCCGCCATTTTCGTGGTGAGATTGAAGACCGAATCAAACACAAGCGCACGGGCCGTGTTTCGGCCGTGGCGGCGGAGTAAGGGCATGAGCAACCTCAAGAAAATCAGCATCG
>JBBDJE010000029.1:0-29366 GCA_040880065.1 Paracoccaceae bacterium | reverse complement strand
CAACATCCTATGCCCTGCGGGCTCCGGGTGTTGCACTTGAAACTTGAGCCTAAGCCTTGTGCCGCGCCAATGCGCGCGCGATGCGCGCCGCGATTGCGGGCTGGATACGGTGGAAATGGCGCCGATGCGTTAGGGTGCAGGGGTTGCGACGCTGGGCCGACGCAGCCGTAGCCGCCCCGACACGATGAGATTACCCAGCAATACAATCGCCACGCCAGAAAGCTTCAGCGGTGACCAGATAAAGCCTTCAAACATCCAGCTCAGCACCAGTGCCCATATGGGGAAGACGATCATCGCATAGGCGGCCTGTTCGGCCCCGACGCGGCCCAGAAGGGTCAGATAGCTCCAGAAGGCTACAAGCGAGCCCATGACCGCCAGCAACACCAGCGTGATCACATAAGTCGGGCTTGGATCAAAGCGCAGCGGTTCGGGCAGCGCCAACACTACGGCAAGCAGCATCAGCCCGCCATAGGTCATGCTCCAGCCATTGGCGGCGGTCACATTCACGCCTTGGCGTTGCAGTCTTTTGGACATCATATTGCCGAGCGAGGCCAGATAAGTGCCCGCAACGACCGCCAGCATGCCGCCCAACAGGCCAGGGTTTTGCCTTAGCGCCGCAAGGTCTTCGGCAAAGAGCAGGGCAATGCCAAGCAAGCCTGTGGCCGCGCCGCCCAACACATAGGGGCGCGGGCGTTCGCCAAAAAACAGCGCCGAATTCAGGATATTCATTGTGATGAGCAATGAGAACAACACCGCGATAAGCCCGGTTGTCAGCCCTGTTTCGGTGGCGACATACATCAGCACATAATTCCAGCAAAACAGGCTGGCCCCAAGCACGACAAACTGCAGATGCGCGCGCGGGCTGAACCATTTGAGCCTACCGAGCAGCACCAGCACAATCTGCATCAGAATGCCCGCCAGCAAAAACCTGTAGGCAACCGATTGCATGGGCGGCACCACGCCAATCTGAAACTTGATGCCCAGCCAAGTGGAGCCCCAAATAGCGATGGTGATCAGGTAAAGCGCAAAATTGTACATCGGCCAGCCCTATGGTTAGCGCATGTTGCAGAAAAGTGGGAACCGGTTTTCTGCATTAAAACATGCGTTATCAGAAAGTTAGAGCGTGGCGCGTGCATGGATTTGAACTTGACATGCTCTAGGGGTGCAAGTGTGGCGCGGCATGCGCGCCCTGTCCAATGCCGATGCGTGATAGCGACCATCACAAAGCGAGGATGATCTTCCCGATATGCGCCGAACTTTCCAGCCGTTCATGCGCCGCAGCAGCCTGCTCCAGCGGGAAGGTGGAATCCACCAGTGGGGCCAGCCGTCCGGTCTCGATCAGCGGCCAAACCTCGCGGCGCAGGGTGGTGGCGATTTCGGCCTTATAGGCAATGGAGCGCGGCCGCAGGGTGCTGCCGGTAATAGTGATACGCCGCGCCATGACGGCGGAGAAATTGACCTCGGCCTTGGGCCCCGTCAGATGCGCGATCATGGATAGACGCCCGTCAAGCGCCAGCGCTTTCAGGTTGCGGTTGATGTAATCACCGCCGACCATATCCAGCACCAGATCGACGCCGCGCCCCCCGGTTTCATCCTTGATCACCTCAACAAAATCTTCCGTGCGGTAGTTGATCGCCCGATGCGCGCCAAGCGACATGCAGGCGGCGCATTTCTCGTCCGATCCGGCGGTGGTAAACACCCGCGCACCGCGCAGGGCGGCCAGTTGAATGGCCGTGGTGCCAATGCCGGAAGAGCCGCCATGCACCAAAAGGTTTTCGCCAGCCCGCAAGCGCCCGCGCTCAACCACGTTGATCCAGACGGTGAACAGCGTTTCACACAAGCCTGCCGCCTGCACCATGCTTAGCCCTGCTGGCACGGGCAGCGCGTGGCCTTGATGGGTGGTGGCATACTCGGCATAGCCGCCGCCAGCCAGAAGCGCGCAAACGGCATCGCCCACGGACCATTGCGCCACGCCTTCGCCAAGCGCCGCTATATGGCCCGCACATTCCAGCCCCGGCAAAGGGCTGGCGCCGGGTGGCGGGGCATAGGCGCCAGCGCGTTGCAGCGCATCGGGGCGGTTTACACCGGCGGCAGCGATTTTGATCAGAATCTCACCCGGCCCCGGCTGCGGCACGGGGCCTTTTAGCAGTTGCAACACCTCCGGCCCGCCGGGGGCGGAAATGGCAATGGCGCGCATTGTGGCGGGCAGGCTCATCCGCGCCCCGTTGTGGCGGCAAAGTCCATATACATATCGCGGATGCCAAAGCCGTGCTTGGTGGGCAGGTCGCGGCTTTCAAACCGGCTGACGGGTGTAACCTTGCTGGCATTGCCTGTCAGGAAAATTTCTTCGGCCTGCGCAAAATCCTCGGGAAGAAGGCTGGCTTCATGTACCACTTCGCCGGCACCCCGCAGCAGCCCGATAATCCGCTGGCGGGTGATACCGTTCAGGAAGGTGCCGTTCGGCTTGGGGGTAAAATATTCACCATCGCGGCGCATGAACACATTGGTCGAGCCGGTTTCGGCCACATGCCCGTCAAGGTCCATCGAAAGGGCGTTGTTAAAGCCACGGCTGCGCGCTTCGGTAATAATGCGGGCATTGTTCGGGTATAGGCAGGCGGCTTTCGCGGTGGTCGGCGCGGTATCGGGGTGCGGGCGCTTGAAAGGCGAGACTGTCAGCGCCACATTGCCGGGGCGGTTCATCGGCAATTCTTCGATGCAGATGGCAATTTCAGTGGCCGCCGGGTCGGGTTCGATCAGCGAGGGCAGGCATTCGCGGCTCCAGATCATCGGGCGCAGGTAAAGCGGCACATCGCTGTTCATGGCGGCCACGCCTTCGCGGATAAGCGCCTCGATCTGGCTGCCATCCAGCGGCGCAGCCATGCCCATGGTTGTAGCCGAACGCACGATGCGTGCGCTGTGCTGGTCCAGATCGGGCATCAACCCGTCAAAGGCGCGCGCGCCGTCAAATACCATGGTGCCCTGCCATGCGCCGTGGTCGGCGGCGCCCATAATTGCGGTGTTGCCGCGCTTCCATTCCCCTGCATACCAGGTGAAGATATTGCCGCCCATTGCCATATTCAGGTCTCCGTAGTCTTGGGTGTCGGGCCGGTGTAACCCGGCATATCGGTTTGGGGGCGGGGTGCTTGCACCTGCCCTAGTATCTTGCCCGGTCCAGCGGCCCAGACCTTGCCGAACCCGCTATCGCGAAACGCGGCCTTGGCCTTTTCAAAGCGCATCACATTCTCGATCCGCCGGTCGATAAAGGCGGGAGTTGCGGCCCCGTCCTTATCGCCCAGCCAGAATAGCAGGCAGGCGGAATAGACCGCGCCAAGTGTCATGCGTTTTGTATACCAGTTCACATCACGGCTGCTATCGCCAAGACCTTCCCAAATGGCATCGGCGGTGTGCCAGATGGCGCGCGCCCCCTCGCCCGCATTTTGGGGCAGGGCGAAGAACGCCATGCTGCGGCGCACGGCTTCCTTATGTGGTGCGGCTATTTCCAGCCGGATGGCAATGGCCCGCGCCACGCGGTCGCGATAGCGCAGCGCGCCAAATTCGGCCTGCGCCATTTGTGCGCGCATTTCACCGTCGCCAGCAAAGTGAAACTCCAGCGCCAGATCGACCGCACCGCGCGGAAAGGCCAGTGCAGCCAGCCCGGTATCAACACCCGAATCAGCCACGGCGGCGGCCAGGGTTTCAGCGCTCCAGCCATCAAACACCACATGCGCCAAAGCGGCTTTCAGCACCGTTTGGCGGGTTTTTATGATATGATCGGCCTCAGATTTGGGCTTGGCGGGCATAGACGCCTCCGATTCATGGTGTAGGCGGTAGACAGCGCCCTTGCCCCTTGCTATAGGGCAGCCTCCTGCAATTATGCAACACTCGTCTGAAAGGTGGTGAAACTGACATGCAGGTAATGGTTCGTGATAACAATGTTGAACAGGCGTTGCGCGCTCTGAAGAAAAAACTTCAGCGCGAAGGTGTTTTTCGTGAAATGAAGCTCAAGCAGCATTTTGAAAAGCCCTCGATCAAGAAAGCCCGTGAAAAGGCCGAAGCCGTACGCCGTGCCCGTAAACTTGCGCGCAAGAAATTGCAGCGTGAGGGCATGCTTTAATATTGTATCTGAAACTTGGGCCTTCGGGCCTTGTCAGGTAAAACCCCCAAAGCCCGCTTTGGGGGTTTCTTGTTTTAAGAGGATATGATGAACAGTGCAGGCCATCGCATTTACGCCATTGGCGATATTCACGGCTGCCGTGAGGCCTTTGCGCAAATGCGTGCCGCCATTGCCGCCGACCTTGCCGCGCATCCGCATGCCAACCCGCTTGCCATAACGCTTGGCGACTATGTCGATCGCGGGGCCGATTCTGCGGGCGTGCTGGATGACCTTATCGCATGGCATAGTGGCCCGCTTCCGGTGGTCAGCCTGCGTGGCAACCATGATACCTATCCGGAAATCTACCTGAACACACCGCAAACCACCGGGCTGCCGCATCTTCATTGGCTGGACCCGCGCATGGGCGGCAATGAAACGCTGCGCTCTTATGGCGTTGACGGGGCCAGTGCCGATGCGCCCATAGCCACCCACAATGCCGCGCGCGCCGCCATCCCCGCGCAGCATTTGCGCTTTATTGCCGATACCTGCCGCCTTACCCACCGGCTTGGTGACTATCTCTTTGTGCATGCGGGCATTCACCCCGATGTAGCACTGGATGATCAAGACGCGAATGACCTGATCTGGATCCGCGAACCCTTTCTCAGCCATCGTGGCGATTTTGGTGCAACCGTGGTGCACGGCCATACGCCTGTGAAGGATGTCGAACATCACGGCAACCGTATCGCGGTAGATACCGGCGCGGTGTTTGGTCGTTTCCTGTCATGCGTGATTATCGAGGATGCCAGCGTAAACCTGCTGCAACCCGCGCGCCAGCAAGGCCGTAAAGCCTTGCGCTAAAACATTTATTGCCCGAAAATGTCCATGCCGACGGCTCCAACCCTCCGCACAACCCCTGGCAAAACGCGCTAATGTTCTGCACCTGACACAAGAATCCGGGAGGCGGCGGCGGTCCAAACCCTAGCCCAAAATCCCTGAGTGAAACTGTCAGATGACGGTTTGGAGGCCAGACCTACCAAGTTGTTGCGGCATCACGAATGTCGGCTTATAAAGGATCCGCTGAAATCTAATATGCAAGGACTTACGCGCCTTTGATCCATTGCGAGGTAGCTTGTGGGGCTATGTGCGGTTTCAAGCCAGCGCTTGAAGAAGGCTTCGACCTACGGTAACGTACACCGTTTAGGAGAGGTCATGGGATTACATGTCACATCAGTTGCGCAAATTACCTCTAGCGCCCCACACCTTCAGGGCATCAACTATTTTGTCTACATTCTTGATTACTACAATATCGGCAATGCGGTTATGGATGCGCTTATTGAAGAGCTTCCAAACCTAGAGCGTCACTTTGCTCGACTTGGAAATGCTGTTGTAGTTTCTTCTGTGCGAAACATAGATTTCGCGAATGACGTGCTATCTTGGCACAATTGCTTTGGAAAGGATGCTTCCGAGATATGCCCAGCTATTCTTATTTGCAGCCTTCCGCCGCAATACTTCCTTGAGAGAGAACGAGAAGAGATAGACCAAAATCCTTGGATACTTCTTCAACTTGGAGAGCTTTGTAGCAGTGCCGACGAACTCAAGAAACTGCTGCAGCAAGTCACCCGTGATATCACTCAGGGGAAGCCATTAGCCGACTTCGAGGCGGCAGCGATAATGGATCACCAAAACCGCCCGATTATTAGCGGTAAGCTCAAGTACATGGGTGTCGAACTGGATCACAAATTCCTGTTCGAAAAGGTTCGCAGTACTTTCAAACGCAAATAGAAAAGCTGCTTGGTGCGGGTTTTGCCTCTATTAGCTGCGCATCCACAAACCGGACATTGGTGCAAGGAACTTCACGGTCAACGTCGTCCCGCATAGCAGTCACTTGGACCTTGGTCCGATCGACCTGACCGCAACAAAGGCAGACTGGGAGCTTTGTGTTAGATGCTAAGCGCGCTAACGGTAGTTTTGTCCGCTGTCGCTTTCCACGATATCGGTGCTTTCTACACCCTCGATCTGTGCCATGCGCCGCATGATGCCGCCGGGCAAAATCGTGGTGCGGATGGTCGAGAAGCGCGGCAGATCGTTCAGCACATCGGAAACCGCTGTGCCGCATTGCAGTTGCGAAACCGCACCGCGCGCCTGCACACCCGCAATAAGGGCATCGGCCTCTTCAGGCGAAATATTCACCTGCTGCATACGCACGTAATAGCCATGCCGCGCGTGGTAGGAGTTGTAATAGCCCACCAGATCGGGGGTAACGCCGTAGAGCACGTCTTCGGCGCGCACAAGGCCCACCCGCCCTTCTTCAAAGCTGCCGGCCGGATCGTAAATCACCATCTGGCTACCGTTGATCACCAGCGCCGAATGCTCGCCAAAGTCGCTTTTGCTGTTCACCATGGTCAGCAAAGCCACAAAAGGCGGTGCTGTCTCGACATGGCGGACGGCAGTAATTTCGGCTTGTGTGGCCGTGGTGCGGTTGGTTGCGCAGGCCGACAGGCCCGCCAGCAGCACAAGCGCCAAAAGCAGTTTAGGCATTGAAAACAGCCAGAAAAACCGCAATGCCGATGCAGATGTAAACTGTCCAGATACCGACCTTGATAAAGCCGTTAAAGGTTTTGGTCTGCTCGTCGGTATTCATGTTGCCGTGTTCATGCGCGCTCATATTCATCTCCATAAGGCGTTTTAAGCTATGTGCCAGAAATTGCGCGCCCTGAAAACCCCCCGCAGGCAGGAAAGCGCGCTTATGCCTCGCCGCTTGGGGGCGGGGTTTCAGCACCCAGATCACGGGCGAGTTGAAAGCCGATGCGGTTGGGCTCGTCCGCAACTTTGGGCACGGCGCGCAGCATCACGTTAAGCTGGTTGTAATGCTGCACCATCTGCACGCGCGCACCGCTGCCATCGACCCCGTAAAAGGTAACGATGTCGGGTGCGAAAAACCCAAGGCCCATAATGCGCATGGTGCCCGCATCGCCGCCGGTAAACCCCATGCAGATTTCATGGTCGGCATCGAGCTGCTTTTCGAAGTTCTGGATGTAGAGGATGACGCGTTCATAAGCCCATTGTGCCGGCGATTTCGTGTCATCATCGCTCTCGTCACATAGCGGTTGTGGAAGCGGCTCCTGCTCAACGGTGGGTGCAGCCTTCGGGTCTACCATTACCGCGCGTGATCGTGGGCGTATGGCGTCGGCTTCCAGCGCTTCGGCTGTGGTTGCAATGTAATTTTCCATAAATGCCTCTAGTCTATTTGCCAGCGATAAGCGCCATCGGCACTAATTTCACGGCGTATTTCACCACGACGATGCAAGTGGTTCAAATGGCCGATCGCCTCGACCAAAGCCAGCCCGTATTCACCCGCCCCAATGCTGCGCCCGTAAAGCGCCATAAAGCAAGAGGCGGCTGTGCCCGGATCGCGCAGATGTGTGCGCAAACGTTCCAGCGCGCCGTGATGGTTGTCGATAAGCTGCTCAAGCCGCGCGCCAAGCCCGATAAAGGGCAGTTTATGGCCGGGCAGCACCAAATGGCCAGGGCGGGCCAATGGCAAAAGCCGCATGCAGCTTTCCAGCCATTCGCCCACAGAATCGGCCTCCGGCTCGGTTGGGTATACGCCCAGATTGGGGGAAATGCCGGCCAGAACCTGATCGCCCGCGATCACCAGATCGTCATCATGCGACCAAAGGGTTATATGGTCGGGCGCGTGGCCATGGCCAAAATGCACATCCCATTTGCGCCCCGCCAGATGCAGCACATCGCCCGCCTCGACACGGCGAAACCCAAGTGCCAGCGGGGCGACGACATCGGCGAAATTGAAGGGGCGTTCGGCCAAGCGTGCGGCGAGCACGTCGCCATCCATCCCGGCGCGGCGGTAGAATTCCACGGTTTCGGCGGGCCAGCTTGCCTGTTCGTCCAGCACCAGCATCCGCGCCATGAGCCATGCCGTGCGGCTGGTCATGATCTCGGCGCCATAGGTTGCAGCCAGCCAACCGGCAAGGCCAATATGGTCGGGGTGGTGATGGGTGATGAGCACGCGTTTCAACGGCAAATGCCCCAGCGGGCCGGCCAACAGATCAGCCATTATGCGTTGGTTTTTGCGGCTGTTCATGCCGCTATCAACCAGCGTCCAGCCATCATCATCGGCCAGCGCATAAATGTTCACATGGTCGAGCTTCATCGGCAGCGGCATACGCGCCCAGAAAATGCCTTGCGCCACCTCGATCACCTCGCCTGTCTCGGGCGGGGTTTCAAACGGCATTCGAA
The DNA here is from genome assembly GCA_040880065.1 of Paracoccaceae bacterium. Lineage (GTDB taxonomy): Bacteria > Pseudomonadota > Alphaproteobacteria > Rhodobacterales > Rhodobacteraceae > Abyssibius. The sequence goes on along the minus strand of JBBDJE010000029.1, from coordinate 21,016 downwards.
TTGGCTGGGCGATGTTCATGGCGCTGGTTTAAGCGCCAAGCGCGTCGGCGTAAAGCGGTGCTGCACCTTCACAGGCGGCTGCACAGAGGCCCGCCACTGCGGCCATGGGCTGGCGCAGGTGGAAATCGGCCAAGGGCTGGCGGCTGGCGTCCACCTCCGCCCCTTTCAGCAGGTAATGCCCGCCAAGCACCAGCGCAAAGGCGCGCAGATAGGGCTGCGCCCCGGCGGCGCGGTCGTTCATTTCGGCGGCGAGCATCCACTCGGTTGCCGCGATCAGTGCCTTATGCGCACCGGCAAGCTCGGGTGAATCCTGTGCAGTTTCGGCAATTTCGGCCAGCAGCGCGCGCGCCGCAGCGCCGCCATCGCCAAGCTTGCGGCCCACAAGGTCCATTGCCTGAATTCCGTTGGTGCCTTCATAAATCGCGGTAATGCGCGCATCACGGTAAATTTGTGCAGCGCCCGTTTCCTCGATATAGCCCATGCCGCCATGCACCTGAATGCCGAGGCTGGCCACTTCGGCGCCGGTATCGGTGCCAAACGCCTTGGCGATGGGTGTCAGAAAAGCCGCGCGGGCAATCATCGCCGGGTTTGACTGCGCATGCGCAAGGTCCAGCGAAATGGCGCAATCAAGGCAAATGGCGCGGGCGATCTGTGTTTGTGATTTCATCACCATCAGGTTGCGGCGCACGTCGGCATGATCGAGAATCATGCCCGTGCCGTCCGCAATCGGGCTGTGGCCCTGTTTGCGTTCGGCGGCAAATGTCAGCGCCTTTTGCAGTGCCAGTTCGGCCTGTGAAAGCCCTTGAATGCCCACGCCAAGGCGGGCGTTATTCATCATGGTGAACATGGCCGCCATGCCGCCGCCGGGCGCGCCCACCATCCAGCCTTGCGCGTTCTCATAAGACATGACCGCTGTCGGGCTGCCATGCAGGCCCATCTTGTGCTCAAGGCTCACCACGCGCAGGCTGTTGGCTTTGCCGGGGTTGTCATCGGCATCGGGGATGAACTTCGGCACGATGAACAGCGAAATGCCCTTGGTGCCGCTCGGCGCATCGGGCAGGCGGGCCAGCACCAGATGCACGATGTTTTGAGCGCAATCATGATCCCCCCATGAGATGAAAATCTTCTGCCCCGAAATGCTGTAGCTGCCGTCGTCGTTTGCCACGGCCTTGCTTGACAGTGCCCCGACATCGCTGCCCGCCTGCGGCTCGGTCAGGTTCATTGTGCCCGACCATTCACCGGAAATCAGCTTGGGCAAATACCGCGCCTTCAGATCGTCGCTCGCATGGGCGGTGATCGCCTCGATCTGGCCCTGGCACATCAACGGGTTGAGCGAGAGCGACAGGCAGGCGCTGGCCAACATTTCGTTGACGGCACTCGTCAGCACCATCGGCATGCCCATACCGCCGAATTCGGGCGCGGCGGCCATGCCGATCCAGCCGCCTTCAGCAATCGCCGCATAGCCCTCGGGAAAGCCGGGCGGGGTGCGCACCACGCCGTTTTCCAACCTTGCGGGGTGCAGGTCGCCCGCGGTGTTCAGCGGCGCAAGCTGGTTTTCGGCGAGCTTCGCGGCCTCGGCCAATATGGCGGCGCTGGTATCGGCATCGGCCTCGGCGAAAATCTCGCTGGCGGCAACGCGCGCACCGTTCAGCACATGGTCAAGCAGGAACTGGATTTCGGTGATCGGGGCGCGATATGTCATGGGGTCCTCGGCTTGTCTGGCGGGGTGCAATAGATTATGCCCACGCTAAGCGGCGCCGGTCGCTCATGTCCAGCCAAACCCAACGGAAACCCTTGCGCTATGATCGATACAGACCTGCTATTGCCCGATGCTGGCGGCCTTGCGGCAGCGGTTGCTGCGCTGCGGGCGGGTGGCACAGTCGCCTTTCCCACCGAAACGGTTTACGGGCTTGGGGCCGATGCGCGCAGCGATGCGGCTGTTGCCGGCATTTTCGCGGCGAAAGACCGCCCGCGCTTCAACCCGCTCATCGTGCATGTTGCCAGCCTTGAGCTAATGCGCGAACTCGTCGAAATTCCGCCCGAAGCCGCGCCGTTTTTGCCGCTCTTGCCCGGCCCGCTCACCTTGGTGCTTCAGCGCCGCGTCAGCGCGCATATCTCGCCTTTGGTTACGGCGGGGCTTGACACATTGGCCGTGCGCATCCCCGCGCACCCGCTTGCCCGGTGCCTGCTTGCGGCTTTTGGCGGGCCGCTGGCCGCACCGAGCGCCAACCCTTCTGGCAAGGTTTCGCCTACAACGGCGCAGCATGTCATAAAAGGATTGAGCGGGCGCATTACCGCTGTGCTGGATGGCGGGGCCTGTGCGGTGGGGCTTGAATCAACCATCATCGGGTTTGACGAACAGGGCTGGCTTTTGCTGCGCCCCGGCGGCATGCCCATCGAAACGCTGGAAGCGGTCAGCGGCCAGCCGATGCGCCGCCCGGCGGGCACAAAACTTACCGCACCGGGCCAGTTGGCCAGCCATTATGCGCCGGATGCAGCCCTGCGCCTGAACGCAGATGCGCCCAAGCCAAACGAGGCGTGGCTCGGCTTCGGGCCAAACCCGATTGTGCCAAGCGGTGTCGAGATCAACCTTTCGCCCAAGGGCGATATGACCGAGGCCGCCGCCGCATTGTTTGCCGCTTTGCGTGACATTGATGCGCGCGCAAAGGCTGCGGGCTTGCGCTGCATCGCTGTGGCCAAAATCCCGCAATCCGGGCTTGGTTTCGCGATCAATGACAGGTTGACGCGCGCCGCCGCGCCGCGCGATGTGCCCGTGGAGCCCCGCGCAGGCTGAGACTAAACAGCTAGGCGCTGCCGCCCGCGCCGCTCAGCATCCGCGCATCTATGCCAATGCTGGCCAGCGTGGCGCGCCATTTGTCATCATCCGCGGTGCCAAACACCAGCTTGGGCGAAGATTCGCATATCAACCACGCATTGTTGCGCAACTCGTCTTCCAGCTGCCCCGGCCCCCAGCCGGCATAGCCGAGCATCAGCAGCGCCTGCGCCGGACCATCGCCGCTGGCAATATCGGCCAGAATATCAAGCGTGGCGGTCATGCCGAATTCGGGGCTGACATTCATTGTATGCTCGGCCCCCTCGTAGTCGGGCGAATGCAGCACAAAACCGCGCCCATGCTCTACCGGGCCGCCCAGATGCACCTGTGCCAGATAGCGGTCGGCATTTTCGGCATCTGTCAGGTTCAACTGCTCGGCAAGGTCAGACAATTTAAGCTCGACCGCCGGTTTGTTGATGATCAGCCCCATCGCCCCTTCGGGCGAATGCACGCAGACGAACACCACCGCATGTTCAAAACGGGGGTCGCCCATGCCGGGCAGGGCAACCAGCAAGCGCCCGTCGAGAAAGGGAATATCTTCGGCCTGCTTCAGTGTCGGATGTTTTTTTATCATAGGTTCAATATGAGCGCCCCGGCCGAGGTTGCAAGGCCTGCCAGCACGCGCCTGTCGCGCAGACGTGATTTTCCTTGCCCGCACAAGCTGCTATGTCGGGCGCATGAAAAAGATTCTGACCCTTGTTCTGGCCCCTGTTCTTGCTCTTTGCGGCCTTTCCCTTCCCGCTGTGGCCGATGAAATGGATTATGGCCATGTGCGCCTGCTCAACGGTTGGCAAATGCCCGATGGCAGCCAGCAAGCCGCATTGCTGTTCGAGTTGAACGACGGGTGGAAAACCTATTGGCGCGCGCCGGGGCCAAACGGCATTCCCCCGCGCTTTGACTGGCTCGGTTCACGCAATCTGGGCAATGTGGCCATCAGTTGGCCAACCCCGCATATGGTTGGCCCCGAAGGCGGGCAGGCGCTTGGCTATTCGGGGCAGGTTGTTATTCCCATCCGGTTTTTTCCGCAGCAGAACGGGCCAGTTTCTGTGGCGCTTTACCTTGAATTTGGCGTTTGTTCCGATATTTGCATCCCCGCAAGTCTGAGCCTGCTGGCCACGCTCGACCCCGCGCAAACCGAAGGCCGCAGCACGATCGAGGCCGCATTGCGCGATGTGCCCCAAGACGGAGCCGGAGGACAGCTTGCCGCCTATGGCTGTGCGATCCGCCCGGCCCCGAACGGCTATGATGTCGCCACGCGGCTGGAATTGCGCCAGCCCGATAGCGATGCCCTTGTGGTGATTGAATATGACAACCCGCGCAGTTGGGTTGAGCTGGCCACGCAATCCAGCGAAGGCGCGGTGCTTTCCGCCCAAGGCCGCATTCGCTTTGCCGGTGGCAGCGGCATGGTCGAGCGCGACCGGCTGCGCGTTACCGTGCTGGCCAATGGCGGTGCCTTCGAGATGCGCGGCTGCCCTTCGGGCTGAAGCTGCAAAACCTGCGCGCAACAGGTGCAAAACGACCAGTCGGCAACTGACCAGCCCGCTTTATTGGCCGTGCGCGGGCCGGGCCTAATCCTTATCGGCTTCGCGCAACATGGCCGCCGCAAGCCGCACCTGTGGGTGTGTTGGCTCGTCTGAAAGCGCAATGGGAACGGGCGGGGCGATGCTGTCGACCTCGTCGCCGTCAAATTCCATCTTTTCCAGCTTATGCGCGCGTTTATTGGCCTTGGAGGCCGAGATCTTGATGTCATCCACATCCCTGCGGGCCATTTTGAAATGCCCGTCAAGCTTGGTAACGCGGTCATCCAGCCGGTTGAGATCGCCTTGCAGCATGCCAAGTTCGCGGCGAATTTCATGGGCGTGTTCGCGCATCTTCGCATCTTTCATCACGGCGCGCATGGTGTTGAGCGTGGCCATGCAGGTGGTGGGCGACACGATCCACACCCGCCGCTCGAACCCGTCGCGCACCACCTCGGGGAAATTGGCGTGAAGCTCGGCATAAACCGCTTCCGAGGGCAGAAACATCAGCGCACCATCGGCGGTTTCCCCCTCGATGATGTATCTCTCGGAAATCGCGCGAATATGCGCTTTTACATCATTGCGAAACTGGCGCGCCGCCTCGGCTGATCGTGATTTATCGCCAGCCGCAGCGCGCAATGCTTCATAGGATTCCAGCGGAAATTTGCTGTCAATCGCGATCGGCCCCGGCGGGTTGGGCAGGTGGATCAGGCAATCGGCGCGCTTGCCGTTGGACAGGGTTTCCTGAAAACTGTAGCCTTCGGGTGACAGCGCCTTTGAAACGATGTCATTGAGCTGAATTTCCCCGAACGCCCCGCGGGTTTGCTTGTTTGAGAGTATATCCTGCAAGCCGAGAACATCGCCTGACAGCTTTTCTATATTGGTTTGCGCGCGGTCGATGGTTTGCAAACGCTCTTGTAATTCGGTCAGCGATTTGGTGGTTTTTTCGGAGTTGCCCAGCAGGCTTTCGTTCATCTTTTCCTGCAACTCGGCAATCGAGCGGTTGGTTCGCTGGGCGTTGTTCACCAAATTTTCATGCATGGCCTGCTGCACATCCGCCAGCCGCTGTTCCATAACCTTCAGCATGGAACTTTGTGCGGCGGCTTGTGTCTCAGACACCGATTTCACGCCGCCTGCCAGACGTTCCTGACCGTATGACAACTCGCGCACCGAACCGGACAGCCCCTCGACATGGCGCGCCAGCGGGTCGATAACGCGGGCGGATTTTGCCCCGGTGCGCACGGCCAGCAGCACAAGCAGCAACAACAGCGCCAGAAGGCCAAGGCCAATGGCGGCGGCAAGGATAATCGGGTCTTCGAAATTGAGGTCTGAGATATTCATGTGCGTCCAAAAAGCCGCTCGATGTCGGCAAGGTTGAGTTCGATATAGGTCGGGCGACCATGGTTACACTGGCCGGATTTGGGTGTCGCCTCCATTTCGCGCAAAAGCGCATTCATTTCGGCAGCGCTCATCCGGCGGCCTGCACGAATGGAACCATGGCAGGCGATGCGTGACAAGACCGCATCTATGCGCGCCGCCAGCGTGGTCGCGCTGCCAAGGTCGGCCAACTGGTCGGCAATGTCACGAATGAGCGCGTCGCAATCGGGGGTGCCAAGTTCGGCGGGGGTTTCGCGCACGCAAATGGCGGCACCGCCAAAGGGTTCGATCACAAGGCCAAGTGCTGCAAGTTCGCCGGTTATGTCGAGTATGCGCGCCTGATCGGCGGCAGAAAGCTCGACAATCACCGGAATGAGCAGCGCCTGACTGCGCGGGGTGTTTTGCGCGCGGCGGGTTTTGAGGCGCTCATAAACCAGCCTTTCATGCGCGGCGTGCTGGTCAACCAGAACCATGCCATTGGCGGTTTGGGCGACGATATAGTTTTCGTGCAACTGTGCGCGTGCGACACCGAGCGGCAGGTTCGTCGCTTCGGGGGTGAGCGCCTCGTCAGGCACGAATGTGCCCTCCTCGGCGCTCGGGTCCGGTTCAACCCGGCCCCCGAACCAGCCGCTGCCCTCGGCGAACCCGTTCAAGCCAGGGGGCATTTGCGGGCGTTCAAGCGGGCGTTGCGACCAATAGGCCAGCCCGGATTGAGGGCTCGGCTGGCTGGTGGCTTCGCTGCGAAAGGCCCCGAGCGCGGCGCGCGCCACCGTGGAAGATGCCCGATGCCCCGCGCCCGCAAGCGCATGTTGCAAGGCCGAAACGATCAGCCCGCGCACCAAGGCAGGCTCGCGAAACCGCACTTCGGATTTTGCCGGATGCACGTTCACATCGACCCGTTCGGGCGGCAGGGTCAAAAACAGCACGGCGGCAGGGTGGCGGTCGCGGCTCAGCATATCGGCATAGGCGCCGCGCAGCGCGCCCAAAAGCTGTTTGTCGCGCACAGGACGGTTGTTCACAAAGAAGAACTGCGCCACGGCAGCCCCGCGCGAATAGGTGGGCAGGGCGGCATAGCCTGAAAGCGTAACCCCGTCACGCGGGGCATGAATTTCCAGCGCGTTGTCAATGAATTCTGCCCCCAGAATGGCGCGCAGGCGTTGGGCGAGATCATCGGCCGCATCGGCGCGCAGCACCACACGGCCCGCACCGCCACCGGATACATCGCGCAAGGTAAAGGCGACCGCGGGCGCGGCCATGGCAAGGCGGCGGATAACATCATGCACCGCTTGCGCCTCGGCGCGGGTCGAGCGCATGAATTTCAGCCGTGCGGGCGTGGCATAGAACAGGTCGCGCAGCTCAACAACGGTGCCGCGCGCAAGGGCCGCCGGGGCAACGGCAGACAGTTCACCACCATCGGCACGGATTTGTGCCGCCTCGGCCGCGCCCGCTGCGCGGCTGGTGAGGGTCAGGCGGCCAACTGCGCCGAGCGATGGCAGAGCCTCGCCGCGAAAACCGAAGGAATGGATGTTGAGCAGGTCACTGCCGTCGATCTTCGAGGTGGCGTGGCGTGACAGGGCCAGCGCAAGCTCATTCGCTGGAATGCCGTGGCCGTCATCGCTCACCCGGATAAGCGTGGCCCCACCATCGGCAATATCAACCGAAATGCGCCGCGCACCGGCATCCAGCGCGTTTTCAACAAGCTCTTTGGCGGCGGCGGCGGGGCGTTCAACCACCTCGCCCGCAGCAATGCGGTTGATGGCGGTTGTGCCAAGCTGGCGGATAGGTGCGCGCATTATATTGTGGTCGGGGGCGTTCATGCCCCCATAATTAGCATGGGGGCAGCGATTCTGAAATGGCAAACGCTGCGGTTATTGCGTTGGCTCCAGCCCGGTTGGCTGGCCTACCACAATGATATGCAGCAAGCGCGGGTCAAACAGGCGGCGCACCACTCGGTTCACATCGTCCAGTTCCAGCGCCATCACGTTTTCATTGCGGGTTTCGATGTAATCACGCGGCAATCCGGCGATTTGAAAACCGGTGATCGCGCGCGCAATCGCGCCATTGCTATCAAAACTCAGGGCGTAATTGCCGGTGAGGTAGGTTTTGGCGACGTTCAGCTCCTGCGCCGTCACGCCTTGAGACATGCGCAGCCATTCAGCGCGCAGCACGTCAACCGCTTCGGCCATTGCGCCCGAGGTCGAGGAAAACCGCCCGCTGATCAGCGCGCCATAGTCATAAGGGGCAAGCGATGTGCCCACGCCATAGGTAAGCCCGCGTTCCTCGCGCAGCGCCTGGTTAAGCCGCGATGTTACCACGCGCCCGCCGAAAATATGGTTGGCGACAAAGGCGATAAGGTAGTCCGGATCGTCGCGCGCCAACCCCTGCTGGCCAAACACAGCCACGGCCTGCGGGGTGGGGAAGTCGATCACCGTGACCGTTTCGCTGAGCCCGATTTCGGCCTGCGGCACCTCAACGGCACCGCCTTTTGGCAAATCGCCAAGCAATTCGTCAAGCAACGGGCCGAGTTCGGCGGCGGTAATATCGCCCACCACGCCAATGACCACACGGTCATGCACGAGCGTGCGGGCCTGAGCCGCGCGCAAAGCGGCCACATCGAGCGCTGCAACGGTTTCGGGCGTGCCATCGCTGTTACGTGCATAGACATGGTCACCAAAGGCGGCTTTGCTGAAGGCGGCAGATGCAATCGCGCCGGGGTCGGTCGCATCACGTGCTAGGCCGGAAAGCACTTGCTGGCGCACACGCTCAACCGCTACGGCATCAAAGCGCGGCTCGGTTAGTGCCAAACGCAGCAAGGCCAGCGATTCCGCGCGATTCCCGGTCAGCATCTGCGCCGAAATATTCACCGAATCAAGCCCGGTATTAAAGCGGAACCGCGCGGCCACGCTTTCGCTGGCCTGCAAAAACGCGCTGGCATCCATATCGCCTGCACCTTCTTCAAGCAGGCCCATCATCAGCGTGGTGGCGCCTTCCTGCCCGACAGGGTCGAGCGCAGCACCGCCGCGAAAATTCAGCTCGATGGCCAGCATGGGTATCGAATGCTCTTCCACCAGCCAGGCAGTGATACCGCCGGGCGAAGTGACTTCAACAATATCTGTGGCGGCGCGCAGCGGCAGGGCTGCAAGCGCCAGCAGACCGGCGACCAGTAGCGGGCGAAGCTGGATCATTGGGTAGCCTCCGGGGCTGTAAGATAGGCGGTGACCGAGGCGTTGTTGTTCAGCACCAGCGCGGCGGCGTTCATAATGTCTATCTCGGTGATGCTGTCCAGAACTGCGGGCCAGGCGGCCACATCGGCCAGTGTCAGCCCTGTGGTCAGTGCCGCACCATAGGTTTGGGCAAGGCGCAACTGGTCATCCATGCCGTAAATCTCGTTCGCCAGCCGCGTGGCCTTCACACGGGCCAGTTGGCTTGGGTCCACGCCTTCGGCCATGAAGCGCGCCAGCACCGCATCCATTGCCGCTTCGGCATCTTCAAGCGAAGTGCCGGGGCGCGGCATGACGAATATGCCAAACTCATCAGGGTCGAGCGAGGTGCCGGAATACCATGCACCCGTTGAAAGCGCGATTTCCTGTTCAAGCTGCAAGCTGCGCCCGAGCTCCGAAGCGATGCCCGCACCGCCCAGAAGGTCGGATAGAAGCGCCAGCGCTGCCGCCTGCTTTTGCGTATCGCTTGTGCGGTTGGGTGCCAGATAGATGCGCACCAGATAGGGGTTGGCCACGCGCGCATCTTCAAGCACCAAACGGCGCGCGGCCAGTTGCGGGGGTTCCTGCGGGCGAAGGCGCGGCGGAATATCGGCGCTGGGTTCCAGCGGGCCATAATGTTGCCGTGCAAGCGCCTCGACCTCGGCTGGCGTTACATCACCCGCGACAATGAGCACGGCGTTGTTTGGCGCGTAGTAACGCGCATAAAAGGCGTGCAAATCGTCAAGTCCAAGCGCTTCAATCTCGTGCCGCCAGCCAATTACCGGAATGCCGTAAGGGTGGTTCATGAACAGCGCAGCGCTGCGCGCTTCGCCCATCAGTGCCCCCGGCTCGCTTTCGGTGCGCAAGGCGCGCTCTTCCAGCACCACGGCGCGTTCGGTGGCCATGTTATCGGCCGAAAGCACAAGGTTGCGCATCCGGTCGGCTTCCATTTGCATCATCAGGCCAAGCCGGTCGGCCGCCACACGCTGGTAATAGGCGGTATAGTCCTGCGAGGTGAAGGCGTTGTCATCGCCGCCATTACTTTCAACCACAGCCGAAAAATCCTGATCGGGGCGGGTCGAGGTGGGTTTGAACATCAGATGTTCAAAGAAATGCGCAATGCCCGATTTGCCCGCAGGCTCGTCAGCAGCGCCCACGCGATACCACAACATATGGGTGACAACCGGCGCGCGGTGGTCTTCGATCACCACAGCCTCAAGCCCGTTCTCCAGCGTGAATGTGCTGATCGTTTGCGCATATAGCAGCGCGGGCAGGGCAGCGGTGAGCAGGCCAAGAAGGGGAAACAGGCGCATTGGCATATCCTTTGAATTATCACTTCAAGATAGCCCAGTGCGGCCAAAGGGCAAGCGGGGCTAACGCGATCGTGTGCGCGGCTTGGTCGCGCGTGACTTGGCGCGCCCGCGATCACCCCAAAAGATCAGCCCGACCACGCCAATGAAAATGAAGGCATCGGCAAGGTTGAAGGCGAAGGGGTTGTTGATTCCGCAGCAGCTTACATTCAGGAAGTCGGCCACGGCGCCAAAAATCACCCTATCCCAGACATTGCCAAGTGCGCCGCCTACCACCAGCCCGGTGGCGGCGGGCAACAGCCAGCCCGGTGCGCGGCGTTGCCAGATGAGCAGCCCCGTGACCAGAACCAGCGCCAGCCCGATCAGCACATAGCGCATACTATCGCCGCCAAAGCCGAGCAGGCCGAAATTTACCCCCTCGTTCCACGCCATTCGATAGGTCAGAAAAGGCGGGTAAACCTCGATTATATAAAGATTGGCAAGGTCCATCCAGTCGACCACCCAGATCTTGGTCAGCCGGTCCAGCGCATAGGCGAGCAGCGCAAAGAGTAAAATGCGGGTCAGCGGGCGCAGGGTGTCTTGCATCGGGTATCCTTCAAACTCGTCCCTTCCTACCAAATAGGCGGGCAAGGGCAAGCCTGTGAAAATTTGCCAGCCTCTTTGCGCCGATGCGTGAAATTACTTGGCCAGACGGCTTGGCGTGTTATCCTCACCGGAATCACATTTTAGCAGGACCAAATATGTTTAGCCGTATTCTGACCGCCATTTCCCTTGGCCTTCTGGCCATTACCGCCCTTCCCGCCCGCGCACAGGCACCTGATACAATCGTTGTGCTCGATGTCTCGAACTCCATGTGGGGCCAGATTGGCGGCATCTCGAAAATTGAAATCGCGCGCGAGGTGATTGGCGATCTGGTTGCGGAACTGCCGCAATCCACCCGCATCGGGCTTGTGGCTTATGGCCACCGCGAAAAGGCAAGCTGCGCCGATATTGAAACGGTTCTGCCGGTTGGCCCGCTGAATGCGCAGCAATTTTCGGCTGCGGTGAATGCGCTTGTGCCGCGTGGCCGCACACCGCTTACCGATGCCGTGCGCCATGCCGCGCGCGAAATGGGCTGGCAGGATACGCCAGCGCGCATCATTCTGGTATCGGACGGGCTGGAAAGCTGCGATGCCGACCCCTGCGCGCTGGCACGTGAACTGGAAGCCGCCGGCGTTGATTTTACCGCGCATGTTGTGGGGTTTGATGTGGCGGCCATCGCCGATCAGACCGGGCTTTCCTGCCTTGCCGATATCACCGGCGGCCAATATCTGACCGCCGCCAATGCCGATGAATTGCTCAGCGCGCTGCAAAGCGTTTCTGAACCCGTTTCCGAACCTGTTGCCGCACCGGTTTTCATGGACCTTGTTGCTGTGGATAGTGCGGGCAATGTCGTAACTGATGCAGGCATCCGCTGGACGCTGATCGACATGGCAACCGAGAACACACTGCTTTCAAACCAGCCCGGCAGCGGCGTGCGCACCGAATTGCCCGATGGCAATTATTTGGCACGCGCCGAGTTGAGCGGCCAGGCCGGTATGCTGGAATTTACCTATGCGGTTGAAGGCGATGCGCAGTATTTCGAGGTTATGCTCAGCGATGCCGTTACGCTGGCGGCTGAAAGCCCCGTCAGCCCCGGCGCGGCTGTGCCGGTTACATGGGCCGGCCCCAATGCAAATGGCGACTATCTGGCCATCGCGCCCGCGGGCAGCAATGCCAGCGCCATTGAGAGCTATGTGCGCACAATCGAGGGCAGCCCGGCTGCAATGGTTGCACCGCTTGTCGCGGGCGCTTACGAAATCCGCTATGTTTCGGCGGTTCGTGGCGAGATTCTGGCGGCGATTCCGCTGATGGTCGATGTTGCCAATGTGCGCCTCTCGGCCCCCGATGAGGTGACCGCCGGCACCGGTTTTCTTGTGGAATGGGAAGGGCTGAACCTGCGCGGCGATGCCATTATTCTCACCCCGCGCGACGGGGCCGCCGCCAGTGCGGTTTCTCAGGTGCGCACGTCTGAGGGCAACCCCGCTTTGCTGACCGCGCCTGAAAACCCCGGAAATTATACGCTGCATTACCTTGATAATGCCGGTATCATTCAGGCTAGCCGCGACATTGCGGTGATCATCCCCGCCACTCTGGCTGCACCGCCCGTTGTGGTTGCGGGCAGTGATTTTCCTGTGGAATGGACAGGGCCGGACACACAGAATGATTTCATCACCATCGTTGCGCTCGGGGCTGAAGATACCGTCAGCGGCGATTACGCCTACACCCGCGACGGCACCCCAGTTTCCCTGCGCGCGCCCGACCAGCACGGGGCCTATGAACTGCGCTATCTCACAGGGGGTGAACGCGCGGTTATCGCAACATTGCCCATTACCGTCGACGCGGCGCAAGCCACGCTGAACGCCGCCCCTGTTGCGTCGTCCGGCGCTGAAATTCAGGTTACATGGTCCGGGCCTGACAACCGCAACGACTTTATCACCGTTGTGCCCGTTGGCGCGCCCGATGGCGAGTTTGAGAACTATACCTATACCCGCCAAGGCAGCCCGCTGGGGCTGACCATGCCCGAAGCCGAGGGCGCCTATGAGCTGCGCTATGTCACCGGGCAAGACCGGCTAACACTGGCAACCCTGCCGATCACGCTGGAGGCCAACGCGGTAACGCTGAACGCCGCCCCTGTTGCGTCGTCCGGCGCTGAAATTCAGGTTACATGGTCCGGGCCTGACAACCGCAACGACTTTATCACCGTTGTGCCCGTTGGCGCGCCCGATGGCGAGTTTGAGAACTATACCTATACCCGCCAAGGCAGCCCGCTGGGGCTGACCATGCCCGAAGCCGAGGGCGCCTATGAGCTGCGCTATGTCACCGGGCAAGACCGGCTAACACTGGCAACCCTGCCGATCACGCTGGAGGCCAACGCGGTAACGCTAGAGCATGGCGGTGTTGCCAATGCCGGTGCCGAGATCGCGGTGATCTGGTCCGGCCCTGACAACCGCAACGACTTCATCACAATCGTGCCGGTGGGTGCGCCCGATGGCGCGTTCGACAATTACAGTTATACGCGCAGCGGCAGCCCGCTTGCCATTCGTGCGCCGGATGCAGCGGGCAGCTATGAGATCCGCTATGTGACCGGGCAGGACCGTAATATGCTGGCCTCGATTCCGCTGACGCTTGTTTCGGTTGAAACCAGCCTGTCAGCGGCACCCAGCGCAGTTGCAGGTGCAGAGGTGGCGGTCACATGGTCCGGCCCTGACAATCAGAACGATTACATCGCCATCGTGCCAACTGGTGCGGATGAGGGTGTATCGGGCAACTACACCTATACCCGCCAAGGCAGCCCGCTTGAGGTGCAATCGCCCGATTACCCCGGGGCTTATGAAATCCGCTATATTTCGGGCCAGTCGCGTGAAACGCGCTTCAGCCTTCCCATAACGCTCACCGCACCCCAGTTGCGCCTGAGGCCGCCACCAAGCGCGGGCGTTTCCGGCAAGGTCGAGGTTGTCTGGGAAGGCCCAGACAACCGCAATGACTATATTGTCATTGTTCCTGCGGGCGCGCCGGAAGATGCGCGCGGCGATTTTGCCTATACGCGCAACGGCAGCCCTGCGCGGATAGACACACCCGATGAGCCTGGCGCATATGAACTGCGCTATATTTCGGGGCAGTCGCGCATTGTGCTGGCCTCTGTGCCGCTTCGGGTAACGCAAATTTCCGTTACCATGGCCATTGCCGATGACCTGATCACCGGCGCAGATGCCAGCATTACCTTTACCGGCCCGATGCAGGCCAATGACTACCTGACCATTGTGCCGGTTGGCACGGCTGATGGGGTTTATACCCAGTATTACTATGCCGAGGAAGGCTCACCCGCCCAGCTTACCCTGCCCGATGTGCCGGGGTCATACGAGCTGCGCTATGTGTCCGGCCAAACCGCCGAAACCCTGTCGCGGCAGGTGATCGAGGTGTTCGCGGTCGATATATACCTTGAAGCGCCCGAAACCGCCGCGGCAGGCAGCAGCCTGCAAGTGCTGTGGGACGGGCCGGATAACCTGCAGGATTTCATTACAATCGTGCAGGTTGGTGCCGCCGAGGGCAGCTATATCGACTATTTTTATACCGAAGGTGACAGCCCGGCGACGCTGATGGTGCCCGATGCGCCCGGCGCCTATGAAATCCGCTATGTTTCAGGGCAAACCGGTGCAACCATGGGCAGCCGCCCGCTTACGATCGAATAAAGCACCAAGCGCCCGCGCAGTTGAACGCGCGGGCGGTTACATTATCCCAGCTTCTTGGCAAGCGCGGCTGCAATCGTCGCAAAGCCGCGGGCCTGTGCGCTTTCGGGGCGGGCGGCGGCAATGGGTGTGCCGCCATCGCCGGCCAGCCTGATGTCAAGGTCCAGCGGCAGCGCGCCGAGATAGTCGATGCCTTGGGCCTCGGCCTCGGCTCGCGCGCCGCCATGGCCGAAAATCTGCTCCTCATGCCCGCAATTGCGGCAGATATGCGTGCTCATATTCTCGATCATTCCCAGCACCGGCACATTTAGCTTCTTGAACATGTCAATCGCCTTGCGTGCATCGAGCAGCGCCACATCCTGCGGGGTGGATACAATGACCGCGCCAGTCACATCATAGCGCTGGCCGAGGGTGAGCTGCACATCGCCCGTGCCCGGCGGTAGGTCGATCAGCAGCACGTCAAGCGCGCCCCATTCCACCTGCCCGAGCAGTTGTTGTAGCGCGCCCATCAACATTGGCCCGCGCCAGATAACCGCCTCGGCCTCGCCAATCATGAAGCCCATCGACATCAGCACCACACCATGCGCGTGCAGCGGGATAATGGTTTTACCATCGGGCGATTTCGGGCGTTCGTTCACACCCATCATGCGCGGCTGGCTTGGCCCGTAAACATCGGCATCAAGCAGGCCCACTTTCAGCCCCTGCGCGGCCAAAGCCACAGCAAGGTTCGATGAAACGGTCGATTTACCAACCCCGCCCTTGCCCGAACCGATGGCCACCAAATGCTTCACCCCCGGCACCCGCGCCTTGCCAGCACGCTGCTGCGGGCTCGGGTGGCGGCCGATTTTCAGATCGGGTGGCGGGGCCTTGGCTTCATGCGCGGTCAGCAGCACCGAAACCTTGCCAACCCCTTCCAACGCCGCCACGGCGCGTTCGGCCACGGCGCGCAGCGGCTCCATTTTCGCGCCGAATTGCGGGGGCACTTCCAGCACGAAGCGTATATCGGCACCTTCAATCGTCAGCCCGCGCACATAGTCGGCGGCAACGATATCCTTGCCGGTATTCGGGTCGACGATTTGCGCCAGTGTGGCCAGAACGGTTTCGCGGCTCAGGGTCATGATATGTCCTACTCGGTCGGTTGTTTCGGGGGCTGGGTTCAAAACAGCCCAGCAGCAACTGCACTATTTATGGCGCTTTGGCCTTTGACAGCAAATCCCAGCGGTTGCCATAAAGGTCGTTGAACACGGCGACAGAGCCATAGGGCTCAACGCGGGGTGCTTCTTCGAATTTTACACCCGCGGCCAGCATATGCGCATGGCTGGCGGCAAAGTCCTTAACCTCGCAAAACAGCCATACACGCCCACCGCCTTGTGCGCCGATCATCGCCGCTTGCGCGGGGTTGGCGGCCCGTGCAAGCACAAGCTGCGCGCCGCCGCCATCTGCGGGGCCAACCACAACCCAGCGCTTGTTGCCCATGGGAATATCTTCAACCAGTTCAAACCCCAAACAACGTGTAAACCAGTCGATTGCGCGGTCGTAATCATCAACAATCAGCGAGATTTTGGCGATTTTGCTCATGGCAAGTCAAACTCCGGTGCAGCACTGAAACGCACTTCGCCACCATCGCCCGGATGCCGGAACGAAAGCGCTGCGGCATGCAGGCACAGGCGCGGGCTTTGGGCAATTTGTGCAGGCGTGGCATAAAGCGTATCGCCTAAAATAGGGTGGCCAAGCTGCTGCATATGCAGGCGCAATTGGTGGCTGCGCCCGGTCAGCGGGCTGAGTTCAAGCAGCGCGCGGTCGTCGCCCCGTTTCAACACCCGCCAATCGGTTTGCGCAGGTCGCCCGGTTTCATGGCAGATCATCTGGCGCGGGCGGTTGGGCCAGTCCACAATGATCGGCAGATCAATATGGCCGCTGTCATCGGCCGGATTGCCCGCCACCAGCGCGATATAGGTTTTTTCCATCGCGCGTTCGGCAAACATCCGGCTGAGCGCCACCTGTGCGGGGTGGCTGCGCGCCACCACGATCAGCCCCGATGTATCACGGTCAAGCCGATGCACGAGCCGCGCGCCGGGGAATTGCACAATGGCCCTGCTCATAAGGCAATCGGCCAGTTGCGGCCCTTTGCCCGGCACAGTCAGCAGGCCGGCGGGTTTGTTCAATATCGCGAACCAGTCGTCCATAAAGACAACGTCCAGCGGGCCGGTTGGGGGGTCATAATCAAAGGCGCTCATCTGCGCGGGTGTAGCCGATCTGCGGGCCGATTTAAAGCGCTGCCATAGCGGCACTAGGTGCGGGTGATGCGCCCGCTGGCCAACCCGTCAACCAGCAGGTTGGCGGTGCTTTCACTCAGCGCCATGGGAATATCATAAACCGTGGCCAGCCGTGTGAGCGCCTTGACATCAACGTCATGTGGCATGGGGGCCATCGGGTCGATGAAAAACACCATCCCGTCAAGCGCGCCTGTGGCAATCATCGCACCGATTTGTTGGTCACCGCCCAAGGGGCCGGATTTCAGCTTGGTGATATTCAGGCTTGGCAGCGCCTCGGCCAGCCGCGCGCCGGTGGTGCCGGTGGCAAAAATCGCGCATTGCGCCAGCGCCGCCTCGTGCCGCCTGGCCCAGGCGACCAGCGCATCCTTGCGCCCGTCATGGGCGACGAGTGACAGTTGCACGCTCATTTCAGCACCCTGAGCAACCCGGCAGTGCTGGCGTCCAGCCCTCCAGCCGCATCGCCAGTTACATGCGGCAACAACGCCACGGCAAGTTCCTTGCCAAGCTCCACACCCCATTGATCAAAGGCGTTGATGCCCCAGATTGTTGCTTCAACAAACACGCGATGTTCATAAAGCGCGATGATCTGCCCGAGCACGAAGGGCGTAAGCTTTCTGTAAGCCAGCGTGACCGAGGGCCGGTTGCCGGGAAACACCCGATGCGCAGCTTGTCGTTCGCGTTCCGCGCCGCTTAGTCCTTTGGCAGCCATCAAAGCGCGCGCCGCATCCATATCGCGGCCCAGCATCAGCGCGCGGCTTTGGGCAAGGCAATTGGCGCGCAGCAGGTCGTGCTGATGCAGAAGATCCGGCTCATGGCCTTCGGCGGCAATCAGAAATTCGCACGGAACAACGGCCGTGCCTTGATGGATAAGTTGGTAAAAGGCGTGTTGCCCGTTGGTGCCCGGCTCGCCCCAGACAACAGGGCCGGTGGCGCGCGGAACGGCATCGCCGCCCATGGTTACACTCTTGCCGTTGCTCTCCATATCGAGCTGTTGCAAATAGGCGGGCAGGCGGCCAAGGCGCTGGTCATAGGGTAGCACGGCGCGCGTGGCATAACCGCAGATATTGTTGTGCCAGACCCCGACCAGACCCAGCAGAATCGGCAGGTTTTCAGCCGGCGCGGCGGTGCAAAAATGCCGGTCCATAGCATGGCCACCGGCCAGAAAGGCGGCAAAGTTCTCCGGCCCTATGGCGAGCATGATCGGCAGGCCAATCGGCCCCCAAAGGGAATAGCGCCCGCCTACCCAGTCTTCAAATCCGAATACGCGCTCAGCCGGGATGCCAAAGGCTTCGGTTTTGTCGAGCGCGGTTGATACCGCCGCCAAATGCCCCTTGCGCGCGCCCAGCCAGGCCTTTGCCGTGGCGGCATTGGTCATGGTTTCAATGGTCGTGAAGGTTTTAGAGGCGATGATGATGAGCGTGCGCGCAGGGTCCAGCCCGGCCAGCGTATCGGCAATATCGGCCCCATCGACATTGGATACGAAATGCACCCGCAGCCGCCTTGCGTAAGGCGAAAGCGCACGCACCGCCATGGCTGGCCCAAGGTCGGAACCGCCAATGCCGATATTTATCACATCGCTAAATTGGCTGCCATCGCTGGCGAGAATTGTGCCGCTCTCCAGCCCTTCGGCAAATGCGGCCATACGGCCCAGCGTTGCGTGAATGGCAGGCATTATGTTCTGCCCGTCAACCACAAGCTGCGCCGATTGTGGCGCGCGAAGCGCGGTGTGCAGCACGGCGCGCCCCTCGGTTTCGTTGATCTTTTCGCCCGAAAACATCGCATCGCGCTGCGCAGCAACACCGGTATTTACGGCGAGGTCCAGTAGCAAGGCGCGGCCTTCAATGCATAGATTCGTCTTGGCATAATCCAGCACCAACCCATTACTTGCAGCCGAAAACGCCGCAAAACGACCTGATTCACCGCAAAGATCGGCAATTTTGCGCCCCTCATGCGCGGCACGGTAGGCAGCCAGTTGCCCCCAGATATCCATGCTCAGCGGCCCAGTTGCGCGGCACTGCGCGCAAGGCTTTCAATGCCCGCCCAGTCGCCTGCCGCCACCTTGTCGGCAGGGGCAACCCAACTGCCGCCTGCGCAGATAACATTGCTCAGGCCCAGATAGGTCGGGGCATTTTCAGGCGAAACACCGCCCGTCGGGCAGAACGAGATTTGCGGCAAGGGCGCGCCAATGGCTTTGAGCGCCGGTGCGCCGCCCGCGGCCTCGGCAGGGAAAAACTTTAGCATGTCATAGCCGCGCTCCAGCATGGCCATCGCCTCGGTTGCCGTCGCAGCACCTGCCAGCAGTGGCAAGCCTTCCGCCTCGCAGGCGGCAATCAGACTATCGGTCGCACCGGGGGATACGCCAAAAGTCGCCCCCGCCGCCACAGCGTTGCGCACATCATCAGGTGTAACCAGCGTTCCCGCCCCGACAATGCCGCCCTTCACCTTGGCCATTTCGGCAATGACCTGAAGTGCCACCGGCGTGCGCAATGTCACCTCCAGCACCGGCAGGCCACCGGCGACCAGCGCCTCGGCCAAAGCGCGCGCATGGGCAACATCAGTGACGACAAGCACCGGAATAATCGGGGCAATGCCGCAAATTTCGCGGTTACGTTTACTGGCGTCTTTCGGGGTTATCATGGCGTTCTCGCTTCGAATTATCTGCGGTTAAATGGCCGAAGCCCCGGTTTCGGCTGTGCCGACATGGTTGCGAAAGGCTGCGAACATTTCGCGCCCCAATCCGTGCTGATGCGCCGACAGATCGGCCAGCACAGGCTCGCGCTCCAGCGCCCCGGCGTTCAGCACATCCAGCGTGCCATTGGTGGCATCCACGCGGATGATATCACCATCGGCAATGCGCGCAATCGCCCCGCCATCCAGCGCCTCGGGCGAGACATGTATCGCCGAAGGCACCTTGCCCGAAGCACCCGACATGCGACCATCGGTCACCAGCGCCACCTTGAGCCCGCGTTCCTGCAGCACACTCAGCAGCGGGGTCAGGCTGTGCAATTCGGGCATCCCGTTGGCTTTTGGCCCCTGATAGCGCACCACAACCACGGTATCGGTGGTAAATTCACCGGCGCGAAACGCGGCTTTCACCTCGTTCTGATCATGGAACACCCGCGCCGGGGCCTCGATGATATGGCGTTCTTCGGCCACGGCGGAAACCTTCATCACCCCCGTGCCAAGGTTGCCTGCAAGGCGTTTGAGCCCACCCGTCGGTTGGAACGGGTCCTTGCAGGGGCGCAGGATCTTCTCGTTCAGGCTTTCGCTTGCACCGGATTCAAACACCAGTTCACCATCGCGCAGTTTCGGTTCTTGGGTATAAAGCTCCATCCCCTGCCCCATGATCGACAGGGTATCGTCATGCAGCAAGCCACCTTTCAGCAACTGGCCCACCATATAACCAAGCCCGCCTGCGGCGTGGAAATGGTTCACATCGGCCAGCCCGTTGGGGTAAACCCGCGCCATCAGCGGCACGGCTTCGGAAATTTCGGCAAAATCCGACCAGTCGAGCATAATGCCGCTGGCGCGCGCCATGGCGATAAGGTGGATCAGCAGGTTGGTTGACCCGCCCGTCGCGTTCAGCCCAACAATGCCGTTCACATAGGCCTTTTCATCGAGGATCGCCGAGGTTGGCGCATATTCATTGCCAAGGTCGGAAATGGCCAGCGCGCGCTTGGCGGCTGCACTGGTCAGCGCTTCGCGCAGGGGCGTGCCGGGGTTGACAAAACTGCTGCCCGGCAGATGCAGCCCCATGAACTCCATCAGCATCTGGTTGGTATTGGCCGTGCCGTAAAAGGTGCAGGTGCCGGGGCCATGATAGCTCGACATTTCTGCCGCCATCAGCGCGTTACGGTCCACCTCGCCCTGTGCAAACTGCGTGCGCACCTTGGCTTTCTCGTCGTTCGGCAGGCCCGAGGGCATGGGGCCGGCAGGGATGAACACCGCCGGAATATGGCCGAACGTGGCCGCTGCAATCACCAATCCGGGCACGATTTTATCGCAAACGCCCAGAAAAACGGCAGAATCAAATGTGTTATGGCTTAGCCCCACGCCGGCGGCCAGCGCGATGACATCGCGCGAGAACAGGCTCAGCTCCATACCTGGCTGGCCTTGGGTAACGCCATCGCACATGGCCGGAACCCCGCCCGCCACCTGCGCGGTGCCGCCCGCTTCGCGCGCGGCCTTGCGGATCAGGTCGGGGTAATGCTCAAACGGCTGATGCGCGCTGAGCA
>JBBDJE010000028.1:0-29870 GCA_040880065.1 Paracoccaceae bacterium | reverse complement strand
CAACATGCTCGGAGAACGCCGCCAAATAATTTCCACCAGTTTCGAGACACAACCGTTCATCGCGATGGCAACTGCAATTAAATCAGTGGCAGACGAGGTGCCACCCGGGCAAACGGTGTTTTTCCGTTCGCTCTTTGCCATGCCGGTTATTCTGGTCTGGCTGGCCTATAGCGGCCATTTGCGCGACGGGCTCATCACCAAAAACCCGCTGGGCCATGTCTGGCGGGGGCTTGTGGGCACTATCGCCATGGGCTGCATGTTTGCTGCACTCGGCCTGTTGCCCTTGCCCGAGGTTACAGCCATCGGCTATGCATCGCCGCTGCTGGTTGTTATATTCGCGGCAATGTTTTTGGGGGAGCAGGTGCGGTTTTTCCGTATTTCCGCCGTTGTGCTGGGGATGGTCGGCGTGCTGATCATCATCGGCCCGCGGCTAAGTGTCATCGGATCTGACCAGCTAAATGCGCTGCAAACGCTGGGCGTGGTCATGACGCTGGCGGGGGCAACCTTTGCCGCACTTGCGCAAATTTTCGTGCGCAAGCTTATCACCACGGAATCCACTCCGGCGATTGTGTTTTACTTCTCGCTCACAGCCACTTTGCTTTCGCTTGTGACTGTGCCTTTCGGCTGGGTTATGCCGAACCTGAACCATGCTTTGCTGCTGGTTATGGCGGGGCTTGCCGGCGGGGTCGGGCAAATCTTGCTGACCAATTCCTATCGCCATGCCGATGCATCGGTCATTGCGCCTTTCGAGTATTCCTCGATGCTGCTGGCCATTTTCATCGGCATGTTCCTGTTTGATGAAGTTCCAACGCCAACCGTGCTGGCCGGTGCCTTTATTGTTGTGCTGGCGGGTTTGCTGATCATCTGGCGCGAACGCCAGCTTGGCATTGCGCGCAGCAAGGCCCGCAGTTCGATGACACCTTAATACTTGACGCCACAGGCAACCCGCGCGACATAGCGCCATGCTTGTTTACAAAGTTCTTCACCCTGCAGAAATGCAAACGCTGAATGCCAAAGGCCAGAGCACTGGCGCTATGGTCGATCAGACTGATGGCTTCATCCATTTTTCAACGGCTGATCAGCTTGCCGAAACGCTGAGCAAGCATTTTTCAGGCGCAACACCGCTGGTGCTTTTGGCCTATGCGGTTGATGATCTGGGCGCGGCGCTGAAATGGGAACCGTCGCGCGGGGGGGCATTGTTTCCACATCTCTACGCGCCATTACGGCGCGATCAGGCGCTCTGGGCCAAGGCGATCATCCATAACGGGCAGGTGCATGTGCTGCCAGATGGTGTGGCATGAAGCAGCTTTTGATGGCGCTCGGCCTGCCCCTGCTGCGGCAGATGGACCCCGAGGCCGCGCACCGGCTGGCCATTACGGCGCTGCGCTACGGGCTGGCGCCCGCGCCCGACGCCTATACCACCCCCCGCCTTGCCACTACGCTTGCAGGGCTGGCGCTGCCCAACCCTGTTGGCCTTGCGGCAGGGTTTGACAAGAATGCGCAAGCCATTGCACCGCTGCTAAGGTCGGGCTTTGGCTTTATCGAGCTTGGGGCGGCAACGCCGCGCGCGCAGCCCGGCAACGCCAGGCCACGCCTGTTCCGGCTGCGCGAAGACCGCGCGGTTATCAACCGTTTTGGCTTTAACAACGAGGGTGCCGATGCGATTGCGGCGCGCCTGCAAGCCCGCCCCAAAAGCGGCCCCAAAAGCGGCACGGCAAGCGGAATAGTCGGGCTGAACCTCGGGGCTAATAAAGACAGTGCCGATCGCGCAGCCGATTTTGCCGAAGTGCTGCGCATTTGCGGCCCGTTTGTGGATTTTGCCACCGTCAATGTCTCATCCCCCAACACGGAAAAGCTGCGCGACCTGCAGGGCAAAGCCGCACTATCGGCGCTGTTGGCCGGGGTGATGGAGGCGCGCGCCGCCCTGCCCCGCCCTGTTCCGGTTTTTCTGAAAATCGCCCCCGATCTGGACCTAGCGGCGCTTGATGATATTGCCGGTATCGCAGCCTCAACGGGGCTGGATGCTATCATCGCCACCAATACGACACTTGCGCGCAACGACCTTGCCTCGCCGCACAGGGCCGAGGCTGGTGGCCTTTCGGGTGCGCCGTTGTTTGAGCCGTCCACCCGCATTCTTGCGCAGCTATCGCTGCGGCTTGAGGGCAAAACACCGCTTGTCGGTGTGGGCGGCATTGCGACGGGCGCACAGGCTTATGAGAAAATTCGCGCCGGTGCGAGCGCTGTCCAGCTTTATTCGGCACTGGTTTATGGCGGAATCGGGCTGGTCAACACCATCGCGCGCGACCTTGATGCGCTGCTTGTGCGCGATGGCTACGCTTCGGTTGCCGATGCGGTTGGCAGCGGGCGCAGCGACTGGCTTGCGGCTGCCAGCTCGATTTCGGGGTAGCGCCGCGCCAGCGTAGCCGCGCGCGCAACAAACAGCACCATCAAGGCCAGCCACAGGCCATGATTGCCCCAAAGCGGCACAAGTATTGCCAATGCAACCGCGTAAATGAGCGTGGATTGCAGCATGGCAATGCGCATGGCCCGCGTTGCGGTTGCGCCGATAAACACCCCATCCAGAAACCAGCTTGCTACGCCAACCAGCGGGGCAAGCACCATCCAGGGCAGATAGTTTCGGGCGGCTGCCCGCACGCCGTCATTGGTTGACATAACATCAATCAGCCAAGGGCCGAACACCCAAAAGCCAAGCGCCAGAAGCACCGCGCCGATAAGCGACCAGATGGCGCAAAGCAGCACCGCGCGACGCAAGGTTGCAAGTGCCCCAGCACCAAGCGACGCGCCTACCAGCGCCTCGACCGCAAAAGCAAAGCCATCAAGCGCATAGGCGGTGATGTTCATGAATTGCATAAGCACCTGATTGGCGGCGAGCGCTTCATCGCCCAGCCCGGCCGCCGTAAACAGAAACGCCTGAAGTGCCGCGAGCAACAGCACCGAACGCATCATGATATCGCCATTCACCACCAGCATGCGCGCAATGCGCAGCCGGTCAAAAATGCGCGCGCGGTCACGCCATGCACGCCCGGCAAAGGCGCTGCGGCACAGATATAACCCTACCGTCAGCCCCAGAATTTCGGCCAGAACGGTGGCAAAGGCCACGCCCGGCACGCCCCAATCCAGCCCCAGCACGAACCAGATATCCAAGCCGATATTGCTGAGATTCATGACAAGTTGCAGCACCAGCACCGCGCGCATCCGCTCTTGCCCGATCAGCCAGCCAGTGATCGCGAAAATGCCAATGGCCGCAGGGGCCGACCAGATCCGCACGCTCAAATAGCTGTGGGCCAGGCTTTCAACTTCAGCGCTGGCAGGGGAAATTTTGAAGGCCAGCCAAAAGAGCGGAAACTGAAGCATGACAAGCGCAAGCCCGGCAGCACCCCCCACAATAAGCCCGCGCATCAAAAGCGCGCTGGCTTCGGCCTTGTTGCCGGCGCCAACGGCTTGCGCAACCAACCCGGTGGTGCCCATGCGCAAAAAGCCGAACAGCCAGTAGAGCGAACTGAGAACAATCGCGCCGATGCCAACCGCCCCGATGGGCGCCGCAGCTCCAAGCTGGCCGATAACGCCGGTATCGACCGCACCCAGAATGGGTATGGTAGCGTTGGACAGGATGATGGGAAGCGCCGCCTTGAGGATGCGGCGATGCGTAATGCTTTCCGGCGTCACAGCAGGGTGTCGCGCGCAGACGGCATAAGGAAATGCCCGACCGCCATTGCAAAGGGGCGGTCACGATTGTCTTGCCAGGCTTCGACCTGCACCGACGCATAGCGCCGCCCCTGCCGGTTAACGCGTGCGCGGGCATAGGCATCGCGCGGGCGGCCCGAACGCAGGTAATCTATGGTGAAATCAATGGTTTTTGGCATTTGCGGAAAGGTTTCCGGCGGCAATGGCGCGTCATGCGCCCCATCTTCCATAACCGTCCAAAGCATCGACCAGCTTAGCTCGATTTGCGCGGCAATTTCCAAAAACGCCCCGACCGCGCCGCCATGCAAAGCGGGCAAAAGCGGGTTGCCGATCAAGCGTTCTGCATAGGGCAGCCGCGCTGTCAACTCGTCGCCACGGCGATCAAACTGCACATTCAGGTGGCGGGCATAAGGAATGCGCTGCACCAGCGTTTCGAGCGCGGTGTCGCGGCGCAGTTTAAGCTGTTGCACGGGTTCGGCATGGGTTTTCATTTCGCCTGCCCTTCAATGGTAAATGCGCCCGCCGCCGTGGCCACCGGCCCTTCGCCACCATCGCTGGCTGTGGCGCGCACAAAGGCCACGCTGCGCGTTACACGGTAGCATTTGGCGTGGGAAACAATGCGCTGGCCGGGCCGCGCCGGGCGCATATAGTCGATGCGCAGATCAAGTGTTGCGGTTGAAAGCGGCTGGCTGTCATGCGCCATGACCGCAGCCCCGGCGCTGGTATCAAGCAAAGCCGTGACCACGCCGCCATGCAAAATGCCGGTTTCGGCATCACCAACAAAGCGTTCGTCATAGCCGATGCTTAGCACCGCCTCGCCGTCGCCGATCGACTCAATCTGCATGCCAAGGTCGCGCGAATGCGGGATCGCCTCGATAAACTGGCGCGCGATGCGTGCTTTTTTGTCGTCGTTTCCTGCCTGGCTGGCCATAAGCGCTCCTGCGTGTTGGGCGCATATCACTAAGCAAAGCGGGAAATGTCAAAGCCTAATGCAGTGGCGCAAAGCCGCCACCCCAAGCCGCATTTCGGTGAAACCGCTTGCCTGATCTGGCTGTGCAGGCGTAAAGTGACGCTACGTCAACAATGGGAAACGGGAGCCGTGGAACCGCTAAGATTGACGCTCAAGGAGATGTGCGCCCGCTATGATGTTACACCGCGTGCGCTTCGATATTACGAATATATCGAACTGCTGTCTCCGGAACGTGTTGGGCGCGCGCGCTATTATGGCCCGCGCGAGCAGGCGCGGTTGACATTGATCTTGCGCGCGCGGCGGCTGGAATTTCCGCTGGAAGATGTGCGCCAGTGGCTTTCGCTCTACAACTCCAGCGAAGGTAATACCGAACAGCTCACCGACCTCATCGAGCGCGCCAGTGAACAGCGCGAGGTGCTGCAATCACGTATTGCGAATTTGCGCGCCGCGATTGAGGAACTGGACCAGTTCGAGACCTGGGCAAAGGACAAGCTTGCGCAACGCTAGCCCCTGCACTAGCCCGTATCTGCCACTTTCCGGCCCGGATTTAACATTAACGTCGCGTCAACTTGACGTTTACGTCAAGGTTAGAACTTGATCGAATCAGGTGGAGCCTTCATCCTGTTGACATTGACGTAAGCGGGAGGTTTTTGAATATGCCTGATGAAGTTATGACAATCGGCCAGATGTGCGCCGCCTTTGATGTCACCCCGCGCACCTTGCGGTTTTATGAATCAAAAGAACTTATATTTCCACTGCGCCATGGCCAGCGCCGCCTGTTCACGCGCGCCTGCCGTGGCCGCATGAAGCTTATTATGCAGGGCAAACGGTTCGGCTTTTCGCTGGAAGACATCCGCCAGTTGCTGAACCTTTACGATGTTGACGACCAGCAAACCACACAACTGACCCGCACCTGCGAAAAAGCGCGCGAACGGTTGGTGGAAATGCAGGCCCAGCGCGACGAGCTATCGAGCGCCATTGCCGAGCTTTCATCCCAGCTTGCCCAAATCCAGAACATTTTGGCCCAGCGTTCGGCCGAAGCCGCAGAATAAGGAACACCCGATGCCCATCTACAACGCCCCGCTAACCGATCTTGGCTTTGTGCTGCACGAAGTGCTCAAGGTGCAAGACAGCGCCCTGCCCGGCTATGACGAACTTACCGCCGATTTTACCTCGGCTGTGCTGGACGAAGCGGGCAAGCTGGCGCGCGACGTCTTTGCGCCCTTGAACACGGTGGGCGATACGCAGGGCTGCACGCTTGAAAACGGCGTTGTGCGCACGCCCGAAGGGTTCAAGGCGGCGTTTGACACATTGCGCGAAGGCGGCTGGACAGGGCTTGATTGTGACCCGGACTATGGCGGGCAGGGCATGCCACATGTGTTATCAACCGCCGTGGGCGAGCTTTCGGTGGCCTCGAACATGGCTTTCAACATGTATGCGGGCCTGACCCATGGTGCCTATTCTGCCATCCACGCCCATGCCTCGGACGCGCTTAAAGCCCAATTTCTGCCCAAAATGGTCACTTGCGAATGGACAGGCACCATGAACCTGACCGAGCCGCATTGCGGCACCGACCTTGGCCTGTTGCGCACCAAGGCCGAGCCGCAGGATGATGGCAGCTACAAGATCACCGGCCAGAAGATATTCATCTCGGCGGGCGACCATGACCTTGCCGACAATGTCATCCACCTTGTGCTGGCCAAAATCCCCGGCGGACCGGATGGCGTGAAGGGCATCAGCCTGTTCATCGTGCCCAAAATCATGGTGAATGACGATGGTGCGCTTGGCGCGGCCAACAGCCTTTCCGTGGGCAAGCTCGAAGAAAAGATGGGCATCCACGGCAATGCAACCTGCGTGATGAACTATGACGGGGCCACAGGCTATTTGTGTGGCGACGCCCATAAAGGCCTGCGCGCCATGTTCACCATGATGAACGAAGCCCGGCTTGGCGTGGGCCTGCAAGGGCTTGGACAGGCGGTTGCCGCTTACCAGAACGCCGTGGCCTATGCGCATGACCGTTTGCAGGGCCGCGCCGTCACTGGCACCGAAAACCCCGATGGCCCTGCCGACCCGTTGATCGTTCACCCCGATATCCGCCGCATGTTGCTTGACCAGAAAGCCTTTATCGAGGGCGCGCGCGCCTTTGCGCTATGGGGCGCGACCATGCTGGATGACTATAAATCGACCAACAGCAAAGACGCCGATGGCATGCTGTCGCTGCTTATTCCGGTCATCAAGGGCTATCTGACCGATAAGGGTTTTGATAACGCCGTGAAGGCCCAGCAGGTGTTTGGCGGCCATGGCTATATCGAAGAACACGGCATGAGCCAGTTCGTGCGCGATGCGCGTATCGCGATGATTTATGAGGGGGCCAACGGCATTCAGGCGCTCGACCTTGTGGGCCGCAAACTGGCAACTGATGGCGGCAAACACGCCATGGCGTTTTTTGAAATGGTCAAGGAATTCATCAAGGAAAACGACGGCGACGAGGACCTCAAGGCGCAATTCCTTGACCCGTTGAAAGCCGGCAGCAAGGATTTGCAGGCTGCAATGATGTATTTCATGCAGGCCGGCATGAAAGACCCGAATGCCGCACTGGCCGGCTCGAACGATTTCATGCACATGTTTGGCCATGTTGCGCTGGGGCTGATGTGGGCGCGCATGGCTGTTGTGGCCAAAACCGCGCTGGCCGCAGGCACAGGTGATGCCGCGTTTTACGAGGCAAAGCTGACCACAGGGCGCTACTTCATGGCGCGCATCATGCCGGAAACATCGCTCAATCTGGCGCGCATCATGTCGGGTGCCGCACCGGTGATGGACCTGCCCGCCGAGGCGTTCTGATGGCGGATTACACACTATATTGCTTTGCCCAAAGCGGGCATTCCTACAAGGTGGCAAGCTATCTTGCCCTTGCCGGGCTGGACTGGTCGCCGCGCTTTGTAGATTTTTTTGCAGGCGAGGCGCGCAGCCCTGAGTTTCGTGACATCAACGCAATGGGCGAATGCCCGGTGCTGGTGCATGGCGATCTCACGCTCAGCCAATCGGGGGTGATACTGGACTATCTGGTTGCGCAGACCGGGCATTTCGCCCCTGCAAATGCCAGCGATGCACGCGAGGTTTTGCGCTGGGTCTTGTGGGATAATCACAAAGGCTCCAGCCAGTTCGGCACCACGCGCTTCATGCTCAATTTTCTGGCTGAAAAGCACCGCAACGAGGCGGTGAACAGCTTTATGCTTGCTCGCAGCAAGGCCGCGTTGGCCACGCTGAACGCGCATTTGAACGGGCGCGACTGGATGGTTGGCACCGCGCCGAGTGTGGCCGATTTGTGCTGTTCCTCTTACCTGTTTTACCCCGAGCCCTTTGGCTTTGAGCGTGCCGATTTGCCCCATATCGATGCATGGCTGACCCGCATCAAAGCCCTGCCAAACTGGCAACACCCCTACGACCTTATGCCCGGCCACCCACTGCCCGGCACCGCCTGAAGGAGACATCATGACCGAAGCTTATATCTACGATGCAATCCGCAGCCCGCGCGGCAAGGGCCGCCCCGATGGCAGCTTGCACGAAGTCACCTCGGTGGCGCTTTCGGCCCGCGTTCTGAACGCGCTGAAAACCCGCAACGGGCTGGATGGCCATGCGGTGGAAGACGTGATCTGGGGCAATGTCACGCAAGTGGGCGAACAGGGCGGCTGCCTTGCGCGCTCGGCGGTGCTACTATCCGACCTTGATGAACGCATTCCCGGCCTTGCTATCAACCGGTTCTGTGCATCCGGCATGGAAGCGGTGAACCTTGCCGCCAATCAGGTAAAAGGTGGCGCTGGCATGGGCTATATTGCCGGTGGCGTTGAAATGATGGGCCGTGTGGCCATGGGCAGCGACGGGGCCGCAATAGCGGTGGACCCGAGCCTTGCCATGAAAACCTATTTCGTGCCGCAGGGCATTGCAGCCGATATTATCGCCACCGAATTCGGGTTTAGCCGCGACGATGCCGACAGCCTGGCCGTTGAAAGCCAGCGGCGCGCAGCGGCAGCGTGGGAAGATAACCGCTTTGCCAAATCGGTTGTGACGATCAACGACCAGAACGGCCTGCCGATACTCGAGCGCGATGAATACATGCGCCCCGGCACCGATATGCAAAGCCTTGACGCGCTAAAGGCCAGCTTCAAGGATATGGGCGAGGTGATGCCCGGCTTTGACAAGATCGCCCTGCTGAAATACCCGCATCTGGAGCGGATCAACCACATCCACCATGCGGGCAACAGTTCGGGCATTGTCGATGGTTCGGCGGCTGTGCTGATCGGCAACAAGGAATTCGGCGAGAAATACGGGCTGAAGCCGCGCGCACGCATTCGCGCTACCGCCAAAATAGGCACAGACCCGACCATCATGCTGACCGGCCCTGTGCCCGTGACCGAAAAAATCCTTGCCGATAGCGGCATGAGCATTTCGGATATTGATCTGTTCGAGGTGAACGAAGCCTTTGCCAGCGTCGTGCTGCGCTTCATGCAGCGCTTTAACGTTGATGCCTCCAAGGTCAACGTCAACGGCGGCTCTATCGCCATGGGCCACCCGCTCGGGGCTACCGGTGCCATCATCATCGGCACGCTGCTCGATGAGCTGGAGCGCACCGGCAAAGGCACCGGCCTTGCCACGCTTTGCATCGCATCCGGCATGGGTGCGGCCACAATCATCGAACGCGTTTAAGCTGAGGGAGAAAAAACATGGCTGATTTTACCTATGAGCTGGGCGCTGACGGTGTTGCCATCATCACCTGGGATGTGCCCGACAAATCCATGAACGTTTTGTCCATGCAGGGCTGGCACGAGCTTGACGCTTGTATTGACCAATTGCTGGCTGACGAGGGTGCCAAGGGTGGTGTCATCACCTCGGGCAAACCCGATTTTGCGGGCGGGATGGATTTGAACATCATCGCCAAAATGAAAGAATCGGCAGGCGATAACCCCGCCAAGGGCGTGTTCGAAGGGTTGATGCAAATTCACGGCATTCTGCGCAAGATAGAGCGTGCCGGGATGGACCCAAAAACCAACAAGGGCGGCAAGCCGATTGTGGCGGCCCTGCCCGGCACTGCGCTTGGCATTGGCCTTGAAATTCCGCTGGCCTGCCACCGGATTATTGCAGCCAACAACCCCAAGGCTAAAATCGGCTTTCCGGAAATTCAGGTTGGCATTTTCCCCGGCGCTGGTGGCACGACGCGGCTGTCACGCAAGCTGGGGCTGATGGCCTCGTCACCCTTCCTGCTGGAAGCCAAACTGGTGGACCCAAAGCGCGCTGCCGCTGCCGGACTGATTGACGAGGTGGCCGACGACCCCGTCGCCGCCGCGCGCGCCTGGGTTCTGGCTGCGAGCGATGCCGACATTCTGAAACCATGGGATGCCAAGGGCTTCAAAATGCCCGGCGGCGCGCCCTATCATCCGGCCGGTTTCATGACCTTTGTTGGCGCATCGGCCATGGTGCTTGCCAATACCAACGGCGTTTACCCGGCGGCCAAGGCCATGCTGAGCGCGGCTTATGAGGGCGCGCTTGTGCCGTTTGATACCGCCATCCGCATCGAGGCCCGCCACTTCACCTCCGTTCTGTGCGACCCGACTTCCAGCGCAATGATCCGCAGCCTGTTCATCAACAAGACCGCGCTTGAAAAAGGTGCGGTGCGCCCGGCGGGCATTGACGATCAATCGGTGAAAAAGCTTGGCGTTCTGGGCGCGGGCATGATGGGGGCGGGCATTGCCTATGTTGCCGCCAATGCCGGTATAGAGGTTGTGCTGATCGACGCTGAACAGGCTTCGGCGGAGCGTGGCAAGGCCCATGCCGCGAGCATCCTTGATAAAGGAATGCAGCGCAAGAAAGTGACCGCCGAGAAAAAAGAACAGGTGCTGGCGCGCATTCTGCCAACGACCGACTACGGCGCCCTTGCCGGATGCGATCTGGTCGTTGAAGCGGTGTTTGAAGACCCCGGTGTAAAAGCCGAGGTTACCGCAAAGGCTGAAGCGGTTATCGGTGACGGTGCGGTTTTCGCCACCAACACCTCGACCCTGCCGATCACCTCGCTGGCCAAGGCATCGAGCCGCCCTGCGGATTTCATCGGCATCCATTTCTTCAGCCCGGTTGACAGGATGATGCTGGTCGAAATCATTAAGGGCAAACAAACCGGCGCGCGTGCCGTCGCCAAGGCGCTTGATTTCGTGCGCCAGATCCGCAAAACCCCGATTGTGGTGAATGATGCGCGGTTTTTCT
This sequence comes from Paracoccaceae bacterium, assembly GCA_040880065.1. Taxonomy (GTDB): domain Bacteria; phylum Pseudomonadota; class Alphaproteobacteria; order Rhodobacterales; family Rhodobacteraceae; genus Abyssibius. The sequence goes on along the minus strand of JBBDJE010000028.1, from coordinate 18,943 downwards.
ATGCCAACCGCTGCATCATCCCCTATATCAACGAGGGGGTGATGATGGTGGCCGAAGGTGTGAACCCCGCGCTGATCGAGCACGCGGCCCAGCAGCTTGGCCTGCCGGTCGGCCCCTTGCAACTCAACGATGAAACCTCGATCGACCTAGGCGTAAAAATCGCCAAGGCAACCAAGGCCGCAATGGGGGCGGATTACCCCAAAGCCGCCGCCAAGGCCGATGCGGTGCTGTTCAAACTGTTCGAACTGGGCCGCTTGGGCCGCAAAACCGGCGCGGGCTATTATGACTATGACGAGAAGGGCAAGCGCACGCAGCTTTGGCCCGGTCTGGGCGAGCACTGGCCGCAAACCGAGGAACAACCGGACTTTGCCGAGATCAAGAACCGCCTTGTTATGGTGCAAACGCTGGAAGCTGTGCGCGCACTGCAAGACGGCGTTCTGACCGATATTCGCGAAGGCGATGTGGGTGCCATTCTTGGCTGGGGCTATTTGCCTTGGTCGGGCGGCCCGTTCAGTTGGCTTGATATGATTGGCGCTGCCAAAGCGGTTAAGATGTGTGACAGCCTTGCCGCCGCGCATGGCGCACGCTTTGATGCCCCCGCACTATTGCGCGATTTGGCCAAAAAGGGTGAAGGCTTTTATGCGCGCTTTGCACCTGAGGTCGCGGCTTAAAGCTGTACCGCATCGTCAAAGGCATAGCCGTATTCGGCGATGTCGATGGCACAAATATCGGCCACCAAGGCCCGCGTTTCATCCGAATAATAGGGCCGCCAGTCACGCTGGCGGCCCGATGCGTTTACGCGCGCAGGCACGCCAAGCTCAACACCCAAAGCGTCGCCAAGCGATACCAACCCGGCTGCGAGGTTTTCAGCATGCAAAGTAAAATCAGGCGTAGCGATGTAGTTGCGATAGGGGGAAGTGCGAAAGCTGTTTTGAATGCGCCTATGCCCCAGAAAACCTGCAAAATCATGCGCTTTGGCAATTTTGATTTGCAGATGCTTAAAATCCTGCTGCCGCGCCCAGTGATAGAAAGACACCATCCTGTCCCACGAATTGCGCGTGCTCAGCACCAGCTTGTAATTCGCGATATCGCCCCAGAACGGCCGTTCTTGCAGCATTGCCAAAGGCGCGTGCTTGCCCAGCCCCTTGAGTGCAGCGGGCTGCGCATAGCTGGCATTCGGCCAATCGCCAATCTGCGCATCATCCGGCCCGCATAGCGCGCCGAGTGCGATGGAAATTGCCGTGCCTGCCGTTTTTGGCGGGTGGATATAGATAAAACGGTGGCTGTGGCAAATAATCATACGACAGTAGCCCGCTTCTCGGCGCTATAAGCAGCAATGGCACCTGCGGCAATAATCAGCGCAAGGCCAATGGCGCCGCGCAGATCAACCGTCTGGTTATTGAGCTGCCAGCCCCAAAAGCTGGCAAACAGCAAAAAGGAATACTCAAAAATTGTGACATAGCTGGTATCGGCACCTTGATAGGCCCGCGTCATCAGCCCGACAGCCACCAAAGAGCCGACAGCCTGAACCAGCGTCCACCCCCAGAACGAAACCGTTGGCACGGCGTAACCTTGCGAAAGAAACGCCGCCGGATTGGCCATGTCGGGTTGCAGGTGCAGCACTGTCAGCACCAGCATTGCGCCCGCCCCGATGAGGCCGAGCGCCGAGAACGAGCCTGCCAGCACGCCAAGCGTCGGCTCGTCTGCACACCAGCGCCGCGCCAGAATATTTGCAAGCGCATAAAACGCCCCGGCAGCAACAGGCATAAGCGTGAACACCGAAAAATTTGCCGCATCGGGCTTCATGATGGCAATCACCCCGATGCTGCCTATGGCCACGGCAAGCAACCGCCTTGGGCCAATGTGTTGGCCAAAGAGCAGGGCCGAGAAGACCAGCACCCAAATGGGCGCGGTAAACAACCCTGCCCCTGCCTGCGCAATCGGCATCAGCGGCAGGCTGCCAAAGTATAGCATCATCGAAATGGCAAGAATCAGGCTGCGCACAGCGACACGCCAAGGGCGGATAATGCGGGTATTGAGCCGGAATATCTGCGCAACGAGCCAGATCATCGGCAGGCTGATCAGCGTGCGGAATGCGTGGAACTGCCACAGGCTTGCATCGCGCATGATAATGCCGACGAAATTATCAATCAGGCCAATAATTGCCATGCCCGCAACAATCAGCATACCGCTGCGCAATGCCGCGCTATTCATCATCCGCTCTCCTGTGCTGGCCTGGAACTGCCCGTTGCAAATGCCCGTAAGAAGTGCCCGTAGCAATGAAAGTGACCTTTTGGCGCAGCTTGTCAACGCCAGCCTTGCAGCGCGGCCCCAAATGCGGCTAGTCAGAGCAAAGTTTGGGGTTTTAACGAATGACCGCGCTGCGCAAATTTGAACGGCTGGAAGCTATTGGACACTGGCGCGCCGACCCCGATGCGCCCCTGCGCGAGGTCGTGGTCGGTTTTGGCAAGGCCACGCTCAACATAACCTCGCTAAAAGATGAAACGCTGGCCCATTGGGCGCTGGCCGCGCTGCGCCGCATTGCCAAAGATGGCGAGGCCAGCCTCTATGCGGTGGATGATGACGCAGCCGAAACCCTGCTGATCACCGACCCGCTGATGGTCGAGGCGATTGAAACCGTAACACGCGCGCTGAACCGCCCGCGCCGCAAGCGTAAAACCTCTGTATGGAAAACGCTCGTTGCTTGCGGGCTTGTGGTGGCCATCGGGCTGGGCATTGCCAAAGTGCCCAACATGCTGCGCCAGCAAATTGCCAGCAACACCCCGCCCGTGCGCGCGCACGCCCTGTCGGACAAACTTGCCGCGCGCTTGGGGCGACACTGTGAAACCGTGCCTGCCGCCAGAGCTCTGGCGCTGCTTTCCGCGCGGCTCCACCCCAATAGCGCGCCCCGCGCGATTGTGTTTATCGAAGGTGCCGGCCCCGCCCTGCTCACGCTGCCCGATGGCACTTTTGTGATTGGTCGCAAGCTGATCGAGCGGCTTGCCACCCCTGATGCCCTTGCCGCTGAAATTGCCCTAGCTGAAGCAAGTGGCGCAACCGATGACCCGATGCGCAAGCTGCTTGACGGGCTGGACCTGTGGCAGGTAATGGGCTTCTTGCTACGCGGCTGGCCCGATGATCAGGCGCTGCTCACAGCGCTGCACAGTGCCCCACACGGGCACAACCCGGCGCACGCGGCAGACCTGCTCCGTGCTGCGCGTATTTCTACCGCAGCGCTGGGGATTGCCGATGAAGCAACATCATCCCCTGCGCTGGCCCCTGCGCTGCCCCCCGCGCTAGACGACCAGTCATGGGTCGCCCTGCAAGGGGTGTGCGATCTTTAGCGATCCGCCTCTTGCCAGCGCGGGTTGATCCACGGTTCATCATTGCTGGGCGGCAATGGCGATTTGCCCAGAATATGGTCTGCGGCCTTTTCACCGACCATGATTGATGGCGCATTCAGGTTGCCATTTGTAATCTGCGGAAAGACCGAGCTGTCGGCCAGCCGCAGCCCATCCACCCCGATCACCCGGCACTGCGCATCGACCACGGCCATCGGGTCATCGGCACGGCCCATGCGCGCGGTGCCGCAAGGGTGGTAGGCGCTTTCGGCGTGCTCGCGGATGAAATCATCAAGTTCGTCATCGCTTTGCACATTCGCGCGGGGCTGGATCTGAATTCCGCGAAATTCGTCAAAGGCGGGTTGGCCAAAAATTTCGCGTGCCAGACGAATGCAATGGCGAAAGTCGGTCCAGTCCTGCGCCTCGCTCATATAGTTGAACAGAATGCGCGGCGCGACCTTCGCATCGGCACTTGCCAGCGTTACCGCCCCGCGCGCCGCGCTGCGCATCGGGCCGACATGCGCCTGATAGCCGTGGCCCTCAACGGCGGCCTTACCGTCATAGCGAATGGCCATTGGCAGGAAATGAAACTGGATATCGGGATATTCCACCCCCGCAGCCGAACGCACGAAGGCGGCACTTTCAAACTGGTTGGACGCCCCAAGCCCGGTTTTGGAGAACAACCATTGCGCCCCGATCACCGCCTTGGAGATCAGGTTCCAATGCTTGTAAAGCGTGATGGGCTGCGTGCTGGCCTGCTGGATGTAAAGCTCCAGATGGTCTTGCAGGTTCTGTCCGACGCCCGCACGGTCTGCCACTATAGCAACACCATGTTCAGCAAGTTGCGCGGCTGGCCCGATGCCCGACAGCATCAGGATTTTTGGTGAGTTGATAGCCGAAGCCGCGATAATCACCTCGCGGTTGGCCGTAATCACCTCGACCCTGCCGCCGCGTTCAACCTCCACACCCGTGGCGCGGCCATCTTCAATGATCACGCGGCGCACATAGCAGCGCAACAGCGTGCAGTTTTCTCGCTTGAGCGCAGGGCGCAGATAGGCATTGGCCGCCGACCAGCGCCGCCCGCGCCACACGGTCTGCTCCATCGGGCCAAAGCCTTCCTGCTTTGCGCCGTTATAATCATCGGTTGTTTCAAACCCCGCCTGCGCGCCTGCCTTCACAAAGGCTTCAAACAGCGGGTTCTTGCGCGGCCCACGGGTTACATGCAGCGGGCCAGAGGTGCCGCGCCAGCCTGCATCGCCGCCATGGCCGCCATCGTGCCAGTGCTCCATCCGCTTGAAATAGGGCAAAACATCGGCATAGGCCCAGCCATCGGCACCAAGTTCGGCCCAATGGTCAAAGTCGCGTGCATGGCCGCGCACATAGACCATGCCGTTGATGCTGGAGGAGCCGCCAATAACCTTGCCACGCGGCGTTGCCAGACGGCGGCCACCCAAATGCGGTTCCGGCTCGCTTTCAAAGCCCCAGTCATAACGCTTCATGTTCATCGGGTATGACAGGGCTGCGGGCATCTGGATGAAGGGGCCGATATCCGTGCCGCCAAATTCCAGCACCAGCACGGAATGCTTGCCATCTTCGCTCAGCCGGTAGGCCATGGCCGAACCGGCAGAACCCGCGCCGATAATCACAAAATCCGCGTTCATACTGCAACCTCGGGCGATGAGTCTACCACGGCGCATCCACCCCGTTCATGCCCACATAGACCGATTTGAGCTGGCTATAATGCTCAAGCGCCGCACGCGCATTCTCGCGCCCCACGCCCGACATTTTGCTACCGCCAAACGGCATTTCAACCGGCGCAAGGTTATAGGCGTTGATCCAGCAGGTGCCCGCCTGAAGCTGGCCAATCACCCGGTGCGCGCGCGCCAGATCGGCGGTGAACACACCAGCGGAAAGACCAAACTCGGTGTCATTGGCGCGGGCAATCACCTCGACCTCATCGACAAAATCCAGCACGCACATGACGGGGCCGAAAATTTCTTCGCGTGCGATGCGCATATCATCGGTCACATCGGCAAACACGGTGGGGGCGACAAAGCAGCCTTGCTCAAACCCGGCCACATGCGGGGCATCGCCACCTGTCACCAGCCGTGCGCCCTCGGCCTTGCCTATGGCGATATACTCCATCACCTTGGCGTGCTGGCCGGCAGACACCATGGGGCCGAAATTCACCGCCTCGTCCATCGGGTCGCCCATATGAATGGCGGCTGTGCGCTCGGCTAGGCGCGCAAGGAACTGCGCCTTGATGCCCGCCTGCACATAAACCCGCGTGCCGTTGGAACAGACCTGACCGGCAGAATAGAAATTGCCCAGCATCGCCCCGCCGATGGCGGCTTCGATATCGGCATCGTCAAACACGATCAGCGGCGATTTGCCCCCAAGTTCCATGGTCACATGCTTCATGCTGCCTGCCGCCAGCGCCGCCACCTTCTGGCCGGTCGGCACCGAGCCGGTGAGCGAAACCTTGGCGATGCGCGCATCCGATATCAGCGCCGCGCCAATATCGCCGTAACCCTGCACGACATTGTAAAGCCCGGCAGGCAGCCCCGCCTCGTGCAATATTTCGGCCACCTGCAGCGCGCAAAGCGGTGTGGTTTCGCTCGGTTTGAATATCATCGCATTGCCACAGGCCAGCGCAGGCGCACCCTTCCAGCAGGCAATTTGCGTGGGGTAGTTCCAGGCACCTATGCCCACACATACGCCCAGCGCCTCGCGCATTGTATAGGCAAAATCACCGCCCAGCGGGATATAGTCGCCGGTCACGCTGGCGATCATGCCGCCAAAAAACTCCAGCGCCTCGGCGCCCGATGTGGCATCGGCCACTAGCGTTTCTTGCAAGGGTTTGCCGGTATCCAGCGTTTCAAGCACCGACAATTCGCGGTTGCGCGCGCGCATGATTGCAGCAGCACGCTGCAAAATGCGGCCACGCTCAACCGGCTTGCGCGCCGCCCATTCGGCCTGCGCGGCCTTTGCCGCTGCAATGGCTTGCTCAACAATGGCCGGCGTTGCGGCATGCAGCCTCGCTACAACCTCGCCGGTTGCCGGGTAGATGCATTCGATCACGCGGCCTGCGGTATCTTCGACATATTCGCCATTGATGAAATGGCTGGCTTTGGGTTGTGCGCGCATTATTCGCCCCTTGGAAAACGGTTGGCGGATTCGACGGTGTTCAAATCCATATGGTTGCGCATATAGCGCTCGGATGCTTTTTGCAGCGGCTGGAAATCCCACGGGAAATAGGCGCCGTTGCGCAAAGCCTCATAAACAACCCAGCGCTGTGCCTGACTGGCGCGCACGGCGGCATCAAACGCCGCAAGATCCCACCTTTTGGCCACGAACGCCGCCAGATCGCCCGCTTCATCGGCGCGGTTGGTCAGTTCCTGCGGGTCATCGGCAAGGTTGAACGCCATGGGCGCATCGGCGCTGCATGCGCTATATTTCCAGTTGCCATCAACCACACATACAAGCGGCGCGATGCTGGCCTCGGCGGCATATTCCATGCAAACCGGCCCGTGCCCGCCCGTGCCCTGCGCCAGCGGCAGCAGGCTTTCGCCATCGGTCCACGGCATCACCTCGGACAGGTCTATCCCTGCCAGATCGGCCAGTGTGGGGGTAACATCCATCGTGGATACCGGCGTATCAATGCGCTGCGGATCAAGCCCCGGCGCGGCAATCATCAGCGGCACGCGCGCCGAACCTTCAAAGAAGTTCATCTTGTACCAAAGCCCGCGCTCGCCCAGCATATCGCCATGGTCTGATACGAACAGGATAATCGTGTCATCGGCAGCGCGCGTGCCCTCCAGCGCCTCCATCACCTCGCCGATCTTGTCATCGAGGTAGCTGATATTGGCGAAGTAGGCGCGGCGCGCGCGGCGGATATGCGCATCGGTTATCGTGTAGCTGCGCCAGTCATTCGCGTCGAATATCCGCTGTGAATGGCTGTCATGCGCAGCATAATCCATGGCCGGAACCTCGGGCAACAGATGTTCGCAATCTTCATACAGGTCCCAGTATTTCTTGCGCGCGACATAGGGGTCATGCGGGTGGGTGAAGCTGACCGTCAGCATCCACGGGCGCTCGTCCTTGCCGCGCGCAAGGTCGTAAACCTTGGCGCGGGCGTGATGCGCGACCTCGTCGTCATACTCCATCTGGTTGGAAATTTCGGCAACACCCGCGTCTGTCACGCTGGCCATGTTATGATACCACCAGTCAATCCGCTCGCCCGGTTTGCGGTAATCGGGCGTCCAGCCAAAATCGGCCGGGTAAATATCGGTGGTCAGGCGTTGTTCAAACCCGTGCATCTGGTCGGGGCCGACAAAGTGCATCTTGCCCGACAGGCAGGTCTGATAGCCCGCACGGCGCAAATGGTGCGCATAGGTGGGAATATCGCTGCGAAACTCGGCGGCATTGTCATAAACACCGGTGCGGCTGGGCAATTGCCCCGCCATGAAACTGGCGCGACCGGGGGCGCATAGCGGGCTGGCGGTATAGGTGCGGGCAAAGCGCACCGAACGCGCCGCAAGTGCCTTGAGGTTCGGCGCGTGCAGCCAGTCGGCAGGGCCATCGGGAAACAGCGTGCCGTTGAGCTGATCAACCATGAATATCAGGATGTTCGGTTTTTTCATTGTGCCCCCCGCAGCGACATTTCGACAAAATTCTCGACCATCCGAACGGCGGCAACCCGGTCTGGTGCCTGCCCTGAAAGGCCCTGACGCAGGTAAACCCCGTCAATCATCGCACCAATCGCGGCGGCAATGTTGGCCGCGCGCGCCCCGACCAATGGCCGCAAGGACGCGATGAGATTGGAGCGCAAACGCTGCACATATATGCGCAACAACCGTGCAGCAGGCGCACTGCCCTGCGCCTTGACATAAAAGTTCAGCCAGCAGGAAATGGTTTCTGCGCTGAACTGATTTTCATCGAAATTCGCGCTGATGATGGCCGAAATCCGCGCGCGCGGCGACTGCGCCGTCGCCGTTGCGCTACGCACGGCAAGGCCAAGCTGGGTAAGATGAAAGCGCATGGCTGCGAGTATCAGGTCTTCCTTGCCACCAAAATAGTGATGCGCAAGCGCGGTTGAAACACCTGCCCGCGTAGCAATCTGGCCAACGGTCACATCCAGTGAGCCTTTGGCATGGATCGCCTGCAAAGCAGCCCCGATCAGTGCTTCGCGCCTGATTTTCTCCATCCCGATTTTGGGCATTTTACATTTTCCTGCATGCTGCGGATTTATTCTTGACTGATTGATCAATTAACAACATGTTAACGCTAATCGCTTCACTCGATAGCGTCAATGCTCTAGGGTGAAAAAAACAAACAACGGGAGAAGATTTATGAAAACCTATCTTGGCGCGACCGCGCTTAGCCTAACGCTTGCAACAGGCGCGTTTGCCGATTGTGGCACCGTGCGCTTTTCCGATGTCGGCTGGACCGACATTACCGCCACCACGGCGGTTGCCACTACATTGCTGGAGGCGCTTGGCTATGAGACCGATGTGAAGCTGCTGTCGGTGCCGGTGACCTATGTGTCGATGGCCCAAGGCGATATCGACGTGTTCCTTGGCAACTGGATGCCGACGATGGAAGGCGATATTGCCCCCTACCGTGAAGCGGGCACCGTTGATACTGTGCGCGAAAACCTTGACGGCGCGAAATATACGCTGGCCGTGAACAGCGCGCTTGCCGAAGCCGGCCTGACCGATTTTGCAAATATCGCGGAGTTTGCCGACCAGCTTGATGGCAAGATCTACGGCATCGAGCCGGGCAATGATGGTAACCGCCTGATCTTGGACATGATCGCCGCCAATGCCTTCGGGCTTGAGGGTTTTGAGGTTATTGAAAGCTCGGAACAAGGGATGCTGGCACAGGCTGAACGCGCCGCGCGCGGCGGCAGCGGGATTGTGTTCCTTGGCTGGGAACCTCACCCGATGAATGCCAATATCGACATGGCCTATCTGACCGGTGGCGATGACTGGTTCGGCCCCGACCTTGGCGGCGCGACCGTCTACACCAACACCCGTGCCGGCTATGCCGCCGAATGCCCGAATGTGGGCGCTTTGCTTGGCAATCTCAAATTCACCCTTGCGCTCGAAAACGAGATTATGGGCGCAATTCTAAACGATGGCGCCGACCCAGAAGCCGCAGCCGCAGCCTATCTGGCCGCCAATACCGATGTGCTTGGCCCATGGCTGGAAGGTGTCACCACCATGGATGGTGGCGATGCGATGGCCGCTGTGACAGCGGTGCTGAACTAAACCAAACCCCTGAAACGCGCCGGGCATTCCCCGGCGCGTTTTGCTTTGGCCCCCAGCACCAAGGACAATTCCCATGCTCGATGGCATTCTTAACGCTTTGACCGACACCAAAATCCCGGTCGGGCGCAGCGCAAAACAACTTGTGGACTGGATGATCGAAAATGTCGGCTGGGTCTTTGATGCCATGGCCAAATACATGAATTACCTGATCGAGGGAATTTTGTGGCTGTTGCAAACACCACATCCTTTGGTTGTAGTGGTAATAATGACCGCCATAGCCTATGGATTGCGCCGAAAAATCGGCACAACGGTTCTGGTGTTGCTGGGTCTGCTCTTTGTGGTCAACCAAGGCTATTGGAAAGAAACCACCGAAACGCTGACGCTGGTATTTACAAGCTGCCTTCTTTGTATGGCGGTCGGCGTTCCAATTGGTATTTACGCCGCGCATCGCCCACGGTTCTACGCCTTCCTGCGCCCAGTTCTTGACCTGATGCAAACACTGCCCACCTTTGTTTACCTCATTCCGGCCATCATCTTTTTCGGCCTTGGGCTTGTGCCCGGCCTGTTTGCCACGGCCATTTTCGTGCTGCCTGCGCCCATCCGCCTTACGCAACTGGGCATCGCCGCCACACCCAAAGACCTGCTTGAAGCCGGGCAAGCCTTTGGCTGCACAAAGCGCCAGCTTCTATTTCGCGTCGAACTCCCTTATGCCATGCCGCAAATCATGGTCGGGCTTACGCAAACCATCATGCTTTCACTCTCCATGGTCGTTATTGCCGCGCTGGTTGGCGCAGCGGGGCTTGGCGCACCGGTTGTGCGCGCGCTTAACACGGTGAACACCTCGCTCGGGTTTGAATCCGGTCTGGTCATCGTGGTTCTGGCCATCCTTATGGACCGGGTTTTCCGGCGGGGGGAATGAGCATGACAATGATCGAGTTTGACAAGGTTAACATCATTTTCGGCGACAACCCTGCTGTGGCCCTGCCGCTGATGGACAAGGGCATGAGCCGTGAAGACATTAAGGAAAAAACCGGCCAGATTTTGGGCGTGCATGATTGCTCGCTCAAGGTGAAAGAGGGCGAAATTGCCGTGCTTATGGGCCTGTCCGGCTCGGGAAAATCCACGCTTTTACGGGCGATCAACGGGCTGAACCCCGTGGCCCGCGGGCAAATGTGGGTTTATAACGGGCAGGACATGGCAGATATCGCCAAAGCCAGTGCAGAGGCCGTGCGCCGCCTGCGCCAAAACCGCGTGTCTATGGTGTTTCAGCAATTCGGCCTGCTGCCATGGCTGAGCGTGCTTGATAACGTTGCCTTTGGCCTAGATGTCGCCGGTGTGCCCGCCACCGAGCAGCGCGAGCGCGCCATGGCAGAGCTTGCCCGCGTGAACCTGACCGAATGGGCGGGGCGCAAGGTGCGCGAGCTTTCCGGCGGCATGCAACAGCGTGTGGGGCTGGCGCGTGCTTTTGCCACCAATGCCCCCATTTTGCTGATGGATGAACCATTTTCCGCGCTCGACCCGCTGATCCGCGCCAAGTTGCAGGATGAATTGCTGGAGCTTCAAGAATCGGTGCAGCGCACCATTGTATTCGTCAGCCACGATCTAGAGGAAGCCGTGAAAATCGGCAGCCATATTTCCATCATGGATGGTGGGCGGATTGTGCAATCGGGCACGCCCGAAGACATTGTCCTGCGCCCGGCCACGCCCTATGTTGCCGAGTTTGTGGCCAATCTGAACCCCTTGCCGCTGATGCGCGCGCGCGATGCCATGCGCGATCTGCCGCCAAGCGAGGGCGCACCCGAAGTGCCCCCCGATATGCGCGCCGCCGCGCTTGCCAATCTGTTGCAAGCCCATGGCGGCAAGCGCCTTGCTGTGGTGGAGGGCGGCGCCTTGCTGGGCAGTGTCGGGGCCGAGGATGTGCTGGCGCGCCTAGCGGCGCGCTAGCTGCCAGCGCAGGGCTTTGGCCAGCACCAGCAGCCATGGCAGGCCATGCAGGGCGAAATCAAAAATATCCATGCCCGCTGTCAGCTCGCCCGCGGCCAGCATTTTGAGCTTTTCCCATATATGCGGTTCGGGTGTAAACGGCGCAAGGCCAAGGGAAAGTGCGACAAACAGCGCCACCGGCCAAGAGATTCGGTCAAGATAAGCCATGGGGTTCCTGATGAAAGTGGCGCGGTTGACGGGGCTCGAACCCGCGACCCCCGGCGTGACAGGCCGGTACTCTAACCAACTGAGCTACAACCGCGCAATTTCAGATTTCAAAGCAATGGCGCGGTTGACGGGGCTCGAACCCGCGACCCCCGGCGTGACAGGCCGGTACTCTAACCAACTGAGCTACAACCGCTCATTGCATTCGAAATCCGCCCCGGCAGAGCCAAGGCGTGAGAGGGTGTTTAGAGATGCGCCACGCAAGCGTCAAGCGGATATCGGCACCGATTGCTGAAATAACGCCTAGGCATGGACCACACCAAACCGTTACGAACCATGCCGCTTTTGCGAGCGCATGCGGCAAAATGTGGAAGAGGAAATGGTGGGTCGTGAGAGGCTCGAACTCCCGACATCTTCGGTGTAAACGAAGCGCTCTACCAACTGAGCTAACGACCCGGTGGCGGCTAATTAGCCCGAAATGAAACCCTTGGCAAGGCTCGTTTGCGCTTTCATTCCAAGAAAATTGCACCCGTGCATTTCTTGCGATAGACCGCCGGACAAAGCCCTTTATCCTATCGCTAAAGCTGCGCAACTTGCCACACGGTCCAACAAAAAAGGGCGCGCAGTTTCCCGCGCGCCCCGTTTTGTTGTTGGCCGGCTTTTTGTTTGGCTCAATGCGCCGTTGCGCCCGCAGCAGGTGCGCGCGCGGCAGCAGCCGCAGCCTCTGCCGCCTCGTCCCACTCGATCGGCTCGGGCTGGGATACAAGCGCCACTTTCAGCACATCCGAAACATGCGCGACGGGAATAAGCGTCAGCCCGTCTTTTACAACATCCGGCACCTCGGCGAGGTCTTTTTCGTTTTCCGCCGGAATAAGCACGGTTTTTATGCCGCCGCGCAGAGCCGCCAGAAGCTTCTCTTTCAGGCCGCCAATCGGCAGCACGTTGCCGCGCAGCGTCACCTCGCCCGTCATCGCCACATCGCGGCGCACGGCAATGCCGGTCAGCACCGAAACGATGCTGGTGACCATGGCAACGCCCGCGCTTGGCCCATCTTTGGGCGTGGCCCCTTCGGGCACATGCACATGGATGTCGATCTTGTCAAACTCGGACGGTTTGATACCAAGCGAGACCGCGCGCGAACGCACGAAACTGGCCGCTGCCTCGATGCTTTCCTTCATCACATCGCCGAGCTTGCCGGTGGTCTTCATCCGCCCCTTGCCGGGCAGTTTCAGCGCCTCGATCTGGAGCAGATCGCCGCCAACCTCGGTCCAGGCCAAACCGGTGGTCACACCGATCTGGTCGTCATCTTCGGCAAGGCCGAATTTGAAGCGTTTGACACCCAGAAAATCACCAATATTTTCAGCGGTGACCTTTACGCCCGCCACCTTGTCCTTGATGATGCTGGTCACCGCCTTACGGCCCAGCTTGGCGATTTCGCGCTCAAGATTGCGCACGCCCGCCTCGCGGGTATAGCGACGGATGATTTCCTGCAAAGCACCGTCGGTAATTTCCAGCTCGCCCTTTTTCAGACCATTGGCCTTTTCCTGCTTGGCAATCAGATGCTGGCGGGCAATCGCGGCTTTTTCAACCTCGGTATAGCCCGCGATGGTGATAACCTCCATGCGGTCCAGCAAGGGGCGCGGCATGTTGTAGCTATTGGCCGTGGTCAGGAACATCACGTCTGACAGGTCGTATTCAACCTCCAGATAATGGTCGACAAAGGTCGCATTCTGTTCCGGGTCCAGCACCTCCAGCATGGCGCTTGCCGGATCACCGCGGAAATCCTGGCCCATCTTGTCAATCTCGTCGAGCAAGATCAGCGGATTGGTGGTTTTCGCTTTTTTCAGCGCCTGAATGATCTTGCCGGGCATCGAGCCGATATAGGTGCGCCGATGGCCGCGAATTTCGCTCTCGTCACGCACACCGCCCAGCGAAATGCGGATAAATTCGCGCCCCGTGGCCCGCGCAACCGATTTGCCCAAGCTGGTTTTACCCACGCCCGGTGGGCCGACCAAACACATGATCGGGCCTTTCAATTTTTTGCTGCGGCTTTGCACGGCAAGATACTCGACGATGCGTTCCTTCACCTTTTCAAGCCCGTAATGGTCGGCATCCAGCACCAGTTGCGCGGCGTTCAGGTCTTTCTTGATACGCGAACGCTTGCCCCAGGGCAGCGACAGCATCCAGTCCAGATAATTGCGCACAACCGTGGCTTCAGCCGACATGGGCGACATGTTTTTCAGCTTTTTCAGCTCGCCAATCGCCTTGTCTTTCGCCTCTTTGGAAAGCTTGGTTCCAGCCAGACGCTCTTCAAGCTCGGCCAGTTCGCCTTCGCCTTCCTCGCCATCACCAAGCTCGCGCTGAATGGCTTTCATCTGCTCGTTCAGGTAATATTCGCGCTGGGTGCGCTCCATCTGGCTTTTGACGCGTGATTTGATCTTTTTCTCGACCCGCAGCACCGAAATCTCGCCCTGCATGATACCGTAGATCCGCTCCAGCCGTTCGGCAATGTTGAGCATTTCCAGCAGGTTCTGCTTTTCTTCAAGGTCCACGCCCAAATGCCCGGCCACGGTATCGGCCAGCTTGGCGGCACCCTTGGTTTCGGCCACAACACTCAGTGCATCTTCGGGGATGTTCTTGTTCAGCTTGGAATAGCGGTCAAATTCTTCGGCCACCGAGCGGGTCAGCGCGGTCAGCGTATCTGCATCGCCTTCCACCTCGTCCAGCAACTCGGCTTCGGCCTCAAAAAAGCTGTCATTGTCCAAAAACTTGGCGAGGCGCACACGTTGGCGGCCCTCGACCAGCACCTTCACCGTGCCGTCGGGCAGTTTGAGCAATTGCAACACATTGGCAACAACGCCAACATCATGGATGCCTTCTACATTGGGTTCGTCATCGCTTGCGTCAATCTGGCTCGACAGCAGGATCTGCTTGTCATCCTTCATCACCGCCTCAAGCGCATGCACCGATTTTTCGCGCCCTACAAAGAGCGGCACAATCATATGCGGAAACACCACAATATCGCGCAGTGGCAAAACCGGAAGGGTCAGTTTGGTCGGTTCGGTCATCATTTTTCCTTCAACAGCAAGCCGGTCGCCCCAAAGCGGCAGCGTATACGACTCCTCGGTTTGTAAAGATGGACTGCGCGGCCACGGGTTTCAAGGGCGGATGCGGGCAATCCCTGGCAAGTCTAGCCGCAGCGCGCGCCCTGTTCGCATCACAGCGGCTCGATATCGCCCTGCGCGCGCCGCGCATGGAACGCGGCGGCAAAATCATCAAGTGTTCCGGCGGCAATCGCACCGCGCAACCCGGCCATGAGTTCCTGATAATAATGCAGGTTATGCCATGTCAGCAGCATGCTTGCGATGATTTCCTGCGCCCTGTTCACATGGTGCAGATAGGCGCGCGAATACTGTGTGCAGCACGGGCAGGAGCATTGCGCATCCAGCGGGCGCGGGTCATCGGCATGGCGGGCGTTGCGAATGTTGATCGCCCCCATGCGGGTTCGCGCCTGCCCCGTGCGCCCCGAACGGCTGGGCAGCACACAATCGAACATATCAACCCCCCGCTGCACCGCGCCGACAATATCGTCGGGCTTGCCAACCCCCATCAGATAGCGCGGCTTGTCATCGGGCAATTGGCCGGGCGCATAGTCGAGCACGCCGAACATCGCTTCTTGCCCCTCGCCCACGGCCAGCCCGCCAATGGCATAGCCATCAAAGCCGATGGCGCGCAACGCTTCGGCACTTTCGCCGCGCAGTTCTTCCGTCACCCCGCCCTGCTGAATGCCAAACAGCGCATGGCCGGGGCGCTCGCCAAAGGCTGCGCGCGAACGCTCTGCCCAGCGCATCGACATGCGCATGGATTTGGCCACCTCGCCCTCGGTGGCGGGCAAAGCCGGGCATTCGTCAAAGCACATGACGATATCACTACCAAGCAGGCGTTGAATTTCCATGCTGCGCTCGGGCGTGATTTCGTGTTTGGAACCGTCAATATGGCTTTTGAAGGTTACGCCTTTTTCGGTAAGCTTGCGCAGGCTGGCCAGACTCATCACCTGAAACCCGCCGCTATCGGTCAGAATAGGCTTGTCCCAGTTCATGAACTTGTGCAGCCCGCCCAGCCTGTCAATCCGCTCTGCCGTGGGGCGCAGCATAAGGTGATAGGTATTGCCCAGCAGAATATCGGCACCCGTGGCGGCAACGCTTTGCGGCATCATCGCCTTGACCGTGGCTGCCGTGCCGACCGGCATGAAGGCGGGCGTGCGAATATCGCCGCGCGGGGTTCTCAGCACGCCGCTGCGCGCGCGCCCGTCGCGGCCCTGAATTTCAAAGCCTATATGTTTTGTCATCGCCACCTCTGGACCTTTTTGCCCCTATAACCTATATAATCTATCAGGAATTATCACAAACCGAGTTGATGGGATGAATGTAACACCCGAAACACCAATGGAAGGCGCGCCCCTTATCGCGCCGTCAGACACCGACCATCCGCTTTATGAAGCGATTGTCGAAGCTTGCCGCACCGTGCACGACCCGGAAATCCCGGTGAACGTTTATGACCTTGGCTTGATTTACACAATCGCAATCGACGATGAATCGCATGTCGACATCAAGATGAGCCTGACAGCCCCCGGCTGCCCCGTGGCCGGTGAAATGCCCGGTTGGGTCGCCGAAGCGATCGAACCCCTGCCCGGTGTAAAAACCGTGAATGTAGCGCTTGTATGGGAGCCGCAATGGGGCATGGACATGATGTCGGACGAAGCACGGCTTGAAATGGGCTTCATGTAATGGGCGCTTTCTTGTCGCGCATCACCATGTCGGCCATCATCGGCGCGCTGGTGGCTGGTGGGTTGGTTTATTTGAATATGAGCCAGGGCATGGGCAGACTTGCCGATCAGACCGCCGCAGCCGCAACCGCCGAAGCGGTTGAAGCGCTGCGCGCAGAAAATACCGCGATTCTGGGCGAAATGGAAAACAAGATCGCCGATATTTCAGCCGACGTTATGGCTATCCGCCAGCTTCTTGCGGCCGAAGATGCCCATAATGCTGGCCGCTATGAAGAAATTGCCGCCGCGCTTGTCGCCATTCAGGCCCGGCTGGAAACCCCGCTTTCAGCGCCGCCCGCACCCGATACGGCCGCTGAACCCGCACCAGTGGAGCAGTGACATGTTTGCCATTCCCGGAAAACCACCCGTAACAATGACCAGCGCCGCAGCAGTACAAATTCGTGCGCTGATGGAAAGTGGCCAGAAGGCCGGGCTGAAGATCGGTGTTAAAAAAGGCGGCTGCGCGGGCATGGAATATACCATGGACTACGTTGAATCCGCCGAGCCGAATGACGAGGTGATCGAGCAGGACGGCGCGCGCGTGCTCATCGCGCCCATGGCGCAGATGTTTCTGTTCGGCACCGAAATCGACTACTTCGAATCGCTGCTCGAAAGCGGCTTTCGTTTCAACAACCCGAACGTAACCGAGGCTTGCGGCTGCGGTGAATCCATAAAGTTTGCTGGAATGTAATGGCGGTTACGGCCGAGGATATCGACTTTGTATGCGACCTTTTTGCCGGGGTCGGGCCTATCACCTACCGCAAGATGATGGGCGGATTATCCATTTACGCCGATGGCCAGATCTTTGCTATCCTCAGCGCCGACGGGCAGATCTATCTTAAAGCCAATGGCGTATTTGCCGAAGAGCTGGCCGCAATGGGCGAAAGGCGCTTTGCAATGGAGCGTGACGGCGTGACCCGCTCGATGGGCTATTACACAATGCCCGGTGAGGCACTCGATGACCCCGAGCTTGCGGTGGAGTGGGGCCGCCGCGCACTTGCCGCGCTTGGCTAAATCAATTTGCGCCTTGAACCGCTTCTGCTAGAACCGTTTTACACATGAGCTGGAGTATGCATATGACCCGTCGCGCGCTTGTTGCTGGCAACTGGAAAATGAACGGAACCAAGGCTGCGCTGGCCGAACTGGCCGCACTGCAAGCGGCCATGGGCAGGCCCGAATGCGATGTCTTGCTCTGCCCGCCCGCCACATTGGTTGGTGCCATGGCCGCGCAAGCAGGTAACATCATGGTCGGGGGGCAAGATTGCCATGCCGCCGCGAGCGGGGCGCATACTGGCGATATAGCCGCCGAAATGCTGGCAGATGCGGGTGCCAGCGCCGTTATTCTCGGCCATTCCGAACGCCGCGCAGACCACTTCGAAACCAGCGAACTGGTCGCCTTGAAAACGCAAGCCGCATGGCGCGCGGGGCTTCTGGCCGTGGTCTGTGTGGGTGAAACCGAAACCCAGCGCCAAACGGGTGCCGCGCTGGAGACAGTGGGCGCGCAACTTGCCGCCTCGCTCCCCGACGGGGCTACCGCCGCCAACCTCGTTGTGGCCTACGAGCCTGTTTGGGCGATTGGCACCGGCCTTGTGCCAACCCTTGCCGATATTGGCGAAATGCACGCCTTTATGCGCGGCCAACTCACCAACCGCTTTGGTTCTAAAATCGCCCAAGGCGTGCGGCTGCTTTACGGCGGCTCGGTCAAAGCGGCCAATGCAGCCGAAATTTTTGGCGTGAACGATGTCGACGGCGCACTGGTTGGGGGTGCCTCGCTCAAAGCCGCCGACTTCGCCCCGATCATCGCGGCAGCTTAGCAAACCGCCATCGCGCCGCGCTTGTGGTGCTCAGCTTGCCTTGCGCTCAGGTGCCGAACTGGCCAATCCATAGTGGTTGGCCAGCCTTTGAAGCGAAATTTTCAGCACCACCTTGCCCGAGCGCGCCGACCAACCGAGCCGCTTTTCAGCCTTTTCCAGCCCTTCCAGAAAGCAGCACACACGAAAGGCAATATCGGCCAGACCCGGCCCCAAAGCCGCCAATGCACGGGCCACACGCTCGCGGGCATGGCTGGCACCGTCACCACCTGCGCTTTGGGAAAAGTTTCCGCGCGCATCGCCAGTTAAAAACCGTTCCCAGTTTTGGGCAACCCGCGGGCCAAGCTGGGCGATTTCAAAGTCTTCACGCAACCTTTCACCCGCTTCAATCAGCTCCTCGCTCAAAAAGCTAAAGCCATCAGCATCGCGTTTTCGGCCAAGAAGCGTAAGCGGGCTTTCAGCGATATTGCAGCGTAGCCGGGTGATTTTGCTGGAGGACTAAGCCGCTCTCGCGGCAATGGCGCGTGTGGCGGATGGCGTGCTCCA
>JBBDJE010000027.1:0-30118 GCA_040880065.1 Paracoccaceae bacterium | reverse complement strand
GAAAATGGCCGCGTAAATTCTACGGCTGAGCCCCATTAAAAATGGGGGGATTACCACGGGAATGACCGGCCAAACACAACAAACCATCTTGAGCGAGACGACTATCGCGCAAGAGTCCATTTGCCACATTCTGGAGAGACCATGAAACTTCCTATCGCTTTTGCACTGACTTTGCTGGCCGCCCCCGCCATGGCCGACTGGCCGCAAACCCTTGATGCCGCGCGCGGCCAGACGGTTTACTGGAACGCATGGGGGGGTGATGCGCGCACAAACGCCTTTATTGCCTGGGTTGGGGAACAAACCGAGGCGCTCTATGGTGTCAGCGTCGAACAGGTCAAACTCACCGATACAGCCGAGGCGGTGACAAGGGTGATTTCTGAAAGGGCTGCCGGGCAGGATGAGGGTGGCAGCGTGGATCTGATCTGGATCAACGGGCCGAACTTTCTGGCGATGAAGGAACAAGGGCTGCTTTACGGGCCGTTCGTGGCTGAACTGCCCAATGCGCAATATCTCGACCTTGGGCCGGCATCGCCCGCCTCGGTTGATTTTACGGTGCCAGTAGAGGGAATGGAAAGCCCGTGGCGGCTTGCGCGGTTTGTGTTCACCTATGATAGCGCGCGCGTGGCCGCGCCACCGCAGAGCATGGCGGCCTTTCAAGGTTGGGCTGCGGCCAATCCCGGGCGTGTCACCCACCCGGACCCGTCAAACTTCATGGGTGCGACCTTTCTCAAACAGGCGCTGATCGAACTGGCACCCGACGCAACGGTTCTGCAACAGCCCGTCACCGATGCGGCATTTGACGCGGCGACCGCACCGCTATGGGCGTGGTATGACACGCTGCGCCCGAACCTGTGGCGCGGTGGCGAAACTTATCCCGTCAATGAATCCGCGCAGCAACAACTGCTAAACGATGGCGAGGTGGATATTGCAATGTCCTTCGATCCGGCATCGACCGCCGCCGCCATTGCCGATGGGCTTTTGCCCGAAACCGCGCGGGTATTTGTGCCCGTAGGCGGCAGCATCGGTAATATCAGCTTTGTAGCCATTCCTTATAATGCGGCCAATGCAGAAGGGGCCATGGTGGTGGCGAATTTCCTGCTGGACCCTGCAACACAGGCGCATATGCAGAATATAGAGGTGCTGGGCTCGTTCTCGGTGCTGGACCCGTCTCGCCTTGACGGCGCTGCCAATGCGGCTTTTGCCGCTCTTCCCACCGCGCCGGCGCTGCCAAGCCTGCCCGACCTTGGCCCCACATTGCTTGAACCCCATGCCAGCTGGATGACACGGCTCACCGAGGAATGGGCACGGCGCTACATTAAATGAGCCATGAAGGACGATTGCTGCGGGCTGTGGTTTTGGCAGCGGTCGGGCTTGGCCTGATAGCGCCGATCGCGTTTGGCCTCTGGCAAACAGGGCGCGCGGCCTTTGGCACCCTGCCCGCTTTGGGGAAAGACGCGATATCGCTGGCCCCATGGCGCGAACTGGCCGAGTTGCCGGGTTTTGGCACAAGCCTGCGCCTGACGCTTGTTACCGGGCTTGGCTCTACCGTGCTGTCGCTGGTGCTGGCAACAGGGTTTTGCGCCGTCGTTCACACCCGGATGAACACGACGGCGGGGGCGCGTTTTCTGGCGCCATTTCTGGCTATTCCACATGCGGCAATGGCGGTCGGGCTGGCCTTTGTTCTGGCGCCATCGGGCTGGATTGCGCGGCTTGTAGCCCCGCTGGCCGGATGGGAAAGGCCGCCGGATTTTGCCAGTGTCAACGATGGCTGGGGCCTTGCCCTTCTGATCGGGCTAATGGTCAAGGAAGTGCCATTCCTGCTTTTGGTGATCCTGTCGGCGCTAAGCCAAATTCCAGTAGCGCGGCATATGGCAGCCGGTCGCGCGCTTGGCTATGGCCGCGGGGTCGTCTGGGTCAAGATCATCATGCCGCAGGTCTGGCCGCTGATCCGGCTTCCGGTCTGGGTGGTGCTGGCCTATGCGCTGTCGGTGGTGGATATGGCGATCATCCTTGGCCCTTCAAATCCGCCCACGCTGGCTGTAGCGGTCACGCGCTGGTTCAGCGACCCCAACCCCGCCATGATCCTGCCCGCCTCGGCGGGGGCTATTTTGCAAGCGCTGATCGTCGCCATGGCTGTGGCGCTGCTCATCATGGCCGAAGCGGCAGGCAAGCGGCTGGGCCGCTGGTGGCTCAGGCGCGGCGGGCGCGGGCTTTCAAGCGAACCGGGGTTATGGGCCGCCAGCACACTCGTTATGGCGCTGATGCTGGCAGGCGTGCTGGCAATGGCTTCGCTTGTGGTCTGGTCGCTGGCATGGCGGTGGTCGTTTCCGCAGATATTGCCGGAAAGCTGGTCGCTCAAGCCCTGGACAAATGCGCAAGGCGGCTGGATGCGGGCACTGACGAATACATTGCTGACAGCGGGCGCGACGGTGGCACTTTCGCTGGCGCTGGCCATTGCATGGCTGGAAGGCGAGGACCGTGCCCGCCGCACCCGTGCGCCCTGGGCGGAATCGCTGATCTATCTGCCGTTGCTTGTTCCGCAAATCGGGTTTCTCTACGGGCTGAATGTGGGGTTTTTACAAATCGGGCTTTCGGGCGGGATCTGGGCGGTGATCTGGGCGCAGGTGCTGTTTGTCTTTCCCTATGTGATGATTGCCCTGTCAGACCCGTGGCGCGCGCTTGATGCGCGCATGATACGCGCCGCCGCAGCACTAGGTGCAGGGCCGACGCGCAGGCTATGGGCGGTCAAAGTGCCAATATTGATACGCCCGATCCTGACCGCCGCCGCCATTGGTGTGGCGGTGTCTGTCGCGCAATATCTGCCGACCCTGTTCATGGGCGCGGGCCGCGTAGCAACCCTGACAACCGAAGCGGTGACCCTGACTTCCGGCTCTGATCGTCGTATCACGGGGGTATATGCTTCACTGCAGGCCGCATTGCCATTTGCCGCATATCTTGCCGCATTCCTTGTTCCTGCAATCTTGCACCGCAACCGCCGCGCCCTTTCAGGAAAGTCCGCCACATGAGCCTTGAACTTGACGCGATTTCCATCTCCTCCTCAACGGGCACCGCACTCTTTGAACCGCTGACGCTTCGGGTTCCGGCGGGCAGCGTTGTGACTGTCATGGGGCCTTCGGGCGTGGGCAAGTCAACGCTGCTGGACGCCATTGGCGGGCACCTTGTGCACGGGTTTCACATGTCGGGCAGCGTGCGGCTGAACGGGCGCGATGTTACAAGGTTGCCCGCCGAAGCGCGGCGCATCGGGCTGGTTTTTCAAGACGCGCTGCTGTTTCCGCATCTTTCGGTGGGCGACAATCTGGCCTTTGCCCTGCCCGCCGATTTGCGCGGCCATGCGCCCCGGCGTGCCGCGGTAGAGGCTGCCCTGTCGCAAGCCGGGCTGGACGGTCTTTATGCGCGCGACCCCGCAACCCTGTCGGGCGGGCAGCGCGCCCGCGCCGCACTGATGCGCACCCTGCTGGCCGACCCTGCCGCCTTGCTTTTGGATGAACCCTTCTCCAAGCTCGACCCGGAACTGCGCGACGACATCCGTGCATTTACCTTTGCGCATGTAACATCGCGCGGCATTCCCGCACTTATCGTTACGCATGACGCCGATGATGCCGCCGCCGCTGGCGGGCCGGTCATTGCGCTGAAAACCAAACCGCAAAGAGCATAGCCGACATTCCGGCGGGCAAGCCCGAACCCGCCAAAAGCGGGGCATGTTTTTCGGTCATTCTCAGTGCAATAGCAGCCCACTTAGGTTCTTTTCAGACCGTGGTCTGGGGCAAATTATAAGGTGTGATGATGCCAATCGCGCTTGATCCGCCGGTGTCACCATGTGTTGTGATGTGGCTCTTATCGCATGCCATGGAAAACAAATGCAGCAGGTCATGCGACAGATCATGATGCAAGACATAGTTTATCGCACCTTGCGCAAGCAGATGACGGTTTTCACGGTCAAGGTCATGCGCAATGAACACTTTGGGGCGCTGCCGGTATTCGGCCAGCTTTCTCAATATGGCCGCATTGCCGCCCCCCATCGAGTAAACCGCCATAATGTCATCGCAATCGCGCAAGAGTTCATCCAGCGATCTGCCGGTTGCGGCGGTCATGCCCGCGCCACCGCTTGCGTCGATGAACCGTGTCTGCGGCCTGAGCGTTTTGATCAGGTCGCGAAATGCGGTCAGTCGATCCGACTCGCCCCTGAAGCTGTTTTGGCTGCGCGAAGTCAGGATGCGCGCCCCCACTTCGGGCAGGCTTTGGGCCATCAGATAGGCCGCAATGCGCCCGGCTTGGGCATTATCCAGGCCGAAATACCCTTTGCGCGCACTTCCCGGCAGGTCGGTGACAAGCGTGAATACGGGAATATTGGCGCTTGTCAGCGTCTCTATCATCTCGCGTATTGCTGGCGTGTCGCGGGCCTTCAGGCAAATGCCATCACTGCCCCGCTGTAGCATTCGCTTCAAAGCGCTCAGGGTTTCGGCTTCGGGCATGATCTCTTGAAACTGGAAGCGCACCCGTATTGCAGCGGTTGGAAATGACCTGAGCGCCGTTTCCGCCGCCATCCGGATTTCACGCGAAAAGCGTGTCGGTGCTTCGGCCAGCACATCCAGATATATCCGTCTGCCACGTGCGGAAAGCTGCGCTTCTTGCGCTGTCAACTCGCGCAACGCGAGGTCGACCCGCTTGCGCGTTTGCGGGCTGACATTGGACCGATTGTTCAGCACACGGTCAATTGTGGCCGTTCCAAGCCCCGCTTGTCGTGCGATTTCTTTGATCGGGAACCGATGTGTCATTGATGTGTTTCTGATGTAAATTTGGCCACTAGGCAAGGTTTTTGCAAGCTAACTTCACTGATGTTGAAGTTTTGGAGAATGCCGTTATGACACTTGATCTTACCTTGCCCGATGCGGGTTTTTACGATGAGGCCGCATGTGATCTGGCTGAATTTGCGGCCCTGACTGGTCAGAAAGCCGCGCCAGGCACAACGCCCCATGCTGCACAGACCCTGCAAAACATACCGGTTTATGATATGTCACGGCTGTCGCCCATGCTGGGGCAAAAGGCCAGCCGGCAGGTTTTAATGGCGGAATGGGCGCGTATCTTGCAACAGGGTGCAGGGGTGTTCGCGCTGAAACAGGCCTGCCCCGATCATGATGCGATTGATCAGGCCACGGCAAGCTATGAGCAGATTATCGCAGAAGAACGCGCAGCCGGTGGCGCGGCGGCCGATCACTTTGCCGCGGCCGGCAGCAATGACCGGATATGGAATTCCTTGCAAAAACTGGCGCTGAAATCCCCGGCGACCTTCATCCGCTATTTTTCAAGCCCTGCAATTGATGCGGCATGCGAGGCATGGTTGGGGCCTAATTATCAGATGACGGCGCAAGTCAACCTAGTGCATCCCGGTGGGCAGGCGCAACAGGCGCATCGCGACTATCATCTGGGGTTTCAGACCGCCGAGATCAGCGCGCGCTATCCCGCCCATGTGCATGACCTGTCGCCCCTGATGACCTTGCAAGGCGGGATTGCCCATTGTGACATGCCGGTTGCAGCGGGGCCGACCAAGCTTTTGCCGTTTTCGCAGCTTTACCGGCCCGGCTATGCAGCTTGGCGGCGAGATGATTTTCGCGCGCATTTTGAGGCACATTGCGTGCAACTGCCGCTTGAAAAGGGCGATGCAATTTTCTTCAACCCCGCGCTGTTTCATGCCGCAGGGGCGAATAAAAGCGCCGATATTCATCGCATGGTGAATCTGCTGCAAGTGTCGTCGGCCTTTGGCCGCGCCATGGAAAGCGTTGATCGCGCGGCGATCTGCAGGGCTGTTTTTGCGGCCTTGTGCGCGCAGGTCGCAGCGGGGCAAATGCCTGATGCAGCACTCAATGCGGCGCTGGGGGCTGCGGCAGAGGGGTATTCCTTCCCCACAAATCTGGACCGTGACCCGCCTGTCGCTGGGCTGGCCCCAAAAACGCAAAAAGCCATCTTGCGCGAGGCAGTGCTGGAAGGTTGGACACCAAAAGCCTTGGCCACCGCGCTGGCTGCGCTAGCGGCGCGGCAGATCCCCTGAAAGGGTCAGCCGCCGCCCGCGTGCCCTTGCCCGGCTCGTGGCAATCTGCCAAGATTGCCACGAGCACATTGAAAGAACAGCAAGAATGCGCCTGCTAGACCCTGACCATCCGTTTTACCGGCCCAAATGGCGCCGCTACCTGTTGGTTGCGCTGCCGTTTGTCTGGGCAAGTGTGGAATGGAGCCTTGGCAACACGATCTGGGCCTACCTTTCGGCAGCAATAGGCGGCTATATGGCATGGCATCTGGTGCTGAACTGGCGCCCCGACAGCACGGATTAGTCAGTCAGGTCCACAGGTTGACCGCTTTGGCGGGACAAGGTCGCTGCATCGGCCATGATCTGCGCGCGCAACCCGTCTATGATACCGGGATCAGCACGCGCCCCCCCGGTAGCTGCCGTAATGAATGCAAGCATTTCAGCCAGATAGGCGGCCTCGTAGCGTTCCAGAAAGAAATGCTGTGCCGGATCGCGGCGGAAACCTGCTTTGGTGGCAATTTCGACTGTGCTTTCAAGCTGGTTTTCGGCGCGCAACATACCATTAGCACCATGCACTTCGATGCGCTGGTCATAGCCATATGATGCCCTGCGGGAATTGGAAATCTGGCATATCCGCCCGCTGGCCGTTGTCAGCATAACGGCTGCCGTATCCACATCGCCCGCAGCCCCGATTTCAGGATCGACAAGCGCGCTGCCAACGGCGTGCAGGCGGATGAATTCTTCGCCCGTCAAAAACCGCGCCATGTCAAAATCATGGATCATCATATCCCGAAACAGCCCGCCGGAGCGCGCGATATAAGAGATCGGGGGCGGTGACGGGTCGCGTGACGTGATGGTGACCAGTTCCACCGCGCCAATGTCACCGGCCCTGATGCGGGCGCGCAGGGAAGCGAAATTCGGGTCAAACCGGCGGTTGAAACCGGTCATGAAGGGCACGCCTGCCGCGCTGACCGCGCCCATGCAGGCGCGGATATTGTCCACCGACATATCGACCGGCTTTTCGCAAAATATCGCCTTGCCATGTTGCGCAGCACCCATGATCTGCTCGAAATGGCTATCCGTCGGCGTGCCGATGATAACCGCGTCCACATCCTTCGCTTGCAGGATCGCGCCTACATCGCGCACATCTGCCCCCGTTGTTGCGGCCAGCGCCTGCGCGGCGGCGGGAAGCGCATCGGCCACGGCCACGATCTGCGCGCCGTCCAGCGCCTGAATACTGCGGGCATGAACCTGCCCGATCCGCCCGCACCCCAATAGCCCTATTCTTAGCATTTTACGCCTTTCCCGATGCGCCCAGACCCCGAATGACCGCTCGCGCGGCTTCGAAAACTGGATCATGTGTTTCTTTAAGGATTGTGACCCTGTCAAAACGTTCAGGGTCGGCATTGACCGCCGTGCGCAGCGCCTTGCCAAAGGCCATGCGCAATTCGGTGCCGATGTTGAATTTTGCAATGCGAGAGCCCGCCGCAAGCGCCGCGCGCTGCGCATAGGGCACGCCAGAGCCGCCATGAATGACCAGCGGCACGTCGCTCAGTGCCTCGATCGCGCGGATGCGCGCCTCGTTTAGCCCACCTTCATGGTCGGTTTGCAGATGCACATTGCCCACGGAAATCGCCATCGCATCAACACCAGAGTCGCGCGCGAAGATCGCGGCTTCTTGCGGGTCGGTTCCTGCCGAGCCTTCACCACCGGAATAGCCGACAAAGCCGATCTCGCCTTCACAGGAAATACCGGCTGCATGGGCCATTGCGGCCACTTGCGCGGTTTCGTCAATGTTTTGCGCCAAGGGTTTGCGCGATCCGTCATACATCAGCGAGGTAAAGCCCGCCGCCAGCGCTTCGCGGCAGTCATCCAGTGTATAGCCATGGTCCAGATGCACCACCACGGGCACATCGACGCTGGCCGCCAGATTGCGCAGCATCGCGCCCAGCACCGGCAGTGGCGTATGCGCGCGGCATGATGGCCCCGCCTGCAAGATGACAGGCGCACGTTCGGCTTGCGCGGCCATGGCAAAGGCGCGCATGTCTTCCCAGCCAAGGCATACAAGGCCGGGAACAGCATAGCCCCCAGTCACGGCAGGTTGCAAAACCTGTGATAATGTTGCGAGTGTCATTTGAACTTTGCCACCATATCCATGATGCCCGGAATCGTATGCAATTGTGCGGCATGGGTGGGCTGGAAATACTGTTTAAGGCTGCGCTGCGATTGGCCTCCAAGGATGGTGAAATAATACATCTCATAGCCCGGCAAAACGCAGCACGGGTGATAGCCCTTGTCGACCAGAACGGTCGAGCGGTTCATGATGTGATAGGCGTCGCCCGGTTCATTATCGGCGCGTTGCAGCATTTGCAGCCCCGACCCATAGTCGGGCCTGAAGCGGAAATTGTAGCATTCATCATGGCGAGTTTCATCTGGCAACCTGTCGGTGTCGTGCTTGTGGCTGGGAAAGCCCGACCAGCCGCCCGCGCCCACGGTGAACAGCTCTGAAACCAAAAGCCGGCCCACGCGGTCATGATGCGCTGCGCTGAGGATATGCTTGATCTTGCGATGCGTCTTGGTGTCGTCGCTGCCATATTGCACCACATCCAGATCGCCCGCGCGCACGGCAAAGGGGCGCAGCGTTTGCGCGAATTTCGCGCCTGCGATGAAGGTTTCGGTATCGGTCAGTGCGGTAATGCGCGCGCCTGTATCGGTGGGAATATAAACTCCCTCCGGCTCACCATCCCAGACATCGGCGCCACGATTGCCGATATCGGCATAGGTCTCACCGCCGGTTTCGACCGTGACCGTGCCGGTAGCAGGCACAATGCAGGTTTCATAACCCTTCACGCGGTAATCGAAACTTTCACCCGCCCGCAGGTGCAGAATGTTGAAATAAACCAGCGGCACATGCGCATCATTCACATCGACGATCGGTCGGTTCTGGTTGTCATGGGGGGCGATATGCATAGGGTTTCCTTTCAGGCCGTGCTTGGGCCGGC
The DNA here is from genome assembly GCA_040880065.1 of Paracoccaceae bacterium. Classification (GTDB taxonomy): domain Bacteria; phylum Pseudomonadota; class Alphaproteobacteria; order Rhodobacterales; family Rhodobacteraceae; genus Abyssibius. Next base: position 21,073 of record JBBDJE010000027.1, on the reverse strand, counting down.
ATGCGCCTTGAGGAAATCCTCAAGCTCTTGGGTTGTGGGCATGGCGGGGGCGCAGCCGACGCGCGCCACAACCATTGCAGCATTTGCCGAGCCTTGCAGCACCGCGTCGCGCACGGATTTCCCGGCAGACAGGCCAGCAACAAGCCCGCCCATGAAGCTATCGCCAGCACCTGTGGGTTTAAGCGCCTGTGTGCGGTAAATGCCGGTTATGATTTCGCCCTCGGGCGTGATCGTGATCGCGCCCTTTTCGCCCATCTTGTAAACGGCAAGCTGGGCGCCTTGTGCAACCAGCTCGCGCGCCTTATCCAGACCGCGCGCATAATCACCGGCCATGAAGCCGAATTCCACGTCATTGCCGACAATAACATCGCAGAGCGACCCCGCACGGGAATAGACCTCGGAGGCGACCTGTGCCGAGGGCCAGCTATAGGGGCGATAGTCGATGTCGAAAATCAGCGGCAGGCCCGCGGCTTTCGCCAGTTCAAGGCTGCAAAACGCCGCCGAGCGTGACGGTTCGGCAGCAAAAACCGTGCCTGTCGTGATCAATGCGTCATAGCGGCTATAATCCACGGCCTTTACATCCGCGATTGTCATTTCGAAATCGGCAGCGCCGTTGCGATAGATGACCGACTGGTGATCCTCGATACGGCTTTCGACAATCGCCAGCGTGTTACGCGCCTCGCCCGCGACAGAGCGCACATGCGCGCGGCCAATGCCGTATTTGTCCAACTCATTGAGCGAAAAACGCCCGATGGCATCGTCTGATACACAGGTGACCAGATCGGCACTGCCACCCAGCTTTGTGATCGCCACAGCAATATTGGCCGACGACCCCCCAAGACAGGCGAAGAATTGCGTAACATCTTCCAGTTTGGTGCCGGGTGGGTCGGGGTAGATATCCATCCCCGCGCGGCCGATGACCACAAAGCGATTACCCTTAAGCTGCATCTTAAACTCCCTGCCGTTGGCGCGCGCGCTCGGCTTCAATCTCTGCGTGTTTGGCGCGCACATTTGCGTTTTCAGACACATGCGGCGTGCCGACTTCCCACCAGGCGTGGCCCTCTGTCGTCCAGCCGTCATAAGGGTCAACCTGCATCACGATCACGGTGGTCTTGTCCAAAGCCTTGGCCTGTGTGAAGGCCGCGCCCAGTTCTGCTGGGTTGGCGACAGTCACGGCATGCGCGCCCATGGCGCGGGCATGGGCCGCAAAATCGACCGTAAAAGGTTCCGGCACGGTCGGGCAATCTGCGATCAGATTGTTGAAACTGACTTGCCCGGTATTGTTTTGTAGCTTGTTGATCACGGCAAAACCGCCATTGTCGAGCACAAGGATGATCAGCTTTTTCTGTGTCAGCACAGAGGAATAGATGTCGGAGTTCATCAGCAGATAGCTGCCATCACCCACGAAAACAATGGTGTCGAGGTCGGGCTCGACTTCGGCTTGCGCAATCCTTGCGCCCCAGCCGCCCGCTATTTCATAGCCCATGCAGGAAAACCCGAATTCCACATCGACCGTACCCACTTCCAGCGTGCGCCAGTTCGCAGCCACTTCGGCGGGCAAACCGCCTGCGGCGGTCACAACACGGTCACGCGGATCGCAAAGCGCGTTCACAACGCCAATGGCCTGCGCATAGGAATTGGGCCGGTTACCCTGCGCCACGTTGCCCGCAACATAAACATCCCATTTGCGCCGCTCGCCCTGCGCCTGCACTGTCCAGCTTTCGGGCGCGCGGTATCCGTCCAATGCGCTTTGCAGCGCGAGCAGCCCCAGTTTTGCATCGCCCACAACCGGCAGGGACAGGTGCTTCATTGCGTCATGGCGCCCCACATTCAGCCCGATAATCTGTGCGTCTTTCGCAAAAGCCGTCCATGATCCGGTCGTGAAATCCTGCAACCGCGTGCCCACAGCCAGAACCACATCGGCCTGCTCGGCAATGGCATTGGCACTGTCAGAACCGGTCACGCCAATCGGGCCAATGTTCAGCGGATGCGTGGCCAGCAGGTTTGCACGGCCCGCGATGGTTTCAACAACCGGAATACCATGCGCTTTCGCAAAAGCTGTCAACGCCGCCACCGCACCGGAATATTGCACGCCACCGCCGGCGATGATCATCGGGCGCTTGGCGCTGGCCAGAACGGCGACCGCATCTGCAATCTCGGCGCTGTCCGGTGCTTGCCTTCGGATACGGTGAACGCGATGCGCAAAAAAGCTCTCGGGGTAGTCATAGGCCCAGCCCTGCACATCTTGCGGCAGCCCGATGAAGGCCGGGCCACAATCGGCGGGGTCAAGCATGGTTGCCAGCGCGGCGGGCAGCGATTGGATGACCTGCGCGGGGTGGGTGATTCGATCCCAAAACCGTGTCACAGGTTTGAAGGCATCATTCACACCCAGCGTCGGATTGCCGAAATGCTCTAACTGTTGCAGCACCGGATCGGGCAGACGGGTCAGGAATGTATCGCCACACAGCATCAGCATGGGCAGCCGGTTGGCATGAGCCAGCGCCGAAGCCGTCAGCAAATTGGCTGTGCCCGGCCCCGCACTGGCCGTGCAGAACATGAACCGTCGCCGCAGATGATATTTCGCATAGGCCGCAGCAGCAAAGCCCATGCTTTGCTCGTTCTGGCCACGATAGAGCGGCAGCGCGTCAATATGCGGATAAAGCGCCTCGCCCAGACAGGGCACATTGCCATGCCCAAATATGCCAAAGCCGCCACCGCAAATGCGTGTTTCAACGCCGTCAATCTCGATGAACTGGTTGAGCAGATAGCGCGTGATCGCCTGCGCTGTTGTCAGCCTGATCGTAGTCTCAGCTTTTGTCATTCCTATGCTCCCCCAATCAACCTGCGCGTATTTTCGTGAAATTCGGTTGCATGAGGTTACGGCAGAGGATAAACATTTGCAACCGGTTGCAAACAGAGTTGTGCCAAGTAAAGGGCGAATCATGCAGGAAATAGGGATCGGCCTTGTGGGCGGAGGTTATATGGGCAAAGCCCATGCCGTGGCATATGCGGCGGTGGGTGCGGTATTCAACACGCCGTTGCGCCCAAGGCTGGAAATGATCGCAGCATCCAGCCCCGCTTCTTGCGAGCGCTACCGCGCTGCATTTGGCTTTGCGCGCGCGGCGGCTGACTGGCGCGAACTGGTAGCAGATCCGCGTGTTGAAGCGGTTATCATCGCAGCCCCCCAAGCCTTGCACCGCGAGATTGCCGAGGCCGCTTTTGCCGCAGGCAAGCCGGTGTTTTGCGAAAAGCCGCTTGGGGCGTCGCTGGCAGATGCGCAGGCCATGGTCATGGCTGCCGAAAACGCGGGCCTGCCCAATATGATTGGCTTTAACTATGTCCGCACACCCGCCACACAATTCGTGCGCAAGCTTTTGGCCGATGGCACAATCGGGCAAGTGACATGGTTTCGCGGCGAACATACCGAAGATTTTCTGGCCGATCCTGACATTGCGGCAAACTGGCGCTGTCAGGGTCGTGCCAATGGCTGCATGGGCGATCTGGCACCACATATGATCAACTGCGCGCTGGCCCTTATGGGCGAAATAGCAGAGTTGTCGGCGCAAATACAAACCATCCATGCGGCGCGCCCCGGCGCGAACGGGCCTGTCACTGTCGATAATGATGATCACGGCCAGATGATGGTGCGCTTTGCCTCAGGCGCGATGGGGCATCTGTATTTCAGCCGTGCGGCAACGGGGCGCAAGATGGGCTATGCCTATGAAATACATGGCACAAAAGGTGCAATTCGCTTTGATCAGGAAGACCAGAACGCCGTTTGGCTATACCGCGCTGAGGGCGATGATGCGCTCCGTGGCTTCACCAAAATTCTGACTGGCCCTGCCCACCCCGATTATCTGCCATTCTGTCAGGGGCCGGGGCATGGCACCGGTTATCAGGATCAGATCATCATCGAGGCGCGCGATTTTCTGCACGCCATCCATTCGGGCCAGCCGGTCTGGCCCATGTTTCGCGACGGTCTGGCCGTGGCGCAGGTGATCGAAACCGCTTTCGCCTCGGCGCTGGATGGCCGCTGGCAGCGCGTAAATCACGACTGAAAGGATCAAATCATGTCAATTCGCATAGGCAACGCGCCCTGTTCCTGGGGTGTCGAATTTCCCGACGATCCGCGCAACCCACCATGGCAGCGGGTTTTGCAGGAATGTGCGCAGGCGGGCTATACCGGTATCGAATTGGGGCCGGTGGGCTTTATGCCCGAAGACCCCGCCATTCTGGCCAACGCCTTGGATGAGCAAGGGCTGGAACTGATCGGCGGCGTGGTGTTTCGGGCCTTTCATGACCCTGCCCAATGGGAAAATGTGCTGGATGGGGCGGTGCGGACCTGCAAGGCGCTGGCCGCCCATGGCGCACAACACCTTGTGCTGATCGATTCCATCTCGCCGCGCCGCGCGCCCACGGCGGGCCGTGCGCAAGACGCCGAACAGATGGACCCCGCCGAATGGGCCGCCTTTCGCGAGCGCATTGCCCATGTTGCGCGCATGGGTGCCGAGGAATACGGCCTGACTGTCGGCATCCACGCCCATGCGGCAGGCTTCATGGATTTCGAGCCGGAACTTGAGCGGCTATTGGATGAAGTGCCCGAAGATGTGTTAAAAATCTGCTTTGACACGGGCCATCATTCCTATGCGGGATTTGACCCAATTGCCTTTATGAAACGCCATATGGGCCGGATTTCCTATATGCATTTCAAAGACATATCACCCAGCGTCAAGGCGGATGTCATCGCCAAAGGAACAGGGTTTTATGAGGCATGCGGGCAAGGGATATTTTGCAATCTGGGTCAGGGCGATGTTGATTTCCCTGCTGTGCGCCAGTTGTTGCTGGATCACGGTTTTGAAGGCTGGTGCACGGTCGAGCAGGATTGCGACCCTACACTGGATATCTCGCCAATGGATGATGCGCGTGCCAATCGTGAATATCTGCAAAGCATCGGGTTTTAAGGGGGGCAGGCTATGAAACTGAACTGGGGTATAATCGGCGGCGGTGAGGGTAGCCAGATCGGGCCGGCGCACAGGCTTGGCGCGCAGGCAGATGGCAATTTCACCCTTGCCGCAGGCGCACTGGACGTGGACGCGCAAAAAGGCCGCGCCTATGCGCAGCACCTTGGTGTGGCCGCAGACCGCGCCTATGGCGACTGGCGCGAGATGCTGGCAGGCGAGCGCGGGCGCGATGATCGGGTCGATCTGGTCACCGTCGCCACACCCAATGCCACGCATTTTGAAATCACCAAGGCTTTCCTTGAAGCGGGCTTTCATGTGCTGTGTGAAAAGCCCATGACCATGACCGTGCAAGAGGGCGAGGAAATCGTGCGCGTTGCACGCGCATCGGGGCGTATTTGCGCCGTGAATTACTGCTATTCCGCCTATCCCATGGTGCGTGAGATGCGTGCCATGGTGCGTGGTGGCCAGATCGGCCGCGTGCGGCTGGTGGTGACGAATTTCAGCCATGGCCATCATGGTGACGCATCCGATGCCGATAACCCGCGCGTGCGCTGGCGCTATGATCCGGCCATGGCAGGCGTGTCGGGGCAATTTGCCGATTGCGGCATTCATGCCCTGCATATGGCCAGTTTCATCACCGATGATCAGGTCGAGACGCTCTCGGCTGACTTCGCCTCGACCATCGGCAGCCGGGTGCTGGAAGATGACGCCATGGTGAATTTTCGCATGACACGCGGCACTGTCGGGCGGCTTTGGACATCATCTGTGGCGATCGGGCGTCAGCACGGGTTTGACATACAGGTGTTTGGCGAAACCGGCGGGCTCAAATGGGCATCCGAGCAGCCAAATCAGGTCTATTACACCCCTGTTGGCGGGCGCACGCAGATCATGGAAAAGGGCGAGGCGGGCTTGTCGGACGAGGCCGCGCGCCTCAGCCGCGTTGCCATCGCCCACCCCGAAGGGTTTCCGTTGGCGGTTGCCAATATCTATGTCGATCTGGCCGCTGCCATACGGGGCGAAACCCGCGACGGGCTGCCCATGGCCGAAGACGGGCTGCGGTCTATGGCAGCTGTATATGCTGCGGTTGAATCTGCAAAATCCGCTGGCCAATGGGTCGATGCACGGCCGCCGATGTTTCGGTGAGCAACCCCTTAGCGCGGCACAGGCTGTAATGTGCCGCGCTCGATGATCTTGCAGGGAAACAGGCGTGTTTCGGGGTGGCGCTCCGGGTGTTTGATCGTAGCGACAACCAATTCAACAGAAGCGTCAATGATCTCGGCAATGGGCTGGCGAATGGTGGTCAGGTTGAAGTTTTGCCACCGCGACATGGCCATATCATTCAATCCAATGATTCCAATATCCTCTGGCACACGCAAACCGGCATCCTGAATGGCAGACAATGCCCCGATAGACAGCACGTCATCGCCGCAGAAATACGCTTCGGCGGGCGCTTTCGCTAAAAGTATACGCTGCATTTCTGCGCGCCCTGCATCAAAGGAATAGGCGCTGGCATAGCTGACGCTGACCACAATGTCAGGATGATCGGCCAAAGCATCCATAAACCCGTGCGCGCGGTCTTGTGTGGATGTTGCTTGTTCCGGGCCACCCAGAAAGGCGACAGACTGATGCCCGCGTGCAATCAGTGCCTCGGCGGCCATACGCCCGCAGGCAATGTTGTCAATTCCAACCACATGAACATGCGGGCTGGTGGTGTAGCGACCGAATGAATGCACCACCGGCACGCCCGCATCGCGGAAGGCTTCGGCAAAGCTGGGCGGCAGTGTCGATGATGCCACAATCACACCATCAACCGAGTATTGGCGCAGCATTCTGACCGAGTTTGCGGGATCGGTTTCATTGCTGAGATTGACAAGCAATGGCCGAAGCCCACGCTCTTGCAGGCCACGGGTAAACATGTCGAACACTTCCAAAAACAGCGGGTTGTGAAAATTGTTAGAGACCAGCCCGATCAGTTTTGTGCGCCCCGTGGTCAGCGATGAGGCAATTGCATTCGGGCTATAGCCAAGTTCTGTTGCCGCCTTCTCGACTTTGGCGCGGGTTTTGGCCGAAACCGAAGCCCCTTCGGTAAAGGTGCGCGAAACCGCAGAGCGCGAAACACCCGCGCGCTGCGCCACATCTTTCAAGGTTACTGCCATGCTTCCATCCGTTCTTGCCACCTGCCCTGTTATACAGACCTAACCGTAGCGCAATAGCCTATTTGCAACAATATTTTGCAACCGGTTGCATATTGAGAAATTTATGGCTAAAGTTTGCGCTGGGCGTGAAGGTAGTTACCTGCTGCCCATAACATATTTGGGAGGATATGATGAAAACAGCTATGAAGAAATTTGTGGTTTCTGCTGTTGCAGCAACCGCATTGATGAGCGCAAGTGTCGCTATGGCCGAAGGCGAGCGCTATGTGCTGGTCAGCCATGCGCCTGACAGTGACAGCTGGTGGAACACCATCAAAAACGGCCTTGCCCTGGCGGGCGAGCAGATGGATGTGACGGTCGAATACCGCAACCCGCCCACGGGCGATCTGGCTGACATGGCGCGGATCATCGAACAGGCCGCCGCCAGCGCGCCTGATGGTATCATCACCACACTGGCCGATTTCGATGTGCTGTCCGGACCGATTCGCGCAGCAGTCGATTCTGGCATTGATGTGATCATCATCAATTCCGGCACGCCCGATCAGGCGCGCTCACTTGGGGCGCTGATGTATGTTGGGCAGCCCGAATATGATGCTGGCTATGCCGCTGGCCTGCGTGCTGCAGGCGATGGTGTGGGGAGCTTTTTGTGCGTGAACCACTATATTTCCTCGCCCTCTTCCACCGAGCGCTGCCAAGGCTTCGCCGATGGCTTGGGCATTGATCTGGGCAACCAGATGATTGACAGCGGACAAGACCCCAGCGAGATCCTGAACCGTGTCATGGCCTATCTGAATGCCAATCCGGATACCGATGCCGTTCTGACCCTCGGACCGACCTCGGCTGATCCGACCATTCTGGCACTTACCCAGATGGGTCTTGCCGGTGACATCTACTTTGGCACCTTCGATCTTGGTGGCGATATTGTTCAGGCCATCCAGGATGGCGTCATCCAGTGGGGCATTGACCAGCAGCCCTTCCTGCAGGCCTATCTGCCTGTCGTCGTGCTGACCAATTACCACCGCTACGGCGTGCTGCCGGGCAATAACATCAACTCTGGCCCCGGCTTTGTCACCGCCGATGCGCTGGATCTGGTGGCCGAGTTGGCCGGCGAATACCGCTAGAATAGTCACTTCAGGCGGGCGCTGTTTGCGGCGCCCGCCCTTTTTTTCAACTTTCGGGATGGGGGAGCGACATGGCCGACGAGAACGTGCTCGTTGATGAACGGGTCAAAGAAACCTCGAATTTACGCAAGGCGCTGATCCGCCCGGAATTGGGCGCGATCGTTGGCACAATTGCCGTATTCGCATTTTTCATAATTTTCGCAGGTGACAGCGGCATGTTCAACGCCCAAGGCGTTCTGAACTGGTCCACGGTGTCGGCGCAATTCGTCATTATCGCGGTCGGGGCCTGTATGCTCATGATTGCCGGTGAATTCGACCTGAGCGTCGGCTCCATGATCGGATTTGCGGGCATGTCGATCGCCATCATATCAGTTACGCTGGGCTGGCCGGTCTGGATTGCTATCCTGCTGACATTCGCTCTGTGCATTGCCGTTGGCGCCTTGAACGGGGTCATTGTGGTGCGCACGGGCCTGCCAAGCTTCATTGTGACGCTGGCCTTTTTGTTCATCCTGCGGGGCTTTACGATCTTCTTTCCGCAACTGATCGAGCGGCGCACGATTATCGGCGGCGTTTCGGAAGCGGCCGATGGCGACTGGCTGGCCCCTGTATTTGGCGGCAAGGTCGGCGGCGCCTTCTTTGACTGGCTGGCCAGCATGGACATGATCGCCGTATTCGAGCGCGGCAACCGTGAGGGCGAACCCATCGTCAACGGCATCCCGATGCTGATTATCTGGGCGTTGGGGCTGATGATTGTGGCGCATGTGGTGCTGACACGCACACGGTTCGGCAACTGGGTTTTCGCCGCAGGCGGCGATGCGCAAGCGGCGCGCTATGTCGGCGTGCCGGTAAACCGCGTCAAGATCCAGATGTTCATGTTCACCGCCTTTTGTGCCTGTGTTTTTGCGACCTGTCAGGTCATGGAATTCGGCTCGGCCGGTGCGGACAGGGGCTTGCTGAAGGAATTCGAAGCGATCATCGCCGTGGTGATTGGCGGCGCATTGCTGACGGGCGGCTACGGGTCTGTCATCGGCGCTGCGCTCGGGGCGCTGATTTTCGGGGTGGTGCAGCAGGGATTGTTCTTTGCGGGCGTTGAATCCAGCCTGTTTCGGGTGTTTCTGGGCGTGATCCTGCTGTTTGCCGTGATCCTAAACACCTATATCCGCCGTATCATAACAGGGGAGCGTTGAGATGAGTTCTTTTGACCAAAACCCCATTGTCGAAATGCGCAACATCGAAAAGCATTTCGGGCCCGTCATCGCGTTGAATGGTGTGAGCTTTGATATCCGCCCCGGCGAATGTCACTGCCTGCTCGGTGATAACGGCGCGGGAAAATCGACCTTCATCAAGACAATGGCGGGCGTGCACAAGCCAACGCGGGGCGAAATCCTGTTTGAAGGGCGCGCGATGAGCTTCAACAGCCCGCGCGACGCGATGGAGGCGGGCATTGCCACGGTTTACCAGGACCTTGCCATGATTCCGCTGATGAGTGTGACGCGCAATTTCTGGATGGGGCGTGAGCCGGTCAAACGCGTGGGCCCGCTCAAACTCATGGACTTCAAGACCGCCAATGATGTGACCATGGAAGAGATGCGTAAAATGGGCATCAACCTGCGCTCGCCAGATCAGGCCGTCGGCACGCTTTCAGGCGGCGAGCGGCAAACCGTGGCCATCGCGCGCGCCGTTCATTTTGGGGCCAAGGTGCTGATTCTGGACGAACCCACCAGCGCGCTTGGCGTGCGCCAGACAGCAAATGTGCTCTCGACCATCGACAAGGTGCGCAAAACCGGTATCGGCATCGTGTTCATCACCCATAACGTGCGCCATGCGCTGGCGGTGGGCGATCGCTTCACGGTTCTGAACCGGGGCAAGACACTGGGCACGGCGCAACGCGGGCAGATCACCCCTGAGGAACTGCAAGACCTGATGGCAGGCGGCCAGGAAATGGTCGCGCTCGAAGGCTCGCTTGGTGGAACGGTCTGATGACGCAATTGCTGCGCAAACCAACCGCCACAAGCGGGCGCATTCATGCCATTACACCTGCCGATGCAGGCTGGGGCTATGTCGGGTTCGAGGTATGGCGACTGGCACCCGGCGAGGTGGCGACAGGCCAGCTTGACGGGCGCGAGGCTATTCTTGTTCTGATCGAAGGGCGCGCAAAGATTGCCGCAGATGGTGTGCAGTTTGGGGAAATGGGCGCGCGGTTGGATGTTTTCGAGCGCACGCCACCGCATTGCCTCTATGTCCCCCCCGCCACCCAATGGCAGGCGCGCGCCACCACGCCATGCACGCTTGCAATCTGCAGCGCCCCCAGCCCCGGCGGGCGCCCCGTTAAGGCGCTTGGCCCTGACGGTATTACACTTGAAACACGCGGGAGCGGAACCAATACCCGCTACATTAACAACATTGCCATGGAAGCGCGCGACGTGGCCGACAGCCTGCTGGTGACCGAGGTTTTCACCCCGTCGGGCCATTGGTCATCCTATCCGCCGCATCGTCATGATGAAGATGACTATCCAAATCTGACCTATCTGGAAGAAACCTATTACCACCGCCTGAACCCAGCCGATTGTTTTGGCATTCAGCGGGTGTTTACCGATGACCAGAGCCTTGATGAAACTATGGCACCGGCCAATCATGATGTGGTTCTGGTGCCACGTGGCCACCATCCCTGCGCAGCGCCACACGGGGTCGAGATGTATTATCTGAATGTCATGGCCGGCCCACGCCGCGCATGGCGCTTCCAGACCCACCCTGCCTTTGCGCATATGACCAACTAGGGCCTGTTGCAGAAAACCGGATCCCACCTTTCTGCAACATGCCCTGGAAATATTTAGCGAACTACCGTTCAGGTTCCTCGCAAGACCTTTGAAAATATACAAAAATTGATGCTTTGCAATTCAGCAAGCTGTGCTTGGACTCGACCTTTGTCGAGCCATCGCAATACTGCCGAAATGAGGTGTAAAACTCTCGAAATTTCCGTCCCATTCAGAGTGTTGGGCGGAATTTCGGGTCAAAAAAGTAAGATGGTGCTGCCGGAGAGATTCGAACTCTCGACCTCTCCCTTACCAAGGGAGTGCTCTACCCCTGAGCTACGGCAGCATCGAGCCGCGTTTTACTGGATGCGCCGCCAAGTGCAAGAGCTTTTATCGGCTGCCCTTGGGAAATAAGTGCAGATCGCACGCTTCACCCATAGGCATTGGCTATCTTGTGCCTTATCTGTCTGGCTTGACTGGACCAAGCCCAATGCCTTGCGCTAGAAGGGCGGCATGAGCAGCAAAAAACCTGATCAGGGGCAAAAAGGTGCCGCAGCGGCCCGCGACGAGCGGTTGGCCGCAGCATTGCGTGCAAACCTGCACCGCCGCAAGGCGCAAGACCGTGCGCGCAAGGCGGACGAGGCGGATGATGCCCCGAATGATGCCCCGAATGATCCTCTTAAGAAAGATGGCACCTGATGGACCGAATCATAGTCACCGGCGGCAAAGAGCTTTCGGGCCAAATTCCTATTGCGGGGGCCAAAAATGCCTGCCTTGCGCTGATGCCGGCGACATTGCTGAGCGATGAGCCGCTGACGTTGACCAACGCGCCGCGCCTGTCCGACATCAAAACAATGTCGGAACTGTTGTCGAGCCTCGGGGCCGAAGTGTCCAGCCTGCAAGACGGCAAGGTGCTGGCCCTGTCGAGCCATGATATCCACAACCACCGCGCCGATTACGAGATCGTGCGCAAGATGCGCGCCAGCAACCTTGTGCTTGGGCCGATGCTGGCGCGGCTTGGCCATGCGATTGTGTCGCTGCCCGGCGGCTGTGCCATTGGTGCGCGGCCCATGGATATTCATATCGACGCGCTGGAAATGCTGGGCGCCGAGATCGAGCTGAAAGACGGCTATCTGCACGCCAAGGCCCCGAACGGGCTGAAAGGCGCAACCATTGCGCTGCGCTTTGCGTCCGTAGGCGCGACCGAAAACGTGGTGATGGCGGCGAGTTTGGCCAAAGGCACAACCGTGCTGCAAAACGCCGCGCGCGAGCCGGAAATCGTCGACCTTGTCTCGTGCCTGCGCAAAATGGGTGCGCAAATTGAAGGCGAGGGCACCGGCACCATCACCATTCAGGGCGTTGATAGGCTGCACGGCGCCACGCACCCCGTTGTGACCGACCGGATCGAGCTTGGCACCTATATGCTGGCCCCGGCGATTGCCGGCGGCGAGGTGGAACTGCTGGGCGGGCGGCGCGCGCTTGTGGGCGCTTTTGCCGACAAGCTGGAAGCGACCGGCATTGAAATTACCGAAACGGCTTTGGGCCTGAAGGTGCGCCGCGGCAATGGCCGTGTGCAGCCGGTCGATGTGAAAACCGAAGTTTTCCCCGGCTTCCCCACCGATTTGCAGGCGCAGATGATGGCATTGCTTTGCACCGCCAATGGCACCTCGGTGCTGGAGGAAACGATTTTCGAGAACCGCTTCATGCACGCGCCCGAGCTTATGCGCATGGGGGCCGATATCGAGGTGCATGGCGGCCATGCGACCGTGAAGGGTGTGGAACGGCTCAAGGGTGCACCGGTTATGGCAACCGATTTGCGCGCCTCGGTCAGCCTTATTCTTGCAGGGTTGGCGGCTGAAGGCACCACCATTGTCAGCCGCGTCTACCATCTGGACCGCGGCTATGAACGGGTTGAAGCCAAGCTTTCGGCTTGTGGTGCGCAAATTCACCGTGAAAAGGAGCCGCAATGAACGATGATGCACGCTTTGAAGATGGTGTTGAAAAGCCGCTTGCGCTGCGCGCCGAGAGTGTTGACGACCTTGCTGTAATGGCCGCATTGCTGCAAGACGCGGTCGGCCAGATCGCCGAAGTGAGCTGGCAACCCAAGCGCCACCGCTTTGCGCTGCTGCTCAGCCGGTTCCGCTGGGAAGACAGCGCGCGCGCCAAACGTGCCCGCCGCAGTTTCGAGCGGGTGCGCAGCCTGTTGGTGTTTGACAGCGTGCTCGCCGCGCGCAGCGATGATTTGGGCACCAGCGACAAAGACACCGTGTTCGTGTTGCTCGATATTCTATGGAAGCCCGGCGATGAGGGTGCAGGCCAGCTTCAGCTTGTTCTTTCTGGCGATGGTGTTATCGCGCTTGAATGTGAATGCCTTGATGCGACGCTGACCGATGTTGCCCGCCCGCATAGGGCGAAATCCATTCCCGACCACGACGGCTGAACCCGCATAACTGGAAGCATTGCCATGCCGCTGCACCTAAACGCTGCCGACCCCGATTTCGCGCAACGCTTCGCCGCCTTTCTGAACGCCAAGCGCGAGCAAGAGGCCGATGTCGATGCTGTGGTTGCGGGCATTATCGCCGATGTTGCCGCGCGCGGCGATGCGGCAGTGCTGGAGTTGACCGCGAAGTTCGACCGTTTGCAGCTTAGCCCCGAAACACTGGCCTTTACCCGCGCACAAACAGATGCCGCAATTGCAACCGTGCCAGCGGGCGAGCGCGCCGCACTGGAACTGGCGGCGTCGCGCATCCGCGCCTATCATGAAAAGCAGCGACCCGAGAATGCCAGCTGGACCGATGCGGCAGGGGCCACGCTTGGCTGGCGCTGGTCTGCCGTGTCAGCCGCCGGGCTTTATGTGCCGGGGGGCTTGGCCAGCTACCCAAGCTCGGTGCTTATGAACGCCATTCCCGCGCAGGTGGCGGGGGTTGAGCGGCTGGTAATCTGCGCGCCAACACCCGATGGCAAGGTCAACCCGCTGGTGCTTCTGGCCGCAAGGCTTTCCGGCGTCGAAACGGTATACCGCATTGGCGGCGCGCAGGCGATCGCAGCTTTGGCCTATGGCACGCAAACCATCGCCCCGGTTGATAAAATAACCGGACCGGGCAATGCCTTTGTGGCCGCAGCCAAGCGCCGGGTTTTCGGACGTGTCGGCATTGATATGATCGCCGGGCCAAGCGAAATTCTGGTAATTGCCGATAGCGACAACAACCCCGACTGGGTTGCGCTGGACCTGCTTAGCCAGGCCGAGCATGACGAAAGCGCACAAAGCATTCTCATCACCACCGATGCCGCCTTTGGCGCGGCGGTGGCGGCGGCGGTTGAAAAGCGGCTGGAAACGCTACAGCGCCGCAAAGTGGCCGCCGCAAGCTGGCGCGATTACGGGGCGATTATTACGGTTGCAACGCTTGATGCGGCGGCGGAGCTTTCCAACCGCATCGCGCCCGAGCATTTGGAACTGCTCGTTGCCGACCCCGAAGCGCTGGCGGCCAAAACTGTTCATGCGGGGGCGATATTCCTTGGCGCCTATACGCCCGAAGCGATTGGCGATTATGTCGGCGGGCCAAATCATGTGCTGCCAACTGCCCGCTCGGCGCGGTTTTCATCCGGCCTTTCGGTGCTCGAATTCATGAAACGCACAACCATGGCCAAGATGACACCCGCCGCCTTGCGCGCCATCGGGCCAAGTGCCGAAACGCTGGCTATTTCCGAAGGTTTAGAGGCGCATGGCCTATCGGTGCGCGCACGCTTGAATGCTTTGAACGAGGGGCTGCATGACTGACACAAACCGCCTGATAGATCTGGTGCTGGATGATTCCGGCCTGCCAGCCCCCACGCCCGAAATTGAACAGGAACGGCGCATCGCGATTTTCGATCTGCTGGAGCGCAACCTGTTCGGCCTGCCAGCGCGCGACGGCGAAGAGCAGCCGACCGGCCCGTTTCGTTTGGTGCTCTCTATCCGCGAGGGGCGGCTAGCCTTTGAAATCGGCTCTGAAGATGGCAGCCCGCAGGCGGCGTTCTACCTGTCGCTTTCGCCATTGCGTCAGGTCATCCGCGACTATTTTCAGATATGCGAAAGCTACTATGACGCCGTAAAGCGCCTGCCGCCCAACCAGATCGAGGCGATTGATATGGGCCGGCGCGGCATTCACAACGAAGGCAGCCGCGTGCTGATGGAACGGCTGGAGGGCAAGATCATCACCGATATGGAAACCGCGCGCCGCCTGTTCACGCTTATCTGCGTTCTGCATTTCAAGGGCTGAGCGATGAGCAGCCAGGCCCCCAGCGCGGTTCTGTTTGCCTGCGACCATAACGCGGTGCGCTCGCCTATGGCCGAAGCCATCATGAAGAAATTCTATGGCCAGCGGATTTATGTGCAAAGCGCCGGTGTTCACCATGATATGGAAGTGGACGGCTTTGCCATTGCTGTATGCGAGGAAATCGGCGTTTTTCTGGAACAACACCGCTCGCGCAGCTTTGAGGAAATGGAGCAATGGGGCGATGATATCGACAGCTATGATCTTGTCATTGCGCTGTCGCCTGCCGCGCAGCGCCATGCGCTGGAATATACCCGCGTGCATGCCGTGGCCGTGGAATACTGGCCGATTTTCGACCCTACCAATATTGGCAAATCGCGCGAGGATAAACTGGCAGTATATCGCCAGACGCGCGACCAGATCATCGCCGCAATCCTCAAACGCTTCGGTGCGGCCGACCAGCTTGAAGAATAGCACGCGCGCGCTCTTGTGCGGCAAGGGTGCTGCGGGCATTCTGGGCCGATGAGCGCCACCGGTCTTGACCATTACATCCCCATTGCCAAGCACGAGCTGATTGCCGCAATCGTTGGTGAATGCCCCACCGAGGGTGGCAAATGCCGCCGCCTGCTGCACTGGCTGGGCCTGCTTTACCATGTTCAGTTTTTTGAACAGCAAGAACAGCTTAAAACCAGCTACGAGGCGTTTGATCCGGATTCGCGCTATGGCACCATGGTGCAGCCCGATCCGGCCGCCTATCGTCGCTTGCGCGCCGAGTTGGAGGAAACGCTGGATGCCGCCAATTTCAAGCGCCTCAGCCGGGTAGAACTGCGCAGCGTGAACCCAAGTACCGGGCGGTTGGGCCAAAAGGTGAAGCTGCCCAAAGGCGTGTTTCGCGATATCCGCTTTTATGCGCGCGGCGCGCGAATGCGGATGATCACCACACCCGGATTGCTGGGCCTGCCGCTGTTTCGCCGTAAAATCGAGGTGCTCGGTTATGACCATGTGCTGCTGGCGGTAACGGCCAGCTACGGGCTGAAGGACAAGCTCGTGGCATCGGCCCGCCTGCGCCCCGGCGCGGTTTACCTCAAGCTGTTTCGCGACATCGCGCAGGGCGATTTGATGACCCTCATCCCCCATGCCCGCATTTCATTGCTGTGGCGCGACCGGATGTTTTTAAGCGTGCCCGCCCTGATTGCCGGTGTGCCGCTGCTGCTGAAGGTGGTGCCGGCGGCTGCGGTCATGCTGCTGGCGACGGGCGCCTATTTTGGCGTGTCGGGGCAGGTAGAGGAAGATACCAGCAAGAAAGCCATCGCCGCTGCCGTGGTGCTGGGCGGGCTGATCGGCTTTCTCATTCGGGTATGGACAAGCTATGACCGCCGCGCGCTGCGCAACCAGAAGCAGGTCATTGATAATGCATATTTCAACAAGCTCAACACCAATGCGGGCTGTTTCGACTACCTTATCGGAACGGCAGAAGATGCTGAACTCAAAGAGGTTTTCCTTGCCTACATCATGTTGCAGCGTAGCGATGTGCCGCTTAGCCTGCAGGAACTGGATGCGCAGGTCGAAGACTGGATCGCCGCGCATTTCGATACTTCGGTCGATTTTGAAATTGACGATGCTTTGCAAAAGCTGCGCAAACTTGACCTTGTGTCCGGCCCCGATGATGCGCTTGTTGCCGTGCCGCTGAGCGAAGCGCTCGCCAGTGCTGCGCGGGCTTGGCACGGTCAGGCCGACAGGCTCGGCATCGGGCCGCTGATTTAGCTTTGCCGCCGATAAACGCCAACATCGCCGAATTCACTTGAACTTTGCGCCATTTGGGGCCATTTAACGCGCGCGCCCGCAGTGGCGCGCCCAATTCGGGTAAATGAATCAAAATCGGAGACCACATGGCCAAGGAAGAGCTTATCGAATTCCCAGGTGTCGTGACCGAGCTTTTGCCGAACGCGACGTTCCGGGTCGAGCTCGAGAACGGCCATGTCATCATTGCCCATACCGCGGGCAAGATGCGCAAAAACCGCATTCGCGTGCTGGCGGGCGACAAGGTGCAGGTCGAGATGACCCCCTACGACCTGACCAAAGGCCGCATCAACTACCGCTTCAAGTAATGCAGCTGGTTCTGGCTTCGGCCAGCCCGCGCCGCCTTGAATTGCTGGCGCAGGTCGGCATTGTGCCCGACGCCGTGCGCCCTGCCGATATTGATGAAACGCCGCTGGCAGGCGAGCAGCCGCGCCCTTATGTGGCGCGGGTTTCACTGGCCAAGGCGCAGGCCATTGCCTGTGAAGGGGCGGTGGTGCTGGCCGCCGATACCACGGTAGCTGTCGGCCGCCGGATTCTTGGCAAGCCCGAAACTGCGGCCGAGGCTGTGGCGTTTTTGCAGCTTATGTCGGGCCGTCGCCATCGCGTGATTACCGGCGTGGCTATCGTTGCCGCTGGCCGCATCTGGCAACGCACAATCGAAACATCGGTGCGTATGAAGCGCCTGTCAGATACCGAAATCTCTGCCTATATCCGCTCGGATGAATGGCGCGGCAAAGCGGGGGGCTACGGTATTCAGGGGCTGGCCGCCGCCTACATTCCATCAATCAATGGCAGCTATTCCAACGTGGTTGGCCTGCCGCTGACCGAAACGCTGGGCCTGCTGGCGGGCGCGGGCTATCAGGGGGCCGAACTATGATCGGGCGCGTTGCAGCAATCGAGCGGGGCGAAGACCGCGAAATGGCCGCGCTGATGGTCGATGGCGAATTGCATGATTTGCTCATTGATCCCAAACCGGATGACATGACCCCGCGCCCCGGTGCCATATACCGCGCCGTGCTCGACCGCACGCCAAAGGGCATGCATGGCGCGTTGGTCAAACTGCCTGACGGACAAAGCGGATTTCTGAAAGAAACCAAAGGCATCGCGCCCGGCGCTCATATTTTGGTTCAGGTAAATTCGGTGGCCGAGCCGGGCAAGGCCGCACCCGTCACCCGGCGCATTCTGTTCAAAAGCCGCTTTGCGATTGTCACCCCCGGCAAGCCCGGGCTGAACATTGCCCGCTCGATCACCGACCCGGATACGCGCAGCCAGTTGGGTGATATTGCCAGCGCTGCGATGCAGGGTTGCGATGAAACGCTTGGCCTCATTCTGCGCTCGGCCTGCCTTGATGCTGCTGCTGAAGATATTGCCGCCGATATTGCCGAAATGCGCGACCTTGCCGAGGCCGTGCTGGGCGAGGAAAATGCCAAAGGCACAGCCCTGCTGGTTGATGCGCCAAGTGCTGGCCATCTGGCATGGCGAGACTGGTCCGGCCCCGACCCTGATATCATCGCCGATGGTGAAAACGCATTTGCCGATCATAATGTGTGGGAGGCTATTGAAGCGTTGAAATCGCCGCGCGTCGTGCTTGCAGGCGGGGCATGGATGAGCGTTGAAGCCACCCGTGCTTTGGTGGCTGTCGATGTAAATACCGGCGGCGACTTTACCCCCGCCGCCGCGCTGAAGGCGAATATTGCTGCGGCCCGCGCCCTGCCACGCCAGTTGCGCCTACGTGGCTTTGGTGGCCAGATCGTGATCGACTTTGCCCCCGGCCCGAAACGCGACCGTGCAATCATCGAACAATCGCTCACTGCCGCATTGCGCGCCGAGGGCACCGAAAGCCATATCGCCGGATGGACCCCGCTTGGCCATTGTGAACTGCAACGAAAGCGCGACCGCCGCCCGTTGAGCGAACTGCTATGACCTGCCCGATCTGCAAAAAACCTGCCGCCCCTGCCTATCGCCCCTTTTGCTCGCGCCGTTGCGCCGATGTTGACCTTGGCCGCTGGTTCAACGAATCCTACAGCATTCCGGTGCCGCCCGAAGAGGCGGATGGGGATGATGAAAGCGGCGCGGCAGATACCTAAAAGGGCAGGCCCCGTTTATGATTTTTTGCCCAATTCAACGCCAGCTCAACGCCAGCGAAATTGGCTGAGATATTTAGCTTTTTGACTCTGGACAGCGCGCAACAACTCCCCTAAAACCCCCACACCCAAGGCGTTCAGCCTTCCCGTGCCCGGGTAGCTCAGGGGTAGAGCAGTGGACTGAAAATCCTCGTGTCGGTGGTTCAAATCCGCCCCCGGGCACCATAAAAACAAAATGAAATCAATATCTTGCGCGCCATCGGCCAACCTGTCGTGGCTGCGCGTTTTGCAGCGGGTATCATTTGGGTAGCATTTCAGACATCGCACGTTGTCTGCACAACGCTAGCGGCGCGCGAGAGACTTCATACTCTGCGGGACGGGCACAGCACGATTTCATCGTCACCTATTCAGTCTGAAACCGCACTGTCACTCGGTCCAGCGCTCTGAGCCTATGGTTGTACTGATTGCTCATCTTGGAAAAACATCTGGGAAATCCTTTGTCCTGATGCTTCCACAAGCGATCTTGCGACGGGAGGCATTTCGGCCAAGTTCCGATACATTCAGCCACTAAGTGGGGGATGTTTTGGGGGACATTACTTTATATAATTCAATAAAATCAACATCTTAGTTTAGATATATGGCGGAGGGGATGGGACTGGCGTCTAACCTTCTCTGGCCCACTTTAGCCGATGCGACGGATAAACCCGCCAGTTGAGGCAGTTGCGCCCGCCGAAGAAAGGTTTTCATTCCTCAATCTCAGCCCTGCCCGGCTTCATGATGACCTGTTTCACGCCGCCTTTGAAAAGAAATCTTTGCCGACATCCTCGCCAGACTTGGCGTAATGCGCCAATCCGCGAAGAAGCTTGTTGGCAACTCCGGTCAGTTCCTTGCGCACCGCTGTGGCGCCCAGAATCTTGCCGATGGGGCCAAATTTCATGACATATCTTAGCGTCAGCACGACCAGGGTAGCACCGCTCGATTGTTCCTGCATCTCGATTTCCAGCTCAAGATGCTTCATCGGCACAGCAAATTCGGACAAGCGCGACGGTCATTTGCAGTCAGGCACTGACATCGCGGCACAAGCGGCGCTGATGGTGACCCAATTGCTGGGCATGTTTGTCTTGCGTCGCGCGCATGCCGACACCGCGACCCTGCAGCTGGCAGGCTCACAGGCAGAGCGGCAAGTCAACGCCTTGCGCCAGATTAACCTGCAAGCGCACCCATGATCGCGGCAGGTCCTTACACCGCTCGCCTTTCTGGCACCCTGCCCATGTCCTGACAATATCACAGAGCCACTGCAGGCCCATGTCTGCCGAAGAGCGCTCGAAGAGAGGCGCAGCCCATTCAAAGACCCATTCCGCGTCAAGTGCATGGTCTCCGAAGGGTGGATAGACCTGCCATAACCCCTTTGCAAAAAAAAGAGAAAAAGCCCCAAACGGGGCCCTTGGACGCTTTCAGCATTTGAAGGTGATGGCGGAGGCGGTGGGCCTGAAAGACAACTTTCTTCACCCTAACCTATGGAATTCAAGGGCTCTTATAGCCCGATGCGCGCGTTCAACCACAATGGTCGCTCTGAAGTCTCAACCCTGCAAGCTCTGGCACGACTAATGTCACCATCCCCTGAAAACCGGGCGCTGTTTTGTCGCGAAGGCGCGAATTGCCTCCTTGTGGTCATTTGTCTGCTTGGCCTGAACGAGCCGCTCAGCTTCGAATTGAAGTGTCTCGTCCAGCGTAGCCGTACTTGCATCCTGAAGATTCTGTTTGATCAGCGCATATGCAACACGCGGGCCCGATGCGTAAGTTTCGGCCCGGCTCTGCACTGTCTGTGCAAGATCTTCGGGCCGCGTCACCTTGTGGACGAGTCCGATCGACAGCGCTTCGGCGGCATCAATGATTTCAGCTTCCAGCAGCAGCTTTCGTGCATGTGCCGCACCGATTTCGTTTTGCA
>JBBDJE010000026.1:0-30244 GCA_040880065.1 Paracoccaceae bacterium | reverse complement strand
TCTCGGTGGCGGCTTTGGCCATTTCTATGCCTATGCACCCGAAAAATTCGAATATCCGATCAACCGCTTCACGATGGAAGTAAAGCGCCAGATGGATGTGCTCGACCGCGAGCTTGCCAAAAACCGCTATCTGGGTGGCGATGAATACACCATTGCCGATATGGCCACCTTCCCGTGGTATGGCAATCTTGCGTTGGGTAAATCCTATAATGCCGGCGAATTTCTGGATGCTGAGAGTTACAAGAACCTGCGCCGCTGGGCGCATGAGATCCTAAGCCGCGCCGCTGTTCAGCGTGGCCGCATGGTCAACCGCAATTGGGGGTCGCTTGAAGGGCAGTTGCTTGAGCGCCACGCTGCATCGGATTTCGAGCTTCGCACACAAGACAAACTGACACCCGAAGCAGCAAACTAAAAACGCGCCCCGGCACTGCCCGCCGGGGTAAACACCCCAAGAACGGTGTGCGACGTGCCAAAGTTGGTTTAGCACATTGCGCTACACGGAAATTTGGTGACCCCGGCAGGGTTCGAACCTGCAACCTATTGATTAGAAGTCAATTGCTCTATCCGGTTGAGCTACGGGGCCGCGGGTTTTGGCTTTTGTTCTAGTGGGTCCATGCGCCGCGGCGATTGGTGGCGAAGTTTTCGCCATAGCCGCCCTTGCGCAGGTTATGGGCGCGCGGCTTGGGTTCGAGCAACTGGTAGGCAATGCCATTGGCGCTGGCATAGGCAATGGCCGCTGCCTTGCTGTCAAATCTCAGCTTCACCTGCGCCTGCGTGTCGGCAGCGCTTGTCCAGCCCATCAGCGGATCAATCGCGCGGGCAGAGGCGGGGCTATGCTCCAGCACCCATTCGGTTTTGGACTGGCCGGATTGCATGGCGTTACGGGCGGGCAGATAAATTCGTGCGGTCATAGCGAGCCTTTGGGTTGCTTGCCGTGTTTATCGCGAATGCGCCGCCCCGATGCAAGGGGCGGCGCATCCCAACTTGAAGGGAAATTGAAGACAGAAGGCCGCCAGCAAGGCGCGGGGAGCGAGTGTGGGGTGGGGTGCACCCTGCTGACGGACTATCTGCTTGCCCTTAAACCCTAGCCGCCGATGCGCGAATTGCGCAAGCAGTTTCCTCTCTTTTGGTTGATATTATTATCTAAAATTCAACTTAAAATATTCACGGGTTATTAACCTTGAAATCCTGCCGCAAAGCGGCGACATATAGAGAACAAAATAGGAATACGCCTGTGGACTTTCCGCAAGACCCGAACCCGGAAATACGCCACCGTCCCAAGCTTGACGGTGGTAAGCGTCTTGTGTTGCAGGCCGAGTTCGAACCGGCGGGCGACCAGCCCACCGCCATTGCCGAATTGGTTAAAGGGCTGCAATCGGGCGAGCGGAATCAGGTATTACTGGGTGCAACCGGCACCGGCAAAACCTTTACCATGGCCAAAATCATCGAGGCAACACAGCGCCCGGCCATAATTCTGGCACCCAACAAAACACTTGCCGCCCAGCTTTATGGCGAGTTCAAGGCGTTTTTCCCCGAGAATGCCGTCGAGTATTTCGTGTCGTACTACGACTACTACCAGCCCGAAGCCTATGTCGCGCGCACCGATACATTTATCGAAAAAGAAAGCCAGATCAACGACCAGATCGACAGGATGCGCCACTCGGCCACACGCGCGCTGCTGGAACGTGACGATGTGATCATCGTCGCTTCGGTCAGTTGCATTTATGGCATCGGCTCGGTCGAAACCTATGGCGCGATGACCCAGGACATGATTGTCGGGCAAGACTATGACCAGCGCAAATTCATGACCGAGCTTGTCGCCCAGCAATACAAGCGCAACGACAATGCTTTCCAGCGCGGCACTTTCCGTGTGCGCGGCGATTCGCTCGAGGTCTGGCCCGCCCATCTTGATGACCGCGCCTGGCGGTTTTCGTTCTTTGGCGAAGAGCTGGAGGCGATCCACGAGTTTGACCCGCTTTTGGGCGACCGCACCGACACGCTGGAAAAGGTGCGTATCTACGCCAACAGCCACTATGTCACCCCGCGCCCAACACTACAGCAGGCGATCAAATCCATCAAGGTCGAACAAAAGCAGCGGCTCGAACAGCTTGTGGGCGAAGGCAAGCTACTTGAAGCGCAGCGTCTGGAACAGCGGGTGAATTTCGATCTGGAAATGCTAGAAGCTTCGGGCTTTTGTGCCGGTATCGAGAACTATTCACGCTATCTGACCGGCCGCGCACCGGGCGAGCCGCCCCCCACTCTGTTTGAATATATCCCCGACAATGCCATCGTGTTTGCCGATGAAAGCCATGTATCCGTGCCGCAAATCGGTGGTATGTTCAAAGGCGACTATCGGCGCAAATTCACGCTGGCCGAACACGGTTTCCGCCTGCCAAGCTGTATGGATAACCGCCCGCTTAAGTTTGAGGAATGGGATGCAATGCGCCCGCAATCGGTGTTTGTATCTGCCACGCCCCAAAACTGGGAGCTTGAACAATCCGGCGGGGTGTTTGCCGAACAAATCATCCGCCCCACAGGGCTGCTCGACCCGCAAATCGAAATCCGCCCAGTCGATACACAGGTCGATGATCTGCTGGATGAGGTGAAGCGCGTCGCCGCCAAAGGGATGCGCGTGCTCTGCACCACGCTCACCAAGCGCATGGCTGAAGACCTGACGGAATACCTGCACGAGCAGGGCGTGCGCGTGCGCTACATGCATTCCGACATCGACACGCTGGAGCGTATCGAGATTCTGCGCGACTTGCGGCTTGGTGCCTTTGACGTGCTCATCGGCATCAACCTTTTGCGTGAGGGGTTGGACATTCCCGAATGCGGCCTTGTCGCCATTCTGGATGCCGACAAGGAAGGTTTTTTGCGCTCTGAAACCTCGCTTGTGCAAACCATTGGCCGCGCCGCACGTAACGCCGACGGGCGGGTCATCATGTATGCCGACCGTATAACCGGCTCGATGGAGCGTGCCATTGCCGAAACCGACCGCCGCCGCGAGAAGCAAAACGCCTATAATATCGAACATGGCATCACGCCGTTGACCGTTAAAAAGAACGTTCAAGACGTGATGGACGGTTTGTTCAAAGGCGATACCGACCAATCGCGCGTGACCGCCAAGGTCAATAAAAAGGCCAAAATTGGCGATAACCTGCGCAGCCATCTCGATGCCTTGCGCAAGGATATGATGAAGGCCGCCGAGAATCTGGAATTTGAAACCGCCGCGCGGTTGCGCGACGAAGTCAAACGGCTGGAAGCGGTGGAACTCACCATTGCCGATGATCCGCTGGCGCGGCAATCGGCGGTTGAAGCGGCGGTTGATAGCGCCACCAAAAGCAGCGGGCGCAGCACATTGGGCAGGGCCGGAATGCGCGGTGGCCGCCCCCGCCGCCGCTAGGTGGTGCCACCCGCAAAGGCTGGTGGCACCCTAACCGGCCTACTGTGTGCGGTCGCAGCGCAATTCCAGCGCAACCCTGCCCTTAACTGGTGCGCCCCAGTTAATGGTCACCGACTGACCGGCAGCACCTTGGTTCACATTCACATAGGGCGCGCCAAATTGCGCCACATTCGAAGCGTTCTGAATGGGGCCAAGTGCGGTAATCCCGCTGGCCGTAAGCACGCGCCCGCCAAATGGCACAATCTGTGTGTGGTCATGTGTCCATGCCGCCAGCGCCGTTGGTTGGGTCACTTCAACATAGGCGGGGCTTTGTGTCCGCGTCGTCACGCCATTAAACACATTATGCTCGAAAACCATATCTTCAGTGGCCGTATGATCAATACTGCCATTGGACAGGTTGAGAGATTCAACACGGTCAATCTGCGACCCGTTGAACAGATTGAACGTGTTATTCGTCATGTTTACGCCGCTTAGCCGGTGGTTGTTGCCATAGGGCATAATGCGCAAAAACGTAAACCAGTTGGGCACATCGAAGGCCACAAACATGTTGCCGGTCATCATCAAATCGCCAAATGTCGGGCTGTTGGCATCGCCGTTTTGCAAGGGCGAATGCTCGTTGGTCACCTCAATATAACAATTGTCGATATAGTTCGACACCAGCGTCGAGTTCGAACGCCGATCGGTAAACACAATCCCCGCTGTCGGGTTGCGCGCCGCCGTATTGTCGCCCTGCCAGAAATGGTTACCGGAAATTATGCACAGCGCACTGGACAGAAATGCGAAATGTCTAAAACGGATGGCGTGGTTGTTGCGAATGCGCACATCATTGCTGTTGAGCGAAATTGCAATCGTTGTGCGTTCTTGTGCCAGCGTGTTGTATTCAGTCGACAGAAACTCGCAGTTATCAATGCTGATCGCAAAGCAACCCGCATCAAAGCTTGCAATGCCGCGGTCTTTTGGCCGCGTGAACCAGCAATCGCGAATATGCCAGCTTGCGCCATATTTGGGCAGCAAGATACCGCTGGCATTGAAGAAGCACAAAAACTCGATATCTTCGACCTGAAAGCGCGACAGGTCTGAAAAGCCTGAGCAATCCAGAATGTATTGGAACCGCTGGAATGTGTAGCTTTGGGTCGAGTTTGGGTTGATCAGCTTTTGCGACAGGGTCAGCGTGCCGGCCACCTCGTTCTTGGCCTTTACATAAACCTCGCGCCCCATGCCGGCGCCGCTCACCAGCGCGCCAATGGCAATGTTTTCAATATTGGCGACATTGCTCAGCACATCCGGCGTGGTCAGCGACCAGTTCGCGCTCGAAACCGTCGTCACCGTATCCCACGCCGCAGACGCCTCGGCCTCAAGCTGGCCGTTACGAATGGCGCGGCGGTTGGCATAGCCGGTTTTTCCGGCAATCGTCGCCAGATCAAGCGGCTCTGTCAGTTGCACGCGCCGCCCCTTCATGTCGAGCGATTCATGGCCCGAGAAGTTGAACAGTGCCGCCAGCGCGCGCTTCAGCCCCTCCACCTCATCACCAAAGGCATCAATGTAAATTGGCAAATCAAAGCGGTTGGTCAGTTGCAGCCGCTTGTCGCTTGGCATCTCGACACGGCCTTCAAAGCGGCAGCGCGAGCTCAGCGTAACCGTCCGGCCCAAAAAATACACACCGGGCGAAACCACCAGCTCGCGCCCGCCCGTATTTGCGTCGGCAGCCTCAAAGGCCAGCGAATCGTCGGTCACGCCATCGCCCACTGCGCCGTAATCACGCACATCAACCCAGCCCATCAGGTTGCGGTGAAAGACCGAGGTGACATCTTCAATTTCAATCGACTCGACACGCACAATCCCGCCATTGCTGCCCAACAGGTCAATGCCGAAATGCCCGTAAACCGCAGAGCCGCCCCATTGCATGTCAACACCGGTGCGGTTGCCGGTGCCGACAATCGCGCTTACCTCATAGACACGGCCATAGGTTGCGGGCAGCATTTCCGGGCCGGCTTCATCCAGCCCCGTCACATGCACACCAACCGCCGAGCCCGCCCAGCCTGCAACCCGCACCGAGGGGAACAACCCGCTCATCACCTTGATGCGCGCCCGCACCTGCAAATAGCAGCCCGGCAAAATCGGCACTTCGCCCATATAACGCAGGCGCTGCACAGCTTCGGTTTTCTGCAACTCAAGGCAGGGGCCAAAATCGGGGTCGCTGGCCACAAGCGCGGCATCGGCTGCACCAACATAGGTGTTTGTGCCCGGTGTGCCGTCCTCGCGCGACCAATCGTCAAGCCCGTCAATAAAGGCGGGCGGCATGAAGTCGATACCATCGGTAATTGCTTTATTCATTCATAACCCTTTCGTGCATAGCTTCGCCCGCTTGCCAAATGCACAAGGCTGCGCATGGCAAGGCCAGATAGGGCTGTGGGGGGGGATTCTCGGGGATGTGGCGCCAGTGACCGGCACGCAGGCTGTCTAGCATAACAGCCTTAACAGCGTCTTAACCAAGGTCTAAAAACCACGCTCGGCCCCGTATATTCCCGCGTCGCACACAATCTGTTGAGGATTTCGCCACAAATCCCTCTTGCATTCAATTATCTGAATGTTATGTCTGCGCCCTGAAATAAGGGGAAGTGAACTATGAATCCAGATTGGGTAAATGCCACCTTGGGCGGCTTGATGATCGGCGCTTCAGCCGCGCTGCTATTGCTTGGAAATGGCCGCGTTGCCGGCATTAGCGGCATTCTTGGCAATGCGTTCAAAGCCAACCGTTCGCCAGCACAGGTAGAACGGCTCATGTTCCTCATCGGTCTTTTGGCGGCCCCGTTGGTTTACTGGCCTTTCGCTCCCCTGCCCGCGCTGAGCATGACAACCAGCATCCCGCTTATTCTTGTTGCAGGGCTGCTTGTGGGTTTTGGCGTGCGCATGGGCTCTGGTTGCACCTCCGGGCACGGTGTTTGCGGTTCGGCACGGCTGTCGCGCCGCTCGATCGTTGCGATGATCACCTTCATGGCAACCGGCATCGCCACCGTTGCCGCCATGAACCTGCTTTAAGGGGCTGAAAATGCGAAATCTTACCTCACTCGTCTCCGGCCTTCTGTTCGGGCTCGGCCTCATCATCTCCGATATGGTCAACCCTGAACGCGTGCGCGCCTTTCTCGACATATTTGGCGCATGGGACCCGACGCTCGCGTTTGTAATGGGCGGTGCCATCGTGGTTTCGGCGCTGGGCTGGATCATTGCACGCCGTCGCAGCGCAGCGCTGTTTGGCGGAGCCATGCCCCCTGCCCCCAGCCCCGAAATTGACGGCGAGTTGATCGCGGGCTCCGCTCTTTTTGGCATCGGATGGGGTATGATCGGCCTTTGCCCCGGCCCGGTCATCGCAGCGCTGGCCTTTGCACCATGGCAGGTGCCGGTCTTCTTGCTGGCAATGCTGCTTGGCATGTGGCTAAACAGTCAACGCCAGACGCTCATGATACGCGCCCGAACCTAAGCTAGGGCGCGCATATCCAAGCACAAACCCAAGCCCTAGGGCTTGGGCAAAAACGCACCGCTCAGCGCGTCATCAATCAGCTTGATTGTCGCGTCTACGCCATAAAGCGCAATGAAACCGCCAAAACGCGGGCCTTGCTCGGCCCCTAAGAGCACCTCGTAAATCGCCTTGAACCACAGGCGCAGAGGGTCAAACGCATTGTTGCGCCCTACGGCAAACACAAGGCTTTGCAAATCCTCGGCATTGGCACCGTGTTCCCAAACCTTCAGCCTCGCGGCCAAATCCTGCAAGGCGGCGCGCTCTTGGTCATCGGGTGCGCGATACACTTTGGCCGGTTTCACGAAATCCTTGAAATAGCGCACCGCATAGCCTGCCGCCGCATCCAAACCCGGATGGGTTTCAGCGCTTGCATCCGGCGCATATTTACGAATGAAACCCCACAGTGTTTCCTTGTCTTCGGCATTGGCAACCGAAGCCAAATTCAGCAGCATCGCATAGGACACAACCATATCGTTCTTCGGTGCCTGCCCGCCATGGATATGCCATGCCGGATTATTGGCCGTTGCCGCTTCGTCCTGCGTTGCAAGGCTTTCAAGGTGGTGGTGATATTCATCAACCGATTTCGGGATCACGTCAAAATACATCCGCTTGGCGGTTTTGGGCTTTTGATACATGAAGTATGACAGGCTTTCGGGGCTGGCATAGGTCAGCCATTCGTCAATCGTCAGCCCGTTGCCCTTGGATTTCGAAATTTTCTCGCCGTTCTGGTCAAGAAACAGTTCATAGGTGAAATGCTCGGGCTTCTTGCCACCCAGAATCTCGCAAATCCGGTCATAAATCGGTGTGTTGGTGGAATGGTCCTTGCCATACATCTCGAAATCGACATCCAGTGCCGCCCAGCGCGCGCCGAAATCCGGCTTCCACTGCAATTTCACATTGCCCCCGGTGACCGGCAGCGTGGTTTCGGTGCCATCCTCATCGTTGAAGGTGATCGTGCCCTCTTTGGCGTTCACATCCAGAAGCGGCACATACAGCACCCGGCCCGATTGCGGGCTGATGGGCAGGAAGATCGAATAGGTCTGCTGGCGTTCTTCGCGCAAGCTGGCCAGCATGACCTTCATCACATCGTCATAGCGCGCTGCGGCGCGCAGCAGCACCTCGTCAAATTTACCGGATTTGTAGTAATCTGTGGCGCTAATGAACTCATACTGAAAGCCGAACGTATCCAAAAACCGCCGCAGCATGGCGTTGTTGTGGTGGCCAAAGCTTTCAAACTTGCCGAACGGGTCGGGCACAACGGTCAGCGGGCGCTGCAAATGTTCGCGCAGCATGTCGGGCTGGGGCACATTGTCGGGAATTTTGCGCATCCCGTCCATATCATCCGAAAAGCAAATCAGCCGCGTGGGAATGTCGCTGATCACTTCAAACGCGCGGCGGATCATCGTTGTGCGCGCCACCTCGCCAAAGGTGCCGATATGCGGCAATCCGCTGGGGCCATAGCCGGTTTCAAACAGCACATGGCCTTTCTCAGGCGGCTTGTTTTCATAACGCTTCACCAGCCGGCGCGCCTCTTCAAAGGGCCAGGCTTTACTGTTCAGGGCAGCGTCACGAAATGTGGACATGATATTCCTCGGGCGTGGTTTCACCGCTTCCTATTGAAGCTGCTGCTTACGGTCAATAAGATGCGCCCAAACCATAGCAAATAGGTGCCGAAATGTCCGAAATACCGTCAGAAAACGCGCTCATATCGCCCCAGGACGCGCTTGTCGCGGTTATGGTTGCGGTTTCTCTCTCCGATGAAACCGTTTCGACATCGGAACTGCTTTCAATCAGCCGCATTGTTGACCATTTGCCGATTTTTGCGAAATATGATGCATCCCGCATCAAAATGATCAGTCAAACCGTGTTCGAGCTGTTTTCCGAAGAAGAGGGGCTTGACGCGCTGTTCGGCATTGTGCGCGATGCATTGCCCGATGATCTGAACGAAACCGCCTATGCCATGGCCTGCGATGTGGCGGCATCCGACGGTACAATCCGCCCCGGTGAAATGCGCCTGCTAGAGGAAATCCGCCACGAGTTGCGAATCGACCGGCTGCACGGCGCGGCCATCGAGCGTGGTGCGCGGGCGCGGCATATGCGCTGGCCGCACGCCTGAAACACTAAGTATAAAGCGACGCCCATCGGCGCAGCAGCGCCTGTTCCTGTGCGCGTGCGCGGCCTAACCATGGGCGCGAGCCGCGCGGGCGCTCTTCCTCGCTTGGGGCATTGGCGCGCGCAGCCATATCGGCGGCAAAAATTGCATAGGCCAGCCGTTGCTGGCCGTCACGCTCGATAAAGCCTGAAATTCCATGCGCAAAATTCAGCGTGCCGGTTTTGCCAAACACCTGCCGCCCCGGCACCGGCGCGCCATTACCCTGCGCATCGACCAGCACGGTTTCGCGCAGGATATTGCGCAAGCCAACGCGCGCTTCGTTGGATGTCATGACCCGCACAAGGTTTTGTGCAGAGGCCCGCGAGTCTCCCGACAGGCCGGAATGGTTTTCGTAAGCGCCAACAGCACCCCCCGCAACGCCCTGCGCCCAGCGCCCCATTGCAGCGGCTGACTGGTTAAGCCGCGCCGAAGCCCGCCCCGCAGCCGCACTGGCGCGCAGGCCCAGCACTTCGGCGGTCAGGTTTGTGGAAAAGCGCAACATGTCGGCCAGAATATTCGTCAGCATCGGGCTATGGGTTTCGCTTATGGCCCGCGCGCCTTGCGGCACGCCGCCACTCTGCGGCGCGGGCAAAGCAATGCCATGGGCGGCAGCAAGCGTTGCAAACACCTGTGCGGCGTAGTTCGCCGGGTCACGCACAGGCAACCAGCGCCCGCCGCCATCGCCAAGTGCCGGGCGCGCCACGGTCCATAATTCGCGGCCGTTGGCCTGACGATAGGTGTAAAGTGGCGCTTGGCGGTTCACCACTTCCATGCGCGCCATATCCACCACCGGCTTGAACCGGTCAGAGCGTGCATCCATGCTGACCGCATAGCCGTTACTGGCGCGCTGCCACTCAAAATACACGCGGTTATAGTTGAGGTTCAGACCGGATATGCCGGGATTATAGCCCGCCTGTGGTGGCTGGCTGGCGTCGATCTGCTGAAGATGCGGCAAGGTATTGTCCACGAGAATGAACCGCCCGCTTATGCGCCTTATGCCGGCGCGCGCCACCTCGGCGGCAAGGGCGGCCAGACGGTCGGTATCCAGCAGCGGATCGCCTGAGCCCTGCAAAACAAGATCGCCTTGCAAGGTGCTGCCGTTCAGCGCCCCCGTGGCCAGCACACGCGTTTCAAACCGGAAACCCGCGCCCAGATAGCGTTGCGCATAAAGGGCCGTCAACGCTTTGGTGACCGAAGCGGGCGGCAGCGCCAGATCGGGCTGGTGCGCTTCTCGCACCTGCCCAGTGGCCAAATCAACCACCATAAAGCTGGTTACGGCGCCAATACCGAATTCATTGAGTATGGCACCGACTTGCGAGGGTGCAATACGCCTTCCGGCCCGCGGTAACGGGCGGGTCATCGTCTCGCTAAAGGCCGCAACAGGAAGGGTTGCAGCCAAACCGCCTAGAAAATTGCGCCGTTTCAAATCAAACCCTGCTTGTGATTTGTTCTTCTATTTCCACTGCCCCTCGTCCCTAAGGCGGGTTGAGGACTCGTTTATCATTGGTCCGCCCAACAATATCCAAGCCGGCGGCGTGCGCAAGGCCAGTGCGCGCGCCTGTGCCGATGGCAGCCGGTAACGCGCAAAACGCTGCGCCATGGGTGAAAGACCGGCCCGCAGTTTTTGGCCCGGTCGCGCCAGCACGGCAATGGGCACCAATTGCGCAATATCTTCCCACCGTTCCCAGCGGTGAAACTGCGCCAGATTATCGGCCCCCATCAGCCACACAAAGCGCAGGCCGGGGTAAAGCGCTGCCAGATGCGCCAGCGTTTCGGCCGTATACCGCGTGCCAAGCCGGGCTTCTATATCGGTGATTTTCACGCGCGGATGCTGCATGATCGCGCGGCTTGCCGCCAAGCGCCGTGCCATCGGCTGCGGCCCGCTGGCCTTAAGTGGGTTGCCGGGCGAGACCAGCCACCAGACCTGCGACAGCCCCAGACGGCGCAGCGCTTGCTTGGTAATATGCACATGCCCGTTATGTGGCGGGTCAAATGACCCGCCAAGCAAGCCGATTGTCATGCCTGCATAGGCAGTGGGGAAACCGAATTTCATGCCACTTGCCTAATGGATCGGCAAAAGAAGCGTTAGCCGAAAATGCACATCACGAGCCGATTTTCCCGGTTTTTGCGCAAATTGCCGCGCAATCGGCCTGTTTGGCGGCCAATGCCTAAAATTTCCTGAATCTGGCCTTTGCAGCAGCATAAATCCATGCAAAGCTGGCTTGACCATGAATAAGAAACAGCCCGAACAACAGCGAATCGCACTTTCAACGCCGCGGCAGCGAGTGCGCGTTTTTAACGGGATTTCTACACAGGCTGTCATTTGCATTTCCGCTATTTCCCATCCCGGCAATAGGGCGTAGAAGATGCGCCTGACAGAGACTCACGGCACATTTATTCGCCCTCTCTGCAAGCTTGGAGAGCTGAAAAAATGACCCCTTTCGCAATTGCTGGCGTGCAGATGTATGTCAACGCGCTTCAACCCAATGTTGATGGTATGATGCACCGGCTCGACGTGCTCATGGCGCGGTTTCCGTGGACACAGATGGTGCTGTTCAGCGAACTTGCGCCCTTTGGCCCGCTGGAACGCTTCAAGCTTGCGCCGGAAAACGACACCATCAACCGGTTCTGCGAGGCGGCGCGCCGCCACAAGGTCTGGCTGATCCCCGGCTCTATGTTCCTGACATCACCCGAAGATGGCCGAGTTTACAACACCTCGCTGGTCATCGACCCCGATGGCAATATCGTGCGCCGCTACGCCAAAATGTTCCCCTTCCTGCCTTATGAAGCCGGCATCGCGGCGGGAACCGACTTTTGCGTGTTCGACGTGCCGGATGTCGGTCGTTTCGGACTGTCGATTTGTTATGATATGTGGTTCCCCGAAACCACCCGCCAGTTAACCAGCCAAGGGGTCGAGGTGCTGTTGCACCCGGTCTTGACCGGCACTACCGACCGCGACGCCGAACTGGCAATCGCGCGCGCCACCGCCGCGCAATTCCAATGCTATGTGATTGATGTAAACGGGCTTGGCGCAGGCGGGGTTGGCAAATCCTGCATTGTCGATCCGACATCGCTGGTGCTGCACCAGTCCGCCGGTCAGGAAGACATGTTCCCGATCGAGGTAGACCTGTCGATGGTGCGCCGCCAGCGCGAAACCGGCATGAAAGGCCTTGGTCAGGTGCTGAAAAGCTTCCGCGACCGGTCGAGCGATTTTTCGGTTTATGACCGCACAAGCGGCACCGACGCCTATCTGCAATCGCTCGGCCCGCTGGAAGTGCCCGCGCAGGGCAGCCGCGCGGGTCTGCACGTAGATGTGCCCGCCAATGCCGAGGTCGAGGCGCTGAACCGTCGCCCGGTTCAGGGGTTTGGAATTTCGCCATATATGGGCAAAGCAACGACCGGCTAGCACTGGGTATTCTGGCGCTTTGCGGCAGGTAGCCTTGGTGTTCAGCCCAATAAAAAGGGAGAACGACCATGGCATCTGTGAGCGACTATTACTCCGCGACACAACTTCGCGCAGACAGGTGGAGCAGCCTGCGCGAAGCTTCGACAGCGCTGGCGCGCGAAACGCAGGCGCGCAAGATCACCGGTATCAAGGCCCGCATCGCCGAGCTTTTTGAATCGCTGGCGGTGATCGAAGCCTATTGGGCTTTCCCCGGCATGGCCGCCTTCAACCATATGCGCCGCCAGTTCGAGCACGGCAATTTTGACGAGCTTGCCTTCGCCGTGGCCCGCGTCAAACGCGCCTTGACCACGGGTGCCTATCGTCGCCGCGACATTCCGCTGGAACGCGACAGCGTTGATGATGAAGAGCATAATGACGAGGCGATGCTTTCCCCAGAAGCCCGCGCCATGAGCCGCCCCTATTTCGAGGTTCTGATTGTTGACAGTGTCAACGAACAGCAGGAGCGCTGGCTCAAGAACAACGTCACGCGCATGCGCCGCCCCGAAGACGCGTTCACCTATGAAGCCGTGGTTGTGCCCAGTCTGGAAGACGCGCTGATCGCGGTGCTGTTCAACCACAATATTCAGGCCATCGTCGTGCGCCCCGGTCTCACGCTGAAATCCAACAACTCCAACGAAATTCTGAACAAATACTTGGCCGGAATGCGCGACACCGACGGGATTGACGATATGATCCCCGAAAATTACGGCCCCGAGCTTTGCCGCCTTGTGGCCCGCGTCCGCCCCGAGCTTGATGCCTATCTGGTCACCGAACGCTCGGTTGAAGATATTGCCGGTATGGATTTGGGCATATGCCGACGGGTGTTCTACAATCAGGAAGACTTTATGGAACTGCACCTCAACATCCTGCGCGGTGTTGCGGCGCGCAATAAAACGCCGTTCTTCACCGCGCTTGTGAACTATTCCAAACAGCCCACCGGCGTATTTCATGCAATGCCGATCAGCCGCGGAAAATCCATCACCCGCAGCCACTGGATTCAGGATATGGGCGCGTTTTACGGCCCGAACATCTTTCTGGCTGAAACCTCCGCCACATCCGGCGGGCTGGACAGTTTGCTTGAACCCCACGGCCCCATCAAGGAGGCACAGGAACTGGCCAGCCGCGCCTTTGGTTCCAAACAAACCTTCTTTGCCACCAACGGCACTTCGACCTGCAACAAGATCGTGGTGCAGGCGCTTGTGCGCCCCGGCGACATTGTGCTGGTCGACCGCGATTGCCACAAATCGCACCATTATGGCATGGTGCTTGCGGGGGCCGAGGTTGTCTATCTCGACAGCTATCCGCTGAACGAATATTCGATGTATGGCGCGGTGCCCTTGCGCGAAATCAAGCATCAATTGCTGGCGCTGAAAGCCGCCGGCAAACTTGACCGTGTGCGCATGTTGCTGCTGACAAACTGCACGTTTGACGGGCTGGTTTACAATGTCGAACGGGTGATCGAGGAGTGCCTTGCCATCAAGCCCGACCTTGTATTCCTCTGGGATGAGGCGTGGTTCGCCTTTGCGCGGTTTTCGCCCACCTACCGCCAGCGCACCGCCATGCGCACCGCCAATGATGTGCGCAAACGCCTGCGTACCGAAGAGCACGCGCGCGCCTACAAGGCCCAGCAAAAAGAGCTTGAAAATGCGACCGACGAAAACTGGCTCGACACACGGCTGATTGCGCCGCCATCGGCGCGGGTGCGGGTATATGCCACGCAATCCACCCACAAAACCCTGACCAGCCTGCGGCAAGGCTCGATGATCCATGTGAATGATCAGGATTTCAAAGGCGAGGTCGAGCAAAGCTTCCACGAGGCTTACATGACCCATACCTCCACCTCGCCGAACTATCAGATCATCGCCAGTCTCGATGTTGGCCGCAGGCAGGTAGAGCTTGAAGGCTTTGAGTTTGTCCAGCGCCAGATCGAGGCGGCCATGTCGATGCGCCGCGCCATTGCCAGCCATCCGCTGCTAAGGAAATACTTCAAGGTTCTTACCTCCGGTGACATGATACCCGAACACCACCGCCAAAGCGGTGTGAGCAGCTATTTCGATGTCGAACAGGGCTGGACCGATATGTTCGAGTGCTGGGAGCAGGACGATTTTGTACTCGACCCGACCCGCGTGACCCTTGCGGTGGGTGGCACCGGTTGGGATGGCGACACATTCAAGAACGATGTTTTGATGGACAAATACGGTATCCAAATCAACAAAACTTCGCGCAATACCGTGCTGTTCATGACCAATATCGGCACAACGCGCTCATCCGTCGCCTATCTGATCGAGGTGCTGGTCGAAATCGCCAACGAGCTGGACGAATTGCTCGATGATGCCTCGAAAATGGAACGGTTGTCGTTTGACCGACGTGTGAAAAACCTTACCGAAAACTACCCGCCTTTGCCGGATTTTTCGCGCTTTCACGATGCGTTCCGCCCCGACCATGTAACGCCTGAGGGCGATATCCGCACGGCGTATTATCTGAGCTATGATGAGAAGAATTGCGACTATATGGAGCTTGACGGCACGCTTTATGACGCGCTTGAGGCGGGGCAAGAAGTTGTTTCGGCCAGCTTCATCATCCCCTACCCGCCGGGTTTTCCCATTCTGGTGCCCGGTCAGGTGATCAGCCGCGAAATTCTGGCCTTCATGCGCGCGCTGGATGTGAACGAAATTCACGGCTACCGCGCCGATCTGGGCTTAAGGGTGTTCACACCGGAATCGCTGGCCGCTCTGCCCAAACCCGCAAAACCCAAACCCGCAGCCGCACAGAAAAAGGATTAGACAATGGCCAAAGAGCTAAAAAATATCTCCGAAATCCGGCGCTTCTTTCACCGCAATGAAGACCCGATCTACTTCATCTCGGCAACGAATTTCAACCTTCTGGGGCTGGATGAATGGGTCAAGAATTTCAAGTATATCTGCTATATCGACTGTTATGAGGGCAAGCATCCCAACGTGTTCTGCCCCTCCGAGCAGCCCCATGCCGAGTTTCAGTCGATCGAGGATATCAACAACTATCTACTCCAGCACAAAGAGGTGATTGATTTCATCAAACGCCGTGGTGGCAAGCCGAAATTCGTGTTCCTGATGTTTGACGAGGAAACCGAACGGCTGTCAAAAGAACTGGGTGCCGAAGTCTGGTTCCCGAAAGCCAAACTGCGCCAGAAAATGGACAACAAGATCGAGACCGTGCGCATCGGCAACAAGGCCGGCGTGCCTTCGGTGCCGAACGTGCTGGCCGAGGTGAAGAGTTACGAGGACCTCAAGAAGACCT
The DNA here is from genome assembly GCA_040880065.1 of Paracoccaceae bacterium. Taxonomy (GTDB): domain Bacteria; phylum Pseudomonadota; class Alphaproteobacteria; order Rhodobacterales; family Rhodobacteraceae; genus Abyssibius. The sequence continues at coordinate 14,451 of JBBDJE010000026.1, read as the reverse complement.
GCGAAAAAGCCGGCATTGGCCACGACCTTGTGTTGCAATCGGCCTTTGGTGATAGCGGGCATACGACATTCTTCATCAAATCCGAAGCTGATTTCCGCCGCCACGAATCCGAGATCGTCGGCGAGGGCGAGATCAAGATCATGAAGCGGATTGATTGCCGCGGCTCGGCCATAGAAGCCTGCGCCACCAAGGAAGGCACCATCGTCGGCCCCTTGATGACCGAACTTGTCGGCTTCAAGGAGCTTACGCCTTATCGTGGCGGCTGGTGCGGCAACGAGATCCTGTCGACCGCCTTTCCGCCGAAAGTGCGCGAAAAAGCCCGCGACCTGACCTTCAAGTTCGGCGAGCAGTTGCGCAAGGAAGGCTATCGCGGCTATTTCGAGCTCGATTTCCTGATCGACAAGAAAACCGGCGATTTGTGGCTGGGCGAGTTGAACCCGCGCATTACCGGCGCAAGCTCTATGACCAACCACGCAGCCTTCGCCCATGCGGATTCACCGCTCTTCCTGTTCCATTTGCTGGAGTTTTCCAAACGGAAATTCGACCTTGATGTCGACGAGTTGAACGCCCGCTGGGCCAACCCCGACATGATCGACAGTTGGTCGCAGATGGTCATCAAGCACACCGATGACAGCGTCGATATCTGCGCACAAGCGCCCGAAACCGGCATTTACAAAATGCTCGAAGACGGTCGCGTTGTGTTTGACCGCTTCGACTATCACCGCCGTGCGGTTGAAAGCGAGAACGAGGCGTTCTTTTTGCGCATCCTGCGCCCGGGCGATTACCGCTATGAAGGTGCCGATATCGGCATTCTGGTCACGCGCGGTCGCTCGATGACCAAGAGCTTTAGGCTGAACGAACGCGCCAAGAAATGGATTCACGGCATCAAACAAGCGGTTGCGGGCCAGCCCCTTCCCGTGGCAAATGCAGGGCCCGCGCTGTCTGATCCGGCGTTCAAGATATTGTAAGGAGACGCCATGCTCTGGCGTGCCATAACAGAAGATCAGCCCGGCCCGAAATGGGCCGGACTTTTCGCCGAATATTGGCCCGACTACCGCAAATGGTGGCTGAAAGAGGGTGATAGCGCGCGTCCCACCTATACCGAGGGCCGCCGCAAGCTCAAAGAGCACATGCCCGAGATTGTGCCGCTTTATGACGAGCTGTGCGAACTGGCCGGTGGTGGCGATCAGGCTGCAAGGTTTTTAAGCTTTTACTGCCCGCCGCCCTATCTTTCGGGCTGTTCACAAGCCATCTGGACGGGCAAAGAACCGGTGATGGTGCGCAATTACGACTACCACGCCAATGCGTTTGACTGCCTGATCACCCATACAGGCTGGCAGGGCCGCAAGGTTATGGGTGTTTCCGACGGGCTTTGGGGCATGGTCGATGGCATGAACGATGCCGGGCTGGCCATTTCGCTCACCTTTGGCGGGCGGCGTGTGGTGGGTGAAGGCTTCGGCGTGCCGCTCATCCTGCGCTATGTGCTGCAAACCTGCGAAACCGCCGATCAGGCCGGGGCCGCGCTGGCGCGCATTCCCACGCATATGAGCTATAATGTCACCGCGCTGGACCGCAAGCGCAACTATGTCACGGCGATGATGTCACCCGACCGGCCGGCCATTCTGTCGCATACCGCAGTGGCTACCAACCATCAGGAAAACGTGGAATGGATCAGCCATGCGCGGTTTACGGCAACGGTAGAGCGCGAGCGGTTCTTGCTGAACCGCATGGCACTGCACCGCGACCCTGAAGACAAATTCATCAACGCCTTCCTGCGCCCGCCGCTTTATTCCACAGCCTTTTCCGCCGGATTTGGCACGCTTTACACCGCCGTTTACCGCCCGCGCCGCCAGAATATGGAAATTCGCTGGCCCGGCACGACATGGGCGCTCGACATGAAGAATTTTGTCGAAGCCGCCCGCCCGGTGCATATTCCCGGTGCCACAGAACAGGTTGCGGCACTGCATATTTAAGCCCCCGTGCTAGGCCCAGGCGCGCATGGCGCTCACACCCAGCCAGGCCGAAAACCCGGTCAGCACACCGCCCCAAAGCGTATCGACGGCCACCTGCTGCATCGACCAGTCGCGCAACGTGGCGTAGTTGGTAAACTCGTAAGTGCCATAGGCCATAAGCCCCAGCAAAAACCCGCCAATGAGCGCGGCCATCGGGTCGCCCGCTTTCAGCGCAGGCACCGAGACAAACCACAAAATCCCCGCAACATAGCCCAAATAAAACAGCCCCGCAGGCACGAGCCGCAAAGGTTCGGCATAAAGATGGGCGATGTGCTGGTCAAAAACAGGTTTGACCAGAAAGCGCAGGCCAACCGCATCGGCCAGAAGGAAAATCACAACGGTAATCGCGTAAAGTGCAAGAATGCTCATGGGAATTTCTCCGTGTTCAAAGTGGGTTGGCTAGCGCACAAGGCGGCGTAGCAGCGCAAGCGCCGCCCAATAGGGCAAAGCGCTGAGAAGCTTGAGGCTCAAGGTAAGCCGTTTGGGGAAATGCACCTCGAAACGGCGCGTGTTCAGCCCGCGTGCAATGGCCTTGGCGGCAGCCTCGGTCGTGATCATGGCGGGCATGGTAAAATCGTTCTGTTGGGTCAGTCGGGTATCGACAAAGCCGGGGCTGATCAGCCGCACATCGACCTCGCCCGCCAGTTCCAGCCGCAGCGATTCCGTCAGGTTGATGACCGCTGCCTTGGTTGCCGAATAAATCTGCCCCTTGGGAAGCCCGATATACCCCGCAACCGAACCGCAAAGCGCAAGTTGCCCCCCCTTGCGCAGCAGACGCGGGGCAACTTGCGCAATATGAAAACTGCCCATCAGGTTGGTGGTGACGAGTTGTGCCGCCTTGCTTGCATCCAAATCGCGCACATGGCCGGGGTCATACATTGCGGCCAAATGCACCACGCGGCTCAGCGGGCCAATGGCCGAAACGGTTTTGGCTGCCGCCTCGATACTGGCGCGGTCGCTGACATCGAGCGGCACGGCGACATGCGGGCCGTTCAACTCGGCCAAAAGAGCATCGAGCTTGTCTTTGGAGCGTGCAGACAGCACCAGCCGCGCACCCGCAGCCGCATAATGGCGCGCGAGTGCCGCGCCAATGCCTTCGCTGGCACCGATGATCCAGATGAACTCACCCTTATGCATGGGCAAGCTCCACTTGCACAACATCGGTCTGGCCGGTGGCAAAGCAGGCGGCGCTCGATTCCAGATAAAACTGCCAGTTGCGCTTAAAGCGCGGATCATGTCCCAGCTTTGTAATACGTTTGGACTGTTCGGCCAACCGCTGAGCCCATTGGCTGCACGTGCGGCCATAATCGCGGCCAAAGCCGTGGCTTTCCACCACCTTCAGCCCGGCGCGGCGCGCCTGATCGGCAATCACCGCGTCAGACAGCAGCATCCCGCCGGGAAAGGTATAGTGGCGGATATAATCCGATGTGCGCCGGTAAATATCGAAATGCGAATCCGGCACCGTAATGGCCTGCAACATGGCCACGCCACCCTCGGCCAGCCGTGCTTTGAGCGTGGCAAAATACACGGGCCAATAGCGCCTGCCCACCGCCTCGACCATCTCGATGGACACGATCGAGTCAAACTTGCCCGCGCTTTCGCGGTAATCTTGCAGGCGAATATCGGCGCGGCCATCGAGCAGTGCATCGGCATAGCCTTTCTGGCTCGGCGAAATCGTCAGCCCGGTCACATACTGGCCCGCACGCGCGGCACGATCGGCAAAGCCGCCCCAGCCGCAACCAATTTCCAAAATCCGTTCGCTTTGCGGCATACGGTTCAAAATCCGGTCATATTTGCGGGCTTGGGCGCGGCCAAGGTCGCCATCATCCGCCGTATACAGTCCCGAAGAATAGGTCATGCTGTCATCGAGCCACAATTGGTAAAACTCGTTGCCCACATCATAATGCGCGCGGATATTGCGGGCCGAACCGCGGCGCGAATTGGCGCGCATCAGGCCGTTGACCACACGGAATTTCAGGCTGTTCCAGAACCCCGCATAGGCGTAGCCACGAAAATGGTCGAGGTTCAAAAGCCCGACCCGCACAAGCGTTTCCACCGACGGCGTGTCCCACATGCCCGCCACATAGGTTTCACCAAGCCCGATGCTGCCACGCGCGGCAATGGCGCTAATGGCGGCCCAGTCGTGAATTTCAAGCTCGGCCTGGGGCAGACCCTCGCCAAAATCATGCACATCACCATCGGGGGTGCGCAGGCGCAGGCTGCCTTGGCGGATGGTGGCGCAGGTGTCCAGAAATCCGCGTTTGATGCTGTTATCAAAAAGGCCCATCAAGAAATCTCCGATTTGGGTGGGGTTGGGCGCGCACGGTAACGCGCACCTTTCAGCCGTAGGCGCAGGGCCTGCCAGTAAATAAGGGTAATGGTGCGCAAAGCCCCGAAAGGGCGGCGGATGGCGGCCCAAAGCAGGCCGGCGCTGGTGGCCGTGCGGCGCGGCCCGTTCAAACTGGCTACAACCCCCTCGGCCCCATGGCTGAACGAAATGGTAATGGCAATCTGTGTCGCAGTAATGTTGAAGGTAAACGCATACTTCCCCGCCACATCCTGAAAGGGGGAAACATGCAGCGCCTTGGGGGTGGTGATTTTGGTCTGCGACGTAATCGGCGCAAAGCCCTCTTCATGGCAGAAATAGGAGTGACGGTCGCCAAACGGCGTTGAAACCTCGGCAATAACGGCAATGAGGCAAGCACCGTCTTCGACCAGCCAAAAGCTGACAGGGTTGAACACATAGCCCAAAAACCGCGGCTGGGTGAGCAGGCCAAGGGTAAGCTTGCGCCCGCCAAGCCCGTTTTCGGCCAGCACGCGGCGCAGCCATGCTGCCCCCTGCCCTTCCCCGATTGCGCCGCCATGGTCACGGTCATGCACAGCCATCAGGTTGAAACGGTTGCGCGAGAACAGCCGCGGCTTAGCCTGGGCGGCCTCGGGGTCTATCAGCACAAAATCCACCCCATAGCGAAACCCGTGGCGCAAGGCCCCCCGCCGCTTGTGCATGGTGCTGCCGGCTATATGTTCAACGGGGCCGCTCATACCACGCTCAGTTCCATCTGGCGCTGGATGCGCGCGGCACTGGCAAAGCCGTCTTCATGAAATCCATGGCGAAGCCACGCGCCGGCAAACCATGTATTGTTCTGTCCCTGCATGGCAGCAAGCTGCTTTTGGGCGCTCAGCGCCGCGGTATCAAACACCGGATGGCGAAATGTGGTCTGGTCGTAGATCAGCTCTTCACGCACAGGGCGCGACGGGTTGAGCGATACGAAAAGCGGGTCGCGATCGGGGATGTTTTGCAGCCGGTTCATCCAATAGGTCACGCCAATCGCGGTATCCGTGCCGCGCGTATCGGCCTTATACACCCAGCTTGACCAGACATTGCGGCGCTTGGGCATTTGTGCGGTATCACGGTGCAGCACCATCTCGTTATTCTGAAATTTTATCGCGCCAAGCGCGGCGATTTCGGCTTGGCTCGGGTTGGCCAGCATGCGCAGGGCCTGATCGGCATGACAGGCAAAAATCACCTGATCAAAGGGCTCAAAAGCGGCGCCTTTGGCGGTGACAACGCTTTTGCCACCAGAGCGGCGCACATGCTCAACCGGTGTTGCAACTTTAAGCTCAACACCCGATGCGGCCAGATGCGCGCCAAGGCGGCGCACATATTCAATGCTGCCGCCATCCACCGTCCACCACTGGTGCTGATCGGCAGGGCTGAGCAGCGCATGATTGCGGAAAAACCGCAAAATGGCGCGGGCGGGAAACTGGCGGATTTCGCTTGGCGGTGTTGACCAGATCGCGCCGCAAAACGGCATCAGATAGTAGTTTTGAAACCACGGGCCAAGCTGCATTTCATCCATCAACGCGCCAAGCGTGGTGCTGTCATCTTGTGCCAGCGCCTCGGCCTGTGCATTAAAGCGCAGAATGTCGCGCAGCATCCGCGCAAAGCCGGGGCGCAGCATGTTGCGCTTTTGGGCCACGAGCGCGCGCAAATTGCGCAAGGCATATTCGACCCTGCCATCATCCACTGAAACGCCAAAGCTCATATCGCTTTTGGCCACAGGTACATCAAGCGCCTGAAACATGCGTGTCAGGTGCGGATAATTCGCATAGTTGAAAACGATGAACCCGGTATCGACCGGCTGGTCGCCATTTATGCCCGCCGTAATCGTGCGCGCATGGCCACCAAGCTGCGGGGCCGCCTCAAACAGGGTTACCGCGTGGTGCGGGGCCAGAAGATAGGCCGCTGCCATCCCCGAAATGCCGCCACCAATAATGGCAACGCGTTGGGGACGAATGGGAAAGGCATTAAAAGACATGGGTAATCCACTTGCTGCATTTGCAAAGACTACGCGGCAGCAACAGGTTTGGATCAAAAATGATCCAAGCAACGCGATTGCGCGTAACAGCTATATGTTTGCACAGCTCGCCCGTATAAACGATACAGTCACATGCGGCGTTCCGGCGCTGCACAGTATTCGTATGCGAAGGGACAGGGTTAAGGTGCCACACCCCAAAAAGGCCGAAATATCACCCCAGACAGCTTGGATGCTGGCTGTGCGCGATGCGCGCGACCGCAGCGCATTTGCACAGCTTTATGACCATTTCGCGCCTCGATTGAAAGGGTTCTTCATGCGCGGCGGTGTGCCTGCCGCCCAAGCCGAAGACATTGTGCAGGATGTTATGCTGACCGCGTGGCACAAGGCCGCGCAGTTTGACCCGCATCGCGCGCAGGTTTCGGCCTGGATTTACCAGATCGCCCGCAACCGCCATGTGGACCTGCTGCGCCGCGAAACCCGCCCCCTGCCCGACACGCTCGACATCGAACCGGCCGAGGAACCCGATGCCAGCCAGATTGTGGCAATCGAGCAAGAAGGCGCAGAGCTTGCCCGTGCGCTGGCCGCCCTCAAACCCGACCAGCGCGAGATGATCGAAAAAGCCTATCTCGGCGAGATGACCCATCAGGACCTTTCCACGCAAACAGGGTTGCCGCTTGGCACGATCAAGTCGCGCATCCGCCTTGGGCTTGAACGCTTGCGCCACGAATTGAAGGGATTGCGTTGACATGAACGCCATAACCCACCACACCCCCGATGCCTTGCTGGCCGCCTATGCCAGCGGCAACCTTGCCTATCCCTATGCGCTTGCGGTTGCTGCGCATGTTTCGCTGTGTATGGACTGCCGCGCCGCACTTGAAGCGCATCAGGCTGCCGGTGGCGCCGTGCTTGAAAGCACCGGCCCTGCGGCCATGACAGCGGGCAAGCGCGAGGCTCTGCTTGACAGGCTTGACGCACCGCACAAGCCTGCGCATGTTTTCCGGCCTTCTGGCATTTTTCCCGGCCCGATCATGCAGGCGCTAAATGGCCAGCCGCCGCGCTGGCGCTCGCTTGGCATGGGTAACCGGCAGTGCATATTGTCGGCCAACCGCCAGGGCTCGGCCCGGTTGCTTTATATCGCGCCCGGGCAGGCTGTGCCCGAACATACCCATAACGGGCTGGAGCTGACGCTGGTGCTGCAAGGCAGTTTCAGCGATTCCACCGGCCGCTTTGGGGTGGGTGATCTTGAGGTCGCCAATGATGATCTTGACCATCAGCCCATTGCCGATGAGGGCGCGCCCTGCATCTGCCTTGCCGCCACCGATGCGCCTTTGCGGTTTTCTTCGCTCATCCCGCGCCTTTTGCAGCCCTTGTTCCGCATTTAGCCATGCACAAGCTAAGTGAAACATGGGTGAACGACCGGATGCAAAGCGGCTACAGCTATCTGCGTGTGGCCCCGATAGGCAAAAACTTCGCTGAAGGGTTTTCGCCCTACTACACCCCGCAACAAATGCTCGAAATGGGCGTGTTCGAGGGGCGCTATATGAATGATTGCCGCGCCGAATTTCCGCCCGAATGGTTTGAAAAGGCCAAGCTCAGCCCCAAACCCGATGCCACGCTCAACTATTTCGGTGTAAAAAGTCGCCAATCTCTGCAGGTCTGGCAGCAAAAGGGCTGGATATTCGAGCCCGACCCACGCGGCTGGTTCCAATGGTATTGCCGCTATTATTCGGGCCGCAGGATTGCAGATGTCGACAAAATCCAGATCGGCCGCTGGCGCGGGTTTGCCCGTCATGCCGGCCAGATTCGCGCCAATTGCTTTCCCGGCGACATATTCTGTCGCCCGCGCCAACGTCAGGCGCTGCTGCAATGGGCCTATGATGCGCTGATTTAAGCGCCACGCTAACAGGTGCGCGCCTCTATCGCCACCTGACCTGCCCCGCCGGAGGCGCATTAAGGTCGTAATGGCCTGAAAACTTCGTTTGGTAATTCCCCCATTTTTAATGTGGTGCATCCGCAGAACTTACGCGGCCATTTTGTCGCTTCGCGCCCCCTCGCTGACCCCGAAGGCCCGGCACCCCCGATGCATAACCGCTGCAGCAGCGCCACAAAGTCGCGCCAGTATAAGGAAAGGTTTCAACGGTCATCCGCCGTGACACGCACGCAATAGGCGGGGTTCGTGCTGGTTTTCACCTGATTGATCAGATCACGGACAAAGGCAGCGTGGTCCTGCGTGGCGCAAAACACCAGCGTTTTGTGGCGCTGGTCGATCTGGCCCATGAACTCGCGCACGCGGCTCAACTCGCGTTCCTCGATGATCACGCGGGTGTTGAAATCGCTTTCGATGAATGTCTCGCCCGCCTCGACCTCGCCTGCCAGCACATCGTCGGTGCCGTCATAGACGTATTCGTCAATCGTGCTGGCCATCTGGCGCACCTTGAAGGGGGTCAAGAAGCCATCTTCGATCCCGTCGCGCAGGGCGTAGGTGTAAACGGGTTCGCCGAAATAGGCGTAGGTGTCGGCGTTGTGCTTGCGCTTGGGCGTGGCGGTCAGGCCAAGCTGGGTGGCGGGTTCGAAATACTCCAGCAGGCCGCGCCATTCGCTTTCGTCCTTGGCCCCGCCCCGGTGGCATTCGTCGATTACGATGAAATCGAAAAAGTTGGGCGGGTATCAACACGGTCTTTCGCAATGTGTTGGGGTCCAGCATTACCCTTGGCGCGCTTATGAGGGTTGAGTTTGATGACCTGCCCGCAACGATTGCCGGTTTGGCCATGCGGATGCAGGGTGAACTAGCGGACAACCCCGAAAGGACGGCCAAGCAGTTGCAAGATGCGAAGGACCGCTATGTATTTATTGGGGAAACAAATGGCGCGTTGTAGCAGGGCCACTCCCTTGGCAACGCTATTGCCCTTGGCGGCAAATATCTGGTCTATAGGGGCAAAGACTATTTGGGGGCGGGTTGATGACCGAGTTGAATTTCAAAGGCAAGGAATTTGTCTATAACCACCACCTAGCTGTGCCTTTTCGCCCGCTTGTGCCGCAGCCGGATAAGGGCATTGGCCCGGTGGCGCTGGATGGCAACCTGATCGTGCAGGGCGATAATTTGCATGCGCTCAAGGCGCTGTTGCCGATGTATGCGGGCAAGGTGGACTGCATTTTTATCGACCCGCCTTACAATACCGGAAATGAGGGCTGGGCCTATAACGACAATGTCAACGCCCCGATGATCAAGGAATGGCTAGAGGCCAACCCGATTGGCATCGAGGATGGCCTGCGCCACGACAAATGGTGCGCCATGATGTGGCCACGGTTGCGGTTGCTGCATGAGTTGTTGGCAGATGATGGAGTTATTTTCATTTGTATTGATGACAACGAGCTATGTCGGTTGAGACTCATGCTTGATGAAATATTTGTTGATACGGACAACTGGATCGGGACCATAGTTTGGAAAAATGTTACCGATAATAATCCGTCAAGAATTGCAGTAGAACATGAATACATAGTTTGCTTTTCAAAAAATAAAGCTCGGGTTGATAAGGTTTGGAAAACAACGCTCTCTGACGTTAAGACCTTGTTGGTGCGCGTGGGCGAGGAACTATCTAGTAACTACTCTGATGATCGTGAACTCGCACATGAATATAGCAAATGGTATCGCGCCCATAAATCCGAACTATGGCCACTGGACAGATATAAATTCATTGATCGAGGCGGCGTGTTCACCGGAAGCCAAAGTGTCCACAACCCGGGGAAGGAGGGATACAGATATGACGTAATCCATCCCCACACAGCGCTGCCCTGCAAAGAGCCCCTTATGGGTTACCGGTTTCCAGAGGAAACGATGCAGGAATTGTTGAAGCAAGAGAAAATACTCTTCGGGGAAGATCATACAAAAATAATTGAGCTGAAAATCTATGCCAAAGATTATCAAGAAAAGTTGCCTAGTGTAATTGAATTGGATGGCCGCATAGCCGCTTACGAAATCCGCTCCATTTTTCCGGAAAGAAAGAAAGCATTTGATTATCCAAAACCAACACCACTTGTTGAAAAAATAATCTCATTTGTAGCGAATCCTAACGCACTATTTCTTGATAGCTTTGCTGGCTCAGGAACTACTGCAAATGCAGTATTGCAGTTGAATAGTGTAGACGCTGGAAATCGCCGTTTTATTTTGGTCGAGATGGAAGACTATGCAGACGAGATTACCGCTGAACGAGTGCGGCGAATCATATCTGGAAATAGCAAAGCAAAAGCAGAACCTTTGAAATCAGGCTTGGGCGGCGCATTCACCTATTGCACGCTTGGCGAACCGGTTGATCTGGACAATATCCTGACCGGCAAAGACCTGCCAAGCTATGAAGCACTTGGCGCGGTGCTGTTCCACATGGCCACCAGCGCCCCGCTGGACCCGGCGCATATTGACGCGGGCGCGCATTACTTGGGCACACTTGAAAACCAGCACCTATGGCTGATCTATCGCCCCGACCTTGACTGGCTTAAATCACCCGAGGCGGCACTAACGCTTTCCTTCGCGCGCCAAATTGCCGAAACCAAACCCGATGCGCGGCATCTGGTCTTTGCCCCGGCGCGGCATGTATCGCAAAAAATGTTGAATGATCTGAACCTGCCGGTCGAATTTGTGCCCCTGCCCTTTGCCCTTTATCGGATAGAACGGGAGTAGCGCGATGCGGCAGCTCGACTATCAGTTGCGCGTGCTGGAAACGCTGGATGCGTATTTAGACGTGCTAAAGCCCGAAAAGGCCAAGGCCGACAAGGTAGCCGAACTGGCCGCTGCAAACCCCGATTTGGGGCTTGCCCTGCCCGATTATGCCGAAACCGCATGGAAAGCCTTGCGCGCGGCGGGCCGATTGCCAGCATCGCGCGCCGACATCCCGTTTTCGCCGCGCCATGACGGCATTGGCCGCGTTGTGCCCAATGTGACATTCAAAGTGCCAACCGGCGGCGGCAAGACCTATCTGGCCGTCAACGCCATTTCGCGCATCATGGGGCGCTATCTGGGGGCCAATACCGGCTTTGTTCTATGGATCGTGCCGAACGAGGCGATTTATTCCCAAACCCTTAAACACCTCAAGAACCGCCAGCACCCTTACCGCCAAGCGCTGGACCGCGCGGCGGCGGGGCGGGTTATGGTTATGGAAAAGGGCGACCGTTTGCATGCCAATGATGTGGCAACGCATTTATGCGTTATGGTGCTGATGCTGCAATCGGGCAACCGCCAGAACAAGGAAACCCTGCGCATGTTCCGCGACCGTGGCGATGTGCATGGGTTTTTTCCGCCAGAAGGCGACCAGTTGGCGCATCAGGCCGCGATGGACGCGACCCCCAATCTGGATGGCTATAACGACTTTTACGCAATGGTGAAGGATAGCTTAGGCAACGCCTTGCGCCTAATCCGCCCGATTGTGGTGATGGATGAAGGGCAAAAGGCAACCTCTGATCTGGCGCATGAAACCCTATATGGGTTTAACCCGATCTTTGTGCTGGAGCTAACGGCAACCCCTAAAGACGTTGCCGAAACTCGCCCGCCAAACCCACGCCCCGCGCGTTACGCGAATTTGTTGGTCGAAGTGACGGGCCGCGAATTGCACGCCGAAGATATGATCAAAATGCCCCTGAACCTCGACCCGCGCCAAGGCACGGATTGGCGGGCAACCCTAACAACGGCGGTGGCGAAGCTGGATGAGCTTCACAGGGCCGCCGACACTTACCGGGCAGATACTGGGCGCTATATCCGCCCGATCATGTTGGTGCAGGTGGAGCGCACGGGCAAGGACCAGCGCGACGGCACGCATATTCATTCCGAAGACGTAAAGGAATGGTTGCTGCAAACAGGTTATGCCGAGGCCGAAGTTGCAATCAAAACCGCCGAAAAGAACGACCTGAACCAGCCCGAAAACCTTGACCTGCTATCGCGCACCAACCGCGTGCGGGTGATCATCACAAAATCCGCCCTACAAGAGGGCTGGGATTGCCCCTTTGCCTATGTGCTGTGTTCATTGGCGGCCAGTAGCAACAAGAGCGCCATGACGCAGTTGATTGGCCGTATTTTGCGGCAACCCGATGCCACGAAAACCGGTGTTGACGCTTTGGACGAATGCCATGTGATAACGCATCATGCCGACACAGCCTTTGTTGTTGGTGCGGTCAAGGAAGGCTTAGAAAAAGACGGGCTTGCCGATCTGATCCTAACGGTCGCGGGTGGCACAGCAGCCCCGATTGCAGGAAACAGCCGCCCGCTTGCGCGCCGCGATACCTACAGCAAGCTAGAAATATATTTGCCCCGCGTGTTGCGCGCAGAAGGCGCAAAGATGCGCGATCTGGATTATGAAACCGATTTATTGGCCGCAATTGATTGGCGCGGTTACGACCCGGCAGCGATAGCAGCGCAAATACCCGATAATCCCGTCGAAACAGCCACGCAGCTACAGCGGATTAGCCTATCTGACACCGGCACCGAAGCGTTCACCGGACAAAGCGTCGCGGCGTCAACCGAAGTGCTGGCTTTTGACCCAGCCTATGCCGTGAGGGTTATTTCTGACTTGGTTCCCAACCCCTTTGTTGGACGCGAAATTATCGAACGCATTTTGGACGCCCTTCGCGCGCGTGGTTTTGACAATGCCAAACTAGGACGCCATGCGAGCTTTATCATTGATGAATTGCGCAAAGGGCTGGATTTAGAGCGCAGCGCGCGTGCCGAAACCATGTTTAAGGCAGAAGTTAAGGCTGGAAAAATCCAGTTTCGCCTGCGCCTAGACGGCAATAATTGGAAAATGCCGCACGCAACAGCTACTACTGCGCCGGATGGCGCACCCCAAGTTGTTGGCAGCCAGGGCGGGGCATTGAAAAGAAGCCTATTCGCACCCATCTATCAGGCCGAACTTAATAGCGAAGAACAAGGCGTAGCCGTTATGCTTGACGGAAACGCCGCAATTAGTTGGTGGCATCGCAATGTTGCACTAGCGCGGGGCGGTTATGGGTTGCAAGGCTGGAAACGCGGGCGGATTTACCCCGACTTTCTATTTGCAGTTAACGGTAAAGGCGCTAAACGCAAAATCGTCGCATTGGAAACCAAGGGTGATCATCTGCAAAACCCCGATACCGACTATAAACGTGACGTGCTGGAGTTTCTGTCTAAGAATTTTGATTGGGAAAACGCAGTTGAAGCCGGGCAGCTCGAACTGGCCAATACCGGCGAAACGGTGGAATGCGTTTTAATCCTGATGTCTGAAATCAAAGCGCAACTGCCCAAGCATCTTTCGGCCCACGCGACAGGTAGCTAACGGGCGCGCCCGCCGTTTACTGCTCACATCAAAGTCTGAACTAAATGGTGTTTACGTCGCTGCCGGTGATGCAGATTCGCCACAGTAAATTTGGTGGTCACCGTGCTTCCGGTGTGCTTCCGGAACTCAAAACCGCAGTCGCTACAAAAACTCTGCGCCAACTAAACTCTTGTTATCATTGATTTAAATGGTGCCCCCAGAGGGCACCAACCCATTGTTTTTGCTTGTTTTTATCTGTCCTCATGTGCCTTTATCCCCCTTATAAATATAGCCCTACCTGCCCATCCTTGTCTTGCGCTGTCCGGCCCTATCCACTAGCTTAAGGTGGATAATTAGGGGGATGGAAAATGCGGGCACGAAACAGGCTGACGGCGGGCTTTCTGAAAACTGCCCCGGTGGGCAAACACTGCGACGGGGCCGGGCTTTGGCTGGTGAGGCGCGATGATGGCGGCGCGCAATGGGTGTTGCGTGTGACCGTTCACGGGCGGCGGCGTGAAATGGGCCTTGGCGGCTTTCCATCGCTCGGGCTGGCCGAAGCCCGCAAGGTGGCCCAGCGCTGGCGCGACGTGGCGGCGGCGGGCCGTGACCCCGTGAAGGAACGCGAAGCCGAAGAACGGGCTGCGCGGCGCGAAGATATATCGCTGGCAATCCTGACCGCTGATGCTTTCGAATCCCGCAAAGCTGAACTGAAAGGCGATGGCACGGCGGGGCGGTGGCTATCCCCCCTGACCATTCACGTTCTGCCCAAGCTTGGCCGCGTGCCCGTGACTGACCTCGACCAGCGCGACATTCGCGACACGCTTGCGCCCATCTGGCACACCAAGG
>JBBDJE010000025.1:0-30906 GCA_040880065.1 Paracoccaceae bacterium | reverse complement strand
AGCACGCCATCCGCCACACGCGCCATTGCCGCGAGAGCGGCTTAGTCCTTCAGCCTCTTTGCTGACAGTTGGGCATGGCACAACACAAAATGGGCAGGCGAACCGAGTGGCGAAAAGAGGCCCTTAAGGGTGCGACAATTCCAGAAATCAGGCGAGAGGGCGCTGCAAAAGCGCCCTTTTGCGTGCCAAGCTATCCTTGCAGCAAGTTAGGTATGGACGGCTTTCGTAAATATGCTAAGCTGATTTCATAGGTAAAACTCGCTGTGTGGACCATGGACGTGAAAACCCCAAAATATACGGCTCCGGCCCTGGAAAAGGGCCTTGATATTCTGGAGCATCTGTCGCGCTCGGAACTGGGGCTAATGCAGGCCGAGATTGCGCGGGCCTTGGGGCGTTCGGTTTCGGAAATCTTCAGGATGCTGGTCGTGTTGCAAGAGCGCGGCTATATCGCCTTTGACCCTGGAACAGACCGCTATGTCCTGACCTCGCTGATGTTTGAGATCGCCCATCGCACACCGTTGATCCGCAGGCTGACCACAACAGCCGCACCCCAGATGCGCACCTTGGCGCAGCAGATCAACCAATCGGTGCATCTGGCGCTATTGGCAGAGGATTCCGTGTTGATCGCCGGTCAGGTTGACCCGCCCGCGCGCAATGTGATGTCGGTGCGGCTTGGAACGCGGGTTGATGTCTGGCGGGCATCTTCGGGCCGGGTGATGATGGCGTTTCAGACCGAAGACGCCTTGGCAGAAATGCTGTCGCGCGCGCCTTTGCCGCCAGCCATGAGCGAGGCCAAACTGAAGGCGGATCTGGCCGCCATCCGCAGTCGTGGCCACGAAATCGTTGACAGTTTTGTCATCAAGGGGGTTGTCAACATCTCGGCCCCGATCATCGGACACACGGGGCATGCCATTGCGGCACTGACCGTTCCACATATTGAACGATATGGCGAAACAGTCAGCTTTTCGGATTGCTGCGTGGCAACAATTGAATGTGCGGCGCGCCTGACCCAGAACCTTGGCGGCGGCGTCTTCAAATACCGCACGCCTGACCGGTTCACGCGAAGCTGAAGCCTGCTATTGCGCCTGTAACGGGATGCTGGGCATTGCCATCGCGTCAAAGCACGCCTCGACCAGTGCCATACTGTGAAAAGCATCCTCGATGCCCGAGAAAAGCTGCGTATCCTCGCCCGCATCAAAGCGCTGCAGGTTGCGCATCGGGCCCATGAAGGCCTCGATGAACCAGCTGCCTGTCAGCGGCACTTGCTGCCAATCGCCGCCGCTGGGGCAAAACCAAAGTTCATCCGCCTCGCCGTTGGGATAGTCGAAACAGACCCCCAGCTTGACCATCAGAGCACCTGCGGTGCCCTCGATTCTAAACCACGCCGATTGGAACCGCCGCCCGCCCTGATGGTTGTGATTGATGCTCATCACCCCGCGCCGCAGATCGCCGTAGTCGAGCAGGACCGAGGTGCGGGTCTGCGCCAGCCCGGGTGCGCGCGGGTCGGGCAGCGACCGCGCGAACACACCCTTTGGCGTGCCGAAAACCGCGCGGATGCTGTCTAGATAGTGGATCGAGTGGACAAGCAATTCGACGCGCGGCATCGGCAGCAGGAAGGGAAACAGCGCCCACGGTGTGAAGATGTTCAGATGCACCTCCACCTCAAGAGGGTCGCCGATCTGCCCCTGCGCAACGGCTTGGCGCGCCGCCATCATCATCGGCGAAAACCGCAATTGGAAATTGACCGCCGCTTTCAGCCCCTTGTCGCGGCATATCTGCCGGATGGTGCGGGCCTGCGCCAGATCTGCACCCATCGGTTTTTGGATCAGCACAGCCGCGCCATCAGGCAGTTCAGGCAGGATGTGGCAGATCGCATCGGGTGGGACAGCAACATCATAGATGACGGAGGTGCCCAAAGCATTTGCCGCATCAGCGACAGTGGGAAACACCTGCGGGATGCTAAAATCGCGCGCAAGGGCTGTGCTGCGGACAACGTCCAGGTCGGTGACGGCCTGCACCTGCAAACCTGCTTTTGCATAGGCCGGAAGGTGGGCATCGCGCACGATCCCGCCCGCGCCGATAATGACGATCGGTTTGGGATCGGCTGGCGCGGGCCAGTCCTGTTGATAGGTCTCGATCATGGTGCGGGTCTCCTTGTAACAAGCAGGATATGTTCGCAATACATCACTGTCTTGCCGTGCTGGTTGCAAGTCTCACAGATTTCAACCACCTGCCCATGCTGCGGACGTTTGGGGTCATCGGCCTTGCGCCCGATGGTCACGGTGGTGCGGATTGTGTCCCCGGCGAACACCGGGTTTGGAAAGCGCAGGCGTTCATAACCATAGGTCATGGCATGTGGATTGATCAATGTCGCTGTCAGCCCGATGCCTATGGCAAAGGTCATGGTGCCATGCGCGATCCGCTGGCCGAACGGTTGGGTGTGACAAAACTCGGCGTCCATGTGGTGCGGGAAAAAGTCGCCGGAATGACCGGCATGCACGACGATATCCGTTTCGGTAATGGTGCGGCCAAAGGTGCGACGGTTGTCGCCGATTGTGTATTCCTCAAAGTATTGCGGTTTTTCCATAATCACCCTCTTTGGTCTAATTTCGCATATGAAAATAAGTTTGACAAGTGAAACATGAGTCGTCATGCTTAACCCATCCGGTCTCAAAGTGCCGGACATGACGCGGTTTTTTGGGGGCGACATGGCAGAAATTGGTAAACATTCCAGAGGATTGCCCGGCTTACCTGAGGCCCATGCCGCGATTCCCGTCTGGAATGCCGAGAACTGGTATTTCGAAGATTTCGAGATCGGCGACAAAATCCGCTCGATCCGGCGGACGATTGCCGAGGGCGAGTCGATGGCGTTCAACAGCCTTGTGATGGACCATCACCCCTATGTCTCGGACGAGCGGTTTGCGGTTGAAGAGGGTGTTTTTGGCCGCCGTCTGGTGGCGGGGGCTTTCGTGTTCTCTCTGGGGCTGGGGCTGGCCGCCACCAACTGCCTGAACTCGTTTTCCTATGGCTATGACCGGCTGCGATTCATCAAGCCGGTGTTTATCGGCGACACGATTTACACGATTCGCGAAAATCTGTCGAAGGTCGTGAACAATACGACGATGGGCAAGTTGCGGGTCAGCTATTCGGTCTACAAGGGCGAGGGCGAGTTGGTGCTTTATGCCGAACACCTGCTGACAGCACTTTACCGCGACCCTGCGCTTTTTGCAGATGAGGCCCGCGCCAAAATGGCCGAAAAGGAGGCCGCCCGTGGCTAAGTTGCGCGGCATGACATGGGACCACGCGCGCGGCTTTGATCCGATGGTTGCGACATCCGCGGCCTATGCTGCTGCCCATCCGGGTGTTGAAATCACTTGGCAAAAGCGGTCGCTTCAGGCCTTTGCCGATCGTCCGATCGGGGCCATGGCGGGCGAATATGACCTGATGGTGATCGACCACCCCCATGTTGGCGAAGCGGCCCGACAGGGCACGCTGATGGCGCTGGACCTGCCCGCGCGGGCGGATGATCTGGCGGCGATGGCGGCGCAGTCGGTGGGGCTGTCGCACCCTTCGTATGAATTTGACGGTCGGCAATGGGGGCTGGCGATCGATGCCGCCACCCCGGTGGCGGCCTTTCGCCCCGACCTGCTGGAGGCCGCCCCGCGTGACTGGGAGCAGGTATTGGGGCTGGCGCGGGCGGGCAAGGTGGGCTTTGCCCTTGTGCCCATTAACGCGCTGATGACCTTTTTTGGCCTGGCGCGCAACATTGGCTACCCCGTTGCCGAAGACCCCGAACGCCTGATGCAGCCCGACCATGCCAGCCATGTGCTGGGGTTGCTGGCGCAGATCGCCGCATTGGTAGACCCGCGCTGCCTGGCGCTTGACCCTATCGGGGTTTACGAATGGATGGGCCGCACCGAAGATGCCCCCGCCTATTCGCCCTTTGGCTACGGCTATACCAACTACAGCCGCGACGGCTATTGCCGCTGGCCGCTGGTGTTTGCCGATGCGCCGGGTGTAGCGGGCAACGGGCCGCGCGGCACCGTGCTGGGCGGCACCGGCATTGCCGTCTCGGCCCGCACGGCCCATGCCGCCCTAGCGGTGGATTATGCCTATTACGTTGCCGGGGCGGCCTGTCAGTCGGGCCTTTATTTCACCTCGGGCGGGCAGCCGGGCAATGCCGTGGCCTGGCAAAGCGACGCCTGCAACGCCGCCGCCCACAATTTCTTTCGCAACACCCGCGCCACGCTGGACAGCGCCTGGCTGCGACCGCGCCATGATGGCTATATGCGCCTTCAGGATGCCGGGGGCGACATTGTTCATGCTCATCTGCGCGGCGAGGCCAGCGCAGAGCAGACAATCGACCGGCTGGACGCCGCCTATCGGGATAGCCTGCGATGAAGACCATGGCGCAGGATTGCCGCCCGCTGGCCGGGCTGGTGGTGGTGGATTTCAGCCAGTTCCTGTCCGGGCCGCTGGCCGGGTTGAAACTTGCCGATCTGGGTGCGCGGGTGATCAAGATAGAGCGCCCCGGAACTGGTGACCTATGCCGCAGCCTGTATCTGTCCGACACCGAGATTGGCGGCGACAATTCCCTGTTTCATGCCATCAACCGCAATAAAGAGAGCATGACGGCCGATCTGCGCGACCCGGCCGACCGCGCCCGGCTGCGTAACCTGCTGCGCCACGCCGATGTGATGATCCAGAATTTCCGCCCCGGCGTGATAGAGCGGCAGGGCTTTGGCCATGATAACGTGCGCGCGATCAACCCGCGCATCGTCTATGGCAGCATCTCGGGATATGGCGAAGATGGTCCATGGGCCGGCCTGCCGGGGCAGGATCTGCTGGCGCAGGCGCGATCGGGGCTTTTGTGGCTGACCGGCAGCCGCGATGATCCGCCCATGCCCATGGGGCTGGCGGTGGCCGATATGATGGCGGGCAATGCGCTTGTGCAGGGCCTGTTGGCGGCGCTGGTGGGGCGGGGCATGCACGGGCGTGGCGCGCATGTGCAGACCAGCCTGCTGGAGGCCATGATCGATTTTCAGTTCGAGGTGATGACCACACATCTCAACGATGGTGGCCGTCTGCCCGAACGCCCGGCAGTGGCGGGCGCGCATGCCTATCTGGGCGCACCTTACGGGGTGTATCGCACGCGCGATGGCTGGCTGGCAATCGCAATGACCCCGTCGCTTCGGGTTCTGGCCAGCCTGATGGACATCACCGGGCTGGAGCAGTGGCTGGACGATCCGAGCGCCGCCATGACCCATCGTGACGCAATCAAGACAGTAATCGGCCAGCATGTTGCACAGCGCAGCACCGCCGAATGGCTGGCGATTCTGCAACCGGCCGACATCTGGTGTGCAGAGGTGCTGGACTGGCCTGCGCTGATGCGCAGCGAAGCCTTTGTCAGCATGGATTTCCTGCAGCAGATCGGCCGCGATTGTGGCCTGTCGCTGTCGGCGCTGCGCGGGCCGCTGCGTGTCGACGGGCAGGTGCTCAAGTCGGGCCGCGCTGCCCCCGGGCTGGGGCAGGATACCGACAGTATCGTGACAGAATTCGCGCTGGATTCACCTGACATCAGCGCAGACCAGATCGTGACGCGGCACGCCGCGCCATGAGCATGCCGGGACGTCCGCCGGGCGCTCCTATTAACTGAAAAATCGGGAGGAAGACATGAAGACCGCACTGAAAAACATCCTTGCAGGCGCTGCCCTGCCTGCCTTGCTGGCGGGAACGGCCTTTGCTCAGGACTATGGCGATTTCGGTGGCTATACCCTGCGCGTCAAGCTGATCGGCGGCGCGCAATACGAGCCGCTCTATGCCACCATTTCGGAATGGGAGGCCGCAACCGGCGCCCGGGTCGAAATTCTCAGCCGCAAGAACCACTTCGAACTGGACCGCGAGATCAAGCAAGACATTGCCGCTGGCACGCTGAACTGGTGCGTGGGTTCGAACCACACCAGCTTTGCGCCGCAATACGGCAATATCTATGCCGATCTGAACGAACTGATCGCGCCCGAGGTGCTGGCCGCCTTTACACCGCTGCTGCTTGAGCATTCGACGGTCGATGGCCGCTTGGTGCAACTGCCGCGCCATTCGGACGTATCCAACCTTTTCTACATCAAGTCGCTGTTTGAGGATGCCGAAAACCAGGCCGCTTTTGCTGCGGAATACGGCTACGATCTGAGCCCGCCTGAGACTTGGGACCAGGTGCGTGACCAAGCCCTGTTCTTTGCCAATCCGCCCGATTTCTTCGGCACCCAGTTTGTGGGCAAGGACGAGGCCATCACCGGCCGTTTCTACGAGCGTCTGGTGTCCAATGGCGGCGCCATGTTCGACGCGGACTGGAACCCGACATTCAACTCTGCCGAAGGGGTGGCCGCGCTGCAATGGTTCGTCGATCTCTATAACGCGGGCGCGGTGCCTGTAGGTGTGCCCAACTACCTGTGGGACGACACCGGCCTTGGCTTTGCCAGCGGCACGGTTGCGCTCAACCTTGACTGGGGCGGTTGGTCGGCCTTCTTCAACGATCCCGACAACTCGGCCATTGCCGGCGATGTGGGTGTGCTGCGCGCGCCCATGGGCGATGCGGGCGTGCGCACCGGCTGGTCCGGCTCGCACAGCTTTTCCATCACCACCTCCTGCGACAACACCGCCGCGGCAGCCTCGTTTGTAACCTTCCTGACTGACCATGACCGCCAGATGATCGAGGCGCGTATGGGCATTTTGCCCACCCGCACCGCAGTCTGGGACGATGCCCTGGCCGAATTCTCTGCCTCGGGCAACGATTTCATGGTCGAGGTGTTCTCGACATTCCGCACCTCTATGGCAGAAGACGCCTTTACCCCGCCGCTGATCGCGGAATGGATCGAGGTGTCGAACGCGCTGTGGCCACGCCTGCAGGCAGCCATGGTGGGTGACATGTCGGTGCAAGAGGCGCTTGACGCCGCTGCCGAAGAGGCGCGTGAAATCATGGAGGAAGCCGGATACCTTTGATCCGGCACCTTTAGCTTACACAACAAGACCGGCGCGGCAGCCCTTGTCGCGCCGGACACCGAAAGGCGGGCCCATGATCCGGATTTTACGCACGAAGCGGCAGGCGCTGACGCCTTTTTTGCTGTTGACACCGGCCTTGCTGACCATGCTGTTCGTGGTCGCGGTGCCGTTGATCTTCTCGTTCTATACCTCGATGACCGGCTACCGGCTGACCCGGCCCGAGACCATCGAGAATTTCGTCTGGTTCCGAAACTATCTGCGTCTGTTTGAAAACTCGGATTTCTGGGCGGCTTTCCTGCGCACAATCATCTTTCTGGCCATTGCGCTGAATGTGGAGTTTTTGCTGGGCCTCGGTATTGCGCTCTTGATCAACAAGATCACCTGGGGTCAGCGCACCTTGCGCACCATCATGATGTTTCCGATGATGTTCTCGCCCATCTTGGTAGGATTTCAGTTCAAGTTTATTTTCAACGATAATATCGGCATCCTAAACAACGCGCTGCAGTCTCTGGGGCTCAGCACGCAGGCGATACCGTGGCTGGTCGATGCCAATCTGGCGATGTTCTCGATCATCTTTGCCGAGGTCTGGATGAGCACGTCGGTCTTTGCTATCTTGTTGCTGGCGGGCCTGTTTGCCATGCCGCGCGACCCGATCGAGGCCGCCCGGGTGGATGGCTGCAATTCGTGGCAGGTTTTCAGGCACATCACGCTGCCCTTTCTGATGCCGTTTGCCTTCATCGCCATGACCATCCGCTCGCTCGATGTTGCGCGGGCCTATGACATCGTCGCGGTGATGACCGGCGGCGGGCCAGCCGGGCGCACAGAACTTCTGTGGACCCTGATCGCGCGGGTGGGCTACGACAACGCCCGTATGGGGCAGGCCAATGCCATGGCCTATGTCTCGACCATCCTGTCGATCGCATTCACCTATTATTTTTACACCAAGCTGGTCGCCGCACGGCGCTACATGGGGGGCGCACAATGAGCACGATTGCCTCGCGCGCCCAGGTTCGCCGCCGTATCCGCGCTGTGGGCCTGTGGCTGACGACATTCCTTCTGATGATCATTATCTGCTTGCCCGGCCTGTGGGTGGTGCTTTCGGCCTTTCGGCCCAACCGCGAGATACTGGCCAAGCCGCCGATCTGGGTGCCAGAGCAGTTGACCTTGAATAATTTTGGCAAGATATTCGGGTTTGGCGCGGAGCAGGTCGGCATTCCGGTGTTGGCCTACTTCACCAATTCGATGATCATCGCAATGACCTCGACGGTGATCGCGCTAATCATCGGGGTAGGGGGCGGCTATGCTTTTGCCCGGTTCCGGTTCCGGTTCAAGAACGGGCTGTTCCTCGGCCTGATGCTGTTTCGCGCGGTGCCCGGCATTGCCCTCAGCCTGCCGATCTTCATACTCTGGAGCCGCCTTGGCCTGATCGACGCGCAACTGGGGCTGATCATTGTCTATGTCTCGCTGAACGTGCCATTCACCATCTGGCTGATCGACGGGTTTTTCCGGCAGATACCGATCAGCTTGTCCGAGGCGGCGCAGGTCGATGGCTGCACGCGCTGGCAGGCCTTCTGGCGGATCGAGTTTCCGCTGGCAAGGTCGGGCATCGCGGCGGCTGGTGTGTTTGCCTTTCTGACGAGTTGGAACGAATACGCCCTGGCCAGCCAGCTGACACGCACGACCGATTCCAAAACCCTGCCTGTTGGCCTTATGGATTTTACAGCGCAGTTCACTATCGACTGGGCCGGCATGAGCGCCATGGCCGTAATCATCATCGTGCCTGCGCTGATTCTGACATTCCTGGTGCAAAAGCACCTGATCTCGGGGCTGACCTTTGGCGGAGTTAAAGGATAAGAAATGGCCAGTATAAAGTTGAATAAAGTCGTCAAGGCCTATGGCAAGGTAAAGGTCGTGCATGGCATCGACCTCGATATTGGCCATAACGAATTCGTTGTTCTGGTCGGGCCCTCTGGCTGTGGCAAGTCTACCACGCTGCGGATGATCGCGGGGCTGGAGGATATCTCGGGCGGCGAAGTGTTGATCGGCGATCGAATTGTCAACGATCTGCCCCCGCGCAAGCGCAACATTTCGATGGTGTTTCAGAACTATGCCCTCTATCCGCACATGAGTGTAGGCGACAACCTGGGCTTTGGTCTGAAAATTGCAGGCCAGTCGCCAAAGGTGATCGCCGAGCGGGTAGACGAGGCCGCCGGCATGCTGGGCCTGTCCGAACTTTTGGACCGCACCCCGGCCGAACTGTCGGGCGGCCAGCGCCAGCGCGTTGCCATGGGCCGCGCCATTGTGCGCCACCCCGATGCCTTTCTGTTCGACGAGCCGTTGTCGAACCTGGACGCCAAGCTGCGTGGCCAGATGCGCGCCGAAATCAAGAAGCTGCACCAGACCGTGCGCACCACCATTGTCTATGTCACCCATGACCAGATCGAGGCTATGACTTTGGCCGACAGGATCGTGGTCATGCGCGACGGGCATATCGAGCAGGTCGGCACCCCGATGCAGGTATTCAACCATCCGGTGAACA
Organism: Paracoccaceae bacterium; assembly: GCA_040880065.1. Lineage (GTDB taxonomy): Bacteria > Pseudomonadota > Alphaproteobacteria > Rhodobacterales > Rhodobacteraceae > Abyssibius. The sequence continues at coordinate 21,371 of JBBDJE010000025.1, read as the reverse complement.
CCTTTGTCGCCAGTTTCATCGGCTCTCCGCCCATGAACCAGCTACCCGGGCGGATCGAGGGGGCCAATGTGGTGCTGGCCGATGACAGCCGCGTGCCGGTGCCGCCTCGCCTGATGGACCGCGTGTCCGAGGGGCAGGCGGTGATCCTGGGCATTCGGCCCGACGATATAAGCCCGCTTGGTCATGGTCTCGGCATGCCCGAGGATGCCGAACAGGTGGCAACGCTGGAACTGCGCGTTGATCTGGCCGAGCCGCTGGGCATGGAAAGCCTGATCTATACCAGTATTGCCGGGCAAGAGGTGCAGGCCAAGCTCTATGGGCCGCGCATCGTGCAACCGGGCGAGGTGCTGACCTTTCAGGTCGCACTGGCGCGGGCGCATTTGTTTGACGCGGCAAGCAGCCGCGCGCTGGAGGTGGCCTGATGGCCCGGATCACGCATGTAGAGATACGCATGGTCGATCTGGTGCCCAAGGTGCGTCGGACCGACGCGATCCAGTCGTTTGTCAGTCAGGAAACGCCGCTGGTGACAATCACCGATAGCGACGGCGCGGTGGGCATAGGTTATAGCTATACAATCGGCACTGGCGGGCCTGCTGTGATCAGCCTGCTGGCCCAGACACTGGCCCCCCGTCTTATCGGCCGCGAGGCCGACGAGATCGAGAGCATCTGGCGCGATATGCTGTTTTGCACCCATGCCACGGCCGTAGGCGCGATCACTTCGCTGGCGCTGGCGGCGGTTGATACCGCGCTGTGGGATCTGCGCTGTCGGCGGGCGGGGTTGCCGCTGTGGCAAATGGCGGGGGGCGCGCGCCCCGACATAGCCGTCTATTCGACCGAAGGCGGCTGGCTGCATATCGACACTCCGGCGCTGGTCGATGACGCCTGCGCGGTGCTTGAGGCAGGCTTTGCGGGGGCCAAGGTCAAGATTGGCAAGCCTTCGGGTGCGCAGGATGCCCGCCGCCTGTCGGCGGTGCGCGCGGCTGTGGGCGATGATTTTCGCATCATGGTCGATGCCAACCAGTTCTTTACCCTATCCGAGGCGCTGTTGCGCGCCGACATGCTGGCCGATCACGGCATCACATGGTTTGAAGAACCGCTGCCCGCCGATGACCTGTCTGGCCACGCCACTCTCGCGCGCCGCAGCCGCGTGCCCATCGCCGTGGGCGAAAGCCTCTATTCGCCGGGCCAGTTCAAGGATTACCTGATGCAAGGCGCGGCCAGCGTTGTGCAGGTTGATGCTGCCCGCGTGGGCGGGATCACGCCATGGCTGAAGGTTGCCCATATGGCCGAGTGTCACAACATAGCCGTCTGCCCGCATTTTCTGATGGAGCTTCATGTCAGCCTGGTCTGCGCGGTGCCCAATGCCTGGATGCTGGAATATATCCCGCAATTGGACGCGATCACCACCTCGCGGCTCGATCTGCGCAGCGGGCGGGCACATGCACCCCGCGCGCCCGGCCTCGGCATTGAATGGGATATGGGCGCGATAGGCGCGCAGACCGTGCCGGGCAGCCATCACCAGATCAAGTGTAAGGAGGGATGAAATGCAACGCATGGGAATGGTCATCGGCCTGAAGCCGGACAAGATCGAGACCTACAAACGCCTGCACGCCGATGCCTGGCCCGAGATTCTGGCCAAGATCTCCGAATGCAACATCACCAATTACAGCATTTTCCTGCGCGAGCCGGAAAACCTGCTGTTTGGCTATTGGGAATATGTGGGCGACGACTTTGCCGCAGATGCCGCAAGAATGGCCGCCGACCCGAAGACGCAGGAATGGTGGGACATCTGCATGCCCTGCCAGGAGCCACTGGAAACCCGCGCGCCGGGCGACTGGTGGGCAATGATGAAAGAGGTCTTCCACCATGACTGACACCCATACCCCCGATCCACGCATCGACGTGCTGGCAACTTGCTACACCAGCGTCATTCACGATGTGATGCGCGCGCGCGGCCTGCGCAACTTTACCCTGCCGCCACGCATTCAGCCGCTGCAACCGGGCACAGTGCTGTGCGGCCCCGCCTTTACAATCGAGGGCCGGATGGACGAGAGCGCCGATGCCCACACAACCTTGCTCGAATGGACCGGGTTGTTGTCGCGTGCTCGCCCCGGCCATGTCTGGATCAGCCAGCCGCACAACCATATTGTTGCCCAAATGGGCGAATTGTCGGCAGAAACCCTGCACCGGAAGGGGGTTCTTGGCTGTGTCATGGACGGGGGCCTGCGCGATGCAACCTTTATCTTGCGCCTTGGTCTGCCGTGCTGGCGGGTGTTTCACACACCTCGCGATGTGGTGGGGGCCTGGCTGCCCACCGGCACCGATGTGCCGATCCATATCGACGATGTGCTGATCACCCCCGGTGACTGGCTGCATGGCGATGCCGACGGTATGGTGCGTATTCCCGGAAGCATTCTTGATGCGGTAATTGAAGAGACTGTTGCGGCCATGCAGACTGAAAGCAAGGTGCGCAGCGCCATATTGCGCGGAGTAGATCCGCAAGACGCCTACAAACAATTTGGCAAGTTCTGAACCATGCGCATTTCCGCTCTTGATATCCGCTGCTGCCGCACACCCGGCGTGCTCAGTGCCTCAGGAGCGCTGCGCGGCGGCGCACCTGACGCGGGTCTGGAGTTTCTGGTGTATACAATGCACACCGATTGCGGGTTGAAGGCAAGCATGTTTGGCTTTGCCGGGCGCTCTGCTTTGGGGGCGGGGCATATGGCGGCAGCCTCGCTTCGGCATTTCTTTGTCGGACGTAATGCGCTGGACCGCGAGGCGCATTGGCATGACTGGCGGCGCGCTGACCGTTGGTGGCACCATCTGCCGATTTATGCTTATGGCCCGCTTGATTGCTGCCTGTGGTTGCTGGGCGCGCAGGCGGCGGGCCAGCCGCTTTGGCGCTATATCGGCGGCGCGCGGCGGCAGGTGCCGGTCTATGCCTCGTCTTTGGTGCTGGACGGGCCGCAAGCCTATGCCGCCGAGGCCCGCGCCGTGCAGAAGGCCGGGCTGCGCGGCTACAAGATCCATCCACCTGGCCGCATGCTGGACGAGGATATCGAAATTCACCATGCGGTGCGCGCCGCCGTCGGCCCCGATTTCGCCCTGATGTCGGACCCTGTGCAGCCCTATAGTTTCGATCAGGCGCTGCGTCTGGGGCGCGAGGCAGAGCGGCTGGGCTATCTGTGGCTGGAAGAGCCCTTGCCCGACGAGGCCATCCCCGCCTTGCGCGAATTGACCCGGCAACTGGATATTCCGGTGATCGGCGGCGAGGTGCTGGCCAAACCGCCTTTGTCGCTGGCCGAATATGTTTCCAGCAGGGTCGTGGACGGTGTGCGCGCCGACCCGTCGTGGTCGGGCGGGGTGACGGGCACGCTCAAGGTTGCGCGGCTGGCCGAGGCATTCCTGATGCCCTGCGAGATCCACACCACCATTTTTCACCCTCTGGAAATGGTCGCGCTTCATCTGAACGGCGCGGTTGGCAATTCGAACTGGTTCGAGGTGCTCTGGCCAATGTCGGCCTTTGACTTTGGCCTTGGCGGCCGCTTGCCGATCAAGGATGGCATCGCCACCCTGCCCGATACCCCCGGGCTGGGCATGGACCTAGACTGGGATTTCATAGACAATGCAACCATCGCGAAGGTATGAGGCCATGACACCCACCCAGACCGACCCCCGCCTCTTGCTGCTGGCACCCAGCGACAATGTCTTCGTGCTGCGCGGCGCGATAGAGGCGGGCGAAACCATCGCCGTTGCCGGATCGCAGGCGCGGGTTCCGGTGCGGTTGGGGCTGGGGCACAAGATCGCCGCCAAGTCCATCGCGGCGGGCGAAAAGCTTATCAAATATGGGGCGCCCATCGGGGTGGCCACGCGCGACATCGCTTCTGGAGATCATGTGCACCTGCACAACATCCGCAGCGACTATACCCCGACCCATTCGCTGACCGAGGCCCGCGCCGCTTTTGACGCCGCACAGGGAGATCGCAAGTCATGACCTTGCAAGGCTTTCAGCGCGCCGACGGGCGCAAGGGCATTCGCAACTTGGTCGCGGTGGCCTATCTGGTCGAATGCGCCCATCACGTTGCCCGCCAGATTGTTGCGCCCACGCCCGAAACCGCGCATCTTATCGGCTTTCCGGGCTGCTTTCCCAACCCCTATGCCCAGCAGATGATGGAACGCCTGTGCACCCATCCCAATGTGGGGGCAGTGTTGCTGGTGTCGCTGGGCTGCGAGAGTTTCGATCGCTATCGTCTTGAACAGGTGGTGGCGGCCAGCGGGCGACCGGTGCTTGCACTGACCATCCAGAACGATGGCGGCACCCGGTCCAGCATTGCGGCAGGGCGCGCTTGGGTGGCCGCGCAGGGCGCCGCGCTGGCCCAAGTCGCGCCCGTGCCGATGGCCGTGTCCGAGCTGACAGTGGGCACGGTTTGCGGCGGCTCCGACGGCACCTCGGGCATCACCGGCAACCCGGCTGCGGGGCTGGCGTTTGACCGGCTCGTGGCCGAGGGTGCAACCTGCATTTTCGAGGAAACCGGCGAGTTGATCGGCTGCGAAGCGATCATGGCCAGCCGCGCCGCCACCCCGGAACTTGCCGCCGAGTTGCGCGCCAGCGTGCAAAAGGCTGCGCGTTACTATGCCACGCTGGGCTATGGCAGCTTTGCCGCAGGCAATGCCGACGGGGGCCTGTCCACCATCGAGGAAAAGTCGCTGGGCGCCTATATGAAGTCGGGGCAATCGACTATCAGCGGCCTGATCAAGCCGGGCGACATTCCGGCGCGCGGCGGCCTCTACCTGATGGACGTGGTGCCCGATGGCGAGGTGCGTTTTGGCTTTCCCAACATCTCGGACAATGCCGAGATCGTCGAGATGATGGCCTCGGGCGCACATATGACGCTGTTTGTCACAGGGCGCGGCTCTGTGGTGGGCTCGGCGCTGGCGCCCGTGATCAAGATCGCCGCCAATCCGCACATGTATGAGCGCCTGTCCGAGGACATGGACATCAACGCAGGCCGGGTGCTGAGCGGCGATGCCAGCCTGCCCCAGATCGGCGACGAGATATTCGACGCCGTCATAGCAACCGCCAGCGGCGTGCCGACCAAATCTGAATCGCTCGGTCATACCGAATTCATTCTGACCTACAAGAGTTTTGAGCCGATCGGCCCGGCTTGCCTGCCAATCTGAAAGGAACAAGAACAATGGCACGACTGACTGGAAAAACCTGCCTGGTAACGGCGGCAGGGCAGGGCATTGGCCGCGCCAGCGCGCTGGCCATGCAGGCCGAGGGCGCGCGGGTGATCGGCACCGACATCAACCCCGATGCCCTTGCCGAACTGGCGGATGCGGGCATTGAAACCCGCCTGCTGGACGTGACCGATCCCGCCCAGATCACCGCCGCTGCCGCCGAACTGGGTGCGCCGGACGTGCTGTTCAACTGCGCGGGCTATGTCGCCCACGGCTCGATCCTTGATTGCGACGAAGCGCAATGGGCCTTTTCGCTCGGCCTGAACATGACGGCGATGTATCGCATGTTGCGGGCCTTTCTGCCTGGCATGATCGCCGCCGGGGGCGGGTCGATCATCAACATGTCCTCAGCGGCTTCTTCAGTGATCGCGGCACCCAACCGCTTTGTCTATGGTGCGACCAAGGCGGGCGTGATCGGGATGACCAAATCGGTCGCCGCCGATTTCATCGGGCAGGGCATCCGCTGCAACGCGATTTGCCCCGGCACGGTCGAAAGCCCCTCGCTGGAGGATCGCATCCGTGCGCAGGGCGATTATGACATTGCCCGCGCGGCCTTTATTGCGCGCCAGCCCATAGGCCGAATTGGCAAGCCCGAGGAGATTGCTGCGCTTGTGGTCTATCTTGCTTCGGACGAAAGTGCTTATTCCACCGGAGCCATCCATGTCATCGACGGCGGCTGGTCGAATGTTTGAACGAAAGGAAATCATATGAAACTGTTGCGCCATGGCCCGCGCGGGGCCGAAAAACCGGGGATGCTGGATGCAGGCGGCACGATCCGCGACCTGTCCGGCATTGTCGATGATATCGGCGGCGCGGTGCTGAGCGATGCGGGGCTGGCCCGGCTGCGCGCGCTGGATCTGTCTGCCCTGCCGGTGGTTGATCCGGCCACGCGCCTTGGGGCCTGCGTTGCGGGAACCGGCAAGTTCATCTGCATCGGGCTGAACTATTCCGATCATGCCGCCGAGACCGGCGCGCAGGTGCCACCCGAGCCGATCATCTTCATGAAGGCCACCAGCGCCATTTGCGGCCCCAATGATCCGATCATCATTCCCCGCGGCTCGGTCAAGACCGACTGGGAAGTCGAATTGGCCGTGATCATCGGCTCCCGCGCCAAATATGTCACCACCGAGCAGGCGTTGGACCATGTTGCGGGCTATGCCATCACCAATGATGTGTCCGAGCGCGCCTTTCAGATCGAGCATTCCGGCCAATGGACCAAGGGCAAGTCCTGCGACAATTTCGGCCAGATCGGCCCATGGCTGGTCACCCGCGACGAGGTTGCAGACCCGCAGGACATGGCCATGTGGCTGAAAGTAAACGGCCAGACCATGCAAGACGGCTCGACCCGCACCATGGTCTACGGTGTCGCACATCTCATCAGCTATCTCAGCCGGTTCATGAGCCTGATGCCCGGCGATGTGATCTCTACCGGCACCCCACCCGGCGTAGGGCTTGGGCAAAAGCCGCCGCATTATCTGAAGCCGGGTGATGTGGTTGAGCTTGGCGTGCAAGGCCTTGGCCAGCAACGACAGGACGTGATTGCTGACCCGGATTGACAGATTGCCCCACAGGGAGGACACGGACATGGATTTCATCGACACCCATCTGCACTTAATCTATCGCGACAAGCTGGGCTATGGCTGGACCTCTGGCATCCCGCCCTTGGCATCGGGGGATTTCACGCTAGCCGATTACACCACGCTGACAGAAGGGCGTGGGATCGCCGGGGCGATTTTCATGGAAGCCGGCGTTGATGATGGTGACTACAAGGCCGAGGCGCGGTTGATGGCGCCGTTGGTCGGTCAGGGTGGTCTGTTGGGCCAGATCGCCTCCTGTCGCCCGGAAGAGGACGCCGGGTTCGACGACTGGCTTGATGAGTGCAAAGGCCTGAATGTCCGCGGGTTTCGTCGCATCCTGCATGTGATGCCGGATGATCTGTCCCAGACTCCGACCTTCCGGCGCAATCTGGCAAAAATCGGTGCGCGCGGCTGGGCCTTTGACATTTGCGTGCTGGCCCGCCAGTTGCCGATTGCGCAAGAATTGGCGCGGGCCTGCCCAGACCAGCCTCTTGTGCTAAACCATTGCGGCATTCCCGATATCGCGGGCAATGGCTTTGATGATTGGGCCAAGGAGGTCGCAGCACTCGCGGCGCTGCCTCATGTCACCGTGAAGCTTTCGGGCATCACCGCCTATTGTGCGCCGGGCACGGCCAATCAGGCGACATTGCAGCCTTGGGTGGACCACGTCCTTGCGGTTTTTGGCCCCGAGCGCATGCTTTGGGGCGGAGACTGGCCCGTGGTCAATCTGGGCACTGGCCTGCCCGAGTGGATTGCGCTTTCGCGCAGCCTCTTGAAAGAGCTTTCAGCAGCCGACCAGTTTAAGGTTGCCCAAGGAACAGCAAAGCGCATTTACCAACTCTGAAACAGCTTTGCGCCTTTGCGTCCAACGTGCCGACGGTCAAAATCTGCTACCCTTTGGTTTGCCAGCACCGGCCCTGCCGAAACTCTGTTCTTGCAAAAAGGGGTTGCTGCGTGCGGTGCGCAAAACAGTCGTGTAATTTTCAGGTGCGGGCCTTTTCAAATACTGCCCAAGCGGCTTCGAAGGCTGCGAAATCAAAACCCGGCATTCGGGCAGGATCAAGGATCAGCTTTTCTGTGGCCAGCAGTTTACCGATGCCTGCTGCCAATTCCGGCACAACAGAAGGTGGGATCATTACGGCCCCGTGACGGTCAGCATGAACAAGATCGCCTTGCGCAACCCGCAGACCGAACACGGTGACCGGTTCGCCCAAGGATCGCACATGCACGAACCCATGGCTCGGCCCCACACTGCCCGCGATGACCGGAAATCCGTCCGGCAGATCGCCCAGATCGCGCATTACCCCGTTGGTGAGCGCACCGGACATGCCAAAGCCCTTGTGTATGGTGGTGTTCACTTCGCCCCAATAAGCGCCGATGCAGTTGGGGAAATCCAGATCCTCGATCACCGCGACAGAAGGTTTGGGTGCGTCATGCATGGCCTTGTAATAGGCCATGCGGCGGGCGCGGATCACGTCTGTGGTTTCACGGGGCGGGGCAAGGGCGGCTATCTGCGCTGTGACCGCATAGCCGACAATAGATTGGCCGGGTTCGGAACATAGCATCGTGCCGCGGCTAAAAGCATCAAAGCCGCGCTTGCCTTGCACCACCTCGATGGCATTGCAGACGGTGGGTGTATCGACGCGTTTTAGCAGGTTCAAAAGGTCCGGGGTCATTGGTCTATCCACTCCCTGAGGGCGGTGATTGTGGCTTGTGGCTGTTCCAGCGGGGGCAAATGGCCCGCATCGGGCACAGTCACGAAAGTCGATTGTGGCATCAGACGGTGCATCAGGTCGTGCCGGTTGCGCGGACAGAGGCGATCATGCTCGCCCATCAAGACGAGCGCGGGGCCAGTGAAGCGCGCAAGCGTGTCGCATTGGTCAGCGCGGTTTTTCAGGGCCAGCGACTGGCGATAAAATACATCCGGCCCAAGGGCGCGTGCCATGTCCATGCACAAATCAAGCGTGACAATATCCGCCGGGTCGGCCAGATAATTGGGTTTCATCTCGTCTCGCATCACGCCGTCAAGATCGCCCGAAAGCACCCGCGCAATCTGGGGCGCGCGGCGGGCCTGCACCTTGGGGGTCTCGGCCAGCGGGTTGGTATCAAGCAGCGCAAGTCGTTCCACCCGGTCAGGGGCTTGCCGCAGCATTTCCATCGCGACAATTCCGCCCATCGACAGCCCGGCCAGCGCAAAACGCGCGGGCGCATCGTGCAGGATCGCGCCTGCCATATCCAAAATCGTTTCGCCCGTGACGGGCAGCGCATGGATAACATGGTGCGGGGCCAGCCCTGGCGGCACCACACCCCACATGCGCGCATCGCACATCATGCCCGGTATCAGGATCAGGGGTGTCATGGCACCCGCCGCGCGCCTTCGCACAAGGCTGCCAGCTTCGCCCATGCGATGTCAGGGTCTACGGCCCCAAAGCCTGCGAATGTGCCAAAGCCGCAATCGCTGCCCGCGATCACGCGGTCACGGCCCACGATCTGGGTGAACCGTTCCAGCCGCTGCGCAACCAGATCGGGGTGTTCAATGAAATTCGTGGTCGTATCCACCGCACCTGGCACCAGCACCTTGTCAGACGGGATGTCATTCGCTCGGTCGCGAAAAACCGTCCATTCATGCCCGTGGCGCGGATTGGCGGTTTCAAACAGCACATAACGGGCAGGCACGCGCATCAAGAGCGCAAACATGGTGGCCATGTCAATATCGCAGCAATGCGGCCCCTCGTAATTGCCCCAGCAGATATGCAGACGGATATTGTCACGCGGCAAACCATCGAGCGCGCGCTCAAGTGCTGTGACATGGGTTTCGGCCACGCGCAGGAATTCGGCATCAGACAGATCCGCGAACAGCATATGCCGCGACAGGGCCAGATCGGGGCAGTCGAGTTGCAGCGCAAGGCCCGCATCGAGTATCGTGCGGTATTCATCGCGCATCGCATCGGCCAGTGCATTCAGATAGGTTTGGCGGTCGGGGTAATAGGCGTTTTGCAAAAACAGGCTGATCACCCCGGGCGAGGCGGCATTCATGAAGCCGCGTTCCACCCCATGCGCGGCCATCGCCGATTTCAGATTGGCAATATCCTTTTGCAACTCACCCTGTCCGCGGCTTTCAACGGGTCCGGTGCATTGCGGGCGGGCATATTTCGGGGTGCCGCCGGATTTGGCCAGCCTGTCCAGAAATGTCGGGAACATTTTCAGATCTGCAGGCGCATTGCGGGCGCTGTCACCGGAAAAGCCGGTGTAGCGGTCTTTGACATATGTGGCATAGCTGATTTTCGAGCATTCACCATCCGAGACGATATCGACGCCCACCTCCTTCTGGCGACGGACGTTTTCCTTTACGGCGGCGGCCATGCAGGCGTCAAAAGCAGCCGCGTCATATGCCGCGCCGCGCTCGCGCGCAAAAAGGAAATCGACCACGGTTTGTGAGCGGGGCAATGAGCCGACATGGGTGGTAAGCAGGGTCATGGATACAGCTCCGTTGGAATGCGGCCGGACCGGATGGCCCGACCGCGGGTTTCAAGTCATTATCCGCCGAAAAGCGCAAGGTCGCGTTCGATCATCACCGCGAACCCGTCCTCGGTGCCTTCGGGGCTATACCATTCGGCATCGGCGACACCGAGCTTATGGGTCGTGCCGGGGTATTCATAGGCCGTGCAGGCCCCGCCCGCGGCATTGACGCGCGCGCAGAACGCAGTGTTCCACTCCGGGAAGGAATAGAAATCCCGGTCCGAGAAATGCAGGTGCAGCGGTTCGCGCATGTATTGCGCCGCGTCATGGGCCCCGATAGCCGCCATCGGGCCGATCAGCGCCGGGTCATGGTTCACTGTGAACCCGCCGTCCTTGTCCGCGCTGATGGACCAGGTCAGGCTGGACATGTCCGCGACGCCCCCGTTGATCGCGCCATACATCTGGCTGAGCTGAGTCTCGACGGCGGCCCGAACCGACGCGGACCGGGCCCAGTAGTCTGCCTGCCAGCTCCAGTCGTCGGGATTCATGGTGCCGATCCAGCTGGGCGGGTAGCCAAAGACGAAGTCGGGGTTGACCGACCCGTCGGCGCCGATGGCGGTGCCGTTCCATGTGCCATCACCGGAGTAGAAAGCCGCGGTCGTGCTCTCCATCGCGTGATAGGTGTCTAGCTGGGTGAACCGGTCCACATAGGTGCTCGACCAGAGCGAACCCGACGTCACGGCGAGACCGTTTCCGGCCCCCTCGCCAACTGCGGCCAACAGCATCGCAGCGGCATCACCGCCTTGCGAATGGCCGATCACGTGCACAATGTCGGGGTTTACCGTCACTGGCGCACCCGCGACCACGAGGCCCAAGTCGCCGATCTGCGGCACTACGGCCAGTAGGTTCAACGCGTCGATGGCATAAAAGACCGGGCTGAGATAGCTGCCGTTGTCCCATGCTTGCACCCACTCGATGCCCTCGGCAGGGGTGTCGTTGAAGGTGCCGTGGCCGCGAAACCCGGGCATGAGAACAGCATAGCCCGCATCGGCATAGGCGTTGATGATGTCCCGATAATATCCATCTGCATTGCAGGAAAACAGATATCCGGGCGCGTTCTCGGCTCCAACCCAGCCATGCAGGAACATGACCACCGGATAGCCGCTCTCGGGGGCGGCACCGTCGGGCAGTTGCAGCCTTGCATACAGGTCCAGGCCGTCGGATTCATGCCCCAGGATGATCCCCTCGGCACCGTTGGCCCGGCCCGGGCAGTCGATACGTGCGGCCACGTCCAGCGCGCCGCCATAATCACGGTCACGCAGGGCCTCGACCGAGAGCGCCTGCAACGATGCTATGCCGGTCTCGGGCGTCTGGGCCGCAAGCGGGAGCGGCCACAGAAGCGCCGAGGCGGCAAAACAGGTCTTCATTTTTTTCAAGTAAGTCATTAAAAGAGTCCTTGCTGTTGATTGCGACAGTCTGGATCGGGATATCGACCCCTTTGATCCAGTATTCGCCGACCGGGTTGCCGCCCGGTCGGCGAATTTCGTCTTACCCCTGCCAGGTCAGCCCGGCGGGGTCGGTCGTGGCGACAACATGGAACAGGCTGGCCTCTCCGGTCATCGAGGGCAGGGTGCTATGGGGCAGGTTTTCGGGCACCGACATGGTATCGCCCGGCGCCAGCGTGGCGCTGCCGCCGTCCCAGTCAACGCGCCAGTGCCCCTTGACCGGCATCAGAACCGAGGGGCGGTCATGGCTGTGCTTGCGGTCGCTGGCTGAGGCGCGGGTGATGAAATCGACTTCAAAGCCCGGCTTGTCGCGCAAAAGGCCGGTTTCGCCGATCACCTTGCAGGGGTTCTTGTCGGCCAGCGCCACCATGTCCCAGTAGCGCGCGACATGGTTGGGCAGAACCTGCGCGGTGGTCGGTTCCGGGCGCTTGGCCAGTTCCTCGGCGCTCATAAGCGGCATCGGCTTGACGCCCTCGGGCAGGCGCTGCTGTTTCTTGCTGTCGTAAAGCTTGCCGTTTTCGCCCAGAATCAGCCCGTGAGCGGCGGCGTCCTCGATCACCTGCGGCGCCCACATGACGCCGCCGCCGGCATCGTTGCCGCCAAGGATCGCCATGATCATCCCGTAATCGGTACCGATATTTTCGAAGCCCCGGAACACGCCAGTAGGGATGTTGAAGATATCCCCTTCTTCAAGCGTCACCTCGCCCGCATCGCCATACCGGCCCCAAAAGAACCGCCAACGGCCCTTGAGCACGAAGAACGCCTCTGCAGTGCGGTGGTCGTGCAGCGAGTTGCGGCATTTCGGTGGCTGGCCTGCCGCGCCGATATTGAAGCCGTGGGGGATGGTGATGTGGACATGCTGATCGGGGGATTCCGACACACCGCCGCCGATGATGGTGAAATTCTCCTTTTGATCACTTCCCGGCGTATGGGCGTCAATGAAGGCGGTTTTGCAGGGTTTCAGGTCGCCATAGCGGACAATGCGGGCTTCCATCTGGTCGGGAGTCATAGATCACCTGTGTGTAAGGCGATCTGCTTGCAGATCGCGGTTTCGTCAAAAAGCGTGTAGTCGCGCCGGATACCCCAGCCATGGCGGCCATCCTCGCCGCCCCACGGGCCGAATTCGGCATGGGTCGCGCCCATCACATGCACCCGTGCGCCCGTTGGCGGGCCGAACGCGCCCCAACCGTCATGGGTGCCGTCCAGCGACCAGCGCAGGGCCGCGCGTGGTGGCATCATCGCATCCTCGCGGCCGATGACATGGTGGATGGTGAACTGCGACGAAGGAAAGGCTGCGCGCAGCCCCATCCAGAAGCGTTCCGCGCCGTCTTGTGCGCAGGTCTCGACCCCGCCGGGATAGAACAGGTTGGCCGCGCGGTCATAGACTTGCGCAATGGCGCCAAGGTCGGCGTTCATGATCCGCGTGATCGTATCGGCCAGCCGCGCGCCCCATTCATTGGTATTGCCGCGCCCCCTATAGGGGCCAGCGCGGTCGATCTCGGGGGTGAACGGACGGGTGCAGTTATCCGGCCCGCCCTCGCGCATGATCTGGTTGCGGGCAAAGGCGCTCGGCTCCATACCCATCTGGCGGGCAATCGCGCCGTTGTCGCGGATCAGCCATTCATCGTCAATGGCATTGTCGCGCGCGTGGCAGTCTGCAATCACGCGATAGCGCAGTGCCTTGCCCGTTGCAGGGCCGAATGCACCGTCGCCTGTGTGCGTTGCGGTGGACAAGATGCGATGCGATGACAGCATCCCCGTGTCCGGGCTGCCAGACCAGATGACATCTTCGCCCAGTAACCGCCGGTTGGGAAATTCCGACAATGTGGCCATTGTAGCCGCGATCACACCTTGATTTCCGGTCGATATGCCGCTCGGCATGCGCACCACAATGTCAGGCGCGTAGTAATCTGTGAGTGTGGACAGGGCGCGCCCTTCCCAGATTTCTTTTGTTATTCCAAGAATATAGTCGGGAAAATCCCGCCATTTCGGGTCAAAACCCTGCATCATCGTCTCCCTCTGGGCGGCGCGCCGATCCGCGCAGGATCAGCGGCGCATCAATTTCAAGGTTTTGTGCCGCGCGGTCGCGGTCATCTATCTGCGCGAGCAATGTGTCCAAAGTCGCATCGACCATCCGCAGCAATGGCTGGCGCACCGTGGTCAGGTCATAGGCACCCCATGCGGCCATAGGCACATCGTCATAGCCCACTACCGACACATCAAACGGCACGCGCAGATCCATACCGCGCAGTGCATCCATGACCGCAAAGGCCATGTGATCATTGCCCACGAAAATCGCATCGGGCGGATTGGGCGCATCCATGAGCTGGCGCGCTGCTGCCGCCGCCGTGTCACGATTGAACATCCCGTCAATAATTGCCTGGGGCTCTTGCCCGGCCTCCGCCAGCCCCTCGACCAGCCCGCGCGCACGGTCGCGGCCTGTGCTTGCGCCCTGCCAGCCGCTGATATGGGCAATGCGTTGGTGACCGCCCGCGACAAGAAACCGTGCCACCTTGCGCCCGCCAAGCGCATTGGCCGAGGTGATCGAGGAAATGCCGGATTCGGGCTGGCCACGGTTGAACATGACCAACGGAATCCCCGCATCCGAACAGCGCCGCGTCACGTCATTGCTGATCGCGACCGAGGCGGTGATGATCCCGTCCACCTGATAGGCGAGCAGGTCTTCCGTCAGGCGCTCCATCTCGCCATCGGAATTGGAGGCCATAAACAACAGCACATGATAGCCCTTGGCTTGCAGCGCATGGCTCAGTTTTTCGATTGCGACCGGGTAGAACTGGTTTTCAAGATAGGCAACAACCAGCCCGATGATGCGGCTATTGCCGGTGATCATCGCGCGCGCCAGCGGGTTGGGGCGGTATCCCAGCGTCTTGGCCGCCACCTTCACCTTGGCAGCGGTCGCGGGTGCAACGCTTGCACCTGGGGTGAAAACGCGGCTGACGGCCGACTGGCTGACACCGGCCAGTTTTGCAACATCATGCGCGGTGATCCGGCCGTTTGCGTTCATCCTGCTGTCCATCCACCATCAACCCTGAGCGCCGTTCCTGTTACCAGCGCGCTGGCATCTGATGCCAGATAGAGCACTGCGCCCATGATGTCTTCGACCTTTCCCACCCGCCCAAGCCTGATTTTGCTTTCAATCCATGCGCGGCGTTCGGGGTTGTCAAAGGTGGCTTGTGTCAGCGGGGTCAGGATGAAGGTGGGGCAGATCGTATTCACACGTATGCCATGCGCGCCCCATTCCATGGCCATCGCCTTGGTCATGCCTTCAACCGCGTGTTTGGTCGCACAGTAAACCGCGCGATCAACGCCGCCGACAAGGCCCATCTGGCTGGAAATCTGGATGATGCTGCCCGACCGACCTGCAGCAAGAAGCCCTTGCGCCACGGACTGCGCCGCGAAATAGGCGGCCTTGAAATTGACGGCCGTGACAGCGTCGAAATCTTGCTCCGAACTCTCAAGCGCGGGGCTGTGACGCGCCATGCCAGCGGCGTTGACCAGCACATCAAACGGGCCCTGAGCCGCGATGAAAGCGCGTAGCGCCGCAATATCGGCAATATCAAGCGCCTGCGCCGTAGCGTTGCCGCCCGCATCCGTGATGGCCGCGCAGGCTGCGTGCAAGCGTGCGACCGTGCGCGCGACCATGGTTACCTGTGCGCCTGCCTCGGCCAAAGCTGCTGCACTGGCCAGCCCGATACCAGAGGATGCGCCCGTTACAAGCGCGCGCTTGCCGGACAGATCGAAAGACGGGGTGCGGGGCAGGGTCATGCGCTTAATCCTTGGTCCAGATGAATCCGGGCAAGGCTGCGCCTCTTGTTGAATTCGCGCATCCGCCCCAGCACATCGACACCGATTTGCGCCCACATGTCCAGCAAATCGACCAGCACCCAGTTTTCGCGGATCAAGCCATTTTCCAAGCGCCAGAAATCCAGAGAGCGCAGCGTGATGGGCTGACCGGCGGGCGCGATGCCCAGCCAGCCATCCTGCGAGATGGTCAGGCGCATATTGGGCCAGCCGGTTTCACAAATGTAGTCGCCTTCGCCCACCCAGTGGCTGTGCAGCCCGCCGCTGTCCAGCCCACGATCGGGCATGGCGCGCAAAAAGGGAATCTGGTGCCAATGGCGAAACCCGGCAATGCCGCGCGCGGTGCCGATGCCTGCCGGACCATACCAGTTCACACGCGGATGCCAGTAGCGCGGCAGGTTCATGATGGCGGGGTCCGGGTCTGCCGGGTGGCGGCAAAGGTCGGTCAACATGGCGAGCACATGGTCCATCGCCGCTTGTCCATCGCCCGTGGCGCTCAGCCCGTCCTGCGTCATCGGCGCTGGCGTGGCCAGATAGGCGCCCAGTTGCGGCCCCATGGGCCATGCGCCTGCCAGCATCATCAGTTCGGGAATGTCCCAGATGGCCTGCATTTCCACCACGCGGCCCGCCTCCAGCCGGAAAAACTCGTGATAGCGCATATGCGCCAGCAGGCCGGTGGGGGGAATGTCGAGAAAGGGCGCGCTGAACGTTCCCATATAGTTACCCATGCAGCCAACCCATTGCTGGCCCTCGGGTGTGGTGCCCGCCAGCACGATCATGTCACGCCGTTCCAGATCGGGCATCGCGGCCAGCAGCGGTCTATAGCAGGTGTCGACAAGCGCCTCTGGCCCCTCAAGATCGCCAAAGGGCGCGCACATTTTCACAGTTGCGGCTTTGGCCATGACCCCGGCGAGCGCGCCGCGCAGCCCGTCTTCGGTGGCAGTCGCGGCGGCACTCTGAAAGGGTGCAAGCGCGGCTTTCAGGTCTGCTGGTTTCATTCTGCTGCTTGCCCATAAGGAACATTGCGCCCGCCATAGCGGCGCACGCGGATATTGCATTGCTCGGCATGGCCGACAAAGCCTTCCAGCATACACAGGCGCGAACCGTATTCGCCGATCATTGCCGCAGCCTCATCCGTGGTTACGCGCTGATAGGAATGGGTTTTCAAAAACTTGCCAACCCACAGACCACCCGTATAGCGCCCCGCCTTTTTCGTGGGCAGCGTGTGATTGGTGCCGATCACCTTGTCGCCATTGGCGACATTGGTGCGCGGGCCCAAAAACAGCGCGCCATAGCTGTGCATGTGTTCCAGATACCAGTCATCGCGGTCGGTCATGACCTGCACATGTTCATAGGCCATGTCATTGGCGACCTGCAGCATCGCATCATGGCTGTCGCACAGGATAATCTCGCCATAGTCACGCCAGCTTACTGCGGCGGTGTCGCGCGTGGGCAGGATGGTCAGAATGCGGTCGATCTCGGTCAGCGTTGCCTCTGCCAGCTTGCGCGAAGTGGTTATCAGGCAGGCGGGCGAATTGTAGCCATGTTCGGCCTGCCCCAGAAGGTCAGTCGCCACCAGTTCTGCGTCTACCGTGTCATCGGCGATAACCATGGTTTCCGTGGGGCCCGCGAACAGATCAATCCCCACACGCCCGTAAAGCTGGCGCTTGGCTTCGGCGACAAAGGCATTGCCAGGGCCGACCAGCATATGCACCGGGTCAATGGTTTGTGTCCCGATGGCCATGGCCCCAATGGCCTGAATGCCGCCAAGAACGTAGATTTCATGCGCGCCACCCATATGCATCGCCGCGACAATTGCGGGATGCGGCTCACCCTTCATTGGCGGCGCTGAGGCAACAATACGCGGCACGCCTGCCACCGTCGCGGTCAGCACCGACATGTGAGCACTTGCCACCATGGGGAACTTGCCACCGGGCACATAGCAGCCCACCGACTGGACTGGAATGTTCTTGTGCCCAAGGATCACGCCGGGGAGGGTTTCAACCTCGATATCGGTCATGGAGGCGCGCTGCGCTTGCGCAAAACGGCGAATCTGGGTCTGTGCGAAGCGGATATCTTCCATATCGCGGGTGCCGACCTTGGACATGGCCGCTTCAATCTCGGACGCAGTCAGCCGGAACGAGGGGCGCGACACAGCGTCGAATTTTTGGCTCAGATCAGCCACTGCAGCATCGCCGCGTGCCGCGATATCCGCCAAATTCGTCTCGACCGTCGCGCGCACTTTCGCGTCATCCTCGGCGCGCTCGGACTCGGGTTTGGCAGTTTTAAGATAGGTGGTGGTCATGTGCTTACCTTGGGATAATTTCCGTCTGGGATGAGTGTCGATCAGTCAATCCGCGCGCCGGTTTCACTGTGAAACAGATGCACGGCATCGCTGGGGATTTCTGCGTGGAAGGCTGCGCCGATCTTGGCGCGGAACTCTTTTGGGCATTTGATAGATACAAATGCCCCGCCTGCGCGCATGCTCGTCATGGTCGCATCGCCCAGCAGCTCCAGTGAATAGATCGGCGCGCTGATCTGGCCCCCCGATGGCACCATAAAGGCATCTTCTGCGCGAAAACCCAGCGTGACGGGACCATCAGGCGCAGCCAGCCCTTCGATGCGCGTGCCTGCGCCCTCAAACACGCCCGCTGTAACGCGCCCTTCCATCAGGTTCATCGCAGGCGTGCCGATAAAACTTGCAACAAAGGTATTGGCGGGGCGGTCATAAATATCCGTGGGCGTGCCGACCTGCTGCACAATGCCCTCTTTCATCACCACAACGCGGTCAGCCAGCGTCATGGCCTCGATCTGGTCATGCGTCACATAAATTGTGGTGACGCCCAGTTCGTGGGACAGATGCTTGATCTGCGCACGGGTCGAGACGCGCAGTTTCGCGTCAAGGTTGGACAATGGTTCGTCCATCAAGAACAGGTTTGGCTCGCGCACCACGGCGCGGGCAAGGGCCACGCGCTGGCGTTGACCGCCCGACAATTCGGCGGGGCGGCGGTGCAGGAAGGGGCCAAGTTCGACCATATCCGCAGCGCGATTGACCCTTTCGTCATGGTCGGATTGCGGAATGCCGCGCACCTTCAGCGGAAAGCGGATGTTCTCATAGACATTCATGTTCGGATAGAGCGCGTAAGACTGGAAGACCATCGCGATGTCGCGGTCCTTGGGTTCCAGATCATTGACGCGCTTGCCGTCGATCAGCACATCCCCCTCGGTGATCTCTTCAAGCCCCGCGATCATGCGCATGGTCGTGGTCTTGCCGCAGCCGGATGGCCCCAGCAGCACAACGAATTCCTTGTCTGCTATTGTCAGGTCAAAACTGTGGACCCCCACAAAACTGCCCCAGCGCTTGGACAGGTTGCGCAATTCAATCTGTGCCATCGGAGTCTCCGAGTTTGAGTGAAAACGTATGCAAACAAATTAGTCAAAAGAATCTGCGCTTGGCAAGGGAAAAGGCAAGATTGTGAAAAAAAATGTGCAATTCAATTTTTTTCTTTCGTAAAATGAATTTTGTGCTTTAATGCAAGCGTATGCAAAATAAATGCGATTCGCAGCTGCGTTTCGCGTCAATCAGGGAGAAAACAGCATGACAAGATTTTTTCGAACCGCCGCAACCGCTTCGGTGCTGGCTATGGGCCTTGCCAGTTCGGCCAGCGCCGATTGTGGCATCGCTGCGGGCAATGTCTCGATTCTAGGCAATGATTTTCCGGCGCTGCAGGCAGTGGCTGCGGGCGCACTGGAATGTGCAACCGGTAATGTCAGCGTTTCGGTCAACCTGTCTGCAGACCACCGCGACCTGCAGGTGGCAGCCCTGACAGCGAACCCGTCGCAATATTCCGTCGCGGTCGTTGCCAACGGGTCGATTGTGCCGCTAATGAATGCGGGCCTGATCCGTCCGCTCGATGATCTGGTCGCGGCGCATGGCGCTGGCTTGCAACCGACGCAGCTTGTGCGCATCGAGGGCCAGGTCATGGCGGTGGCGTTCATGGCCAATGCGCAGCATCTATTCTATCGCGCTGATATTCTGGAGCAAGCGGGCGTTGGTGCGCCTGAAACCCTTGGTGACGTGCTGGCAGCGGCCGAGGCTATCAAATCGCAGGGGATCATGGATCATCCCGTTGCGATCGTATCCGGCGCGGGCTGGAACCTGGCGCAGGAATTCGTCAACCTGTATCTGGGCCATGGCGGCGACTTCTTTGAGCCAGGCTCGGCAGCACCCACGATCAATAATGACGCAGGGCTGGCTACGCTCGAAGCCTTGAAAGCGCTGACCAGCTATTCCAACCCTGATTACCTGACATTCGATTCCAACTCCGTGCAGGCACAATGGGAGGCCGGCGAAGTCGCCCTGATGCTGCTTTGGGGGTCGCGCGGTTCGGGGATTCTTGACGGTGAAAACGCCAGCGAAGGCGTGGCGGAAAACACGGTTCTGTCCGCAGCCCCAACAGTCGAAGGCCAAAACCGCCCGGCGACGACGCTGTGGTGGGATGGGTTCACCATCGCGGCCAATACCTCTGATGCGGATGCAGAGGCGAGCTTTATCGCGATGCTGAACGGCATCACACCCGAAAAGATCGCAGCCAACTCTGAAATGGCGGTCTGGCTGGGCGAAGGGTATGAACCAAGCCCCGCCTCTGTTGGTGTGATCGCCAGCGCGCAAGGCGGTGCCGCACCTTACCCGATGACCCCCTATATGGGCCTGATGCACACGGCGCTTGGCGACAATCTGGCGGGCTTCCTGCAAGGGTCGGCCTCTGCACAGGAAACGCTTGAAACCATCGAGGCGGCCTATACCACTGCCGCCCGCGCGCAAGGTTTCTTGAACTAATACAAAATCGGGCGGCCCCGGTGGCCGCCCGATGCTTTACGCAAGGCAGGGTCCAATGAAACATCGCACATTTTTCTGGTTCATCCTCCCCTCGGCGCTGGCGATGGTGCTGTTCATCGCGCTGCCGGTGGTGTCGGTGTTCGTCCAGTCGCTGTATGTCGAACACGAACAGGTTCTGCGCACGGTTGAAAACTGCGGCCCCTTTGGCTGCAACGAGGAAACGGTGGTAGACCGTGAGGCCACGCAGGCACTGCGCGATGCACAACCGCTCGGCCGCTTTGCGGGCTTGTCCAATTACACCGACCGCAACCATCTGGCATTCTCCGAACTCTCCGGCATGTGGGAGCAGTCGGACGGCTTTACCGATTTCATCCGGCGCGCAATGACACTGCCCTTCTGGCGCGCGATGGCCTTCACGCTGACTTTTACATTCGTCGTCACGCCACTGGTGCTGGGCCTTGGGCTGGTGATTGCGCTGGGGGTCAATTCCCTGCCGCGCGTGTTTCGCGGTCCAACCATCTTCGTGTCACTCTTGCCAATGATCGTGACGCCCCTAATCGGCTCGCTGGTGCTTTACTGGATGGTCGACAGTCGCGGTGTGTTGGGGTCGTTTTTGCAATACATAACAAATGACCCGAACCTGTCGCTGCGCGCGTCGCCCGCACTGACATGGATCATGCTGATGGTCTATGGCGTCTGGTCGTCAGCACCGTTTGCCTTCATCGTTTTCTATGCGGGGCTGCAAACCGTGCCGGAAGAACCGCTCGAGGCCGCGATGATCGACGGTGCGAACCGCTGGCAGCGCATTCGCTATGTCGTTATCCCCCATCTGATGCCGCTGGCGGTATTCATTACGCTGATGCAGTTGATGGACAATTTCCGCGTCTTTGAACCCATCGTGGGCTTTCAGGCGCAAGCCAGCGCTAC